>JAPPGE010000082.1 GCA_028821455.1 bacterium | reverse complement strand
ATCCAGATCCTATGAGGCCCCGTTGGGGGTCGGCGCTACAGTGCCGATCTTTCACTCTTGAAGAGGAGACCTCACGATGTCCTCAGGGATCGAACCCGCGGCGCCGACCGGTGTCGAGGCTACCACATTGTATGTCGCGATCGAGATCAGCCGGAAGAGTTGGGTGGTCGGGATCAAGAGCCCGCAGGGCGAGAAGATTGGCTTGCACACACTCCGCGCCGCGGATGTCGTGGGCCTCAAGGGCCTGATCGAGGAGCGCCGCTGCCGGGCGGAGCGGGCGCTGGACCGGGCCGTGACCGTGCGGGTGTGCTACGAAGCCGGCTATGAGGGGTTCTGGTTGGCGCGCTGGCTGCAGCAGGAGATGGGTCTGGAAACGGTGGTGCTGGATCCGGCGAGTCTGCTGGTGAACCGCAAGGCGAAGCAGCGCAAGACGGATCGGATCGACGCGAAGAAGATGGTGCGCGCGCTGCTGGCGTATGACCGGGGCGATACGGCCGTGCTGAGCCGGGTGCGGGTGCCGAGCGTCGAGGAGGAAGACCACAAGCGCCTGCTCCGGGAGCGCCAGCGTCTGGTCCGGGAGCGGACCTCGCTGACGAACACGGTCAAGGGGCTCCTGACGTTGCATGGGGTGTTTGGCCTGGAGCCACGGTCCCGAAGCTTTGCGGCGATGCTGAGCGAGGTGCGCACCGCGCTCGGCCAGCCGTTGCCGCCGCGGGCGCGTCGGGAGATCGAGCGCCTGACCAGGCGGCTCGCCCTCGTGCAGCAACAGTTGGCCGAGGTGGAGACAGAGCGCGATGCGGTACTGCAGCCGCGGACGACGCCTGCGCTGAAGGGAGCACCGCCCGAATGCCCGGCGCCCGGAACGGGAGTCGAACCCGCGGTGACGATCGCGGCGCTGGCCCGGCTCAAAGGCATCGGCGCCAATGACGCGACCCTGCTCACGCACGAGGTCTTCTACCGCCAGTTCCGCAACCGGCGCGAACTCGCGAGCTGGGCCGGTCTTACGCCAACCCCGTGGGCCAGTGGCGACGTCCAGCGCGACCAGGGGATTGGCCGTGACGGGCCCGGCTGGATCCGCGCCCAGATCCTGCAGATGGCCTGGCGCTGGGTCCGCTTCCAGCCCGACAGCGCGCTGACCCGGTGGTTCGAGACGCGCACCGCCGGCGCCCGGGGGCGGATCCGCCGGGTCATGATCGTGGCCTTGGCCCGCAAGCTCCTGGTCGCCCTGTGGCGGTTCGCCAACACCGGTCTCGTGCCCACCGGCGCCCGCGTCGCCTGAGCCCGAGACCCCGAGTTCCCGGACCGGCCGGACGCGGCCGGCGCTGGGCCGGGTGGTGCGTGACCGACATCGGGCTGGGCTGAAAGACGCCGATATCCAGATGGGTCCCACCTCCGGAACGTGGTGCCCGCAGCACGCGGGATCGAGGGATGGACCGGCGAGGTCGCCGGCGACCGCCCGGATACAAGTTGGGTGCGCGCCTCAAGGCGCGACCGGTGCAAGCACGTTCCGACCCGGCATGACCAAACGCCGATCAGCTCCTCCGGAGGAGAACCTGAACAATGCGGTAAATCGCAACACGACCACCCCTTGACAGCAGGGGTCCTCATACAAGCCCGATGGGAGGATTCTCCAGGGGTTCGTTTCCGGGACCTGTTGGCGGCCACCTTGCAGACGCGAGGTATTGGGAGGACCATAGGAGTCGCTTGCGAAGGGAGGCGATCTTGGTCGAGGTGGTGCATCGGATCATCGAGGACAGCGGAGATATCCCCAACAACCCCAAGCTTCCCCTGATTCTCTACAGGGATGCGCTGACGTTCACGACGGACAATCCCGACGATGATGTCGAGCGCGCCTTCCATGACAACGGCTGGGGCAATGGATGGCAGGGCCAGGCAATCTACTCCTTTCACCACTACCACGCCGAAGCCCACGAGGTGGTGGGAATCGCCCGGGGTCGCGCGGTCGTCCAGTTCGGTGGCCCCGACGGTCCCGTCTTTTCGGTCAAGGCGGGCGATGTGGCGATCATTCCTGCCGGCGTAGGCCACTGTCGACTCGACGACGAACCGGGCCTCTCGGTGGTCGGCGCCTATCCGCCGGGTCAGAGCCCCGACCTCAGACGCGAGGGCGAGGCTTCCCGGGAAGCCATACGCGAGACCGTGCGGAACGTTCCTCTGCCCGCGACCGATCCCGTGACCGGCGCCAATGGAGCAGTGTTCGATCTCTGGTTGAAAACCGTCGATCCGTGACTCCACAGGCAGCCGCCTTCCCGGTGACCATCGCAGAGCGATGATCACACGAATCCATCTTGACCCAGAACCGGAAGAAGATCGTTGGCGGCTCGGGCCACCTGCTCCGCTCCGAAAAATGCTGGGCGATGCTACCCTGCTTCCCAGACAAGGCCTCCCACAGTGGCAGCACCTGAGAGATTCGGAGGCCTGCGCACTTGAGGTTCGCGGTGCCGCCCCTCCCATAGTGATCGCCGGGACATCCATCTGAGGACGCTTTGTCCGCCGTGCGGCCTGCGCCATACTGGTCGCATTCAACAACGGAAACACGAGTGACTGCCACTGCCGAGCCAATGGTTATCAAGCATCCCGTCGCACTTCCGGGATTCGAGGTGGTGGAGGCAACAGTTTCCGAGGAGGCAATCCAAGCCTACGAGCGGGATGGCGTCGTCTGGCTCTGGGATGTGTATTCCCGGGAGTGGGTTGATCTTCTGGCCGAAGGCATGGGCATCGCGGTTGCGAACGCGGACGACAACGCACTTGCATACAACATCGCGGCGCCGGGAGAGCCCGGCTTTTTCTTCTACGATACCTTCATGTGGCGGCGCATCGAGCAGTTTCGGAGATTCTGCCTGGAGTCGCACGCGCCCGACATCGCCATGCAGATCATGCGTTCGAAGACACTGATCTTCTACTTTGACTTCATGCTGTTGAAGGAGCCAGGCACCAGCCGCAAGACCCCCTGGCACTATGACGAAGCCTACTGGGCCGTTGCCGGCGAGCAGATCTGCAATCAGTGGGTCGCGATTGACCGAATCCCGGTCGAGACTGCGCTGCGGTTTGTTCGCGGCTCCCACCTGATACGCGACCAGCGTTACCGCTCGGTCCACTTCGATCCGAACGACGCCTATGCCCGACCCGAGGACCTGCCCGCACCGCCCGACTGGGACTGCATCGAGGGTGACCACGAAATTGTCTACGCTCCCATGGACCCCGGTGACTGCCTCGTCTTTCACAGCAGAACCCATCACAGCGCGCCCGGCAATCTCTCCACGGCAAACCGTCGCCGGGCGCTTGCGACCCACTGGATCGGCGACGATATCACCTACAACGACAAACCCATCGAAACCGACCCACCCCACCGGGGCGAGGGCCTTGTTCATGGCGGCTCCATGGAATGTGCGCTCTTTCCGCGGGTACGTTGACTCGGCCTTGTGACGGCGACGGCGATGCAACTCGTCCTGGCATGCAGTAGCCGGAACGCTCGCCGTTGAGGGCATTCGCCCTCAAGGGTGATCACCAGCCTCTTGACACCAGTTTCCAGTCATCACGTCGCGGAATAGCCGCAATGCAGCATGTTCCGAGCATCCTTCATCAGTCGAATGAGGACTGGAAGGTCACTGGAAACCGTTTCGGCCAGTGCCGGCATGACATCCGACGGGCACACATGAGTCGTGTCAGGTGTCACCGGTATTCGCCGGAAACAGGAAATCCGGATCCTGGAATCAGGCGGCCCCTTCCCGAATTCAGGAAGGGGCCGCCTAGTTCAGCCGATTGTCGGCAGTCTACAACCCGAGGCGCGCGATGGTCTCGTTGCTCGGGACACCGTCCGGCGTCCAGCCGCGAACCTCGTAGTACTCGGGCAGCATGGTCTCGAGACCGTTGACCTTCCCTTCGGCGGGACCGGTCTTCGCCGCATCCTTGAGGAGGCGTGGCGGCAGATTGTCATCGGCACCGGAGAAGCCGGCGGCGATGTTGAACTGCCGCTCAAGGTTCCAGATCCTCTCACCAGTCTCGAGAAGACGTTCTGCGGTCCACTCTCCCTCACAGGCCGCATCCACCTGCGGTGCGAAGTCCTCGAGGGTCCAGGCGAATGTCGTAAAGACACACATGCCAGTCGAGTCGACCGCCGCCGTGGCGTCCTGGAAGGCCCGCACCAGACCGGCCTTGCCATCGGACACCAGGGGATCGGTCTTCTCGGGAATACCGAGAATCTCCGACGCCACCGTGTAGCTCCTCAAGTGGCAGGCGCCGCGGTTCGAGGTGGCATACGTGAGGCCCATGCCCTGGATCCCGCGGCTGTCATAGGCCGGGAACTCCTGGCCCTTGACGGACATCGAGAGCTCGGGCCTGCCGTGCTTTTCGCACAGCAGCTTCGAGCCCAGGCCGATCTCGGCTCCGAAGCCCTCGCCCTTGCCGGTCAGCTCCGCCACCTTGCACAGCGCCTCGGCGTTGCCGAAGTTGAGCTCGATCCCGCCGGTGTCGTCGGTGCTGATCACACCTTCCTCGAACAGTTCCATGGCGGAACCGACCGTGGCGCCGAACGAAATGGGATCGAGCCCCTGCTCGTTGCAGATGAAGTTGGCGAACGTGAGCGCTTCCAGATCGTCCACACCGGTGGCCGCGCCAAGCGCCCAGGCAGCCTCGTACTCGAGACCACCAGAGATGATCTGGTACTCGGGTCGTTCGGCAACCGAGAAGTGAGTCCGATCGATCTCGGAGACCCGGCCGCAGGCAATGGTGCAGCCGAAGCAGGCCGCATTGGTGACAAGGTTCTTCTTGCCGTCCGTTTCCCGCACTTCGGCCATGGCCTCTGCGGAGATGTTGTTGGCGCCCTCGAACTGGACATCACGGTGATTGCGCGTCGGCAGGGCGCCAGTCTCGTTGATGACGTTCATGAGAACCTGGGTTCCCATGGCGGGCAGCCCCTGCCCGGTGACCGGATTGTCCGCAAGGACCTTCTTGGCCGCCGCGGTCGCTTCCATGAAGCGACGGGGATCCTTGACGTTGACGCCCAGCGTGCCGCGGATGGCAACCGCCTTCAGGTTCTTGGAACCCATCACCGTACCGACGCCCGAACGGCCAGCCGCCCGGTGCATGTCGTTCACGACGCAGGCGTACTTGACGCCCTTTTCGCCCGAGACACCGATCGATGCGACACGGATCAATGGATCGCCATGGTCGTGCTTGATGGCTTCTTCGGTATCCCAGACCGATGTTCCCCAGTGCTTCGAGGCATCGACGAGACGGGCATCGCCGTCGAGCACCAGGAGATAGACCGGTGACGGTGACCTGCCTTCGAAAATGATCATGTCCCAGCCGGCATTCTTCATCTCGTTGCCGAAGAAACCGCCGGAATTGGAACAGGCGATGGCACCCGTCAGGGCTCCCTTGGTCACCACGGAATAGCGGCCCGCCGTCGATGCGCAGGTCCCGGTCAGGGGGCCTGTCGTCATGATGAGCTTGTTCTCCGGTGACAGGGGATCGACCTTGGGATCGATCTCCTCGGAGAGATACTTGGTCGCAAGACCGCGCTGGCCGAGATAGGCTTGCGCCCACTCCATGTTGAGAGGCTCACTCTCGCAGGTGCCTTCAGAAAGGTTGACCCGCAGTAACTTTCCAGCCCATGCCATTGTGCGTTCCCTCCCCTAGGTCTGCGCTGCAGCGTCGGCCACGGCAGCCGAGGCGCGCATTCTGTCGAGACCGGTCCAGTTGGCATCAACATAGGTGATGGCTTCGGTAGGACACGCCTTGGCGCATTCCGGATCGCCACCACACAGATCGCACTTGATCACCTTGCCGGTCGACTGGTTGTAGTTGATGGTGCCGAACGGGCACGCGATGGTGCATACCTTGCAGCCGACGCACAGCGCATCGCTGACCACCTTGGCGCCGGTATCCCTGTCAACCGAAATGGCATTCGTCGGGCAGGCCTCGGCGCACCAGGCCTCGTCACACTGGGTACAGGTATAGGGAACGAAGCGTCCCTTCCCTTCGAAGTTGAAGACCTTGATCCTCGACTTGGAGGGGTTGAACGCCCCTTCATTGTCAAGCGAACAGGCCAGTTCGCACTGAAGGCAGCCTGTGCACTTGTTCGGATCGATGGACAGAGATTTCTGCATCAATAGAGCCTCCCTTGAGCCGACACCGCAACTAGAAGAAAACGCTAGCGTCCCGGCAGGAAAACTGCAAACACAATCATCCACTTGCAACTCGGAACCATTCCTAATTGGAGTCCTGGACTCCGACGACGTCAGGTGCGGCGCCGTGCTCCACCCGGAACCAGGGGACGTGTTTCGACGGCGCTCCCGGAGACGGCACCGTCAGGCGACTGGTCGTAGACTTGAAGGGTGTCGAGCAGTGCCCTTGCGGTGTCGTGATCGGGAGACATCCTGGTCATCAACAGCGGTGGCTTGCCGCGTTGCATCGCCACCGCATTGCAGGCATCGGGACAGTGGGTCAGACACACGATCGGGTGAATGCGCTCCCTTTCCGCTGGCGAGGCGATGGCGCAGGCAATGTCGTGGAGCCGCTTCCCCGGAAGGTCGTCACCATCCGGCATGACATCGAGCGCCCTCCAGCGACAGGTCACACAGATGCGCAGACTCGCCGGCCGGACACCCCTGGATCCACGTTTGCGCATGGTGCCACTCTCCGGGTGACCCTCACCGAATGCGGTTTTGACACAATCCGCCGCGCTGCGATAGTTGAGGCGGCAAAACGGGAGATCGACCATGAACAGGCGCGCGGTCGTCGCCATGATGGAACACGAAACCAACACCTTCTCACCGGTGCCGACGCCGCTTTCCCGTTTCGGCTCGCCTGACGTTCCAACGGGCCCGGAGGTTTACCGGCGTTTCAAGGGAACCGGGACGGGAATTGGCGCCTTCCTCGATGTTGCCGATGAGGCCGGCATGGAGATCGTCACGCCGGTCGCCGGCAACGCCGCCCCTTCAGGTCCGGTCGAGAGTCATGCCTATCAGGCGATGTGCGACGCCATCATGGACGCCGTTCAGGCTGGTTGCGACGTCTGTTTCCTCGACCTCCACGGTGCCATGGTCACCGAAACGACCGATGACGGTGAAGGCGGCCTCCTGAAACGCATCCGTGATGCCGCACCGGATCTCCCCATCGCCATCAGCCTTGACCTTCACGCCAATATCACGCCTGAAATCGTTGAAAACACGGACGTGATTGTCGGCTACAAGACCTACCCGCATCTCGACATGTACGAGGCCGGCCATCATGCCGGACGCATCATGGTGGATGCCCTCGACAGGAAGGTGACGCCGGTGATGGCATGGGGACAGCGTCCTGTTCTCGCCCAGACCCTGCGCATGGGGCATGACGACGAACCCATGGGATCGATGATCGCCATGGCCCGTCAGGCCGAAGAGGCCGGACTGCTTGCCGTGAGCGTCTTCGGCGGCTTTCCCCTGGCAGATTTCCACAATGCCGGCCTCTCCGTCGTGACGGTGGCTGATGGCGACCGCGGCGAGGCCCAGGAGGTGGCAGAACGCCTTCTCGGTGAAGCGTGGCGCCGCCGCGACGAGTGGCTCTTCGAGGCCGAGCCTCTGGAGCACGCGATAGCCCGTGCCGGACAGATGGAGGAAGGTCCGGTCATTCTCCTCGATCATGCCGACAATGCCGCCTCCGGGGGGACACAGGATACGGTCGCCGTCCTGCAGGAGGTCATGCGCCAGGGGCTGGAGAATGTCGCCATGTTCGGCATCTGCGACGAAGCGGCAATCGATGCCATGACAGCTGCCGGCGTCGGCAACGAGGTCACGATCGAGCTCGGCGGCAAGGTCGACATGCCCGAGATCGGCAGAGAGGGGGAGCCGCTCACCGTGACCGGGAAGGTCCGCTCCCTCACCGACGGCGACTTTATCGTTACAGTGCCGATGGGCCGGGGAACGACGATGTCCATGGGACGATCCGGCGTTCTCCAGACCGGCAACGTCGAGATCGTCGTCGTTTCGCGCCAGACAGAGCCCTATGATCCGGGATGCCTGCGCAGCGTCGGGATCGAACCCCTCCACAAACGCTACATCATCCTCAAGTCACGCATTCACTTCCGGGCGGGCTTCAGCGACATCGCGGCCGCCGAAGTTCCCTGCAACGGTGTCGGCGTGACGAGCAGCGACAACAGCCTCTTCACCTTCCGCAAGGTGCGCCGCCCCATCTTTCCCCTCGACCCGGACTGCCCGGAACGGCCCAACTACGCCTGACCGGCAACGTTGGGGAGGCGGCCGTTGCCCTTCCCCCGGGCGAGAACATCCGGTGCTCGCCAAGGTCGAACTGAGCATGCGTGAATTGACCGGCTGCAGCATGACGAATAGGAGTCTGCGAACTGACGATTAGGAATCGGGACGCCAATTGCGTCCCGGCCGCGTCTTGGCAGGCTCGCAAAGCAGCGATCCACGCCACAATCCACTGGATAGCAGCGTGACCGAGGGGTCACATTGCCCTGCGGGGACCGTGGCCTCAGTGCAAGGCGTCGAGTGCGGTGACGACGTTTTCGGGAGTCATGGGCATGTCGACCCAGGTGCCGACGGCGTTGTAGACGGCCTGGGCGATGGCCGGTCCGGCTGCCGCCGCCGGTGCCTCCCCGGCGCTGCGGGCGCCAAAGGGTCCCACCGGGTCGTAGGAGTCTCCGTAGATCACGTCGCCGCGCAGGGGGAAGTCTGCTGCCCGCAGGAGCTTGTAGTCGAGAAGGTTGGCATTGAGGATGCGGCCATCGTCGTCAAAGGACAGCGCCTCATAGATGGCGAACCCGGCCCCGCAGATGGCGCCGCCGATCATCTGGTTCTTCATCACCTGGGGGTTCATGATCGTGCCGCTGTCCTGGGTCGCCAGGAAGTCCAGCAACCTGATCTCGCCGGTCTCGATATCGACCTCGACATCCACAAAGTGCGCCGCGAAGTGCCTGGCGAACGTGCTGGCCGGGGGCATGGGACCCTGTGGCCTGCCGGTGATCGACGATGCCTGACCCAGCGCGTCCGTGCCACGGAAGTGATTGAGCGCCTCCTCAACCGTAATGCGGATGTTCCGCTTGTTGGGGTCCCTGGAGTAGATGACACCGTCGGCCACATCGAGTTCCTGGCGGGGTGAGTCGAAGAACTCCCTGCCGGCAATCTCCAGCAACTGGCGCTTGGCGTCATTGGCTGCGGCGCGTGTCGCCCAACCGACGCGGTACATGGTGTTGCTGGCCAGGGAACCGTGACTCCAGGGGCAGGAATCGGTGTCGCCTGTCTCGATCTCCACCTTGTCGAACGGAATGCCGAGCTCTTCCGCCGCCACCTGGGCCTGGGTTGTCTCGCTCCCCTGGCCCTGCCGGCCGACAGCGCAGTGGACCTTGGCGCTTCCGTCCGGATTGATGCGCACGACGGCCGAGACATTGCCCTCGAACTCGACACCGCAGACATGGGCCCCGGTGCCGACGCCGACGGCCCTGCGTCTGGGCCCGTCCACGGCATAGGGCACTCCCCAGCCCTTCCATTTCGACGACCACTCGAAGGCCTCGGCGCCCTTGCGCAGGATTTCGTCGGTGGAGCCGCTCGACAGATGAAAGAGTTTCGGCCATTCCTGACGTTGTTTCTCGGAAATGCCCTCGAGATACTGCTCGAGCGATCCCTTCATGTACTGCCGACTGTGCTGCATGCGCAGGCGCTCGCCAGGCTTGATCTGGTTCTTAAGACGGAACTCCACCGGATCCATGCCGAGACGGATGGCGCACATGTCGGCCACCCTTTCCACGACCGAACCCAGGGTGACGTCACCGACCGCACGCATGCAGCCCGCGGTCAGGAGATTCGTGTTGACCCCGTGAATGGCATAGTGCCCGTGTTCCGCGCGGCCCCAGTTGTCGACACAGAAGAAGCCGACGTCATCCTTGAAGCCGTAACCACCGTTGTCGATGATGTGGTCGAACTCCGCCAGGGTCAGGGTGCCATCGTTGCGGCATCCCATGCGGCCTCTGGAAATCTCGATGTGCCGGCGCTTCACCGTCGCCATGCACTCCTCGTTGGACAGCTCGATCTTGACAGGCTTGCGTACCTTGCGGGCGAGCAGGGCCGTGATGAGCATGAAGTTGGCGCTCCACCAGTTGCCAAAGGAACTGCCCGACGGCAATGCGATGACGCGAACCCGGCTGAGCGGAATGCCGAAGGCCTCGTGAATGCCGTCGCGCAACTCCGAAGGCGTCTGGGACGAGGTCCACAGGGTCACACGGTCACCGTTCCATTCGGCAATGCAGGCATTGCGGCCAAGCGGGGCCATTTGTTGACTGGCAAAGCGGATCTCGGTCTCGACGATGAAGTCCGCTTCGTCGGCTCCCTTCGCGACATCGCCCCACTCGACGACATAGGGATCACGAAGGTTGCCCTCTTCGCGTATCTGCGGCGCCTCGGGCTGCATCGCCTCTTCCGGATCAAAAACCGCATCAAGAAGCTCGTACTCGACATCAATGAGCCCAAGCGCCGCTTCGGCAACATCCTCGCTGACGGCAGCCACCGCCGCCATGTCGTCACCGTGGAAGCGGGCGATGCCGTCAAGAATCTTGCCGCGATAGTTGAACCAGGCGTTCTCCCAGACGTTCTGCGGCGTGTCGTGATGGGTGACGACGCCGAGCACGCCGGGGAGTGCCTCGGCCCTCGTGGTGTCGATGGAGACGATGCGCGCATGCGCATGGGGACTGCGCAGAATCTTGCCGTGCACCATGCCCTGGACTTCAAGATCGACAGCGTATTTGAGTGAACCCGTGACCTTTTCCCGGGCATCCTTCACGGGAATGCCCTTGCCGGCGATCCTCCACGCAGAGCGGTGTCCCGTTGTTTCCGTCGTTGCTGCCATCGTCCCTCTCCTCTCGTCAACCGGTGTTCGAAACCGATCCCCCTTCCTTCAGCCGCGCTGCCGCATTCATGACAGACTTCACAATGTAGGGATAAGCGCCGCAGCGGCATATGTTTCCGCTCATGGCCATGGCGGCCTCTTCCTCCGTCGGATCGGGATTCTCGTCAAGAAAGGCCTTGGCGGCCATGATGAAACCCGGTGTGCAGAAAGCACACTGGAACCCCTGTTCCTCGATGAAGGCCTCCTGGATCGGATGGAGGTTATCCTCGTTGCCAAGTCCCTCGATGGTCACAATCTCGCGGCCCTCGGCCTGCATGGCGAGGACGAGGCAGGATGTGACCGGTTCACCATCCATGATCACCGTGCAGGAGCCGCATTCCCCCTCGCTGCACGACACACGCACTCCGTGAAGGCCAAGGGCGCGTCTCAGGAGATCACAAAGACGCTCGTGCGGCTTCGCATCAAGGTCGAAGGCACGGCCATTGACGGTCATGCGAATCATCATTCGTCTCCTCCGAGCCGCCCCAATGCATCAGCGAGCGCACGACGGACGAGGACCGGACACATCCGTGTGCGATAGCCGGCGCCGGCACGGACATCTGTAATCGGCCGCGCGACCGCCGCGGCATGACCAGCGGCTTCCTCGAGGTGTTTTGCATCGATGTCACCCAGGGCCATGCCGGCAAGAACACTCTCACCTTCCTGCACGCGAACCGGAACCGGCGCCACGGATCCCAACGCAATGCGCGCGTCCGTTATGGTGCCGGCATCAGCGGTCAAGGACACCGCCGCGCTCACCAGGGCAATGTCAACGACCGTTCGGGCAACCCTGCGATAGCTGGCTTCGCGCCGCGCAGGCGGCGTCGGCACGACAATGGCGCGCAACAGTTCGTCCGCCGTCAGGTCCGTCGTGTTCACGCCCGTGAGGAAATCCTCCATCGAAACGTCCCGCCGTCCATTCGGGCCCTGGATCAGACAGCGGGACTCAAGCGCCACAAAGAGCGGCGAAAGATCCGCTCCCGGCGAGGCATTGCACATGTTGCCGCCGACCGTGGCCAGGGTGCGGGTCTGCTTCGTGCACATCAGCCGAGCAGTATCGCCAAGCGCTTTCATGACCGGATGCATCGAGGCGGCACGGTCAAGGTCATCGAGGGTCGCCATCGCCCCGATCCTGATTTCACCCGGCAAGGCCTCGATACCGTCGAGCCCGTTGAGGTGTGTCAGATCGATGCAGTGATCGATCGTCACCTCGCCTTGACGCCACTGCAGCATCAGGTCTGTACCGCCTGCCCAGTAGCAGGCGCGCTCGCCATGACGGGACTTCATGGCGATCGCCGCATCGACGGTGTCGGGGCGCAGGTAGTCGAACTGTCTGATCACCGGGTGTCTCCCGGATGCGGCCGCAGATAGGCCATTTCCGCATATCGGTCCGTTCAGTTCAAGGCATCGGCATCGCTTCTTGATCGACATGAGCGACTGTTGATATCGTCGCGCCTGAGGAAAGGATGCATCCATGTGTTACGTGCGGCCGGTCGATCGGGGTCCGGCGTGATCAGGTTGCGAAAGCGCGATGGCGAGGATGCGAATCAGATCGCCCGGCGCAGTTTGTCGCTCTTCGAGCTGCGCACCGTGCTCTCCGGCAGAACCACGCTCCTTCTGGGTCTCGCTGGAGCAACCGGATTTTTTGTCATCTGGGAAATCGGCCATTACCTCACCCCAGAAGAAAGTCAGCGATTCCTGCCAGCGCCCCAGGAAGTCCTGGGCGCCCTCATCACGCTTCTCGTGGAAAAGGACTACATCGCCGACATTCTCAAGAGTTGCTTTCGCATCTTCGCCAGCTTCTTTGCGGCCTGTCTGATCGCTGTGCCGCTCGGCATCGCCATGGGTTGTTTCATGAGGCTGAGGGCGCTTCTCAATCCGACGATCTCCGCCTTCCGCTACCTGCCCGCCGCCTCCTTCATTCCCCTGCTCCTGGTGTGGTTCGGCCCGACGGACACGCAGAAGCTGGCCCTGCTGGTTCTGGGTGTCATCTTCTTCCTGGTGGCGCTCATCCTTGACAACACCAAGGCGGTGCAGCCGGAACTGATCGAGGCGGCGCTGACCATGGGAGCCGGACGGCGCCAGGTGGTGACCGAGGTCGTGGTTCCGGCCGTGGCGCCCGCCGTGGTGGACTCCATGCGCAACATGATCGCCGTGGGCTGGACGTACCTCGTCATCGCCGAGATCGTCGCGGCGTCGGACGGCATTGGCGCCGTCATGATGCGCGCCGGGAGGTTTCTCAAGGTCGACATCATCATGGCGGGGATTCTCACCATCGGCTTCCTCGGCGTGGCAACGGACATCCTGTTCCGCCTTGCTGCACGATACGCCTTCCCGTGGAATCGTGAACGCGGTGATTGATCATGCCGGTTGATCAGGCACCAGCACGTACGGCGATCACGGCGAGCAACGTGACGCGCCAGTATGTTGGCGGCACCTTCACCGCTGTCGACGACATCTCTATGGAGCTGAGGGAAAACGAGATCGTCTGCTTCATCGGACCGTCGGGGTGTGGCAAGACGACCATGTTGCGCATGATCGCCGGCCTCGAGTACCCCTCGATGGGCGACCTCACCATCTTCGGCAAACCCATCACCGGCCCCGGTCCCGACCGGGGCATGATCTTCCAAGCCTATACTTCGTTCCCGTGGCTGACAGCACGCAAGAATATCGAGTACGGCATGAAGATCATGGGATTGTCACGGGACGAACGCAGCAGGCGGTCTGATGAGTTTCTCAAGCTGGTCCATCTCGACGGTTTCGGCGATTCCTATCCGGCGAGCCTTTCTGGAGGCATGAAACAGCGCGTGGCAATCGCCCGCACCCTGGCACAGAACCCGGGAGTGCTGCTGATGGACGAACCCTTCGGTGCTCTCGATGCCCAGGTACGCTGGGAAATGCAGGAAATGATGATCGAGATCATCGAACGCGAGAACACCACGGTCGTCACTGTCACCCACGACATTCAGGAAGCCATCTATCTGTCGGACCGCATTATCTTCTTCACCCGTTCACCCGGTCGCATCAAGGCCGACATCCCGGTATCGTTCAAGGAGGGACGTCGTATCCCGCGCAAGGAGGAAATGCTGGCGCTTCCAGGCTACGTCGACCTCGAGCGACAGCTTTTCGCCATGATGCGCGAGGAGATTCAGCAAAAGTAAGAGAGATCAACCAAGGGAGGAAATGTGACATGCAAGGACTACTGAAGCGTGGAACCGGTCTATTCGCCGGCCTGTTGCTGGCCGCCACGCTGACTGCCGGGAGCGCCCCGCGCGCAGCGGAGGACGTGACCGTCACCCTCATTCCTGTCTCCGTCTATGGTCCCTGGTTCATCGTCCAGGAAAAGGACATGGCTCAAGACATCAATCTCGAGGTGCAGATCATCGAGGACATTACGGCACGCAACGCCGGACTCTCCACCGGTCACCTGCAGTGCATGATGACGACCATGGACTCCACCGTCGTTGCTCATGCCGCCGGCATCCCGGTGAGGCATGTCGCGGTACCGCTGATGTCCTACGGGCTCGACGAGATGGTGGTGGCGTCCGACATCCAATCGGTCGAGGACTTCGCCGGGCGTTCCTACGCCGCCGACTACGGCTTTCTCAACCACATGTGGATGTTGCTGACGCTCAAGCGCGCGGGCATGGACTTCGATGCCGTGGAGCACAAGATCATGTTGCCGCAGGATGCAACCGCCTCCTTCGTCAGCGGCGCCCTCGACATCGATGTCAACTTCATCCCGTTTTCCACGCAGTCCCAGGAACGCGAGGACTCCTACCTCTTCAAGAGCAGCCGCACGGACGGCACCTGGGAACGCGGCCTGATTTCCGACTCCATCGCCTGCAACACAACCTGGATGGCCGAAAAGCCGGAGGTGGCGAAGGAACTGCTGCGCTCATGGTTTGAGGCCGTGAACTGGTGGAAGGAGAATCCGGCGGAAGGCAACGAGATCGTCGCCCGGGGACTGGACTGGCCCGTCGGGGACGTCGAGATCACCCAGCAGGGAACCGTGATGCTCAACATCAACCAGAATCTCGGCGCCATCGGCGTCGAGGGCGGTGTGCCGATGTGCGCCAGCATTCCCGAAGGGGCACCACCTCCTTCCGAGGAGCCGAGCAACTGGGGTCAGATGTTCGGCGGTGAGGACTGCGAGGCCGGATACCTGAATTCGACCTGGGACATCTTCGCCTCGGTCTACCACGAGGCTGGCGTGACCGATAACGAGCCGACGGCCGAAGACGGCATCGACAACAGCCTTCTCTTGTCGCTGGCTGCCGACGGTTTCGGCGAGACGTACAATTCCAACAAGTGGGTTGGCCGTTCCGGCATGTAGGACCCGATGGCTGCCCTGCCCTCTTCAGCGAGGGCAGGGCAGCACATCTGCAGCATGACGAGGAGGTTGAGACGTGGCTGATCCTCTCAAGATCGATTCCCATGTTCACATCTACGAGACCCGCGAAATCGGCCGGGCCGAAAAGACGGGCTACGAAGTCTGGGAGTACGGAGAACTTGCCGGAGTGAGGGCCAGCGCCCTCGACGGCACGGTCGACGAGTTGCTGGAGTCCATGACCTCGGCCGGCATTTCGCGTGCCGTCATCGTCAATCTCTATACCACTGACGAGATACGTTCACAGGCCGTCACCCGACTCGAACCCGGGCTCACCATGAGCATGCGCGAGAAGGCAATCGCGGAGATCGAAGCGCGCATGACGGACGAGATGCGGCAGTTCAACCTGTGGGCCTGTGGCGTCGGGCACCAACACCCGGAACTCGCGATCTTCATTGCCACCGACCCCCTGCTGGCGCCCGATGAGGCCGGCGCCGCCCTGGTCAGCGAACTCCACGAGTCCCATGGCGCCCATGGCGTCAAGCTCCATGGTCCGGCCCAGGGGTGCATGATGTCGGATCGGCGCCTGTGGGCCACCTACGGGGCCTGCGAGGAACGCGGCATGCCGATCATTGCCCATGCCGGCCCCGACCGGCAGGGAATCGGGTATTCGGATCCGCCTGCCTTCGTGGACATGTTGCGGGATTTTCCCCGCCTCAAGGTCGTGGTCGCCCACCTTGGCGGCGCCTCGTGGCGCCAGACCCTGGAGGTGGCGGATGCCTTCCCCAATGCCTACTTCGACTGTTGCGAGATCATCGACTGGACGGGAAGCCCCAACGGTCCAAGCGAGATGGAACTCGCCCGCCTCATCAGGGAAATCGGCACGCAACGCGTCATGATGGGCTCCGACTACCCGTGGTACGATCTCGACAACACCGTCGATCGCGTCATGGACCTGCCCCTGCTTTCCATGGAAGAAAAGGAGGGCATCCTGGGCGCCAACGCACAGTCCATCCTCGGTCTGTAGTCCCGCCCGGAACCGTTGCGATTCATCTTCATTCCTGTCGGCATATCCAGGAGGCGAAATAGGCGTTTCGCCGAACCTGTCTGGCTGGTCAACGCCGACAGTTTCCGGGCGTGCGCAAGTCGCTCCGGCAAACAGCGACCTGCAGGTGAATACGGCCGGACTCCCGATCCTTCGGCCAGGGGCCACCAGACTTGCTGTCGACATCTCGTTTCGGGAAGGGAGCGCTTCGGTCAATCCGTCATGACGCGGTCGCGGTGACCGAGCTTGCCCTCCACCACCATGGTGCCGATGGTATCGAGGATGACCCGGCAGGCCAGCTGGGAGGTGTTGTCGTTGACATCGTAAGGTGGGGAGACCTCGACGACTTCCATTCCGCACAGGCCTTCACGGGCGATCAGGCGCACCATCTCGAGGGCTTCGCGGGGCGTGAACCCACCGGGTTCGGGGGTGCCGGTGCCGGGCGCAAAGCCGGGATCGATGGAATCGATGTCGAACGAGAGATAGACAGCCTTCGCTCCCTTCCAGGCGAGTTCAAGGGCGACTTCCGCCGTCTTCCTGGTGCCGAGTTCCTCGACGTCGGTCATGGTGAGCACACTGGTGCCGCGCTCGCGGGCAATCTCGGAGCCACGCCTCGAGCCGTACCAGCCACCAATTCCGATCTGCACGAGGTTCTTCGGCGGACAGTTGGCGAGGCCGACATCGTGCATGTGGGTATGGGCATGGTGGGACTCCGCCCGGTCGACACTTTCGTGATCGTTCGACGTCCAGTACCACGGAGTCGTGTGCATGCGCTCGTCCATGTCCATGTCGGCCATGTCGATATGCCGGTCGAAGTGGATGATGCCGACATTTCCGTCGATGTGGGGCGCTATGCCGCGGACATTGGGATAGCCGAGGCTGTGATCGCCGCCCACAAGGATGGGAAAGGCGCCGGAGGTGTAGACGTGGGATACCGCCTTCGAGACCTGGTCGAAGGTCTTCTCGATATTGCCCGGAATGACGAAGACATCGCCGGCATCGGCAAGGTCGAGCTCTTCGGGAAGATCGATGCCGCCATCAACGCTGTAGCCGTCGTAGACAGCGGAAATGCGCCTCACCGCCTGGGGACCGAACCGGGTTCCCGGCCGATATGTTGTCCCGGTGTCAAAGGGAATGCCCACGAAGGCCGCCTCGTACTCGCCGATCCGCCTGATGTCCTCGCAGTAGGGCGCCTTCATGAACGTGTTGATACCGGCAAAGGCCGGCAGATGACCGCGGCTGAACAGCGAGATGGTCCTGTCATTGATGGAATCGGCAGCCTCAAGACCGAGCTCCAGCCCGCGCCGGATCTCCTCCTCCTGCTTGGTCTGCGAAATGCGCGCCAGGCGATGGAGATTGCGTGTGCCCCTGAAGGCCTGGTCGTCCCTGTCAGCCACGTGGCGATCCTCCCCGTCTTGCCGGGGCGATAGTGCCGGAGCGCGGATCATCAATCAACGAGGGATGGTGGGCGCGGCTGGGATTGAACCAGCGACCCCTACGATGTCAACGTAGTGCTCTCCCGCTGAGCTACGCGCCCCATCGGCGACTAGATATCCGACAGCCCTTCACCATGCAACCAGGGGCTGTAACGCCGTGTTCCTGTCAGCATTTCGCCATCCGACAATCCGGGGCCCGACAACTCTTCGGTGTTTCCGTCTTGGTGACGAGATCGACCAGCTCCGCCTCATTCAAGGAACCATCAACTCTGGCAACGGGGCATCGTCAGTTCAGGCCGCGCTCCTTCTTGATGCGGTCCCAGGCGGCATTGATTTCGGCCATCTTGCGGTTGGCGACCTCGATGAACTCCTCAGGCAGCCCCTGGGCAGTGACGCGATCGGGATGATTCTCCCGAAGCAGCTTGCGGTAGGCCGCCTTCACGTCTTGGTCACTTGCCTCGGCGGACACACCAAGAATCTCATATGGGTCGCCGGAGGAATCCCCGGTTACCGTGAACATGCCTTCGAGGCGCCTCATGTCAGCGGACGAGAATCCGAAGATGCGCCCGACATCGTTGATGATGGCGCGCTCGGCGGCGTGATAGTGGCCGTCCACGTGGGCGACCATCAGCAAGGCGCCGAGGAGATCTTCCTTCACCGCCCGCGAGTGTCCGAGCAGGGAGGCGATCTGGCGGGCATAGGACTCGTAGCCTTCAGCGCTTTCCTTTGCGGCATTGAAAATGCGACCGACATCTCCCGAAGCCGACTTCGGTACGGGCAGAACGCGCTTGAGGGCCTCTACCTCGTCCCGCGTGACGCGGCCATCTGCCTTGGCAAGCTTGGCGACCAGGGCGATGACAGCCAGGGTGAAGGCAACCTGAAGCTCGTCCGTCGACGAGCCCTGGTGCGTGACGGCGGGTCTTCTTCCCCTCAGGGTCTGATCAACAAGGTGCCCGGCGGCGAGACCCATGAGAGCGCCAAGCGGGCCTCCCAGTGCGAAGAAGCCGACCGTTCCACCGATAATCTTGCCCCAGACACTCATGTACGCGTCTTATGTTTTCGGAGAGATCCACGGGCGTGAAGGGATCCACCACGGATCCAGTCCGCCAGTGGATTGCGCCTCGCCCAGCGGCCGGCGTACCCGGCCAGGGTGTCGAACACGACGCCATCGTGTTCGCAAAAGAAATCGATCAGACGCTCCAGCATCATCAACCGGTGGCCACGGCCAATCACCTGGGGATGCATGGTGAGATTGTAGATTCCGCCCGGCACATGGGTGTGCGCCCATGTGAATTCCTGGCGCCAGATTTCCTCGACGTGGGAGGCCGGCTTGAGGCCGCCGCCAGTGTCGTCGAGTTCGAAATAGGGAAAGTCGTCGAGTCCCCAGGTGACCGGCAGTTCGACGATGTCGAGATGCGTGCCGAACTCGTAAGCCTCGGTGGCCGGGGCCTTGTCCCCGGTTCGCACGTAGTAGGGCGTGAAGTCGTCTCCCATGAGGCTCGAATCGTAGAGAAAGCCGAATTCCTCGAGGAGGTCCGCCGTACGCTCGCTAAAATCCCAGGCGGGGGACCGGTACCCGACGGGTCGCACGCCACACGCCTTGTCGAGAGCCTCGAAACCGCGTTCCAGGTTGCGCCGTTCCCCGGCCTCGTCAAAATCCGCAGGATTCTCGTGAACCCAGCCGTGGTGGGCGATTTCGTGCCCTCCATCATGGATGGCCCTGACAAGATCAGGCCAGGCAAGGGCCGTGTGTCCAGGTATGCAGAAGGTTGCCTTGATCGATCGGCACCGGAGCAGGTCGAGAATGCGCGGGATGGCGACGGCGCCGAATTCGCCCCGGGAGATCTCACAGGGATTGCTTGACCGATAGGAGCCGATCCACACCGACATGGCATCGAAATCAAAGGTCAGACAACAGGTCAGGCGCGGTTGGTCCATGTCCCCTATCCTCCATCGATCGGAGGCATGACGACCAGGCGGTCGCCGTCAGCGAGCCGGTAGTCCGACCGCAACGCCTCCCTGACAACACGATCGTTGACCAGTATCAGCGCCGGTCGCTCTTTCAGCGGTCCGAGCCGGACAAGGGCGCCAGCGAGTGTCGTGTCCTCCGCAAGGACCCACTGGCCCCTGCCGTCGGCGCCGATGTCCGGAACGGTTTCGCCTGCGTAGGCGGCGAGTCTCACCGACACTTTCATGACAATCCGAGACGGTGGAGGGTCTGGCCGCGTGGCACGCCTTCCTCGTCCCAGCCACGCATCTCGTAATAGTCGCCCAGCATGTCGCCGAGCCGAGCCACCATGCCTTTTGCCGTTCCACCTGGTGCCGGGACGTTCAGCATGCGATGCGGCAACGTATCGTCGCGCCGTCCGAGACCGGCAGCGATGTTGAAGAGTCTCTCCAGGTTCCAGATTCTCTCGCCCGTCTCGCGCAATCTTTCGGGGGTCCACGAGGATGGAAGGGCGCCATCCAGCATGGCCGAAACCTTCTCGATGGAGACAGCGGCCGCCGTAAAGGCGCACAAGCCCGAAGAATCGAACATGGCAGCCCGTTCGTCCTGGGTCGATCGCACGATGTCGGCCTTGCCTTCGAGCTCGGTCGTGGCGAAGTCCGAGGCAAAGGGGCTGGCGCGCAGATGACAGGCGCCCCGGTTGGAGGTGGCATAGGCAAGCGCCATGCCCTGCATGGCGCGTGGATCGTATCCGGGGAACTCCTGGCCCTTGACCGTCATCGAGAACTCGGGCCTCGCGTACTTTTCGCACAGCCTTGCTGCTCCGAGCCCGACAGAGGCCCCGAACCCCTCTCCCCTGGCGCAGGCCTCGACCATGGCGACGAGTCCCTCGGCGGAACCGAACGAAAGATCGACGCCAGTCTCGTCCATCGTCACGACACCCGTCTCGAAGAGTTCCATGGCCGCAGCGAGGGCGCCTCCGAAGGAAATGGTATCCATCCCGTGTTCGTTGCACACGAAATTCGCAAAGGTGACGGCATCGATATCGTCTACTCCCACCATGGCGCCGAGCGCGAAGACGTTCTCGTACTCCAGCCCGCCCGACGCCGTGTGGTACTGCGGGCGCCCCTTCACCGAGAAATGATCCGGATCGATCGTGGCAATGCGGCCGCAGGCAATGGTGCAGGCAAAACAGGCCTTGTTGGTGACCAGATTGACGGTGCCGTTGGGACCGTGGGGGCCTTGTGAGGCGGCCACGTTCAGCCGCTCGGTTCCCTCAAACGTCACGTCGCGTTCGTTGCGGGTCGGCAGACTGCCGTAACTGTGCGTCATGTCGAGCATGGCATGGGTACCGTACCGCGCCAGGCGTTCGCGGGAGGGATGTGCGGCAAGGCCCGCCTTCGCGTCGGCGACAGCCGACATGAAGGCCGCCGGATCATTGACCCGGACGCCCCGGCTCCCCCGCGCGGCGATCGCCTTGAGATTCTTGGCTCCCATGACGGCGCCAACTCCGGACCGGCCCGCAGCACGGTGCAGGTCGTTGACGACACAGGCGAAGCGGACACGCCTCTCTCCTGCCAGACCGATGGAGGCAATCTTCACGGCGGGATCCTGGAGTTCCGCCCTGATGGCCGGCTCGACCTCCCAGACCGAGCGTCCCCACAGGTGGCGCGCATCCCGCAACTCCACCCGGTCGTCATCGATCCACAACCACACCGGATGCGGTGAGGCTCCCTCGATGATGACCATGTCCCAGCCGGCAAGCTTGATCTCGGCGCCGACCTTGCCGCCGGAGTTGGAACAGGCGATGGCGTTGGTGAGAGCGCCCTTGGTGACGACGGAGTACCGCCCCGCTGTTGGCGCCATGGTGCCGGTGAGAGGACCCGTGGCAAGGATCAGCACATTGCCGGGCGCCAGGGAATCCACCGCCGGATCCATCGCTTCCATGAGGTACTTCGATGCCAGGCCCCGTTGCCCGAGGAACTGCTCGGCCCAGTCCCGGTTCAGCGGCTCTCCTTCACAGCGTCCACTGCCCAGATCGACCCGCAACACCCGACCGGTCCAGCCCATGTCCCATCCTTCCCGTCAACACGTCCTGCGAAGGCGCGGAGGATAGACCCATTGGCCCGTTGCGCCAAACACCTCGCAGACAGGAGAGAGTTCCGACACAGCGGTGAATTCCCGGTCACCGCGCCAGTGCAGCGTATCCTGCAAACACTGAACCTGCCGCGAGGACCATGACAGTGCAGTAAAGAGCATTCCAGCGAGGAAACGACCAATTCGAAATTCCGCTGCGGGCCGCGAGAACCAGATTGATTCCGGAGTACGGACTCCCGGCCGAGCCGATACCCCACCCCATCACGCAGACAGCGGCAAGAAGTGTCGGATCCGGCGATGCAGGCGATGTGACAGCGATGAGCGTGGTGACCGAGACCAGCGGATGCACACCGGCCATCGCCGCAACGACAATGCAGGCGAGCGCAACGGTTGCGGTCACCGGATTGAGCGTGAAGTCCGGCACCATCATCGGATACGCGGACACCAGACTGGTCAGTCCCCCTCCAAGCACCCCGGCAGCGAGAAAGAGCGTGAATTCACCACTCCTGCCGGACAGCTCGGTCAGCACGAACCGCTTCAGGTTCCGGTTGGCGCTGGCGATTCCGTTTCGTGCCAGGAGGACTGCCGCTGCAAGTGAGGGCGCAATCAAGGCAACCAGCAAAAGGATCGACAGTGACGGCCACATCCAGTGCGCAGCCGCTGTCAAAAGCACGAGCGCAGTCGGCAGCCAGAGACTTTCCAGACGAAACGGATATCCTTCGAATCTGGAAAGCGCCTGACCCTCTTCGAAGCGACCGATGATGGCGAGCGCAAGGAAGCCGATGCAGGCCAGCGCAACGCCCGCCAGCACGAGTCCCGGGAAGTGCACTCCCGGCACCATGCCTAACGCGAGGGCCACTCCCCCGATGAATGGCGAATAGAATGCGACCATCGAATATGAGCGCCCCAGCATCGCCACCTCGCGGCGCGCAAGCGGCGCCGATCGGGCCAGCCGTTCGGCGAACACCACGACAGCGGAAATGTTGATGACGGCGCCGAACAGGTGAACGCCTGCCATCGTACGCAGATAGGCGCCGAAACCACGGGATGCGGGTGTGTCCGTCCCTGCTGCCGCGTTGGCAGGATAGACCAGGCGCAGGAACGCTACGCCGGCGAGCACTGTGAGGATGGGAAGCGAGCCTCCCGTCGTGATTCCCCATGCCACGTCGCCGCCGCGAGCCGCGGCAACCGCGATGCACGCAAGTCCGATTCCGAACATGACCCCGACCTGCGCTCGTGCGCGCATCGGCAGCCGGTTCCACACCGCGAATCCCGCAGACCAGGCCGCCAGCACGCCAATCTCCCGCGGAAACGCGGGCGCCAATCCATGCACGACGGATGCCACGAGCATCGCGCTGATCATCAGTCCGGAAAATGCTTCGCGACGGGCGGACGGCTGGACGAGCCTTGAAGAATCCGGCTTCGCCAACCAACAAACCTCCCTCTGGACGGATGACAGGCTAGCAGAGTGCAGGTTAACTCCGAACAACGATCCCTGATACATGGACGACGTCGCCGGGTTGAGATACCGATCGACATCGAACGGAACACCAGTCGACACTGGTCGCGCCGTTGCCAGACGCATCACGCCAGGAAGGATTTTCGACGAAAAGTCAGAACAGGATGCAAACCGCGGAGTGCCGGTTGCGACCGGGCAGCAGCAATCCCCAACTGGATCGGTGCGAAGACAGCCACCACACTTGTTGCCAACGGAAGACGAAAACCCGAAAACTGGGATTATCGAAAACCGATACTTTGGGCTTGAGTTCTTTCCCCAGGGCCTGGCGCTGGGGCTGTCCGCACAACACCGCAGGCATGATGACTCTCGTCACCATGTCCCGACGATCGGCAGTTTGTTCTACTCTGGACATGGCGTCACAGATTTCATCGAATGATTCACAACCATGCGTCGGAACGGGTCGTCCTGTCTGCCAGAACGGCGTTACCTTGCATAGTTCCATTGCAGCCAGTGAAGCGTCCGGCGTCAGATGGCAGTCATCGTGGGGCGTCACGTTTGTTCGCAACGAGGAGAAGAATCCGTGAACCGTCTTGTTCCAATTCCGCCGGGCGAAGCGCGTGGGATCACTGCGCAAGCAGGTGACATTGTGCGTATTGTCAACACGGAAGGCCACCAGGTCGTCGACACCTGGGCGTTCTGCACGGCAGATCCCTTGGAATTCCTTTCGATGGAACACAGCAGGTCCGCGACATACCGGATCCTGTTCAAACCCGGCGACTCACTGGTCAGCAACCGGTTCCGGCCGATGCTGACGATCAGGGCCGACACCTCTCCTGGAATACACGATACGCTTCATGCCGCGTGCAGCGCCGAAGGCAACCGGTTCTTCGGCACGACGTCGACCCATCCCAACTGCGAGAACAACCTGAAGGGTGTCATGGCGGACCGCGGAATCCGCCTTGGACCAATTCCCTGTCCCTGGAACCTGTTCGAACACGCCATTGTGAAGTTCGATGGTTCGCTGAAGGATGAACCCGCCTCCGCAGCGGCCGGCGACTATGTCGAGCTGCGTGTCGAGACGTCTGTCGTGCTCGTCTGTTCCGCCTGTCCATCCAGTGTGGGCAACATCAGCCTGGGCACACCTCGGGGAGCCGCCATCGAACTGATTGACCGGACTTGATCCTGTTGCTGTCCTGACGGGGTGGTTTGATGACTGGCGTCGGGAGACGAGACCAGTGAGACGCGACGCCCTCCGCGGTCTCCAATTCAGTAATTCAAATCGACCCGATTTGCGGCTGCCATCAGGCTAGGGATCACCTCTGAAGGAACCGTCACCGCTCTCAGCGCAATGGTCGCATGACGAATCAGGATGACCCGGCGACCTCCCTTGTGATCCGGTCGTGAAAGCGGGATATCCTGCCCGACATCAGACAGGCGGAGGCCGATATGGGTGGCAGACTGGAAGGCAAGCGCGCCATCGTCACCGGCGCATCGAGAGGGATCGGCAGGGCGATCGCAGAGAGCTTCGTCCGTGAGGGGGCGCAGGTCATCGCCACGGCGCGTCGGCCGCTGGCAACCGGGGACAGTGATTCCGTGATCTGGGTCCCGGGCGACGTCTCTTCCGCAACCCATGTTTCCGCTGTCGTTGAGACCGCAAGGGAGCGTCTCGGAGGAATCGATGTCCTGGTCAACAATGCGGCCATGCAGATCGAAAAGACGATCATCGAGACCAGCGAGGACGAGTGGAACAGTATCTTCCGCGTCAACGTTGGCAGCGTCTTCCTGTTCTGCCGGGAGTCGATTCCCGTCATGACGCGCCAGGGCGGTGGCACCATCATCAACGTCGGCAGTTACGACGGATTCGTGGCGGACCCCGGTCTTGCCGCCTACTGCGCCACCAAGGGCGCGGTGCACGCGCTGTCACGCGCCATAGCCGTCGATCATGGCGCTGATGGCATCCGTTGCAATGTCATCTGCCCGGGCTGGATCCAGACCGACATGATGGATGCATACCTCGCGAGCGTGCCCGATCCCGCCGAGGCCGCCCGTGCGCTCGACGCCAATCAGCCCGTTGGACGCATCGGTCAACCGGTCGACATCGCCGCCCTTACCCTGTTCCTCGCCAGTGACGAGGCCGCTTTCACCACGGGGCAGCTCTTCGTGTGCGATGGCGGACTCACCGCCCGGGCGCCCCAGCCCTGAACGTTGAACCCGCAAACACCGTGAAGGCCACTGTCGACATGTGGTCGGATCCGACATGCCCCTGGTGCTACATCGGTCATCAGCGTCTGAAGAATGTTCTCGCCGGTCTTTCCGGTCGCCATTGCCCCCGGATCGTGTGGCGGGCCTTCCTGCTCAATCCGGCGATGCCGGCCGACGGCATGGAACGCAATGCATGGCTGGCACGCGCCTTCGGCAACTCCCGGCTGGCGGAGACCACGCTGGAGCGCATCACGCGATATGGGCTTGCGGAGGGTATTCCCTTCGCATTCAGCGCCATCACAAGAACACCCTCGGCCCTGCGGGCGCACGCACTCATTCTGGGAGTTCATGACAGCGGCCGGCAGAGGGACGTGATCGACGGCATATTCAGGAGCCACTTTGTTGCCGGCCGGGACATCGGCGATCCAGGGGTCCTGGCGGACATCGCCGAAGACGCCGGGTTCAGCCGCGTCGAGGCCCTGACCTGGATCGACAGCATTCCCCTTACAAGGCGTCTTCTCCACGATGCCAGGAAGGCGCGGGAGGGGGGTATCCGGAGTGTTCCCTTCTTTGTCTTCAACCGCCGCCTTGCCATTGGCGGCGCCCAGTCAGCCGAGGTGTTGCGTCGTCTCGTGACCGCCGCAAGCGATTGCGCAGAGCTCTGAGGCAAGGCACTCGGCACCGTCGAGGCGATCCTTCACCCTTTCCCAGGAGCCGGTCACGACCAGTGTCTGATCGGGTCGCATCCTTGCCGTTCCGTTCTGGTCGGTGATCCAGGAAATCAAACGTTCCGGTTCGGCGAACGTGTCCTGGTGAAAGGCGACCACGGCCCCGAGCGGCCCGGCATCGAGCCGCGCAATTCCAGCGCGTCGGCAGTCGCCCTTGATGGCAATGATTCGCAGCAGATTGTCGGCCTCCTCGGGAAGATCACCAAAGCGATCGACCAGTTCCTCTCTCAGATCATCGATTCCGGCGCGATCCTCGAGCGCGGCAATGCGCCTGTAGAGAACGAGCCTCACATCAAGGTCGCGGACCCAGGTATCCGGGATCAGGACTGCTGAGCCGACACCCACTTCAGGAGACCAGGAATGCCTCGTTTCCCGCAACCGCCCTTCCTGTTCCGCACGGACCTTCTCGACCGCTTCCTCGACCATCTGCTGATAGAGTTCCACTCCGACCTCGCGGATGTGACCGGACTGTTCCCGGCCAAGAAGATTGCCGGCACCGCGAATCTCGAGGTCGCGGCTTGCCAGCGAAAACCCGGCGCCCAGTGAATCCATCTGGGAAAGGGCCTTGAGGCGGCGCATCGCATCCTTGCCCGGTTTCATGCCTGGCGGCAGCGTAATGTAAGCATAGGCGCGTGCGCGTGAACGTCCGATGCGCCCGCGCAGCTGGTAGAGCTGTCCCAGCCCGAAGCGGTCGCAACGGTGGATGACCATCGTGTTGGCATTGGGAATGTCGAGCCCCGACTGGATGATCGTGGTCGTGACCAGAACGTCGATTCGCCCATCGTAGAAGGCCGTCATGATGCTCTCGAGATTGTCCGGATCCAGCTTGCCGTGTGCCGTGGCGATCCGTGCCTCCGGCACCAGCTTCTGCAGATCCTTGCGCATGCGCCCGAGGTCCGCAGCCCTGGGACACACGACGTAGGTCTGACCACCCCGCATGCGTTCGCGCCTGATCGCCTCGCGAACGGTGACTGAATCGTACGTGCCAACAAATGTCCTGATGGCGAGCCGATCGACTGGCGGCGTAACGATGAGGCTGAGGTCACGGACTCCACTCAGGGCCATCTGCAGGGTCCGCGGTATCGGTGTCGCGGTCAGGGTGAGGACATGGACGTTGGTCTTGATCTGCTTGAGTTTTTCCTTGTGAGCCACGCCGAACTGCTGTTCCTCGTCGATCACCAGAAGGCCAAGGTTGGCGAAGGACATGGTGCGGGACAGCAGGGCGTGGGTGCCGATCACGATGTCGACAGTCCCGGCTGCCACTCCCTTCTTCGCGCTGGCTGCCTCAGCGGATGTCACGAGACGGGAGAGCAGGGCTATGTTGACGGGCAAGTGCCTGAACCGTTCGACAAAGGTCTCGTGGTGCTGTCGGGCAAGCAGTGTCGTGGGGGCCACCACCGCCACCTGGAATCCTTCAAGAACCGTGGCAAGTGCGGCGCGCAGGGCCACTTCGGTCTTGCCGAATCCAACGTCGCCGCACACCAGCCGGTCCATGGCGCGACCGGAAGCGAGGTCGTCGAACACCTCGCCAATGGCTTTCGCCTGATCCTCGGTCTCCTGAAAGGGAAAGCGTGAACAGAATTCCGTGTACGTCTCCTCATCGACACGAATCACGGGGCCCGACTGCAAGAGTCTCTCGGAGGCCGTCTTGAGGAGTTCTCCCGCCATCTCCTCGATGCGATTGGCAAGACGCGCCTGGCGCGCCTGCCAGGCAGCGCTTCCAAGCCGGTCCAGCTGGACTCGGGCATCGTGCGACCCGTAGCGGGACAGGGTGTCGATGTTCTCCACGGGCACCAGCAGCGCGTCACCGCCCGCGTAGTGCACACGCAGGCAGTCGTGCGGTGCGCCGCCAAGCGTGACGGTGTGAAGGCCCTCGAACACTCCGATGCCATGGTCAATGTGGACGACGTGGTCGCCCTCGGCGAGCTGCGACACCTCGAGAAGAAACCGCTCGGCATCTCGCTTCGTACGGCGCCGGCGCGGTGTCGTGATACGGTCGCCGAGAACATCCTGCTCGGCGACAACGCTGAGATCCGTGGTCACAAACCCGTGCTCGAGCGGCAGAACGACGACAGGGACGGATGAGTCCGGTATCCGGAGCCAATCTTCCTCCCCTGCCCTGACCACGTCGCCGACACCGTGACTCTCCAGCATGGTCGCCAGATTGCCCTGACTCGCATCTCCCAGTGCCGCAACGATGACCCGACGACCCTGCGACTTCTCGTCGGCGATGTGCCGGGCAACGGAATCGAAGAGCTGCATGCGGACATTCATGCGCTCGAGGCTGAAGTCCCGGGATCTCAGACCACCGGCATCAATCACTCCGTCGGATGCCGTGTCAGGGGCGCCGGCCAGCAGCCTGATCGCCGTGCGCGTTCGCGCCATCGCCGTCCAGTCATCGATCGAAAGATAGAGTCCATCGGGAGGCGGAGCGTGATAGGCGACGCCGTCATCCCCGTTTCCGGACGCGCGATGCTCGTAGTGGTCCTCAACGGTGTCGAGGTGGGCTCTCAAGGCATCCTCGACATCTCCGGTGAAGACCAGAATCCAGTCCTCGCCAAGATAGTCGGGAAATGTGTCGAGGGTCTGGTAAAAGAGACCAAGCCAATGCTCCATACCCGGAGTCCGCACACCCTCGATGGCCGACTCATAAACGGGATCGGCCAGTGCATTCATGCCGAAGAGCTCGCGCCAGTGATCGCGGAACCGCTTGATCGAGGCAGGATCGAGCGCGACCTCGCTCGCCGGGTCGATTGAAAGACTCTCCAGGAGTCCCGTCGAACGCTGGTTCAATGGATCGAATGTACGGATGCCGGTAACCTCGTCACCGAAGAAATCGAGACGCGCGGGTTCTGCCATGGCCGGCGGAAAGACATCGAGAATGTCACCCCGCGCCGCACAGTCCCCCTGCTCCATGACCACGCTTGTCCTGGAGTACCCCATGGCGAGGAGATCGCGGAAGAGCGCGGCCGGATCCGTCTTGCCGCCCTTGTGAAGATGCCGGCGCCGGCCATGCCACGTCGCGCGCGGCGGAACCCGCTGCAGCATCGCCCGTGCCGTGGTGAGCACGACAAGACCACTGGCGTCCCGGGGTCTCTCGCACAGATCTCCCATGAGGGCGAGACGGACCCCCGCCACGGCCGGATGCGGCGACACCCTGTCATAGGGAAGACAGTCCCAGGCCGGAAAGAGCCTTGTGCAATCGCCTGCCCCAAAGAACGCGAGAGCACCTGCCAGACGTCGTGCCCGCTCCTCATCGTGGAGCACCATCAGGATATCGCGGTCAGGATGGCGCTGACGCAATCCTGCAAGCAAAACGGCGTCCACCCCTTCCGGAACACCGGACACGGTGTTCAGAACGCCTGGCCCCAGTGAATCAATGACATGGCCCTGCAATCTATCAATGTGCATGAAAAATCTGAATCCGCCTTACGAGCTTTCCGAACTTCCCAGCGGCAGCATCGTCGCCGTTCATGATCCACGCCTGGATGAGGGGATCCGGGCACCCGAGAAACGCGGCGAACTCCTCAAGCTCACTCTCGCTCATCGCTTCGAGCGCGTGTTCGGCATAGCGCCCGAGCAACAGATCAAGCTCACGGGAACCGCGGCGTGAGGCCCGATAGCGTAGACGCTGCCGGCGTGTGTTGTTGTCGTCTGTCATGCGCTCGCCGGTCCCGGAATGGTTCCGTCTACAGCCTGACGAAGGTGATGTCACGGACACTCCGACGCCGGTGTATGCTCCTCGTCCATGAGACCGGAGATTCTCTTTCCGCTGTTCGAGCCGGTGACCGCTCTTCCACGTGTCGGCCGCAGGACGGCTTCCCTGATTTCCGGCCTGGCCGGCACCAGAGTTGTGGACCTTCTCTGGCACCTTCCAACATCCATCATCAATCGCCGGCAACTCGCTGATCTCGGCGAGGCAACCCCGGGAAGCCTGGTCAGTGTTCATGTGACCGTGGAGCGTCACAGGCGCCCCGGAACACCACGCCATCCCTGGCGTATCGTGACAGCAGACGATACCGGCCGGAGACTCGATCTCGTCTACTTCCGTGCCCGCGAATCGTGGCTTGTGAAGATTCTCCCTGCCGGTTCAAGGAAACTGGTGAGTGGCCGGATCGAACAGTTTGCCGATCGCCTGGAAATGGTCCACCCCGATCACGTCGCAACGCCAGGTGACGCCGACGGCGAGCCGCACCTGGAACCGGTCTATTCCCTTGTGGAGGGTCTCGGTGCGCCGACCATGCGACGGATCATTTCGCTGGTGCTGGAGCGCAGCCCGCAACTGCCCGAGTGGCAGGACCGGGCATGGCTGGAGCAGAACCGCTGGCCTTCATGGTCGGACGCGGTCAAACGCGTTCACCAGCCGCGGGACCTGGAAGAACTTGCCGGGGATCCGGCGGTACGTGATCGTCTCGCCTTTGACGAACTCCTCGGCAATCAGCTCGCCCTGGCCCTGGTGCGAGCCGGACGGCGGTCAACGCCCGGCCGCTCGCTCAAGGGCGATGGCAGCCTGCGCACGAGGATCACACACGCGCTTCCCTTCCGCATGACACAGGCACAAATCGACGCGGTCCGCGACATAACCCTCGACATGGAGGCACCTTTCCCAATGTTGCGCCTCCTGCAGGGCGATGTGGGGAGCGGCAAGACGCTGGTGGCCGTGCAGGCCATGCTGGCGGCCGTGGAGGCCGGTCATCAGGCTGCGTTGTTGGCACCCACGGAACTCCTGGCCCGGCAGCATCATCGCACCATCGCCGATCTTGCGCGCGACAGCGGCATCGACGTTGTTCTCGTCACCGGACGCGATCGGGGAACAAAGCGTGATGCCACTCTCAAAGGAGTCGCCAACGGGTCGTCCCATCTGGTTGTCGGTACCCATGCCCTGCTTTCCGAAGGCACCGAATTCCATGACCTGGCGTTCATCGTCGTCGATGAACAGCATCGTTTCGGCGTTCACCAGCGTATCGCCCTGGCGGCCAAGGGACATGCCGTCGACACCCTTGTGATGACTGCCACGCCGATACCGCGAACCCTGCAGATGACGGGCTATGGCGGGCTCGATGTCACGCGCCTTGACGAGCGCCTGCCGGGACGCCAGGAGATCACCACGCGGGCCATGCCAACCGCACGCCTTGACGACGTGGTGGCCGCCCTTGGTCGCGCCATCGGGCGTGGCGGACGGGCCTACTGGATCTGCCCTGTCATCGAACGAAGCGAATCAGGCGACACGGTCGCTGCAGAGGACCGCTATCGCCATCTCAGGCGAATCTTCGGAGAACGCGCCGGGCTTGTCCACGGACGCATGAACGCCGCCGAAAAGGACGACGTCATGGAGAGATTCGCAAGCGGCGCCGTTGCTGTCCTCGTGGCAACGACTGCGGTCGAGGTCGGTCTGGACGTGGGTGAGGCCACCGTCATGGTGATCGAACATGCCGAGCGCTTCGGTCTCGCCCAACTGCACCAGCTCCGCGGCCGGGTCGGACGCGGCAACGCCCCGTCATCGTGCCTGCTGCTCTATGCGCCTCCCCTTAACGATGCGGCACGCAGACGTCTCGATATCCTCAGACACAGCAATGACGGTTTCGAGATTGCCGAGGAGGACCTGCGACTGCGAGGAGGCGGAGAGCTGCTCGGCGCCAGGCAGAGCGGCCTGCCGAGATTTCGTCTGGCCGACCAGCACTCGGCATCGCGGTTTCTCCAGGTCGCCCACGACGACGCCCGGCTCATCCTTGCCCGCGACCCGGAACTCAAGAGCGAACGCGGCCGCGCCCTCACGGTCCTGCTCCATCTCTTCGAGCGACAGGACGCCGTCAGGCTCCTCGCATCGGGGTGAGGTCGACCATGCGTCCGGCTCCGCCGGTTCGGGAATCTCGCAAGTGTCCTGGTGGAATCGCCCGAATTCGCGTCGCAGCGCACAGTCGACGTTGGCTGTCCGGCAACGCGAATGACCCGCATCCGAAGATTTCCCAGACAGGCGCAGGCGCGGCGGCATGATGCTGGCCTTGGGGACGACGATTGACGACACTATGCTGCCGGGGCGGCGAGCCGGATACGGCTTCGATCCGCTGGATTGTCGATGGAGCGAAAACGGGGGCCGGTATGGGAAGCAGATTCTTGACGATCGTGGCGATGCTGTGGGCCCTTGCGACAGGGATGGCGTTTGCCGAAGAATTCAAGCCCGCTGTTGTCTACGACCTTGGCAGCAAGTTCGACAAGAGCTTCAACGAGGGCGTCTGGAACGGAGTCCAGAAGTTCTCCGAAGAAACCGGCATCAAGGTCGCCGAGTTCCAGATCGTCAACGAGACCCAGCGGGAACAGGCGATGCGGCGCCTCGTGGAGCGCGGCGCTACCATGGTGATCGCGGTAGGCTTCTCCCAGGCAGATGCTCTGGACGCGGTGGCGGCGGACTATCCCGATCGCCAGTTCGCGATCATCGACGTCTCGTGGCTGGACCGGCCAAACCTGCGCCAGTATGTCTTCAAGGAGCACGAAGGGAGCTATCTGGTCGGCATCGCTGCGGCCCTCGCCAGCAAGACCGGCAAGGTTGGCTTCGTGGGCGGCATGGATATCCCCCTCATCCGCAAGTTCCATTGCGGCTATCTGCAGGGAGCAAGGTCGGCGAATGCCGACATCGAAGTGCTCCAGGCGATGACCGGAACGACGCCCGCTGCCTGGAACGACCCGACCAAGGCGTCGGAACTCGCCAGAAGCCAGATGGATCGAGGCGCCGACGTCGTCTATCACGCTGCGGGCAGAAGTGGCATTGGCGTGATCCAGGCGGCAGCCGACGCCGGCATGCTCGCGATCGGCGTCGATTCGAACCAGAACGGACTTGCGCCCGGTTTCGTGCTGACGTCAATGCTGAAACGGGTCGATGTCGCCACCTACCAGACGCTCAGCGACGGGCTGGCCGGTACCTTCTCCTCCGGCGTCCACAGCCTCGGCCTTGCGGAAGACGGCGTGGACTGGGCGCAGGACGAACACAATGCCGGACTGCTGACGGATGAGCTGACGGCCGCAGTCGAAGAGGCCAAGGACGCCATCATCGCAGGCAACATCGTCGTCCACGACTACATGAGCGACTCGAACTGCCCCGACTGAGGCCGTCCTTGTTGGGTGACGACGGCGCCGGAGAGTCCAGCCACGCGGCAGTCCGGTTGCGCGGCATCACGAAACGTTTCGGCGCCGTGCTCGCCAATGATGATGTGGATCTGGACATACCGGCCGGCACCGTCCATGGCATCGTTGGCGAGAACGGGGCGGGGAAATCCACGCTCGCATCCATCGTCTACGGACTCCATGCGCCCGATGGTGGCAGCATAGAAATCGCCGGTCGCCCTGCCGTACTCCGCAGCCCGGGAGACGCCATCGCGCTCGGCGTCGGAATGGTCCACCAGCACTTCATGCTGATCCCGACCTTCACCGTGCTGGAAAACGTCGTGCTCGGCATTGAGGGCAGCTTCCGGCTCCGTAGCGGCGAGGCCGACAACCGCGCGAGGCTGAAAGACCTGAGCCTTGCGCATGGTCTGGAGATCGATCCGGACGCCCTCGTCGACGACCTGCCGGTCGGCCTGCGCCAGCGGGTCGAAATCCTCAAGGCGCTTTTTCGGGGTACCCGTATCCTGATCCTCGACGAGCCGACCGGCGTGCTGACCCCGGATGAGACCGACCGGCTCTTTGCCAACCTGCGCGCGGTTTGCGACGCCGGGGGCACCGTTGTTCTGATTACCCACAAACTCCGGGAAGTGATGGCGGTCTGCGACTCGGTTTCGATCATGCGTCACGGCCGCCTCGTCGGCAGCCGCAAAACGAGCGAAACGACGCCAGGCGAACTCGCCGAACTCATGGTCGGGCGAAAGATCGGCCAGGCTGTGCGGATGTCGGAAAGCAGTGTCCGAAGTCCGGTCCTGCGGGTCGAGGGGCTCACCTGGAGGAGTCCGGGCGGCGCGCCCGGCCTGCAAAACGTCTCGCTGGAGTTGCGGGCTGGTGAAATCCTCGGCGTGGCAGGTGTCTCCGGCAACGGCCAGTCGGAGTTGCTCGATGTGCTGTCTGGCCTGTCTGGCGTCCAGGAGGGACACATCGAGTTCGCCGGGCGACGTATCGACAGGGCCAGTCCGGCGACACCCGCCGGGATGCGTGCGCTCGGCCTCACCCATGTGCCGGAAGACCGCCATCGGCGGGGATTGGTCCTGCCGTTCGAAGCCAGGGAGAATGCGGTCTTGGGTCGCCCGGAATGCGCAGGTCCCGGCCTCTGGACGAGCGGCACGGCGATGCAGGCGCAAGCCGAGCGACTGATTGCGCGCTTCGACATCCGCCCGCCGGAGCCGAGGTTGCCGGCCACGGCCTTTTCGGGCGGCAACCAGCAGAAGATCGTGCTTGCGAGGGAGTTCGAGTCCGAGCCTGTCGTGCTCCTGCTTGGCCAGCCCACCCGCGGTGTCGACATCGGCACCGTCGAGATCGTCCATTCCAGGGTCATGGCGTTGAAGGAGCGGGGCACGGGCATCCTGCTCGTCTCGACGGAACTCGACGAAATCCTGGCGCTCGCCGATCGCATCATGGTGATGAGCGGCGGACGGGTGGTCGGCACGGTACCGGCGGCAGACGCGACGGTCCGTCAGCTCGGGTTGATGATGACCGGTGCAGGCGAAGGAGCCGGCGCATGACGAACCTGCCGCGCTGGTTCGATATCGGTGTCCTGCCTCTCGTCAATCTCGCGCTCGCGCTGCTGGCGACGGCCGTCGTGGTGGCTCTGGTCGGCGAGGATCCGCTGGAGGTGCTTGCCGTGTTGTTGCAGGGCGCCTTTGCGCCGAGTTCGCTGGGCTACACGCTCTACTACGCGACCAACTTCATCTTCACGGGTCTCGCCGCCGCCATCGCCTTCCAGGCTCGGCTGTTCAACATCGGCGCCGAGGGCCAGGCGCTCCTCGGCGGTCTCGGCGTCGCGCTCGCCTGTCTTTCGCTCGAGACGGCACTGCCGGGCTTGATCGTCACACTGGTTGCGATTGCGGGCGCTGCGTCCTTCGGCGCGGCATGGGCGGCGGTGCCCGGCTGGCTGCAGGCCTATCGCGGCAGCCATGTCGTCATCACCACGATCATGTTCAACTTTCTCGCATCCGGGCTGATGGTGTGGCTCCTTTCAGGACCGATCATGCGGGCGGGCCAGGGATCGCCGCAGACCCGCCTGTTCGGTGAAACCGTACGGCTGCCGGCCCTCCACGACATCGCTCACACGCTGGGCTTCGAGGTCGCGCGCTCGCCGCTCAACCTGTCGTTTGTGTTCGCTCTCCTGGCGAGCACGGCGGTCTGGGTGCTGATCTGGCGTACCAAGTTCGGCTATGCGCTCCGGGCCATCGGCCATGGCGAGGAAGCGGCTCGCTATGCCGGTATTCCCGTTCGCCGCGTGGTGGTCGCCGTCATGGCCATCTCCGGCGCGCTTGCCGGTTGCATGGCGCTCAACGAGGTGCTCGGCGCTCAGCACAAGCTGGTGCTCAACTTCTCCGCCGGCTACGGATTTACCGGTATCGCGGTGGCGCTCATGGGCCGCAATCATCCCCTTGGCATCCTCGCGGCGGGCCTTCTCTTCGGCGCGCTCTTCCAGGGCGGCGCGGAACTCAACTTCGAATTCGAAACCATCACTCACGAGCTTACCCTGGTCATGCAAGGGCTCGTGATCCTGTTTTCAGGCGCTCTCGCCTACATGTTCACGCCCTGGCTGGCGCGCCTGCTCCTCACTCAGAGGCCCGATCATGGTTGAGGTCTGGATTGACATCCTGGCGGTCCTCGACGGGACGGCCCGGCTTGCGACGCCGCTGATGTTCTGCGCGATGGCGGGACTCGTTTCCGAACGGTCCGGAATCGTCGACATCGGCCTTGAGGGCAAGCTTCTGGCCGGCGCTTTCGCCGCCGCTGCCTTCACCACGCTGTCCGGCTCCCCATGGGCAGGTCTCGCGGCCGCGCTTGCATCCTCCACAGTCCTGGCGTTGGTTCACGGCTTCGCCTGCATCACCCATCGCGGCGAACAGATCATCTCCGGCGTAGCGATCAACATCCTCGCCCTGGGCATGACGGTGGTGGTGGCGAATGCACTCTTTCGCCATGGCGGCCACACGCCCGCACTCGGCGCAGGAGAGCGTTTCGCCCCCATCGCGCTTCCGCTTGTCGAGACTCTGCGCGCTCTTCCCCTTGTGGGCCCGCTTTATGCGGAACTGATTTCCGGCCACAATCTGCTGGTCTATGCGGCTTTCATGTCGGTCCCGCTGGTCTGGTGGCTCCTCTGGCGCACGCGTTTCGGGCTTCGGCTTCGCGCTGCGGGCGAACTGCCCGAGGCCGTGGACAGCGTCGGCGTGTCGGTGCCGGCGCTGCGCTATCGCGGCATCCTCATAGCCGGCCTGCTGTGCGGCCTTGCAGGCGCATACCTCTCGACCGCCCACGGCGCGGGCTTCGTGAGGGAGATGAGTGCGGGCAAGGGTTTCCTTGCGCTCGCAGCACTCATCTTCGGGCGTTGGAAGCCCCTTCCTGTCCTCTTCGCCTGCCTGCTGTTCGGCCTCCTGGACACGGTCGCGCCCAGACTCCAGGGAGTGGACCTGCCGCTCATCGGCCCGGTGCCCGTGGCACTCGTCTCGATCCTGCCGTACGTGATGACGGTCGTGCTGCTCGCGGGCTTCTTCGGCCGCTCCATCGCGCCCCGCGCCCTCGGCCGCCCCTTCGTCAAGGAGCATCAGGGCCCATAGCGGTGTGCCCCTCCCGACGGAAGAAGCCGAAACAAGGAGCGCGTGACCGGCTGTCCCCCTCCCCCGCCTGCGCGAGAGGTCGGGCGCGTAACAGTGGAATCACGCAGCGAAGAGAAGCGCGATCCATATCGGCGGCTCACTTTGCAGCATGGCAGCCGGCAGACCGTGCGGCCGAATGTTGTGTCCAGAATGATCTGCAGTGTGCGCATGGCATCCAGCGTGGTGAGATGGTATGGCCAAAGGTGTGAAACCTGGTGCACGACCGTGAATCACGAGGTTCATGGACCAGGAGTTGCGAATGTAGCGCACGTTGCCAACGCCCTGATTTCCTTCCCGGATTGAGGGGCCATGTGAAGGAAGGAAGCATGACCTGCGACGACGTTCTGATCGACCGGATGCGCCGGATTCTCTCCAGGCGGGAGGGGTGCTCAGAGGGCAGGATGTTCGGCACCACCTGCTTCATGATCCATGACAACATGTGCGCTGCGGCCTGGAAGGGTTCGCTGATCGTACGGCTCGACAAGCAGAATCACGATGCAACGCTGGCCGAACCGTATACCCGTCCTGCTGACATGAACGGGCGCACGATGAAGGGCTGGGCGCTGGTCGAGCCGGCGGGCTTCGCATCCGACGATCAGCTTGCAGTTTGGCTCGGCAGGGCCGCGAAGTTCGCCGAATCCCTTCCAGCCAAAAAGCGCGATCCAAGCCACACCCGGCCGGCACTCAAGCAGGCATGAGTGGATCGCGATGAATCGTCGTCCCGGCTGGCTTCCGGGCGGCCTTGCCCGATGAAATCACCGCTACGGGCAGCAGAATTTCACCCGCCGAATCACCCGGCACCGCGACGTACCGACATGCTTCCCCATTGTCTTCCGGCCTCAAGCTGCGCGACCGGACTTGCAGGGGAAGGACCACGATCTGGAAGGGCGAGTTCCGGGACGGTTGTACTGTGTCACTTTCATGGGCTCGGTCGGATTTCGGCACCTAGACAGGCGCCGTGAGGTCATTCCATTCCTGGAACTGGGACAGGATGTAAACGCAGTACAAGGCCAACAGCAACAGCGCTTCCCTGCGCCCAAGACGCCAGCCGGTCAACAGCAGCGGGACCAGAAGAAGCGTCATCGCGCCGAGCACCCAGAGGTCGAAACCAACGATCTTGTCGGAAAAGGGTACGGGCGCCGCGAGGGCGGTGATGCCGAGGATGCCGAACAGGTTGAAGATGTTGCTGCCGATGACATTGCCGATACAGATGTCGGCATGTCTGCGATAGGCGGCGACAATCGCAGTGGCGACTTCCGGCAACGACGTGCCGACAGCGACAAGGGTGAGCCCGATCACCTCGTCCGGCACCCCGGCATCACGTGCCAGCGCGGTCGCTCCGCCGACCAGGTGGTCCGCTCCGACAACGACTGACAGCAACCCGCCAACAACAAACAGGACCATCAGCCAGAGACGCGTGGGCAGTCCGGTCATCGAATCCGCTTCCTCGCGGTGAAGCTGTGACGCTCCGTTGCTGACCCTGGCGTCCTGCCACAGCGACAGTACGACATAGCCCACGAGCGCCGCGAGCATCAGCGCGCCTTCGTAACGATCCGCCGAACCGCCAAGGGCAACGATGATGAAGATTGCGGTGAATGCCGCCATGAACAGGCTGTCACGGCGCACGGCACCCGGATTGACCGCCAGGGGGAAGACCAGCGCCGCGACCCCGAGGATCAGCATCATGTTCGCCAGGTTGCTACCGATCACGTTGCCAACCGCGATGCCAGGCGCACCGGTCAATGCAGCGTTGACGCTGACCAGCAGTTCGGGCAGGGACGTGCCGAAGCCGACTATGGTAAGGCCGATCACCATCGGCGAGACCTCGAAGCGACGGGCGAGCGCGACAGCGCCCCGAACCACCATCTCTCCTCCGGCAAAGAGGAGCATGAAACCGACGACGAGGGAGAGAAGCATCATGGGCCGCCGATCGCCAAGCAGGCATCAGAAAAGCAACCAGCAGGACCCGGGCGCGGCGATGCCGCTCGCCAGGGCCGCGCCGGCAACGTCTGATATAGGTAACAGGAGCAATGGGTTCCAGACGGCCTCCCGTCACTGCGCGCGCGTGTTCCGCGTGTGCTTGCGGTCCCATGCCCCGACGAGCCGGGAGGAATCTTCTTCAGAATTGCCGCCAGGTCCCCCTTTTCTCCAAATATGAGACCGTGGCATTGGAGCGTTTCCCGGCGCCCGCCACATGGGCCCTGACGTCTTTCCGCAGACGTCAGCCGCGCGTGTGCCGTCGCCGTTGCGTGGCCCGTCGCGCATGCCAACCTGCGCTCAGGCCGCTCGTAAGTGGTGACCTGAACGCAAGTCTATGGGATTGCGCCGATATGCGGAGTCGGCTTCACGATGAGCCTGTTCATCGGCAGCCTGCCGGTTTGTCAAAGACCCCGTTATCGCCAATTTTCCGGAGAAACCGGACCGCCGTTGCCACCACGCACGTTTCACTGGCACTCAGACCATAGTCGGCCCCGGAAGGAAAGAGCAGCAGTGTAACGATCCGAACCAGGCGAACCTGAAGATAGACGGGACAAGGGTGCGGATCTCCGACAATGTGCAGTCGGGGTGGCGCCGGGTGCGAGATAGGCATCGGTTGTGCGGCTGCAGTGCACGTGCGTAATCGGCCTCGAGGTGAGGGTCGGGGCTGGTCAGCGGCTGTTGGCGGCCACCATTTCGGGCGTCACCACGCCACCGGAAATCACCAGCTTGATGCCCTGTTCGACGGTCATGTCGAGGAAGATCACGTCCTTCTTGGGCAGAAACAGGAGGTAGCCGGACGTCGGATTGGGTGTTGTCGGCAGGAAGACATTGACCACGTCGTCGCCGATGGCGTCCCCCACCTCCCCTTTCGCGGATCCGGTGGCGAACCCCACCGCCCAGCATCCCGGTCGCGGCCACGAGATCAGCACGACATCGCGAAAGGCTCTGGAATCGTGTGAAAAGACGGTTTCGAAGATCTGCTTGAACACCGAATAGACCGATCGGACAATCGGCATGCGTTCGAGCAGACGTTCTCCCATGCTGACCACGGTGCGGCCGATCAGTCCGGTCGCCATCCAGCCGATGAGGGTGATGGCGACCACGAAGATGGCCACTCCGATGCCGGGCACGGCAAAGGGCAGGTAGTTTTCCGGATTCCAGGTCTCGCCCAGCAGCGGCAGCACGTTCTCGTCGATGAATCCGACGATGAACGTGACGAGGTAGACCGTCAGGGCCAAAGGCGCCACAACGATGATGCCGGTGATGAAGTAGGCCCGCAGGCGCGCCCATATCCTGCGTCTGGGCTGTTCCGGTGGATGTGGTTGCGCGTTGGTCATGTGCCGCATCTCCTCACCGGTCACGTTCAATCCATGCGGGCCGGACCAGACGGTCCCCCGGGATGCGCCGCATCTCCTTGCCCCCGACAAGCCAGACATCGAAACCCGCGGGGAACAGTCCGGAAAAAGCCCTTTCGTGAACATCAAGCCCGCCCGCATAGGCGCCAAAGGCCGGCAAAATGACCCGCCTCCCGTCGCTAGCAAAGCAGCGGCGTCGAATTCTCGTCCCCTTCGGGGCAATGACGGCCGAAGGATGGAGATGACCCGAGACCTCGCCCGCCACCATAGCGCATGACGGTACGTGGCGGAACGTCAGCCTGCCTATCGTGAATGTCTCCATGGAGCGCCCGGAGAGCATGGCAGGCGGAACCGGGTCGTGATTGCCGGCAATCCAGATCCAGTCGCGCCCGCGTACCAGATCCTCCAGTGCCGTGAGTGAGGCCTGCTCCAGTTCCGAGGCAGCCTCGCGGTCGTGAAAGCTGTCGCCGAGACAGACGACACACTCGGGTTCAAGACGGGTGACGACCTCAGCCAGATGCCGGATGGTGGCCTTCGTGTCATGGGGAGGCAGCAGCGATCCGTGACGGGCAAAGGCCTTCCCCTTCCCGAGATGGAGGTCGGCGACTGCCAGCAGGCGCGCTTCGGCCCAGTGGAGGACTCCGGCGGGGTCCGGCTGCAGCACCACGCCATTGACGATCACGGTTCGCCGCCAAATGCTTCGATGAGATCGTCGAGGGCCGAGGAGGCCACCATCTGGCGTCCGACCTCGAGCATCACCGGAAGGGCAAGGGGCGAGACCGTGTCAAGGTCACGCTGGAGAATGCGTCCCCTCACTCTCACCAGCATGTCTTCGAGGCGCCGGGTTTCCAGAAGTGTGTCCATGGCTTCCTTTCTTGCAGCCTCGAGAAGGACATGGTCGGGCTCATGGCGATGCAGCACATCATAGATGAGGTCGGTGGAGAACGTGACCTGGCGCCCGGTCTTGCGATAGCCGGGATGCTGGCGCTCTATGAGTCCGGCCACCGTGGCCACCTTGCGGAAGGACCGTTTCAGGAGGCTGGATCCGGCGAGCCAGTCGTCGAGGTCCTCCAGCAGGAGCGACTCGTCGATGAGAGCCGAGATATCCCCGACATGCCGGAGACTCCAGATGGCAAGGGCATAGTCATTGGCGACAAACCCCAGAGGTCCGGCTCCCATGCGCTCCATGCGCCTTGTCATCAGCATGCCCAGGGTCTGGTGCGCGGGCCTCCCCTCGAATGGGTAGGCGACGAGAAACACCTTGTCGGCGCGGGGAAAGGTCTCGACAAGGAGATCATCGACACCGGGCAGGACCGAAAACTCCGCCTGGAAGTCGAGCCATTCCCTCACGTCTTCAGGAAGGACGGCGCGGCGATCCGGTTCCGCCATGATCTTTCTCAAGAAACCGGCAACGTTGGTGGTGGGAGGAAAGGAACCGCCGCCATAAATCGGCACACGCGGCTCTCCGCCACGCGCCCTCGTGACAATCGCATCAGTCTGCCTGATGCCGATGAGCGCCCAGACCTCGCCGGCAAAGGCAAAGGTCTCGCCAGGGGAAAGGCCAAGCATGAAGTGTTCCTCGACCTCGCCGATGACCTTGCCGCTCTTCATCCGCACCTTCAGCTTGGCATCCTCGACGATGGTGCCCGCGTTCATGCGAAAACGTCGCGCCGTCGCTTCGTCGGCAATACGCAACGTCCCATCGTCGCATGCCGTGAGGCGCCGGAACCGCTCGTAGGCCACGAGCGCATAACCGCCCGTGGCAACATAGTCCACAATCCGGTCGAACAGGCTGCGTTCGAGGCTCTCATAGGGAGCAGCCCTGATCACATCGCGGTAGAGGGTGTCGGGATGAAAGGGCCCGCTGGCAGCGGTTGCAAGGACGTGCTGGGCAAGAACATCAATGCCGCCGCGCTCCCGTGGAGCGCCGTCAAGGACGCCCTCTCCTATGGCATCGAGAACCGCCTGACACTCCAGGAGTTCGAAGCGGTTGGCCGGCACCAGCAAGGCTTTTGAGGGTTCGTCCATGCGGTGGCGGGCCCGGCCAATGCGCTGCAGCATGCGGGCCACGCCCTTCGGGGCACCGATCTGGACGACCAAATCGACCGCTCCCCAGTCGACACCGAGATCGAGTGTCGAGGTCGCCACCACGGCCCGCAACGATCCTTCGGCCATCGCCGACTCGACTTTCAGTCTCTGCTCGCGGGCCAGGGAGCCGTGGTGAAGGGCGATACCGAGGTTGTCGTCATTGATCTCCCAGAGATCCTGGAACACGCGCTCGGCCTGACTGCGCGTGTTGACGAAGACGAGGGCGGTGCCGACGTCGCGGATCGCACGATAGATGTCCGGCACGGCATGCCGTGCGGTGTGTCCGGCAAGTGGGATGCGGTTGCCGGTCTCCATGATGGTGATGTCGGGGGAAGCTCCGCCATCGGCCCTGACGACCATGACACCGGCGCCATCATCGAGATAGCTTGCGAGCTTCACCGGTTCGGCCACGGTGGCGGAGAGACCGATACGGCGGTGGCCCGGTGACAATGCCGAGAGACGCGTCAGGGCGAGCGCCAGCTGATCGCCCCGCTTTGTTCCGGCCAGTTCGTGGATTTCATCAACAACGACAACCCGGAGATTGCCGAAAATGCTGCCTGCTTCCGGCCAGGAGATCAGAAGGGCGACGGATTCGGGTGTGGTAAGCAGGATGTCGGGCGGATCGCTGCGCTGCCGGCGACGGCGAGCCTGTGGCGTATCGCCGGTGCGGGTCTCGACCCTCGCGGCTATGCCGGTCTCGTCAACGACGGCGCCGAGATTGCGCGCCATGTCGACACAGAGAGCCTTCAACGGCGCCACATAGAGGGTATGCAATCCGTTGCCGCATGCAGCAGCAAGGTCGGTCAGGGAAAAGAGAAACCCTGCCATGGTCTTGCCGCCACCGGTTGGTGCGATGACAAGACAGGAGCGGCCACGCGTCATCGCGGCAAGGGTGTCAAGCTGGTGCCGTCGGGGTTGCCAGCCACGATCCATGAACCAGCGGCCGACGGTTTCCGGCAAGGATGGTGAAGGCCGGTCGCATGGTTCCGGCCCGGGTGACACTACCTGAAGATCATCGCTCAGACCCTTCATCAGGCGAAGGCCGGGGGACGGGTCCTATTCGATGCCGAGAATGATCTCGAAGTCCCCCGGCCTGATGGCGCCGGGATAGAGTTCACCGTTGATGATGAATGCCGGCGTGCCGTTGATTCCGATTGCGCTGGCCAGCTGGTGGGTCCGCTCGAGATAGGCCTCGATGGCGGGATCCTTCATGTCGGCGCTCAGGCGCCCGGTGTCGAGACCCACCGATTGCGCCAGCGCCATGAGACCGGCCTCGCTGTAGTCTTCTCCCTCGAGCATGAGAACCTGATGGTAAGCCTCGTAGAGTCCCTGCTTGCGGGCTGCCAGGGCCGCCTTTGCAGCACGCAGGGAGTCCTCCCCCAGAATCGGAAACTCCTTGTAGATCACCTTGGCGCCGGGAACCGCGTCCCTGACAGCGAAAAGACCGGGCGCGCTCATGCGGCAATAGCCACACCGGTAGTCGAAGAATTCGACGATCACGATCTCGCCGTCAGGATCGCCTCCCCACGGTGTATCGGGATCGTGATGAATGTCGGCATCGAAACGGGCAATGGCCTGAATTGCCGCTTCCGCTTCGCGTTCTTCGCGCAGGCGTTCCCACGCTTCCAGCGCCCGGATGACAATTTCCGGATTGCGAGTGAGGTAGTCTTCAATGATCGCTTCGACATCGGTCCTGTTCATCGGCTGATCGTCCGCCACCGCGGGCGTCAACGTGAACAGGAACACAGCTGCAACGACTGCTCTCAGCATGATGAATTCGTGTCCTTTCCTTCAGGATTCTGGTGAGACCCTCATCGATGCGCGAACTTGGCGACAAGATCCTTGAGACTGGACGAATCGACAGAACCGACAATCATCTGGTCCCCGACGACGATGGTCGGCACGTCCTCGATGCCCAGCTGTGACGCGAGCGCGCGGTTGGCGGCAAGGGCGTCGGCAATGGTCTGTGATCTGGCGTCGGCGGACAGTCGTCCGGGATCGAGTCCGAGAGCTCCGCCGAGCCCGACGAAATCGGCGTCATCCACCGGAACAGCGCCATAGATCATGGCCCGGTGGTAGGAAGGCCACGCTCCCTGGACTCCAGCGGCAATGGCGTGGCGTGCCGCACTCAGCGATTGCCCGGCCTCGCCGGGAAGATCGATGACGGCCACCCGGACGTCCGGATTCGCCTCCAGGAATTCGTCGATGGCAAGAGCGAGACGACGGCAGTGACTGCACAGATAATCGGAAAAGACAAAGAGAACGGTGTCGCCGTCGGGCGCGCCAAGAAGGTTGAGCTGCGGCAGGTCCGCCACCAGGACGGCCGTGTCGCCGGTCACTGTGCTTTTGACGTCATGCGTATCACCGATGAGTCCTGTCTCGCGCAGGGCAAAGGCGACGACAAGCACGCCAACGATGAGGAGCACGTTCCTTGCCGAGGACCGGCCGCGCCGCTCCTGCGAGAAGGCCCTGTTGACGGCTTCGCCGATCCGCTTCTTTCTCTCGTCGCTCTCCACTGGAGTCCGCCCTTCAGAATTCGAGCAACCGGGCCAGACGCTCGACAACCGTCGGCGCACCAAGAAGCACGTCGTGCCCCCGGCCACGGCCCGTGTGACGCACGAGGACGATACCGCCGGCCTCCTCGATGAGGATGCGGGATGCGGCAAAGTCCCACAAGGAAAGATCGGGATCGACGACGGCGTCGACAGCGCCGCGTGCCGCCGCTACATGGGCGAACACGTCACCGAAGATGCGCATGTCTTCCACCGCCTCGGCAAGCATTCCGACAAGATGTTCGACGCCACTGGTCCTGAACTGCCGCAGCAGGCCTGCGGCCACCGTCGCCCGGGAAAGCTCCGTGGTGGCGGCCACGTGGATGCGCTCACCGTTGCGCCAGGCGCCGCCTCCCTGCCAGGCCCAGAAGGTCTCATCCGTGCCCGGGAGTCTGATGGCGCCTGCCACCACCTGTCCGGTTTCGACGCACTGCAGGGCTACCAGGGTGCCCCAGACGGGAATATCGCGGGCAAAGGCCGTGGTGCCGTCGATAGGATCGACGACCCAACGCCACGGTGAGCCCTCTCCCGTCTCGCCCTCCTCCTCCCCGAGAACGGCTGCTCCGGACGGATAGGCGCTCGCCTGGAGCGTCCGACGCACCAGGCGCTCGGCCATGGTATCAGCCGACGTTTGCGGGCTGCCATCGTCCTTGAGCGATGTCCGGAACGATCCCGTTCGGGCAATCTCGAGGAGGCGCGACGACGGCGCCTCGGCGGCCAGTCGCGCAACCGAAGCGGCCTCCTCCAGGTCGATTGAACACACCGTCACGGTTCCAGCACCAGGGCCGGTCCCGACATTCGTCCCGATACGGCATCGCCCGTGACCAGATCACACACCACTCCCTGGACCTCTGGCACAGGCACGTCGCGCATGCTGGGCGACGGAAGCAGCAGGGACTGGGCGGCGCCCTCGAGGTCCAGGAACGTGATCGACGGTGTCTGCGTGCGCGAATTCAGCCGGCACCCGGGGGCCAGCATGCGGTGGAGGTTGCGCACGATGGCCGCGCCCGCTTGCGGATTGTAGAGACGGTCGACCAGCCCGCCGCAAAAGTGGTAACCGCGATCGATGCCGGTGAAGTTGTCGAGCACCACCACAACATCGTCGAAGCACATGGCCGCCGTGACGGATTCGGCCACCCGGTTTGCATCAAACTCCTCATCCTCGTCCCGCTCCGGAGGGGTGTGCCGGGTGAACCGGACATGCGCGACAGCCTTGACGCCCAGGCCTGAGACGCTGGTTCGCGCGGCCTCGATCGCTTGCGCCGGAGAGTCCTTCCTGTCGATGCCGAACACCACACCGTCGAGAACGCGGGGAGCGTCCTCGAGAGCGAGGAGACTTTCCACGACACCCCGCTCGTCGACCCCGAGGCCGTGACTGCAACTGAACATGCCGCTTTCTGGACGAAAGGCGTTGAAGAGCACAGGCACATCGCCCCTGAGTTCGGCAATTCGGGGAAGCAGTTCGGGCAGGGCAAGGACGGGAGCCACGACCTCCCAGAAGGCGAGATGGTGGCCGTGTTCCACAAGCGCCCGGCACGCTTCTGTTCCGGGCAGACCATACGAGAAGGCGGTAAAACGGTGGCCGAGAGCAGCGAGTTCGGCGATGCGCTGGCCGGTGTCCGGATCGGCAAGATCGTCGAGAGGCACCCGCAGCCGGTCCACACCCATCTCCCACACGGCCAGCAGGGGATAATCGTTGCGGATGGGCTTGCGCCTGAAACTGTCGAGGCCCCAGGGCGTGGGAATGTGGGCGCTCTCGCACCATGGCTGGCGCAGGTCGAGGCCGATGCCGCGCTGACCCGGTCCGAGGCCATGAACCGGAGGCGTTGCAGATACCTTTTCCGCTTCGCACGTGCGGCCGAAGGTGCGGATGACATGCAGGAGATGCCCCGTTTCGTGCACGTCGACCACGCCATAGCCAAGTTTTGCGGTGTCGTGGCGGCCCTGCTTGAATCCGGGTGCCGCGCGAAAGAGCTCGTGGTAGTCGTGGCGCAGGAAACTCGTCGACGGAAGGACATACATGCTTGTTCCGTGATGACGATTGAAGAAGAAGTTATGCACGTGGCCGGCAAACTGCGCCTCCACCCCATGGCGTTCAAACAGCCCGAGCAGCCAAGACCGTCCCGGTTCGTCGGTGGCGTCATAGTGTCCCGTCTCGCCGGCATGGGACAGATAGGGCGGGTAGTGGGAAAAAACGAAGATACGCCGGCCACCGTTGTCGGCCAGAAGTGATTCGAGCCACCTCCTCTGCCGGTCTTCTGCCGCGAGGCCCGAATTCACGATCATCCCGTTCATCACCACGAACAGGCAGTCCTCGTGCTCGAACGCGTAGTACTGGGACTGAAAGTAACGTTCGTACTCGGCAATCATGTCGTCGCTGACCGTCAGTCGCGCATCCTGGTCTGCCAGGGGATCGCCTGGAAAGGCCTTCTCGCCAATGTCATGGTTGCCGGGGACGAGATGGAGTGGGCACTCCAGTTCCTCGAAGACCTGATGGAACCTCCGGGCCGACTCCTCGTAGGCCGGCGTGCCCGGTCCGGGATGCGTGATGTCCCCGAGATGGACCACGAAGTCAGGGGTCCGGCGATTGATCTCCTCAACCACGTAGCGGCATCGCTCGACATTGAGAAGGATCGTGTCGACGTCATATCCGCCGATGGCCATGGCCTCCTCCTCGGTGACGTGAGAATCGGCGACGACACCAAAGGTGAAAAGACGCCTGCCGCGCGCGCAGGGATCATGCATGACTCAACACTCCCGTGTGAACAATGGACCGGAACCACCGTCGACCGTGAGCCTGATGGGCCTGAAGACCCGATGGTGCGGCGGTCCCGGCTGTCATCTGCCGAAGCCCGGGGAATGCCCGAGTTCCCGCCTCTCGCGCATCATGTGGCGAGCAATCACAAGCTTCTGGATTTCGGACGTTCCCTCGTAGAGCCGGTAGAGACGCACATCCCGGTAGAGGCGGGCCACTGCCGTCTCGTTGACGTAGCCGGCGCCGCCATGAATCTGCACCGCCCGGTCCGCCACCCGTCCCACCATCTCGCTGGCCAGATACTTCGCCTGGGAGGCGAGCCTGGTGATCGACTCACCGGCCACTGCCCGGCGTGCCACATCGCGCACGAATGCCCAGGCGGAGTCATGCTCGGTGCGGCTGTCCGCCAGCATCGCCTGAACCAGCTGGAAATCGCCGATGGGCCTGCCGAACTGGCGGCGCTCCAGCGCGTGGTCAAGGGCTTCGCCAATGATCCTGTCGGCCAGTCCGCAGCATGTTGCCGCAAGATGAAGGCGTCCACGGTCAAGAACCTGCATGGCGATCCTGAAACCCTTGCCCTCGACACCTCCGATCAGCGCTTCGGCGGGAACGTGGCAATCCTCGAAGATGACATCGCACACCCGCGCTCCCTTCTGGCCGATCTTGTCGTAGGGGGGTCCGAGACGGATGCCGTCGCTGGCGGCATCGACAATGAAGGCGGAAATGCCGTCAGCCCCCGGCTTGTCCGGGTCGGTGCGCGCCATCACCGTGAAGACATCGGCCACCGGCGCGTTGGTGATGAACCGCTTGACACCGTTGAGCACATATCCACCCCCCTGTCGGTCCGCCCGGGTCTTCAGGGACGCCGCATCGGATCCGGCTTCGGGTTCGGTGAGTGCGAAGGACGCGACGACCTCGCCTCGCGCCATGCGCGGCAACCAGGCCATCTTCTGCTGTTCGGTGCCGCCGATGACAAGACCCTGGGAACCGATTGTCACGTTGGTGCCAAAGACGGAACGGAAGGCCGGCGCCGCATGGGTGATGGTCCATGCCACCTCGACCTCTTCCGCTGTCGTCAGGCCCATTCCTGAGTACCGTTCGGGGATTGTCAGGCCGAAGAGGCCGAGATCCCTCATGCCGTTCACGACATCGTCCGGGATGCGGTCTTCGGCATCCACCGCGGCTTCCGCCGGAATCAGGCGCTCGTGAACAAACCGTGACAGGGTATCGAGAAGCTGTTCGAGGGTCTGCTGGTCGAGCGCCATGTCGGCATCCTGTGGAAGGCGCCTCGACCCTACCCCCGTCACCGAACGTTCGCCAATCCCGAACGTGGCGAATTCTTGACCAGGACCGCGTGTTTCCGGCAAAGAACGCACGTGACGGCACGTGAGCAGGCGATGGGCACACCAACGGGCATTCCTGATGGCTTTGTCGCGGTTGAACCGGATGATCCCTTCGAAGGCGTCATCGGCGTGTGCTGGTACAACGACATGGGCGATGGCCGCATCGAGGTCGGCGTCCTTGCCGACGAGCGCCATGCCAACGAGTACGGGTGGGTTCACGGAGGTGTCATGATGACCATGGCCGATGCCGCACTCTGCATGAACTCGCGCTGGCACGATCCCGCTGAAGGCGCCATCACGGTGAGCGCCAACAGCAACTTCGTGGCGGGCGCGAGGATTGGCGATTTCCTCGAGACCCGGACCAGGGTGGTGCGACGCACCCGACAGTTCAGCTTCGTGTCCTGCGAGGTCGTTGTCGGCGACAGGGTCTGTCTCACATCAAGCGGCGTCATCAAGCGCCTGCTTCCATGAAACCGCAGGGCAACAGGCACTTATGCCGCTGATTTCGCGCGACAACCGTGCCCCGGACCGATTTCTCAGGCAAAGCGGACACCGTTCTGCGCCATGGGCAGCATGGTGACGCGCGGGCCGTCGACAGCAATGGCATTGGCGAGTGTCGGGCCGGCCGGCGGCACACCCGGTTCCCCAACTCCGGTCGGCGGTGCGGACGACGGCATGATGTGGACGTCGATGCGGCCAATGTCGGACATCCGCAAGGGTTGGTAGTCGGGGAAGTTCCACTCGACGACCTCGCCCCGATCGAACGTGATCTCGTTGCGCATCACGTGGCCGATACCGTAGCCTATACCGCCTTCCATCTGCGCCCTGACGATATCGGGATTGACCGCCACGCCGCAGTCCACGGCGCAGGTGACCCTTTCGATCGCAGTCGTACCCGCAGCGTCGCGCGAGACCTCGATCACTTGAGCGACATACGTGCCGAAGGACTTGTGGGCGGCGACGCCGCGCGTCCGGCCAGGCTCCGTTGGCCGGTCCCAGCCCGACTCCCTTGCGGCCATTCGCAGGACACAACTGGCGCAGCTGGTCCATCGAGCCATTCCGCAAATGGTCAAGCCGCCAGGACACGGGGTCACGTCCGGCGGCCCTGGCCGCCATGTCCATCATGGATTCCATGACGAAGGCGGTATGGCTGTGACCGACCGAACGCCACCAGCTCACGGTGATGGGCGACTCGAGATCGGTCAGGCCGACGAACATCCCGGGTATGCGGTAGAGCGTGTCGGGCACGCCTTCGACGGAGGAATGATCGACACCGTTCCTGACAATCCACTGCTCTATCGATGATCCCTTGGGGGATCACTTACATAACTTGACAGAATCGACTTGACATCCTGTGGTGTTATCGACATGATTTCGTGTCGTAAATCAGTGTTTGTAACACCGGAGTTCCCATATGCCGTCCTCTGTCGCGTATCGGCAGATCACCTTTCGCCTGCTGCCCGAAAAGCGCAGCACCTGGCGGCTGCTGGACGCCATGCTCGATGCACAGCGCCGTCTCTACAACGCGGCGCTGGAAGAACGGATCGACTGCTACCGGAAGACCGGCACGTCACTCACCTACTTCGACCAGGCGAAGTCCCTGACCCATTGCCGGAAGGCCCTGCCGGACATGGCGGCGATGCCGGTGGCCGTCCAGCGGGGGACGCTCAAGCGCCTCGATCATGCCTTCAAGGGCTTCTTCCAGCGGGTGAAGCAGGGCGGTGCCGGGTTCCCCCGGTTCCAGGGACGCCGGCACTTCAACAGCCTTTCCGTGGTCTCCGGCGTCAGGGTCGAGGGCAATCGCCTGCGCATCCCCGGCTTGGGCTGGCTCGCCATCCGCCGCCGGGGCGGCAATCCCTATCCGCAGGGCAAGCCGGTGAGTGCGGTCCTCAAGCGCGAGGAGGGACGCTGGAAGGCGGTGGTGTGCCATGCGGTGTCTCTGCCGGAATCGGGCGACAACGGCCATGCCGTCGGCGTGGACATGAATGCGGGCCAGGTGGCGACCTCGGACGGGGAGATCATGCGCCTGGAGAGGAGCCGGCGTCTCGAGGCCCGTGCCCGGCGCTATGTCAGGCAGCTGGCGCGGCAACGCCGTGGCAGCAGGCGCCGGGAGAAGACGCGGCGGCGTCTGGCGAAGACCACCCGGCACATGGCCATGAAGCGCCATGACTGGCAGCACCATGTCAGCCGCCGCCTGGCGGATGCGGCAGGCACGGTGGTGGTCGAGGATCTGAAGGTCCGCAACATGACCCGCAGCGCCAGGGGCACGACGGAGGAGCCGGGACGCCACGTGCGCTCCAAGGCGGGTCTCAACCGCGTCATCCTGGAGACCGGCTGGTCGTCGTTCCGGAGAATGCTGGACTACAAGGCGCGCCGCGTCATCGCGGTGAACCCGGCCTGGACCAGCCAGACCTGTGCAGCGTGCGGCGTCGCAAGCGCCCAATCACGCAGGACGCGGGACCTCTTTCAATGTGTGGCGTGCGGCCATGCGGATCATGCCGACCTCAATGCAGCGGCGAACATCCTGGCCTCGGGGACTGAGGCATCTGCGCGGGGAGGTTGCCGGGTTGCTGGGCCTGTGAACCGCGAAATCGATCGGAGGATGGCGGCATGACGCCGTCAACCTCTCGATGTAAGTCCCATCCCTTGAAAATGGACTTGCCGGCGATGCGAAGGTCCCAGGCGACGATGTCTCCGTTTCCATCGAGACCAACACGCACCCTGTGCGCCACAGCCGGCCGATAGGCGCCGCCGGCAAGGTCGTCCTCGCGTGACCAGACGAGCTTGACCGGCCGGGTACGGTCGGTCATGGCAAAGGCCTGTGCGGCCTCGACGATGTAGTCCGCCGTCATGGTGGCACGGCGTCCGAACGAGCCGCCGGCATAGAGCGTGTTGATCCGAATGCTCTTCATCGGCAACCCGAGAACCCCCGCGAGCGCCTGGTGTGCACTGGACGGGGACTGGCAACCGTCGTGGAGCGTGATTCCGTCGGCCGTCGGCTCGATGGTGCATGTCGGGGGCTCCATGGGCGCATGACAGAGCCAGGGAAGAAAGAACTCGCCCTCGACGGTCTGCACGGCGTGATCGAGTCGGGTCTCCGCCCCTTCCATCCCCGGACCTTCCCTGACAACGAATCGGGGTGGCGCCCTGACCGCATCGAGAAGTGCCGACCTGATCTCGGCGGAGCTGCGGCTCTCCGCGTTCGCGAAGTTCCACTCGACAGCGACCGCATCGCGAGCCCGAAACGCCGCCCAGGTGTCACGGGCGTAGACAACAACCCCGGCGTTGGACGGCAGGATCGCGGCGTTGACGAAACCCGGCACGCCGGCGCCCGCCGAAGCATCCATGGACACCACGGTTCCCCCGAAGCGGGGACTGCGGCTGACGACGGCGACAAGCTGGTCCTCCAGCTGCACATCCATGGCGAACCGGGCCGATCCGTCGATCTTGGGTCCGTTGTCCCGCCGCGATGTCTGCGGGTTGCCGATCAACGTGAACGTACCGGGATCCTTCAATGTCGGCCGTTCCGGCACCCTCATCGCAGCGGCCGCGCCAACGAACCGGGCAATGGGCGCGTTGCGCCCGGCGCCGGCGATCATGCCCTTCGACAGCACCAGGGTTGACGGATCGGCGTTCCATTCCTGGGCGGCTGCGGCAAGCAGCATCTCCTTGGCAGCAGCGCCTGCCTGCCGGTACTGCAGGTAGGAGTTGGCCATCGATGTCGATCCTCCCGTTCCCTGTGAGCCAAAGAGGAGATTGACGTAGCGCCCGGCATCAGAGGGGGCGAATTCGACTGCCACCTCGTCGAGGTCGACACCGAGTTCCTCCGCTATCAGGGTAGGAAGGCTGGTGCTCGTGCCCTGGCCCATCTCGAAGTGCTTGACGATCGCGATCACGCGGCCGTCCGCATCGATCTTCACGAAGGGGTTGAAGTGGCTACCGCCTGTTGGCGCGGCCGCCAGCGTGCCGCAAGGCAAGAAACCACCACGAGCGCCGCGGTGGAGGCCGTTTGGAGGAAGCTCCGGCGAGAGAGGGTCACGCTCATCAGATGTCGCCCTCCAGGAGTTCATGATCTGCCCCGACTGGCAATAGCCGCATTACACGACTTTGAGCTCTGCCCATGCCCGCTGCACGGCGCGTCCTTCCCTCGTGGCGAGTCCCTCGATGGTCGTGACCTCGGCGCCTTCAACGTCCTCCGGCAACATCACGCATGACCGGACAGGAACGCCATCCACGTGCACCGTGCACGCTCCGCAGGAAGCCACGCCGCAGCCGTACCTGGTACCGGTCAACTTCAGTTTGTCGCGCAGGACCCACAGCAGTGGCATGCCGTCCGGCACGTCGACATCGACAACGTGGCCGTTGACTTTCAGCATGGTTCGCATTTCCGGCTCCCTGGTTGTTCGAATGGCCCGCGGCACGAGAACCGCGCCCGATTTCCGCCATTCACATGTTGCGCGACTTTCCGGGTGTGTTCGCGCCATGCATGACATGCGGGACTTGTCGGTTCAGGCGCAGTCCGGACACCGGAGCAGCCGGCGCGAAGACAACTGCGCCGTTGCCGCGCTTGACGCACCACCTGGCCTGCTGCAAACACACTGTCCCCAGTGGGCCGGGCGAGGCGCGCTTCCCGCCCGTCGTCGGAGGCTGAAGCGCACGGCGCATTGCGAGGAGACCGACATGGGCCGATACGACACCTCGATTGCGCGTTTCCGGGAAGCATGCACGGTGCTGGCCGGAGGCGTATCGAGCAACTTCCGCTATCACCCCATTCCCGCTCCACTCGCCATCGAGCGTGGCGAAGGCCCGTACCTGTGGGATGCCGACGGCAACCGCTACATCGACTTTGTCAGCGGCAATGGTCCGGCATTTCTCGGACACAGCCCCGGACCGGTGCTTGATGCGGTCCGCGCCTCCCTGAACACCGGGCAGGCCTTCACCACCGTCCATGCCGGCGAGATTGCCCTGGCGCATCGCATTAGGGACGTCGTTCCCTGTGCTGAACTTGTGCGGTTCGACACCTCCGGAACACAGGTGGACCAGATCGCCATGCGCCTTGCCCGCCACCACACCGGCCGGACCAGGGTGGTGAAGTTCGAAGGCCACTACCACGGATGGGCGGACAACATCTTTGCCAGCGTGGCTCCCGAGCTCAACCGTGCCGGACCCCGGGACCACCCGGAAGTGCTCGCTCAGAGCAGCGGCCAGCCCGACAACATCCGCGACAATCTCATTGTTCAGCCCTTCAACGACATCGCGGTGCTTGAGGAGACCCTGTCACGCCACGGCGCGGAAACTGCCGCCGTCGTCGTGGAGCCGGTGGCCTGCAACTGCGGGGTCATCGAACCCGCGCCCGGCTATCTCGAAGCATTGAGGCGCCTGTGCGACCAGCATGGAATCGTGCTCATTTTCGACGAGGTCATCACGGGTTTCCGGGTAGCCTTGGGGGGCGCCCAGCAGCGATATGGCGTGACCCCCGATGTCGCGGTCTTTGCCAAAGCCATGGCCAGCGGTTTCCCCCTGGCCGCAGTCGCCGGACGGCGCGACATCATGGAAGGGGTCACCCAGGGCGCCGTTCACGGTGGTACCTACAACGGCGTCACCTCAAGCATCGCCGCCGGTCTCGCCACCCTTGACATGCTTGCCGCCGATGGCGCCGCGATCTACGACAAGGTGGAACGAGACGGCAACCTGCTCATGTCCGGACTTGCAGAATGCGGCCGGAGACGTGGTCTCCCGCTGCACGTCCAGGGGCTTGGCGCCATCTTCTCGACCGTCTTTACCGACACCCCGCCTCTCGTTGACTATCGCGACTACAAGGCGACCGACACGCCCATGCGCGAGTCCTTCATCCGGACACTGCAGGACCGCGGGGTGCGCACGACACTTCGCGGAACCTGGTTCGTTCCGGCCGTGTTGAGCGATGACGATATCGCCATGACTCTCGATGCTGCCGATGCAGCCCTTGCCTCCCTGTAGCAGCAGTCGCTGGCTCCGGGCGTTTACAAATCCGGTGAATCCGGTCAGGCTTGGCCAAGGAACGTCAGCCGGGGATGGATCCTGATGAGCGGCCTTTTACTCAGCAATATTTCCAAGAGATTCGGATCCGTCACAGCCGTCACTGACATCAACCTCGAGATACCGGAAGGCCGGTTCGTCTCGTTCCTGGGCCCCTCTGGCTGCGGCAAGACCACTCTGCTGCGCCTGATTGCCGGTCTTGAGCATGCGACGACGGGCCGCATCATGCTCGACAACGAGGATCTGACCGACAGGCCGACCCACAACAGGAACATCGGCATGGTGTTCCAGTCCCTGGCGCTGTTTCCCCATCTCTCCGTGGGTGAAAACATCACGTACTCGCAGCGAATCAGGGGCGTCGACAAGGCGACGCGACGGCGGCGCGCCGAGGAACTCCTCGAACTGGTACGTCTGCCTGGAGTAGCCGATCGCAATATCGCGCAACTCTCCGGCGGCCAGAGGCAACGCGTGGCCATTGCCCGGGCCCTCAACCTGGAACCGAAACTGTTCCTGCTCGATGAACCGTTGTCGGCACTTGATGCCAAGTTGCGCGAGGACATGCAGGTCGAACTGCGCATGCTGCAGGAACGCCTCGCCATCACGACCATCGTGGTCACCCACGACCAGCGTGAGGCAATGACGATGTCGGATGAGGTGGTGGTCATGTCGACGGCGCGCATCCAGCAGATGGGAGCGCCTCTTGAGATTTATCGCAACCCTGCTTCCGCGTTCGTCGCCGAGTTCATCGGCACCAGCAATCTCATCAAGGCGCGCCTGGACACCGGTTCGACCGTTGTCATCGCCGGGTGCCCTTGCCAGACCAGCGGGGTCCCGGACCAGCTTGGCGCGGGATCCAGCGTCATTGTCTCGATCCGTCCGGAAGACGTACACGTGTTTCCGGAAAGCCGAGACGGCGGCAATCAGCTCGACGGTGTCGTCACGTTCGTGCGTGATGTGGGTGCCAGCGTCGAAACCTTCGTCGATTGCGACGGCCTGCAGATCATCGCCATGGCGACACCGAAGGAACGGCCTGACGTTCACAAGGGTGAAAAGGTCAAGGTCGAGCTGCCGGCTGAAAGTTGCGTGGTTCTCAAGGCATGAGTGATGCCGCCGTCAATCGGCTGGAGGGAGACGCCGTCGGACCGGTGTGGCGGGAGCAGTTCCTGCTGCCGCTAAAGCGCTTCCCGATCGGTCTCTACCCGACATTCATGATGGGCGTCTTCTTCCTCATTCCCTTCTTCATCATGCTCGTGGTGAGTTTCTTCGCGCGCACGGAATCAACCTACGAGCCGGGCTTCGAGTTCACGCACTATGCCCGGTTTTTCTCACCGCTCTTCACCACGCACCTTCTTGTCTCGGTGCAGTTCTCCGTTCTTGCCAGCATTCTGTCCGTCGCGGCAGCGGTTCCCTTCACCTACTTCATAAGCCGGTTCCGGCGGCGTCCGCAGGTCATTGCGCTGGTCTTCCTGTTGTGCGTCCTGACACTCTCCGAAGTCATCGTCGCCTACTCCCTGTCGGTCGTGATGAGCCGGTCGAGCGGTCTGCCGAGCTTCGTGGAGTGGCTCGGTCTCATTGACAGGGCGCGCTCCTGGTATCCTGGATATCTGGCCAATCTCTTCGGTTTGAGCTTCTTCAACATTCCGTTTGCCGTTCTCATCCTGTTTCCCTCCTGCACCAGGCTTGATCGGGAACTGACGGAAGCGGCGCAGACCATGGGTGCATCGCCGGTCAGGAGTTTCACGACGATCGTGCTGCCCCTTCTCGACCGGACGATCATGGCAGCCCTCGTGCTGCTCTTCGTGTTTACCATGGGAGCCTTCGTCACTCCGACCTGGCTTGGTCGCCCCGAAGACACGATGATGGCCCAGCTGATCGCCAACCAGGCGCTCAATCGGGGCAACATTCCGTTTGCGGCGGCGCTTTCCATGTTCTTCATGGCGGTGACCATCATTCTCACCCTGATCACCGTCAGGCTGCGCCGTGGCGACCCGGTGAGGCGAACATGAATCTGGTGCGCTGGAGCAAGGCGGCCTTCATCACGGTCATGTTCGGAATGCTGGCCGCGCCCCTGCTCATCGTTGCCGGGGTGTCGCTCAACTCCAAGAAACTCATGTTCTTTCCGCCCAAGGGGCTCTCGTTGCAGTGGTACCCGGCAGTGTTCGAAACCAACCAGTGGCTGGAGGCCCTGACCACGAGCGTAATCATCGCCTTTACCGCGGGCATCGTGGCCATTTCGATTGCCTTGCCGACCGCCTACTTCCTGTGGCGCCACAAGGTGCTCTACGCCAAGGCACTCTTCCTGGCCGGAGTCGTTCCCTTCGCCTTGCCGCCCGTGATTACGGCGCTTGGCATGCTGATCTTCTGGGTCGAGGTCGGGCATGTCGGACAGATCTGGAACATCATGATCGGCCACGGTGTCTTTCTGGTGACCCTACCGCTGGTGATGATTTCCCTGGGTCTGGAATCCATCGATGACGAGATACTCGAGGCCGCGCGCACCATGGGGGCCGATTCGCGGCGCATCTTCACGACCATCATCTTTCCCATGGTGCTTCCCTACATGGTGGCCGGCTACGCCTTCGTCGTCGTGCTGTCGATGAACGAGTACATCATCTCGTATTTCCTTGGACAGCACGCCACCATCACCCTGCCGGTGCAGCTTCTTGCCAGCCTGAGGTCCGGTTACTCGCCGATCATCGCTGCCGCTTCGGTGATGTTCATCCTGTTCGCCGTCGTCGTTTTCAGCCTCGTGGCCCGGTTCGGTGATCTACCGAAACTGCTCGGCGCGTGGACACCGAAGGAGTAGATTCCCTTGTACATTCTCCATGGCGGCAATCTGACCCGGGCGCTGGCGGTCCAGATGGTGCTGGAAGAATCCTCGCTCGCCTATGAACTGCGCAATGTCGACATCGCAGCCCAGGAGCACCGCAGCGATGCGTTCCGTGCCATCAATCCTGCCGGATACGTGCCCGCCCTGGTGACTCCCGAGGGCACGGTGCTGCACGAGGCCGCAGCCATCTGCCTGTGGCTGGCGGACAGGCACGCAATAGAGGAAATGGCGCCCCTGCCAACGGACCCGCTGCGCGGCATCTTTCTTTCCAAGCTCTTCTACTTCACCAACGACATCCAGCCGGCGCTCAAGCACTGCTATTATCCCCGGCGCTGGTCGCTGAGGGACAAGGACGAGCAGGCTTTCAGAGAACTCTCACAGGCCATGGCGGCGGAACGCTGGCAGGTCCTCGAGGATTGGCTGGAAGCGAATGGACCTTATCATCTTGGCGATCGCCTCAGTCTGCTGGATCTCCATCTCAGTGTCTGGGTCTGTTATGGATTCGACACGACCCTGGATATCCTCGACACCATGCCGGCAACGCGACGTCTTTTCGACCTGGTTCGCGCCCGCCCGGTCAGCGGTCGCCTGCTGGACAACCTGATCTCGATCCTGGAGAGCGACCAGGACAACTCCTGATCCGGGCGAAGGATCACCCGTTCATCCCCAGTTGGCTCGAAAGGCCCTCAGGAAGTTGCCGCCGAGGAGCCGGGCGATGTCGGCCTCGTCCCAACCGGACCCGAGAAGGCGGTCGGTAATGCGGCGCAGTTCGCCGTGGCTGCGGCAGTCGACCAGATAGCGGTCCTCGATCCGGTTGCTGAAGGCCTCGGCGTAAGCCCTGATGGCGGCCGGATAGTTCTCCAGGGTGAAGGCCGTGATGTGGTTCACCGCATTGCTGTCGGCCACTGCCGGCAGATCGGTGCCGATGCCGACATGATCGACTCCGGCAAGGGCCACGACATGATCGAGATGGCGCATGAAATCATCCAGCGACGGGGGCCGCCGGCTGTCGCCGTCCCAGCACATCGGTCCATAGATACTGATGCCGATGACACCCCCCGAATCGGCTATGGCCCGAATGGCGTCGTCGGACTTGTTCCGCAGGGCTGGCGTAACCGAGCGGGCGTTCGCGTGAGTGGCGAAGACAGGTCTTGTCGACGCCGTGGCCGCCTCGACGGACGTTTTCTGGCCGACATGGGATAGATCGATCGCCATGCCAAGGGAGTTCATCATGGCAACGACCTCGCGGCCCAGCGCCGTAAGGCCCCGATCCTCCGGTTCGAGACATCCGTCGCCGAGGAGAGAGCGGCGATTGTAGGTGAGCTGGGCCACGCGCAGGCCCAGTTCGTGGAGCATCACCAGCCGCTCGAGCCTGTCGCCGATGGGACGGAGATTCTGCCAGCCCATGATGAGACCGGTGTCACCGTCCTCGTGGCAGGCCTCGATGTCCGCGGCCCGTCTCACCAGACGCCACCCCGAATCAGGCTTCGCGAGGATGGCAAGCCAGCGCGCCAGACCATCCATGGCCTCCTCGAAATCGGCCTCGAAGTGGCTCACCGTCATGTTGACCGCCGTCACCCCGGCCTGACGCAGCACACCCGGATCGCCGTCACCGTGGAAGTTGAGACCGTCGATGACGAGAGAGCGTTCATGGAGAGTCGTCATGGCATCTCGTCTTTCGCAAAGTGGGGCATGACGTCACGGGCAAATCTCTCCATGGAAGCCATGACATCCCGGTGACTGGCGCCAAAGGACATGTTGCAGAGGAAATCCATGACGTCGAGGTCTCCATAGGCGCCCAGCTTGTCAACGACCTCCCGGGCCGTTCCGATCGGCAGCGCATCGGCAATGTCGTCCGCCGTCTCGTCGATGTCGAGCGGAGCGATCTCCCCGTTCGACACCGTGCCGGGCGTGAGGAAGACGTTGCAGAACCTGCGGTGGTTTTCGTAGGCCATGGCGATCTTCTCCCGCCTGTCGGCCTCGTTCGCCGCGACGTAGACCATGCGCAGCATGGAAAACCGTGCTGCGCTGCACGCCGCGCCACCGTCGCGGCGGGCGTCGTTGAAGGCGCCAGCCTGCATCCGGACCGTCTCCAGGCCACCCCTCAACGGCGTCGTCTGCACGTGATAGCCGCGGCGAACAGAGTGGTAGATCGCCTCGTAGCCCAGTGCGGCGATCCACAGTGGAATGGGATTCTGAACCGGACGGGGCGTGATAGCGACAGGCTCGAAGTCGTACCACCGGCTCTTCCAGCCGGTTTCCCGGCCCGACAGCAGTGCCTCGAGGAGAGCCAGGGCATCGTCGAAGCGCTCCCTGCTTTCTTCCGGGGGCACGTTGAACCTGTCGAACTCGTAGGCGAAGGCACCGCGACCGACACCGAGTTCCAGCCTGCCTCCCATCAGGCAGTCGGCCTGACAGATCTCTCCGGCGAGCCGGCGCATGTCATGGACGGGAAGGACGAGGACGGAGGTGATGATGCGGATCGCGCGCGTCCGGCTGGCCACCTTGACCGCCGTCAGCAGGGGCTGGGGATGGGTGAGATAGTTGATGAAGTGATGTTCGGGGATGCACAGAGTGTCGAAACCGAGGGCCTCGGCCAGCACGCTTTCCTCGACCGCGTCCTCGTAGAGACGGTGCGCCGGGTAGGAGAGGTCAGGCCAGTAGCATGGAAGATAGAAGCTGAATCGCATGGCGTGACAAAGGTCACGAATGATCATCCCGCGTCAACCCGGGATGATGGTTCTTTCGCCACTGGGCCGGTTCGCCTAAAGTGCCGCACTGGTGGTCCCGTCCTGCAGGCGATACCCGCTGCACGCGTGGAACAACCTCAGCTCATGGGAGGAGCAAATGACCCCGATCATGGATATCGAAGAGTTTCGTTCACGCCTCGCCAACCACGACATTTCGCGCCGCGACATCAACAGGGTTCTTGCGTCGGCTGGTGTCGCGACCGTTGCCGTGCCACTCGTGGCGAGCCACGCCCAGGAAGAAGAGGAAGAGGCAGACTACGAGATCGATAGCGACCTGACGGTCTTCTCCTGGTCCGGTTACGACATTCCGGAACTTCATACGAGCTACATTGAAAAGCACGGCACGACTCCGGCCTTCACGCTGTGGGGCGAGGAGGAGGAAGGGTTCCAGAAGATGCGCGCCGGATTCAAGCCGGATATCGCTGCGCCCTGCACCTACAGTCTGCAGCGCTGGTGGGATGCCGGACTGCTCGCGCCCCTGGACACCTCGCGTCTTGAACACTGGGACGACGTGTTTCCCAGCCTGCAGACCGTGACCGGAGCAGTCATCGAGGGGAACCAGGTCTTTGTTCCCATCGACTGGGGCAACAGTTCGGTCCTGTTCCGTCCGGATCTGGCGCCGGAATACGCCGGCCCGGACAACCATTCCTGGATGATCCTGTTCGACGAAAAGTATGCCGGACGCCTGGGGATCTACGATTCGGTCGACGGTGTCTTCGGAGTGGTCGGCGCCCTTATCGACGCGGAGAATCCCTTCGACATGACCGACGAGGAACTCGAGGAAGCGGCCACGTGGATGCGCAAGCAGCGCGAAGTCCTGCGCTGGTACTGGACCGACATCACGGCTGTCGAACAGGGCCTCGCATCGGGCGAACTCGTCGCCTCCTACGCCTGGAACAGTTCTGTCGTCGAACTCAAGAAGCAGGGTGTCGAAATCGAGTACATGAACCCGAAAGAGGGTATCTACACGTGGGTGTGCGGCAACGTGCATATCGCCACCGGCGAGGGATCCGACGACAAGACCTACGATTTTCTGAATGCCATGTCGGCACCTGAAACCGGCGAGTACATCATCAGCAACTACGGGTACGGCCACTGCAACCAGAAGGCCTTTGATCTGGTAGACCAGAGCACCCTCGACGATCTCGGACTCTCCGATCCGGTGGCCTTCATGAAGGACAGCCGCTTCTTCGACGAAATCCGGCCGGAAGTCCGCGAGAAGTACATCGCGCTCTTCGACGAGATCAAGGCCGGTTTCTGATCCTGGTCATGATGCATCGGCGGGCGTCCATAGCCCGCTGATGCATGAATCGTAAACGATGCCGCAAAGGGATCCCCCTGACCGGCAGAGCGTGGGGCGCATTCTCCGCCACCGGGCAGATGCGATACCGGATGCGCCCTTCATTCTGTCGGACCAGCGTACCCTCACCTATGGTGAGGCCCATCGAGACTCCAACAGGCTGGCCAACGGAGCGACGGCACTGGGAATCAAGTCCGGAGAGGCCGTCCTCGTTGTGATGCCCAACGTCGTCGAGTTCATCCTTATATGGCTTGGCCTGGGCAAGACCGGCGCCGTCCAGGTCCCTGTCAACACCGCACTGCGCGGCACTCTTCTCACTCACATCATCAATGATTCTGCCGCCCGCACGATGATCGTCGCGGCACATCTCCTCGACCGCATCGGCGAGGTCGCCGGTGATCTCGAGCATCTCCAGCGCCTCATCGTCTTCGATCCCTCAGGCGCGCAACCCGCGCTGCCACACACGCTCTCTCACCTCGAGAGGATCGATTTCCCCCGTCTGCTCGACGCGGAGGACGCATCACCTTGCGACCTCCCCCGCCACCATGATCTCAAGGCGGTGATGTACACCTCGGGCACCACCGGGCCTTCCAAAGGGGTCATGATTAGCCATCGCCAGGCCTATGGCTATGCCCACGGGAACTTCGAACTCATGGACCTCAAGCCGGGCGATGTCTACTACGCACCGCTGCCGCTCTTCCACATCGCCGGGCAGTGGGCCATGTGCTACTCGTCGATGATCGCGGGCGCGGCGGCCGTCGTGACGGAACGATTCAGCGTCGAACGCTTCTGGAGCGATGCCACACGGTTCGGCGCCACCGTCACCTTCTTCCTCGGGGCCATGGCTAACTTTCTGGCGCGCCAGCCGCGGGAACCCGGCGACAGCGATGTTCCCATCGAACGCGCACTCGTCGTCCCGATGTTTCCCGATGCCGGCAGCTTTGCGAAGCGATTCGACATGAAGATCAAGACCACCTACGGATCGACGGAAGTGTCCGCGCCACATCGCATGGACTGGAATGACCCCGACTGGAAAACCTGCGGCAGGCTGGCGGACGAACTCTACGAGGCTCGGATCGTCGATGCCGACGACGAAGAGGTGCCGGACGGCACCGTCGGCGAGTTCGTTATTCGCGGCAAGGAGCCCTGGCTCCTCATGTCGGGCTACTGGCGGCACCCGGAGTGGACGGAAAAGGCCTGGTCCAATCTGTGGCTGCACTCTGGCGATGCCATGATGAAGACTTCGGACGGCCGCTACTACTTTGTCGACCGGATGAGTGACTCAATACGCAGGCGGGGCGAGAACATCTCGTCGCTTGAGGTGGAGAACGAAATTAACCTCCACGCGGATGTCCTTGAATGCGCGGTCTATCCCGTGCCGAGCGAGCATACCGAGGACGAGGTGATGGCGACGGTAGTCCCGCAGCCCGGACGCACACTCGACCCGGAAAGCCTCGTGCGTTTCCTGGAGCCGAGGATGGCCCGATTCATGGTGCCGCGTTACATCGATGTCGCTGAGAGCCTTCCCAAGACCCCCACCGGCAAGATCAGGAAGGTGGCCCTGCGCAATGCGGGTGTCACGTCCTCTACCTTCGACCGCGAGAAGGCAGGTATCATCCTCAAGCGATGACACTGGCCGACGCTCCACCAACGGTGCATGATGCACTTTCGCCTTTCAGGTCCGTGATGACATTCACTCCTGACGACATTGCCCGATATCACCGGGACGGCTATCTCCTGCTGCCGGGATTCTTCTCGAAGTCGGAACTGGCACCGCTTCGCCAGGCGATCGAAGAGGATCCGGGCATTGGCGGGCGCCTTGCGACCATTCACGATGGCAGCGAGAGAACGCAGCACGACTATCTGGGCTGGGTGCGTCATGGCGACGACTGGCTCGGCACGGCAACGCGTCTCGCCCGCATCGTGGAAGGTGCCGAAGCCCTGATCGACGAGCCTGTGTATCACTACCATTCGAAGCTCGTCCAGAAACCCGCCGGACGCAGCGGCCGGGTTGTCTGGCACCAGGACTTCGGTGGCTGGTACCAGGACGGGTGCCTGAAGCCGGACATGCTGACCTGTATCGTGGCGTTGACCAGGGCGACGGAGGAAAGCGGATGCCTCCACATGCTGAGAGGCTCGCACCACATGGGACGGGTTGATCGCATCCGTGATGAGCACGCGTACGCCAACATCCACCCGCAGCGCGTCAAGGCCATGCTGGAACGTTTCGAAGATGTCGCCATCGAACTCGAACCTGGCGATGGCCTCTTCTTTCACTGCAACACCGTGCATGCCTCAGGCGACAACCGGGCGTCCTGGAACCGCATTCTCCTGGAGTTTTCCTACAACGCGATCAGCAACCCTCCGGTATTCCCGGATCAGGATCACCACACATTCAAGATGATGACGAAGGCCCCTGACAATTCACTTCAGGACGGCGCATTCGACGGCGTCTTTTCCTCGACCCCGCTCATCGACCTTGAGGATCCTGGCGACGAGGGCTACACGATCTTCGAGCGCGACAGCTTTCCCGACCTCAGCTGAAGACATCCACAACCCCCGCATAGCGACAGGTCCGTCGGCGCACGGCCAGCGGGCCGTCGTCGCTGCATGAACTGATGACGCGGTCAGCGAAGTCGTTCATGACCTCGGCGAAACAGGTTTCCAACTCGATCCGGAAGCGGTTGTATTCCGTCGACACAGCGTGTCGAACTCTGGCCATCGAGCGCTGGGGAAACTCCTGTCCGCGATGGCAATCCCGGGCCTTTTCGGGTCACGCAACCCTGACGCCAGCTCCCGGTACCGGTCGTGTGGCGCCCTCGGCGTAGAGATCATTGCCGCCGGGCGACAGCTCCTCGTAGCCCCTGATGACGTCGTAGGGATCCTGGAAATCCTGGACCCAGCCGAGGAACGGCCGGTGGATGTTGAAGCCGAGCAGACGCGCCAGCTGCTCGGGCATCTCCCTCACCTCTTCCGGCGTCACGGAGAGATACCAGTTCTGTTCCTGGCGCAACCAGCCAAGGGTGAAGCCCGTAAACATGCCGATGCGCCAGACATCCGATGTGAGATTGCGCCCTCCACCGTGATAGACGCCACCGACGAAGACGCAGAAAGACCCCTTCGTCATGACCGCGGCACAGGTCTCGTCGTCCTGAGGCACCCTGTGATCGTCCCACTTGTGGCTTCCGGGGATGAGTCGCGTGGCGCCATATTCTTCCCGGAAGTCGGAGAGGGCCCAGAAGACGGTGGATGTGGCGTTGCGTTCGCTGGGATGGGAAAGCGGATAGAGCAGATCGTCGCGATGCAGCGGTTGCGGCGTTTCGTCCGGCCCGATCGCCGTGATCGAGTTCGAATTGAGCTGGTAGTTCTCGCACCACGGCAACAGCGTCAGGTCCATGATGTCGAGCACCCGCTCGTGGAGGACAAAGTCCTGGACTCGCCGGGATTTTCCGAAGAGTGAATGCAGGCGTTTTGTCTTGTAACCGACGAAGTTGCCGTTGCCACAGGGCTTGCGCCGGAGATAGGGATCGAGATCCGCGAGAAGGGCGTCGATCGTTGCATGATCGACAGCGTCCCTGACGATGATGCAGCCATCGCGTTCGAGAATTGCGCCGATCTCTTCGCTCGGCGTATCGGGTTCGACCGTCGTGATGGTGGCAACGCTCATCTTCTCTTCCTCCCCGCAGTCCGGTCCTTCGGGAGTCTACATGATTCGCCAGCCACCGGGCACAGTTCATTGCCCATTCCAGTGACGCGACCTCCGTGTTCGGGCTCACAACATTGAGGGACCTTGAAGAGGGGACGTCCCGGCATTGCGTTGAATGGAACCGCATCCGGAGCTGATCCCCGGAGAATTACGGCCATCGTGCAGACGCACAGGGCGGTCAAGAGAATCGCCTTGGCCTCCCTTGACGGCCCATGTACTTCCGTTTCAGCTCGGCCCGGTGGCGGCGCTCGCCGACCCACCGGAAACCACCAAACCAGACCTCTTTCACCTTGCCATCGCGCCCGCGTTCCAGTCTGGCAGGCTCGCCGTGAATGCCATAGCCGCCGGAAAGGCTGATGGTCCCCTGGTCCTCTCCGGAAAGGGTGATCTCGTCGGCCGCATTGAACGGATCAAGACGATCCGGCTGCGCCACGAGGACGCGGTTGCCGAAGGCCACGAGATCGACCGCCTCTCCGGAACTCCACCATCTGCCGGTCCATGAATGTGCGGAGGATCCGGGAATCGGATTGTCCCGGAACGTCCTGAGGATTCTGATGATGCCGTCCGCCCAAGCCTCGGCGGGGCCGTCGGTGGCATTGGTGAGCACGGAAAAACTGATCCCCGAGCCCGGCAGCATCACGGTGCGGCTTCTGACACCCTGGAACGCACCGCCGTGGCCGGCCCACTCGAGCCCGCCAACGAACCCCAGGCACATGCCGAGGCCGTAGCCGCCATCTTCGGACGAGTGGGGATCACGCCACTGCCAGCGGATCAAGGCTCGCCGACTTTCGGGCGTGAGAACACTTCGAGGTGAGTCGGGATCGAGGCTTGCGAAAAAACGGACGAGATCGCCTGCCGTCGAGACGAAGCCGGTCGCCGCCGCCAGGGCATGGGTGGGATTGTCGGCGGGAATCACGTAGCGCCTGTCCAGCGGAAGGTTGGTGCCGTGCCCCCGTGCCAGGGGCGCTCCCCCGGCAATCGGCATGTCTGGCGTCGTTTCGCCGAGACCTGATGGGCGAAGGACGTTACGCGCGACCCACGACCCATAGGTTTCGCCAGTCACCGATTCGATCACCAGACCGAGCAATCCGAACCCGTGATTGGAGTACTTCATGCGGCTGTCAGAGGGAATCACGAGCGGCTGGGCAAGGGCAGCGCGAAGTTCAGCCTCGTCGGCGAACGAGCGCTCGTCGATCCATTGACCGGCATCCCTGCCGTCGCGCACCACACCGGCGCCGTGGGAGAGGAGTTGAGAGAGCGTCGCACTGGACACAGACGGGTGAAGTCCTTCGACGTAGGCTCCCACTGGCTCATCGAGACGCAGCTTCCCTTCCTCCTTCAGACGAAGGATGGCCGTTGCGGTGAAGCTCTTTGAGTGGGAGGCAACCCGGAAACGGTGGCGCGGAGTCATCCGTTGGCGTCGCGCGATGTCGGCATGGCCATAGGCCTTTTCGAAAGTGATGCGCCCCTTGTTGGCGAACGCAAGGACACAGCCCGGTTGCCGGGTAAGACGCATCTGGAAGTCGAGCCACTCGTCCACATAGCGAATCGCGTTGCTGAGCCACTTTCTCATGCGTTCCCTCCGTTCACCTTCGGGTTTGGTGGATGCCCGTCATGCTTCATTCCGGTGCGTGCATGCGCTCGCCTTCGCGCAGAAGGGCGCCGACACGTGTTGCGAGAAGCGTGTCGAGCCAGTCAGGGTCCATCTCCGGCACCGATGCGAGAAGCATCTCCGTGTACTCGTGATGCGGCGGTTCCAGGACTTCGTTGGTGGCGCCATGCTCGACCACCCTGCCCTCGAGCATGACCACGATCTCGTCCGAAATGACCTTCACGGTGGCAAGGTCGTGCGTGATGAAAAGGTAGGATACGCCCAGTTCGTTCTGCAGCCGTTGCAGGAGCTTCAGGATCTCCGCTGCGACGAGCTGGTCGAGCGCCGACGTCACCTCGTCACAGATGATGAGATCCGGCCGTGCGGCAAGGGCGCGGGCGATGGCGATCCGCTGCTTCTCGCCTCCTGAGAGTTCGGACGGATAGCGGCTTGCATAGTGGTCGGGCAGCTCGATCTGCTCCAGCAGCTCGCTGACCCGGTTCTGTTTCTCTGAACCTCTCATGGAAAAGTAGAACGCCAGCGGACGGCCAAGGATTTCCTGGACCTTCTGGCGCGGATTGAGTGCGACATCGGGCATCTGGTAGATCATCTGCAGGCGGCGCAGCATTTCCTTGCTCCGTTCGAAGAAACGGGGACGCAGGTCCTGGCCGTCGAAGAGGATGTGTCCGGCCTCGGGAGGCAGGAGTCCGGTGATGACACGTGCCAACGTACTCTTGCCGCTTCCGGATTCGCCGACCAATGCGACCGTCTTGCTTCTGGTGACTTCAAGATTCACCTGCCTGAGCACCGGGACGCCATCAACGTAGGCAGCCGACACGTCACGCACCTCGAGAAGTCGCTGTCCCTGCTCCGGGTGCGCAACTCTCTCACCGCCTCCCTTGCGGACTGACAGGAGTGCCCGCGTGTAGCTCCTTCGAGGACTGGCAAGAAGGGACTTCGTGCGGCCTTCCTCCACGAGGTCGCCGTGGCGCAGGACCATGATGCGATCGGCGACCTGCGAGACCACGGCAAGATCATGTGTGATGTACATGGCTGCCGAGTTGAGGTCCTTGATGGCGTCCTTGATGGCCGCGAGGACCTCGATCTGCGTGGTCACGTCGAGTGCCGTTGTAGGTTCGTCAAAGACGATCAGGTCGGGACTGCACGCCATCGCCATCGCCACCATGGCGCGTTGCAGTTGACCGCCCGAGACCTGGTGCGGAAACCTGCCGCCGATCCTGTCGGGGTCCGGGAGGTTGAACCGACGGTAGATCGCGCGCGCATTCCTTTCTGCCTCGATCCGGGCGAGAACGCCGTGGCGCACCGGCGCCTCGGCGTACTGGCGGATCAGCCGATGGGCGGGATTGAAGGACGCGGCCGCGCTCTGTGCCACATAGGATGCACGCCGCCCACGAATCCTGCGTAGCGCCCTGCGCGACGCCGTGGTGAGTTCCATGCCATCGAAGACAATGCTGCCGCCAACTATCCGGCAGCCCGCGCGGCAGTAACCCATGCTGGCGATGCCGATCGTCGACTTGCCGGCACCCGACTCCCCTATGAGTCCCAGTACCTCTCCGCGGTCGATATGGACATCGACTCCATTGACGATTGTCGTCCAGCCGTCCTTCTGAAAGCCCTCGATCACAAGTTTCGTCATGGTCAGAAGACGGGTCATGGTGTCAGTACTCGTCGCGCAGGCCTGCCGCCTTGCGCAGGAACCAGTCCACCACCAGGTTCACGCCGATCGTGATGAAGGCGATGGCGAATGCCGGAATGAGGGCGTTGTAGACACCGAAGGTGATCACACCGGAATTCTCCTTCACCATGCTCCCCCAGTCGGCCATGGGGGGCTGCAGTCCCAGGCCAAGGAAACTCAAGGCACTCAGGAACAGGAAGACGAAACAGAACCGCAACCCGAACTCGGCAATGAGCGGTGGCAGTGTATTGGGCAGAATCTCGCGGCGCATGAGCCACAGCAATCCTTCGCCACGCAGACGCGCGGACTCGACGTACTCCGTCACCACGATATCCATGGCGACGGCACGAGACAGGCGAAACACGCGAGTCGAATCCAGAATCGCGATGACGAGGACCAGCACCAGCGTGGACGTGCCGGCGACCGACAGGATGATGAGAGCGAAGATGAGGGTCGGATAGGCCATCATGATGTCGACGATCCGACTGATCAGCTGGTCGACCCAGCCACGCATCGTGGCTGCCAGGAAGCCGAACGTCATGCCGATAAAGAACGACAGGCCCGTGATGAGGAGCGCAATGCTGATCGTGTTCCGCGCACCGTAGAGAAGGCGGGTCAGGAGGTCGCGTCCAAGGTGGTCGGTGCCGAGCCAGGCCTTGCCTTCGACGCGGCCTGTGTTGAATTCGGACCAGCAAGGGCCTCTTTGGCTGACGGCCTCGTCGGAACAGTCCATGGCCCAGAAGCCGGGTTCCCAGCCTCGACCGATAATCTGCGTCTCGGGATATGGCGCCAGGACCGGCGCAAACACGAAGGCGATCACATTGAGGGCAATGATCACGAACCCGAGCTGGGCGCTCCACGGCACCTTGAGGAAGGATCGCGTCAACCTGGCGATCACTTTGGGTGCCTCAGGCGCGGATTGGCGAGAATGGAGAGAATATCCGCCGTGAGATTGAGAAAAATGAAGGTGGCGGCGAAGATCAGTCCGCTGGCCTGCACGACCGGCAAGTCCCGGTTCGATACCGAATCGACCAGCAGTTGACCAAGCCCCGGATAGACAAAGACCACCTCGACAACCACGACGCCGACGACCAGGTAGGCAATGTTGATCACGATGACGTTGATGATGGGCGCCAGAGAGTTGGGCAGGGCGTGCCAGACGATGATCCAGGCACTCGACATGCCCTTGAGCTCGGCCATCTCGATGTAGGGTCGCGACAGCACGTTGATGATGGCGGCCCGTGTCAGGCGCATCATGTGCGCGACCACCACGAGGACCAGGGTCATGACCGGAAGCGCCACGGCATGGAGGCGGTCCCAGAAAGCCATGTCGTGGGTTACGTTCGCCATGCTCGGGAAGAAAGGAAACTGCACCGAGAAGATCACCATGAGGATGTAGGCGACCAGGAATTCCGGAAATGAAATCGTCGTCAGCGTGGTCATGGAAACGAACTTGTCGAAGAACGATTCCCTGTAAAGCGCCGCGACGAGCCCCAGAATGACGGAGACGGGGACCGCTATGACGGCAGCGACTGCTGCAAGAAAGAGGGTGTTCTCGAGCCGCACGCCGATGAGCTCACTCACGAGAATGTTGTTGGCGAGCGAGCGTCCCAGGTCCCACCTGAAGACGTCTCCAAGCCAGGCGAGATAGCGGATGTGATAGGGTTGATCGAGGCCGAGTTCCTTGCGCAGCGCCGCCAATGTCTCAGGCGTGGCCATTTGGCCGAGAAGCGACCGCGCAAGGTCGCCTGGCAACAGTTCCACGCCGACAGAGATAAGCACCGAGATGATGAACAATGTCAGAATGGCAAACGCGAGACGCCTGACAATGAGTGACCCGAGGCTGTTCATCTGAACCGGCACATGTCAGGACCGCGCAAGACCCCGGGGAGATTCCAACATCGGACGCGGTCAGTGGCCGGCTGTCGTACCACCATCGATCGCCAGTGCCGCACCCGTGATGAAGCGTGCCTCGAAGGACGCGAGATAGAGCACGGCATGCGCGATCTCCTCGGGCGTCGTGATTCGCTTCAGCGGCGCATAGTCGATCATCCTTTGTTCAGCGGCTGCCGGATCGGCCTTCCGGTCAATGTGGTCGCGGCGAATCATGTCCGTATCGACGTAACCAGGGCACACGCAGTTGACCCTGACGTCCGGAGCCACCTCGATGGCCATGGCCCGGGTCATGTTGACCACTCCGCCCTTCGAGGCGCAGTAAACGACAATTCCCGGAACACCCATGAGACCGGCATCGGAGGCGATGTTGACGATGTTGCCCGAGGAGGCGCGAAGCGCCGTGAGGGCGGCGCGGCAACAGAAGAACGTGCCCTTCAGATTGACGTCCACATGCCTGTCCCACATGGCCTCATCCGAATCCTCGATGGGCCGCCCTGATCCGATGCCGGCGCTGTTGACCAGCACATCGAGGCCACCGAACGCCGCGACCGCGGTGTCGACGGCAGTTTCGCATCCGTGAACGGTGCCGATATCACCGGGTGCGGCCAACAGGCGGTCCCCGCCGTCGAGCTTCCCGATTGCCTTGGAGACAGATTGCGGGGTTCGGCCGTTGACTGCCACGCGGGCGCCCGCTTCAAGCAGCGACCTGACGACGGCAAACCCGATACCCCGGCTGCCGCCGGTCACCAGGGCACGTTTCCCCTTGAATTCCACATTACTTCCTTTCACCGAAGAGCGGGCGGAAGCGCAAGCCGCCAGGACTGCGCTCCCAAGCCTCTCAGCCCGCCATGTTGTCGTCGACCCAGACGTCCTCGAAGGGCCAGCCCGCTCCGCCGCTGAACGCCGGGCTGCCGCGGTAACCCTGAATTCTCTGCCGTGTGGCCTCCACGAAATTCATGAAGAAGGGAATGAAGGCCCCTCCATCACCATGAACCAGTGCTTCAGCTTCACAGTAGATCTCGTAGCGCAGAACCGGGTCAACGGTCTTGCGGCCCAGCACCAGGAGTTCGTCAAAGCGATCGTTCTTCCACTGTGTTTCGTTCCACTCGGCGTCCGACTGGAACACGAGGGTCAGAATGAGGTCCGCTGTCGGCCGGGAGTTCCAGTTGGAGGCGCAGATCGGCACCTTCATCCAGGTGTGCTCCCAGTAACCGTCGGCCGGCACCCTCTTGATGTCGATCGTGATGCCCGCCGCCTTGGCGCTCTCCTGAAGCATGACACATGCATCGACTGCGAACTCGCCTGCCTGCGTCGAGGCCGAAATCTCGACGCTCGACAGCCCCGTCTTGTCCCAATAGAACTTGGCCTTGTCGGGATCGTAGTCATGCTGGGGGATTTCCCGGCAGTACATCGGAATCCCCGGGTTGACCGGAAAGTCGTTGCCAACGGTTCCGTGGCCGAGAAGCAACTGGTCGACCATGGCCTGACGCTCGGCGCAGTGCTTGAGCGCAAGCCTCAGATTGAGATCGTCCGAAGGCGGCCGGTCGCACATCATCGACCACAGGAAGTGGGCGCCCGATGGCGTCGAGTGCACGGTGATGGCGGAATCGCGGCCGATCATGTCGGCGACACGGGGGTCGACCCCCGATATGTCGATCGTCCCGGTCCGCATGCCGTTGGTCCGTGCCGTGGCGTCAGTGACGTTTTGCGTGATCCACGTGTCGACCCAGGCAGCATCGCTCTTGAAGTAGTTCTCGTTGCGCGTGACGATAGAACGGATGCCGGGCTCGAACTCCACGAGCTTGTATGGTCCCGTGCCGACCACCGGATCGCCGTCCTTCCAGCCAGCGGGGACGACCGACGTGTGGTAGTCGTGACCGAGCTGAATGGGAAAGTCGGCATTGCCCGAGTTGAGCGTAATGGTCACGACGTTGTCACCGTCGGCCTTCATGTCGACGATGGACGACAGCAACGCCTTCGACGGCGATGTCGAATCCTCCTTGATGTGTTCATTCAGCGAATAGAGGACATCTTCCGACGTCAGCGTCTTTCCGTCATGAAACTCCACGCCCTCGCGAAGCCTGAAGGTCCATTCCGTGGCGTCGTTGGCTGATTCCCACTCCTCGGCAAGGTTCGGAACGACATTGAGGTCGTGGTCCAGATTGGTCAGCCGGTTGTAGACCTGATAGGACCGGGTGGCATCTGTTCCGCTCAGCATCTTGGTGGGATCGTAGGTTTCCGCAGGGCTCGATTCTCCGTCGGCCCAGACCACCTCACCACCTCGCTTGGGCGTTGCCGCATAGGCCGATGTTTCCAGCAGGGTCGTGGCGGCAACGGCGGTCACGCCCAAAGCGGCGGCCCGTTCCAGAAACTCCCGCCGGTTCATGCGGCCGGTTTCCATCTCCTTCAACAGGATGTCCATGTCAGTCATGTGTCCCTCCTTCTTTGGTTGACCCATCCGCAGTGTTGTGCGGGATGAGCGTTCCCGCCTTACGACCTGTTCGTCGCCATGACGGAATTGTGCAGGTCGTCACGGGCCTGAAACACGTTGACAAGGTTCTTTCGCGCATTGTCGACATGCATGCGGATGAGAGCGGCTGCTCCTTCCTCGTCCCTCCTCTTGATGAGCTGGAACAGTTCGTGGTGTTCATGGCAGGCCGTCGCGAGCGCCTCCCGGTTGGCAATTTCCACCGAGACGAAGCACATTACCTTGTCCAGTACGCTACGGATCGCCTGATGAAGTGATCGATTGCCACTGGCACGCGCGATCAGATCGTGAATCTCGAGATCGAGCCTCACCGCCTTGGCAAGGCGGCTTGGTTCCGGTGACGGGCTGTCGAGGTCGCCCAGGATGCGCTCGAACTCGTCGAGATCGCACGACCGCGCATGGCGTGCGGCCAGCATCGCCGCGTTGACTTCGAGCATGACCCTGAACTCATAGAGATCCGATATCTGGTCTGCCGAGAACCGGCTGACGTAGTAACCGCGGCGAGCGCGATTCTCGATCAAACCGGTCATGGCCAGCCGGCCGAGCGCCTCGCGCACCGGCGTTCGGCTGACACCCAGCAATTCTGCAAGTTCCCTGTCTACGAGTTTCTGACCCGATCGCAGGACATTCGAAACGACCATGCCGTGCAGGCGTGCATAGACGTCATCGATAACGAGTTCGGACTGGGCAATCGCCATCAGACTGCGATTCCATTTTGCATTCCATATTGAATTCAGATACACCCGCCGTCAAGCGCCATCGGGAACACTCCATGCGGTCACACGCACATGTTGTCATCGTCGGCGGCGGCATCATGGGCACAAGTCTGCTGTTTCATCTCGCACGCGAGGGCTGGACCGATTGCGTGCTGATCGAAAAAAGCGGCCTGACGTCAGGTTCCACCTGGCACGCCGCGGGCCTGGTCGCACACTTGAGTTCAAGCCTCCCCATGGCGCAGATCACGAGTCATGCAGTGGGGCTTTATCCCAGACTCGAGGCGATGACGGGCCATTCCGCGAGCTGGCACGGATGCGGCGGCCTCTACCTGGCCTTCAGCGAGGACGAACTGGATTGGCTGAGGCAAGTATCGAGCGTATGCCGTGGGCTGGACCATCCCGCGGAAATCGTCGGACCCGACGAAATCGCACGACTTTTCCCATTCTATGGTCTCGACGGCGTGAAAGCGGCGCTCCATACCACGGATGATGGTCATGTGGACCCTGCCGGCGCCTGCCATGCCCTTGCAGCAGGTGCGCGTGCACTGGGTGCGGAAGTCGTCCAGTCAAACAGGGTGACCGACATTCGCCCTCTGCCGAACGGCGAGTGGCAAGTCATCAGCGAACAGGGCACCATCGCTTGCGAGCACGTGGTCAACGCGGGCGGTGCCTACGCCCGACAGATCGGACAGTGGACCGGTCTCGATCTGGCTGTGGCCAACACCACGCATCACTATGTCGTGACAGGAAACATACCGGAGTTTGCTGACCTTCCGCAGGAACTTCCCGTCATCCGGGACATGGCTGCGTTCAGTGGATACTGCCGCATGGAACAGCTCGCGGGTCTGATCGGCATCTACGAGAAGGAGGATCCTGCCACTGTCTGGGACGACGGTGCGCCCTGGGAGGCCGAACACGAACTCTTCGAACCGCACCTTGACCGCATCGGACCCTGGCTCGAGATCGCCCTGGAGCGCATGCCCGTTTTCCGGGACGCCGGGATCAGGCGCATCTTCCACGGAGCCATTCCCGACACCCCCGATGGCAACATGCTTCTCGGGCCGGCGCCTGGCCTCAGAAACTACTGGTGCTGCTGTGCCGCGCAAACGGCCATCGCCTGGGGTCCGGGAGCCGGCAAGTACCTCGCGCAGTGGATGATGCATGGCGCCGCCGAGATCAGCATGAAGGACGTCGATCCGCGCCGCTACGGTTCCTTCGCGCACCGCGCCTGGGTTCTCGAGAAGACGAAGGAGGACTATGTCCTGCATCGGGCCATCCCCTACCCCGGCCTCAACCGGCCGGCTGCACGGCCGGCCTGGACCAGCACCCTCCACGGACGTCTCATGGCAAAGGGTGCGATCTTCGAGGAAGTCTACGGCCGAGAACAGCCCCGCTGGTTTGCAATAAGGGGCACGCCGCAACAGGACATTTACAGCTTTCGCCGCTCGGACCTCTTCGCCATTGTCGGCGCGGAGTGCCGCATGGTCGCCACAGGGGTTGGAGTCGCAGATCTTGCCGCCTTCTCAAAGGTGGAAATCGAAGGGCAGGATGCCGCTTCATTCCTTGACCGTCTCGTCGCCAACAGGCTGCCATCACGCGACGGCGGAATTGTGCTTGCCCACCTCCTCAATCATGCCGGCACCATCGAAGCCGAAGTCGTAGTGACGAGACTCCATCGGACCTGCTACTACCTCACGTTCGCAGCCTACCTTGAGCAGCGCGTGCTCGACTGGTTCGAGTGTCACAGACACACGGGCGAACGCCTCGCCGTGCGCTGCGTGACGGATGTCCTTGGCTGTCTTGCCGTCGCCGGCCCGCGTTCGCGTGACGTCATGGCAGCCGTGACGGGTATGCCCCTGGACAATGCGAACTTCCCCTGGTTTTCCTGCAGGACCATTGGCGTCGGGGGAACCCGGGCCCGGGCGTTACGCCTTTCCTACAGCGGCGAACTCGGCTGGGAGATCCACGCGCCAGCAACGGCGATGGAAGAGGTCCATGATGCCGTCATGGCCGCAGGCCAGGAATACGGCATCGGGTATTTCGGCTCATTCGCTCTCAATTCCATGCGCCTCGAAAAGGGATATCACGCCGGCAGTGAGCTCACCAACGAGGTGACGCTTCCCGAAGCAGCGGCCGCGCGCTTCTTCAAACCTGACAAGGGAGACTTCATCGGCCGCGAAGCGACCCTTGCACGCCTGAATCAGCCGCCAAGGTGGCACTGCAGCAGTCTCGAGGTGGAGGCCGGCGACGCCGACTGCCAGGGCGGAGAGACCGTGTACTTCGCCGGCGAAGTCGCGGGTTTCATCAGTTCAGGCGGCTATGGCCACCGGGTGTCGAAGAGCCTCGCCTTCGCCTTCCTGGACCCTGGCGCTGTCGACTTGCGGCGTGAATTCGACATCGACATACTCGGCGAGCGCCGGCCCGCCCGGATCATCGAAGCGCCACCTTATGATCCCGACAACGAGCGGCCCCGCGCCGATGGCCGATGAGGCCCTCGCGCCGTTCCCCCGACAGCGCCGGGCTTGAGAGCGTGGAAGTCTCTGGCTTCGTCCACATCAACCGAAACGGGATGTCTTCTTCCTTCCCGGTTCTGACCCCATTTCTGGTTCTTGCATTTGCTTCTTGTAGATGAGGATCAATATCCCAGCCGTCATCCATGGTCGAGATCGGTATGATCAAGTCACATGGACAGGACACTGAAGTGACTTCCTTCCCTCGAGCCGGTTCTGGGCGCGCGTCCTGATGGCGGGATCGAGCGCTGCGGCAACGGGACGGCGACGCGTCTTGACAACCAAACCAAACGGCCTGCTTTCCACGTGTTGCGGCGCGGAGGATCCCGCGTGAGCCGCTGGTTGCGTTCACGCGATTGATCGCGTGAAGGAGTTCGGATTAGGGTGCCGCTGATCCGTCACTTCAGAAAGACATTGACCGTGAACACGATCCCTTCCCGGCCCTCCTTCAGGTGGGACGACCCGTTCCTGCTCGACGAACAGCTCGACGAGGACGAACGCATGATCCGCGATTCCACCCGGCAGTTCTGCGAGGACTACCTGGCGCAGCGGGTGATGAAGGACTTTCGCGAGGAAGCCGGGGACCGCGAGATCATCCGGCGCATGGGCGAGATGGGACTGCTTGGGGCGACAATCGACGGCTATGGCTGTGCCGGCATCAGTCAGGTCGCGTACGGTCTCATCGCCTTCGAGATCGAGCGGATCGACAGCGCCTACCGTTCCTCGGCCTCGGTGCAGTCGAGTCTGGTGATGCACCCGATCCACGCTTTCGGAACCGAGGAACAGCGCCAGAAGTACCTCCCGGCGCTGGCCAACGGCGCCATGGTCGGGGCATTCGGCCTCACAGAGCCCGATCACGGCTCGGATCCCGGTTCCATGACGACCCGGGCGCGCGCGGTGGCCGGCGGATACCGGTTGAACGGCGCCAAGATGTGGATCTCGAACTCGCCGATCGCCGATGTGATGGTGGTCTGGGCCAAGGATGACGAGGGCGCCATCAGGGGTTTCCTTCTAGAGCGAGGCATGGAGGGACTGTCGACTCCGGAAATCGAGGGAAAGTTCAGTCTGCGCGCCAGCCCCACCGGCGAGATCGTCATGGAGAATGTTTTCTGTCCCGAAGAGAACGCCTTCCCGGAGATCCGCGGTCTGAAGGGGCCCTTCAGCTGCCTCAACAATGCCCGCTACGGCATCGCCTGGGGAGCGCTTGGGGCAGCGACCTACTGCTGGCAGGCCGCCCGTTCCTACACTCTGGAACGCACCCAGTTCGGCCGGCCGCTGGCCGCCAACCAGCTCATTCAGAAAAAACTCGCGGACATGCAAACGGAGATCGCCATAGGTCTTCAGGCCTGCCTGAGGGTGGGCCGCCTCAAGGCCGAAGGCCGGGCAACGCCGGAGATGGTCTCTCTCATCAAGCGGAATTCATGCGGCAAGGCACTCGATGTTGCCCGCGCATCCCGCGACATGCACGGCGGCAACGGAGTGAGCGATCAGTACGGTGTCATTCGTCACGTGCTGAACCTCGAAGCCGTCAACACCTACGAGGGCACTCACGACATCCACGCCCTCATTCTCGGCCGCGCCCAGACCGGGATCCAGGCCTTCACCGGCTGACTGGAGAGCGTTGACAATCGCGATCCGGAGACATAGTTAACGGGATCAAGGGGAATGATCGCCCCTGGATGATCCGCTTCGTGAAGCGGATCCGCGGGATTTGATAGGGCAGCTTGCGTCCGCGATACCAACCGCTAAAGCGCCACGGATCGATCTCCGTGGGCCCTGAAGGGACCGGAGACCGATCTTGCCTTCCCCTACAGCATCACAGGACCACCACCGTCGGCGCAAGACGGCGGCGGAGTTCCACGGGATTATCCCGGCAGCGGCCATGCCTTCTGGCGGCGGAGCGGCCCTGACGGGATAGTGGCACGGCGGAGCGGGACCTTGTCTTGGGTCCCGTTCCGCCGTCGACCGGTCCGGGCGGCACGGATCTTGCCTTGCAGGCGACGGACTTGCGGCCTATCTCAGGAAACAGGCAAAGCGGGAACGGGACATGGCGCATTTCCCCGGCAGTTTTCCCACGACGAGAATGAGGCGCCTGCGGCAGACGCCCTGGTTGCGCTCCATGGTGAGCGAGCATGCCGTGACGGCCTCCAACCTGGTCTGGCCTGTCTTCATCCGCGAGGGAAACGGTGTGCGTGAACCGATTGAATCGATGCCAGGAATTGACAGGATCAGCATCGATGTTCTCGTCGAGGCGGCCGGCGAAGCCCGCGACCTCGGCATACCCTCGATCGCCCTCTTCCCGCATACCCCCGAGGAGATGAAGAGCGCAGATGGCCGGGAGGCGGTCAACCCGGACAACCTTGTCTGCCGCGCCATCGCCGCACTGAAGGGCCGTTTCGACGATCTCGGAGTTCTTGTCGATGTCGCCCTCGATCCCTACACGACCCATGGCCATGACGGCGTGATGTCGGGTGACGAGATACTCAACGACGAGACTGTCGACATCCTTGTGCGCCAAGCGCTCGTCCAGGCAGAGGCCGGGTGCGACATCATTGCGCCGAGCGACATGATGGATGGCCGGATTGGCGCCATCCGCAGGGCACTCGATGATGCAGGACATGCGCGTGTTGCCATCATGGCCTATGCCGCCAAGTACGCGTCGGGATTCTACGGGCCGTTCCGCGATGCCGTCGGATCCGCCGCCAGCCTCGGCCATGGCGACAAGCGGACGTACCAGATGGATCCGGCCAATTCCGACGAAGCGCTGCGCGAGGTGGCACTCGATCTCGAGGAAGGCGCCGACATGGTCATGGTGAAGCCCGGCATGCCCTACCTCGACATCGTGCGCCGTGTGAAGGATACCTTCGGCGTTCCGGTCTTCGCCTATCAGGTGTCCGGCGAGTACGCGATGCTTGAAGGAGCGTGCCGTAACGGCTGGCTCGATCGTGACAGGGTATGGGGCGAGGCCCTCGCCTGTTTCAGGCGCGCCGGCTGCAGCGGCATCCTGACCTATCACGCCCTGGAACTCGCCCGCCGCCTGTGATGGACGAAAGGCCCTGCTTCGTGTGATGGTCCGGCCCCACTCCAGGAGGGTTGTCGTTCATGCCCGATGGACCGCTCAATGACATCACGGTCATCGACCTGACACGGGTCCTCGCCGGGCCCTACTGCACCATGATGCTGCACGACCTCGGTGCACGGGTCATCAAGGTCGAACAGCCGGGTACAGGCGATGACGCCAGGGAAATCGGACCATTCCTGGGGCCGCTCTCGGGCTATTTTGCCTCGATCAACCGCGGCAAGGAGAGCATCGCGCTCGATCTCAGGAACGACAGCGACCGCAAGGTGTTCGAGCACCTTCTTGGTTCCGCCGACGTGCTCATCGAGAACTTCCGTCCCGGCGTCATGGAGCGCCTCGGCTATCCGTGGTCAATTCTGAAGGAACGGCATCCGGGCCTCATCTATGCTGCAGTGTCCGGATTCGGCCAGAACGGCCCCTACAGCAACCGACCGGCATACGATCTGGTTGTCCAGGCCATGGGCGGCGTCATGAGTCTCACCGGACATCCGGGGGGCGAACCGACGCGTGTCGGGACCTCGATCGGTGACATCGCGGCGGCTCTCTTCACGGCAATCGGCATCACGTCGGCCCTCCACCACAGGGCCCGGACCGGTGAAGGGGGCATGATCGACGTGGCGATGCTCGATTGCCAGATAGCCATACTGGAAAATGCCATCGTCCGCCATGCCGCCACCGGTGAGATCCCCGGTCCACTTGGCACACGCCACCCTTCGATCGTGCCCTTTGATGCGTTCAGGACGAGTGACGGCCATATCGTCATTGCAGCAGGCAATGACGACCTCTTCCAAAGGCTCTGTGACCTCCTCGAACTCCCGCACCTTGCCGCCGACAGCCGGTTTGCCACCAACGCCGCCCGGGCGGATTACGTCGATGCCCTCCAGGAGGAGATCGAGAAGGTGCTGATCAGCAGACCGGGCGATCACTGGCTCGCCCTTCTGCAGGATGCCGGAGTTCCCTGCGGCTCCATCAACTCGGTCGCGGATGTCATGTCTGACCCGCACGTTGCGTCGCGCAACATGATCGTCACCGCCGAGGATGCCCAGGCGGGCGCCATCAGGATGTCAGGCAATCCCATCAAGTTTTCCGCGTTCGAGGATCCTGCGCGACGCGGCAACATCCCGGGCCTCGACGAACATCGCGAGTCCATTCTTCGGGAACTTCGCGCCAGGAAATCAGCCTGATGAGGACATTCGTGCGCCGCATGGCCGGCGTCTTCCTCGTCATCCTGCTGTTGGTGCCGGCCATTGGCGCCGGCCTTTACTTCTGGCTCAGGACCTCCCTTCCCGACATTGACGGCACGATCACGGTCGAAGGCATCTCCGGGCCGGTCGACATCCTGCGCGATGAATGGGGCATTCCCCACATCCACGCAAGCTCGCCCGAGGATGCCTACTTCGGACTCGGCTTCGCCCACGCCCAGGATCGCTTCTTCCAGATGGAGATGCAACGCCGCGGCGCTCAGGGACGGATCGCGGAACTCGTGGGTTCGCTGGCTTTGGACAACGACCGGTTCCTGCGCTTGCTCGACCTCTACCGGGCGGCACGATCGTCCTTTGCCACCCTGTCTCCCGAAGCGCGTGCTGTCCTCGAGGCCTATTCGGCAGGCGTGAATGCCTGGCTCGTTACACGCTCCGGCCCCCCGGCGCCGGAACTTGCGCTCCTGCTGGCCAACGAGCCTGGACCCTGGCATCCCGCCGATTCCGTCTCCTGGCTGAAGGTCATGGCTCTCATGCTCTCGGGAAACTGGCGCGAAGAAGCGCTGCATGCTGCGCTGGTGCAGCAACTGGGACCGGAGAAGGCCGCGAGTTTCTTTCCTTTCTCTCCTGACAGCGACACAACCGTCATCGGCCTCGAGGAGGGAATTGATTTCGCGGAATACGCGGCACTCTTCGCCCGCCTTCTTCCCGACACCAACAACGGCTCCAACAACTGGGCCGTGAGCGGCGATCATACCGTTTCGGGATCCCCGCTCGCCGCCAACGACCCTCATCTCGGTTTCGCCATTCCCTCGGTGTGGTATCTCGCCCACATGGCGGCGCCCGGTCTGAACGTTGCCGGCGCCACCATGCCCGGTCTGCCAATGGTTCTCGTCGGCACCAACGGCGCCATCGCCTGGACGCTCTCCAACACCGGCCCCGACACCCAGGATCTCTTCATCGAACGTCGTGACCCCGACAACCCGGATCGCTACATGACGCCTGGCGGATCTCTGCCCTTTGCGGTGCGTGATGAGACCATCGCCGTCAGGTTTTCCAGAAACCAGCAGGTCACGATGCTCGAAACCCGCCACGGTCCGGTCCTGACGGGAATGGTCAGTTCCCTCCAAGGCGACACCGACGACGACGAAGTGCTCGCACTTGCCTGGACCATGCTGCATGACGACGACCAGAGCGCCAATGCCGCACTTCTCCTCCACACGGCCGAGAACTGGCAGGCCTTCGACAGCGCTGGCCGCAACTTCGCCGGTCCGATGCAGAACATCATCTATGCCGACAGGAAGGGATCAATCGGAATGCTGTCTCCAGGGCTCGTGCCCGTGCGGCGTTCCGGCGACGGCCGCCTCCCGGTCGACGGGAGTTCCGGCGAATCGGATTGGGCAGGGCGCATCCCCTTCGACGAACTGCCCCGCGTGCTGGATCCACCCTCCGGCATCATCGCCGCGGCCAACAACCGCCCCGTCGGCAGGGACTACCCCTACTTCCTCAGTCATCGATGGGAACCTGAATGGCGGGCGCAGCGCATTCATGGCGTTCTGGAAGGCGGGATGCCTCACGACCCGGCCAGTTTCTTCCGCCTCCAGCTTGACACATGGTCGGGTCTTGCCTCGGCTCTGGTTCCCCATGCCCTCACTGGCGAACCACAGACCACGGCCGGCCGATTGTTGCAGATTCGCCTGGAGAACTGGGACTACTCCATGGATGCCGACCTTGTGGCGCCCACGATCTTTCATACCTGGTATCGCGCTCTCACGCGGGCCATCTACGCGGACGAACTGGGCGACCTCTTCACAAGGGCATGGAGGGATCGCCCGCTGTTTGTTCTTGAAACGCTCACCGATGACATCCACGGCTGGTGCAACGATACGCTGACCGGCGAGACCCTCACGTGTGCCGAGGTCTCCGGCCGCGCCCTCGACGAGGCAGCGGACACCCTTGCCAGGGAACATGGCAGAGATCCGTCCCGCTGGGTCTGGGGTGATGTCCATGCGATGGACCTGCGCCACCCGCTCTTTGGTCTCGTTCCCATTCTCGACGCCGTGACCGGTGTCAGCATCCCGTTGGGCGGTGACGGCTACAGCGTCGCTGCCACGAGCTACCGTCTCGCATCCCCAGATGAGACGTTCGACACTTTCCACGGTCCGGTGCTGCGCGCCGTGATCGACCTCGACGATCCCGTAACAGGGCACTTCATCACCATGCCCGGACAGTCAGGCAATCCCTTTTCGCCATACTATGACAACCTGGTTGAGCGCTGGCATGCCAATCAACCTGTGGCCATTGTTCCAGGCAGCAGGATCGCCAATGCCGCCCACCACCTCGTTCTTGCGCCCGCCAGCCCGACAACGCCGTAAGGGATCCCGCCTGTGCAGACATCCATCGTGAAACGGGGTCAAGCCCCTCTTGTCATCAGTTTCCCCCACGTCGGCACCTGGCTCCCCGCGGCAATCGCCGACCGGATGACACCGATCGCCCGGCACCTTCCCGACACCGACTGGCATGTCGACAGGCTCTACGCTTGTGCCGAAGACCTCGATGCGACCGTGGTGACCGCCACCCATTCCCGCTATGTCGTCGACCTCAACCGGGCGACGGACGAACGGGTCCTCTATCCGGGAGAGGATACCTCCGAACTGGTCCCCCTCACGACCTTCGACCACGAGGAAATCTACCTACCCGGACAGCGTCCCGACTCCCGGGCAATCGAGGAACGCATCGCGCTTTACTGGAAGCCATGGCACGACACTCTCTCCGGCGAAATCGCCAGGCTGCAGAAGCACCACCGGCAGATCGTCCTTCTCGATGGTCACTCCATCCGCTCCGAGGTGCCGCGCCTCTTCGATGGCAGGCTGGCCGACTTCAATGTCGGAACGGCGGACGGCGCGGCGGCCCACCCGGAACTCCTCGAGCGCGTCGTGGCGCCTCTGACAGCGCAGAACGCGTTCAGCATCGCCGTCAATGGCCGCTTCAAGGGGGGCTACATCACCCGTCACTACGGCAATCCATCACAGGGTGTCCATGCCATCCAGCTGGAACTCTCCCAGGCGATCTACATGGAAGAGATCCTGCCCCTGCGCTGGCGTGACGACTCCGCGCGTCGCGTTTGCGACATCATCACCCGATACGTGACAGCAGCCCTCGACTGGATCAACGGCAACACCGGCTCCAGCATACCTCTTCAGGACCATTCAAGGTCTGAAACATCGGGTGTCAGCGAACGGTAGTGTCCCTGGAAGTAGAGAAGAGGATCGGCCGGATCACCCAGCATCATCGAAAAGGCCTCACCGACAAAGATGACGTGATCGCCGCCATCGTAGTGAAACCGCGTGTAGCACTCGAAGCGCGCCAGTGAACCCGGAAACATCGGGCATCCTGTCACGCCGGTCTCATAGGCGACATCCTTCCACTTGTCGACCGATGCCCGGGCGAAACGATCGGAGAGGGAACGCTGACGCGTCGACAGGACGTTGACGGCGAAGAAGTCCGATGTCTCGAACTTGTTGAGACTGTGCGCTTCGCGGGACAGGCTGAACAGCACCATGGGCGGATCGAGCGACACCGCGTTGAAGGAATTCGCCGTGATTCCGAGGAGTTCGCCGTCGCGCGTCGAGGACGTGATGATCGTCACCCCAGTCGCGAACATGCCCAGTGCATCACGCAACTGGCGTTTGGTGAAGGTCCGCTTGCGACTCATGCCATCACCCATGCCTCCCCAGCCGTTGTACCAGCTAAGGCTGTCAACCGCCACAAGGACCTTCACCTCGTGGAACGCAACCGTGGTCGGCTGCACCTGTCAGCCGGTCCGGCCCGACACGGGTGCACACTCACTTGCGCCGCCAGCTGTCGGTCACGTCTGTGCAGTCCTGCGTTCCGTGACGAGATACATCGCCGCGGCCAGCAGGACGACCGCGCCCCAGACCCACGGCGAATGGCTTTCCTGCCACAGCACGATGCCCCAGACGACGCCGGACACCATGTTGAGGTAGCCGGCGAACGTCGCGAATATCGGGCCTGCAGCAGAGATCAGGTAGAGAAAGATCACGTAAGCGGTGACGTTGATGAGGGCAATGCTGCCCACGGCCATGGACGCCGTATCCCAACCGGGCAGCAGGGTGTCCGCAGAACCGCCGAGCAGCACAACCGGCAGCAGCACCAGCGCGCTCGAAAGCAGCATGCCCGCCACCAGCATGATGGCATCGCCTTCCGGTGGTCGCCTGAGAGCAATGATCAGGCTTTCAATGGCATAGCAAGTGGGAATGAACAAGGTTATGAGGAGCCACGCGGTCAGGGACTCCAGCCCGATCTCGAGATCCGGGAGAACGATGAGAAGCACGGCGGCAAAGCCCAGGGCAATGCCGACAAGACGCCAGAAGCGGTGCGGTTCGAATCCGAGAACGAGGGCGCCAAAGTAGGTGAGGATGGGTGCAAGCGCGATCACTATGGCGATCATGCCGGCTCCGACTTCAGGAGAGGCCGCGAAAATGATGGCTGTCGGGATCGTGGTCCCGGTGAAGCCGCACACCGTGTAGAACCACATGTGACGCCAGGACAGGATAAACCTCTTGCCGCGCACGAGCGTCAGGGCCAGGAGCACAAGTCCACCGGCCAGGGACTGCAGGAACGTTGCATTGAGAGTATCCGCCCCCTCGGTCGTGGCCAGCCGCGCCAGACTTGGCACCACGCCCCAGGCGATACCGATAAAGAGCAGGCAGCCTGTCAGCCACAACTGTCGACCCATGGTGATGCACTCTTCACTGTCGTTCCGTCGCCAGGAAGACAGCTGAGCTCTCGTCCCGTGAGTGGCGCAAGCCACTCTATCCCGGGAACCGCCGCGAACAACAGGATGCGATGATTGCGGGGTCGCAATCGACGATCAACGACCTGAACACCTGCTTTCTGCCTCGCCAGCCGCACGTCGAGGAAACCGGATCGCAGGTTCTCACCGGAAGCACGGTTCAACCTTATCTGGCGCTCGCACGGACGTGCGCCGTTTGGCCATAATGCGACTTGATGTTCTCCGATCAGGTGTTTCGGGCGAATGCGAATGAGGCTCGCACGTATTCGGAATTGAACCTGCACCCGGAGCGTGACAACAATTTTCCATGAGCCGGACCGACAACCAGCGGGCGGCGCGGCCGAGATCCCGAGGATCGGCCAGTCTCCCGGCAAACGCTCCGCGCAGGGACCGGGGTGGCCGGTTCTCGCCGCTCGATGACACGTCCCGCGACACGATCATCGACAGCGCCTTTTCCATTCTCGAACGGATCGGCATGGCATCGGCTCCGGACTGGTTCATCCGGCTTGCGATTGATGATGGCGCCAGGCGGCACGGGGACGGGCGCATTATCTTCCCCCGCCTGCGGGTCGAGAAGGCCGTGGCGCGGGCGGCGAAGAGCGTGACCGTGCCGGGCTTCGTCGAGGACCGGGGCATCGATGCGGGCAATGGTCTGGTCCATACCGGCACCGGCGGAGCCGCCATCGATGTGCTCGATGCCGCCACCGGATGCTATCGAGCCGCCACGCTTCGTGATCTCCTTTCCATCATGCGGGTGGTGGATGCGTGTCCAAACGTGCACTACGGCATCCGCCCCCTTGTGGCGCGGGACATGACCGACACCTTCGAAATCGACATTAACACCGCCTATGCCTGCCTTGCCGGAACGAGCAAGCCCATCGGCACCTCATTCGCCCATGCCGGTCACGTCGCTCCGGTGGTGTCCATGTTCGACTGCGCTCTTGGGGCCGAAGGCGGCTTTCGCCGGCACCCCTTCTGCATGGCGGTTGTGGTGCATGCAGTCTCACCTCTTCGCTATGCACCCGATGGTGTCGACATCATGCGCGCCGCCATCGCCGAAGGCATACCGCTGCAGACATGTTCGGCGGGCCAGGCGGGCGCCACAAGCCCCGTCACACTGGCCGGCGCCCTCGCCCAGGGACTCGCCGAGACCCTCGCCGGCCTCATGGTGGTGGACCTCCTCAAGCCCGGCTACCCCGTCATCCACGCCTTCATGCCGTTCATCTCCGATCTCAGAACCGGCGCCATGAGTGGTGGAGGCGGCGAATCGGCCATTGCGAATGCAGCAGCAGCCCAGCTCCTGCGCCATCTTCAGCTGCCGTCCACGGTTGCCGCCGGCATGACAGACTCCAAGGAGGCGGACGTCCAGGCCGGGTATGAGAAGGCCTACACCATTGCCCTGGCTGCTCACGCGGGAGCAGACATGATCAATCTGTCCGTCGGCATGCTGGGATCCATCACTGTGGCCTCGCCAGAGGCCCTTGTCATCGATGACGAAATGCTGGGCGCCATCCTGCGTTCGGTGCGCGGCGTTGACGTCACGCCGGATGCCATCGACCTTGACGCCATGGAGCGCGTTGTTCGGGGCGATGGCCACTACCTTGGCGAACCGCAGACACTGGCGCTCATGAAGAGCGAGTATGTCTACCCGTGCCTGGGTGACAGGCGCAGCGTGCACGAGTGGGTCGAGTCCGGTCCGGTATCGCTCTGGGAAAGGGCACGGTCCAGAGTCGCCCGCATCGTCGACGCCCCGGCGCCGTCTCACCTCGAAGCAACAGCGGATCAGGTCATCCGCTCGCGCTTTCCCATCAGACTTCCGGCAACTGGAGACGAGTGAATGAACGTTTACCGCAGTATCGTCATCGAGGCCCCGATCGACAGGACATGGGCGGCCGTCAGGGAATTCGACAGTGTGGGTGCGTGGAATCCGGCCGTCTCGGCCGCCCGCATGGAGACAGGTACATCGACCTCGGTCGGGTCGGTGCGGCATCTTGACATCGTCGACGGCACCGTCTTTCGCGAAACGCTGCTGGCCCATTCCGATGTCGACCGTTTCTACACCTACGACATCATCGAGGGGCCCCTGCCCTGCACCGGCTATCTCTCCACGCACCGCTTCGTCCCGATTACCGAAGGCAACTGGACACTCGGCATCTGGGAAGGAACATTCGACTGTGCCAGGGAGGATGAAGAGAAACTGGAGTCGATCGTCGGCGATCTCATCTACCGCGACGGGATGAAAGGGCTCGCCGCCTGGCTGACGGAAAACAGCTGAATGACCGACACTCTGGGCTATCGCTCGATCATCGGTGTGATGACACCGGCGATGAACACCGTCGTGCAGCCGGAACTTGAATCCCTGCGTCCGCCTGGCGTGACAAACCAGATGCAGAGATTCCGCCTGGGCGGCGAGAAGATTTCGGAGGACCTCGACGCCGAGGCCACCAGATTGATGGACTGCAATCCGGCAGCCCTGGCGATCGGCCTGACCACGGACGCCGGGCCGGGTGGCGTGAAGAAACTCCAGGAGCGCTGCCGCGGTCTGGCTTCGTCGCTGGGAATCCCGGTCTTCAATGCCTCGTCCGCCTGTCATGAGGCCCTGCGGCGCCTCGATGCCAGGAGGATCTCCATCGTCACACCCTTCGATGCTGCCACCAATGAGGTCGTCACCGGCAATGCGGTGGACGCCGGGTTCGCCGTGGCCGCGGTCGCCGGCACCGACGCACCATCGCTGCCGGAAATCTGCAAGACGTCGCCGGAGGACATCGAGGCGGCCTTTCTCGAGGTCGCTGCCAGTGACTGCGATGCCATCCTCCAGGTGGGAACGGCCCTTCCGGTCTGCCACCTCGTCGCGTCCCTGGAGACACTGACAGGCAAACCGGTGGTCGCCTGCAATGCGGCCCTCTACTGGCAGACCCTGCGGCATCTCGGGATCACGGACCCGATCGACGGCTTCGGTCAACTCCTGGCACAACGCTAGAGACAATGCAGAGTTCGGCGAGGGTCGTTGTCATCGGCGGCGGTGCCGTCGGCGTTTCCTGCTTGTGGCATCTGGTCCGGGCCGGTGTCACCGAGTGCCTGCTGATCGAAAGGGATGAACTCACATCCGGTTCCACATGGCATGCTGCGGGCAACATTCCGATCTATGCGACAAGCTGGCTCGGAATGCGCGCAGGCGCCTATGCGCGGCGTCTCTATGGCGATCTCGGAGAGGACGTCAGCTATCACCATACCGGCGCCTTCTGGCCGGCCCACGGCGAGGATCGCATCGATCTGTTCCGGCACCTCGCCGGTCTGGCGACCTCCGCCGGCGTGGAGCTCGTGATGATCACGCCTGGCGAGATGGAGGCGCTGCATCCCCACTATAAGGCCGGACCGGACGTTATCGGTGGCATTCTCGATCCCGGTGAAGGGGACATCGACCCCTCCCAACTCACGCAGGCGCTCGCCGGACAGGCCCGCCAGGCCGGTGCTGCGATCGAGCGGTTCACCCGGGTCACGGATCTTTCGGCCACGCGCAGCGGTGAATGGCGCGTGACGACCGACAAGGGTGACGTGATCGCCCACACCGTCGTCAATGCCGCCGGCTTCTACGGCGGAGCCGTGGCGCGCCTTGCCGGACAGTCCATTCCGGTGGCAACACTCAAGCACCAGTACCTGGTCACCGAGCCCCTCACCGCTCTCCTGGAATCGAAGGAAGCCTTCCCCCTGGTGCGGGATCCCGATCTCGGTTTCTACCTGAGGCGCGAAGGCGCCGGGATGCTGCTGGGTTCCTACGATCATCCCGGCCGGCCAGCCTTCGTCGACGGGCTGCCACAGGACTTTGCCCACCAGCTCTTCAACGAGTCACCCGACGATATCGCGTTGGCCTTCGAAAAGGCGCTTGATCATTTTCCGCTGCTTCGGGAGACCGGAGTCCGGCGTTTCGTCAACGGCCCCATCGCCTACTCTCCGGATGCCCTGCCGCTGTGCGGTCCGGCCTATGGCCTGAGGAACTTCTTTCATGCCTGCGGCATCCAGATCGGCATCACCCATTCTGCCGCCGCCGGCAAAGCCATTGCAGAGTGGATCAGCGAAGGCGAAACCGAGTGGGACATGGCGGCCTGGGATCCCCGCCGCTTTGGCGACTGGGCCACGCAAGGGATGGCTGTCGAACGAGCGGTCGAGGTCTACGGCCTGCAGTACGCCATTCCCTACCCCCGGCGTCTTCTCTCTTCTTCACGGCCCATGAGGACAACACCTCTCTATCGCTCCCTGGCTTCCAGGGGTGCGGTCTTCGGTGAAATCGGTGGCTGGGAACGCGCCTCCTGGTTCGACACCGACGGCAGAAGGGACGATGCGCGTTTGAGTTTCCGCGACCGGGAACCGTGGCGCGATGCGGTGCGGCGTGAATGCGAGGGAGTTCGCGATCGTGTTGGCATCATGGACCACGGCGGTTTCTCCAAGTTCGAGGTCGAGGGACCGGATGCAACGCGGTATCTCGAACGGGTGTTCTGTGGCCGGATTCCGGCAGCACTCCGCACGCGCCTTGCCTACATGCTCACCCCGTCAGGCAGGATCTGGAGCGAGGCCACCATCACCCGTTTGGGCGAGAACCACTATCTTCTGTGCGGTCCGACCCTGGCCGAACAGCGTGACCACGACTGGTTGCGAGAAGCCCTGCCGGCGGGATGGCGTGTCACACTGCGCCGCGGATATGCGCAGGACGCCACCCTCATGCTGGCCGGACCCCTGTCACGCGACCTTCTGGCAACCGTAACCGATGCCGGTCTCGGGAACGATGCGATGCCCTGGCTCACCGCGAGCCCCGTCACCGTCGCCGGATGTGCAGCGACGGCCCTGCGCGTCTCCTATGCCGGCGAACTGGGCTGGGAACTTCATCTCGCTTCAGCCGATCTCCGGACGGTCCACGACGCCTTGCGGCACCCCGGACGGGACCTGGGTCTCGTCGACTTCGGCTCATGGGCCCTCGATTCACTGCGTCTCGAAAAGGGCTATCACGCCTGGGGTCTCGACATCGGCATCGAGTACACCCCGTTCGATGCCGGACTGGAGCGCTTCATTGCCTTCGACAGGACGGATTTCATGGGCTGCGATGCCGTGGCGCGACAGCGCCGAACCGGATCCGCCTGGCGATTCGCCGGATTCACCATAGCCGACAGCGATGCGGACGCGCTGCCCGGTGATCCGATCCTCCTCGATTCGGTGCCGGTCGGCTACGTGACATCGGCCGGCACCGGCTTTCGCATGATGAAACGTCTTGCCCTGGGTTATGTCAGGGCCAACACGCGACCGGGCTCCTGGTCCATCAGGATCCTCGGGAACGACTGTCCCGCGGCACCGTCGCCCCTGCCCTTCTACGATCCGGACAACGCTCGCCTGAAGGCCTGACATCACCCCGTCATCGATCCACGACGGATCGCCCGGTAGATGGCGGAGATGTCGAGGTCACCATGCCCGGATGCATCAAAGTGTGCGAAACGCCGTGCGGCCTCGGCTCCGAAGGGCGTTGTCTGACCGGAGATCAATGCCGCCTGCTGGGCGAGGGAAAGATCCTTGGCCATCAGCCGTGCGGCAAACCCCGGGGTGTAGTCATGGGTTGCCGGCGCATCGGACATCAGTCCGGGTACCGGACAGCGGTTGTCCAGAATCCAGCTCTGCGCCGCGGCTCCGCGGCACAGGTCGTGGAACTTCCCGGCATCGAGGTCGAGAGACTCCGCCAGCGCGAAAGCCTCGCAAACACCGAGCATGGTGATGCCGCAGATCATGTTGTGGCAGGCCTTGGCGGCCTGGCCCGATCCGGTCTCGCCGAAATGAATGACCTGCTGTCCCATGATGTCGAGCAGGGGCCGGACCCGGGCGACATGGCCCGGCGATCCGCCAACCATGAAGCTCAGGGTTCCGTTCGCTGCGCCTTCGGGGCCACCCGACACCGGCGCATCGACAAATCCGCAGCCCGCTGCTGCCGCCATCCCGGCAAGGCGGCGCGTGGTGGCCACATCGATCGAGGAACAGTCGAGAAAGATGCGATCCTTCCGCTGTTCAAGGAGGGTTTCGATCACCGAAGCCACGCTCTCGCCATCCGGGAGCATGGTCATCACCGTATCCGCCCCGAGCGCTGTCTCCTCGAGAGATGCCAGGGCCAGCCCCTTCCTCGCCTCGGCATCTCTGTCCCAACCGACCAGGTCGCATCCTGCCGAGCCAAGACACCGGGCCATGGGACGGCCCATGGTTCCCAGCCCGACCACGCAGATCGTGCCATGCATGACGGTCCTCCTTCAGACAATTCGAGGGTGACCGCCCTCCTTGCCTTCAGGCGGCCGGCATGCCCTGGCCGAGGCTGTGCGCGGCGCGGCGGTCAGGCGAGCAGGGCCGCCTTGCAATCCTTCCACACCATGGCGTTGATGTGCTGTGCCGGTGCTTCACGCCCGGCGACATAGCGATTGTGGGGCTGACGGGCACACTTGAGGTTCTCGTACTGCACCGCCGTGATCTCGTTGTCCTCGCGATAGGTGTCATCCCAGATCCTGAACCAGCCTTCGAGTCGCTCCTCGTCAGCGCCTCTGTGCGCCATGTAGTACGCGGTGTGCCGCGTCAGGCCGGGTTCCAGGGGCGTCATGCCGGTCATGTGCATGAACTCATCCTGCGCGATGTAGGTCATGCCGGGAAAAAGCTGAAACGAGATATAGCTGTTCGCCATCAGGTCGTTGGCCGACCTCTCTGCCGGGCTCATGAACGTGTACGACGTGAAACCCTCACCCAGGCGCATGTCGGTCAGAGCGGGATCCACGTTGAAGGCCTTGCCGAAGGATTCCGAGTGGATGTTGGGACAGTGGTAGCATTCGGTACCGTTGTCGTACCACAGCTTCCAGTTGGTGGGGATGTCATAGACGACCTCCCTGTAGGGGATCCAGTCGTCCGTATCGATGTCGAATCCGGCCTCGCGGGCCGTGCGGAACATCTCCGGGTAGGTATCGCGCAGGGGCGCCGCATCGGGATCGGGATGGACCAGCACCATGGCGCCCCACTCGTCGACCGCTACCCGTCTGAGACCAAGGTCTGCGGAACAGAACCCGGCTTCGCCGGCGGCGTCGGGTGCATGAGCCAGCGAACCGTCGAGATTGTAGGACCACCCGTGGTACCGGCAGACGAGGCGCACGCAGGAACGCTTGTCCCTTTCAACGACGGTGTAGCCGCGGTGCCGGCAGACATTGAGAAATCCGTTGAGGCGGCCGTCACGGCCGCGCACGACGACGACGGGATAGCGTCCAACCTGCCTCACAGCAGCGTCTCCCGGATTCTTCACCTTGTGGAGCGGGCAGAAGAACTGCCAACGCCGCGCAAAGATCGCCTCAAGCTCGAGACTGAAGATATCCGGATCCGAGTAGAACCGGGTGGGCAGACTCCAGTTCTCCGAAAGTCTGCGGTCAATCTCTTCGATATCGATGCCCAGTGCGGCTGCTGAATGCGATGTCATCTGGACCTCCGCTACAATTCGAGGTTCTTGTCGTCGCCATGAGCCTGGCGATAGCGGAGCGTCGCATACTCACCATAGGTGATGGGCGGGTACTTCGGCTGACGCCCCGCCTGGCGAAACGGTTCCAGGCACGCGATGGTGGTATCACGCGGCAGGTTGTGGAAGTAGGCGATCGACTGGCGGCGCGTGGGCCTTGTCGAGTCACGCGGCGGGTTGACCACGCGGTGCCGGGTCGACACCCAGTGATCATCCGTCCAGCGCATCATCGCGTCCCCGATGTTGACCACGAATGCGCCGGCCACGTGGGGAACGGCACACCATGAACCGTCCCGTTTCAGGACTTCAAGGCCACCCGGCGCATCATCCGTCGCGAGAATTGTCAGGACGCCATAGTCCGAGTGGGCGCCCGCCCGCAACTGGCCCGGACGCGGCGGACGGGTCTGCTCCGGATAGTTGATGACCCTCAATGACGACAGGTGCCCCTCGAACAGTTTGTCGAAACCGTCGGCGTCAAGATCGAGGGACCTGGCGAACACATGGCGCAATGTCTGCGCCAGCTCCGACATCGCCCCGTAACACGCCCGCCACGCCGGCTCCAGGTCCGCCGGTTCGCACGGCCACGCGTCACCATGGAATCCCGGTCCGAAGTCGAGGGTCTCCTTGAAGTCGCCGATCAATTCCGCTCCCAGAGTGGCCCCAAGCGCTTCGGCGCCATGCCCGAAATACATCAATCCGCCCGGGACGGGTCCGCTCTCGCCGACCTGCCTCTTCTGCTCAAGGGGGAGATCGAAGAATTCGCGGGATGCCTCACCGATGCGGGAGAGGAGTGCCCGGGGAAACCCGTGACCGGAAATCAGGAAGAACCCGGTATCCTCGCACGCCGCACGAACTCTCGCTGCGACGAGATCGCGGGCCTTCTCATCGCGCTCACTGAAGGGCGCAATGTCGATCTCCGGTATGGCACCGTTCGCCGGGGGGTGTCTGGTATACTGCATGGCTCGATCCCGGATCGCGCCACCATGCCATGATCGGGAACAACCGGAAAGCGGGAGTCCGCGTCTCACATGAAGGAAGGAAGGGACAAAGGCAGGCCACTTGTCCTGTTTTCCGCCTCGAGGGAACGCACCTGTTCCTACCTGCCGGATCGTGAGGAACAGATGGTGCTGACCGATTTCCAGGCGTCGGACGAGCCGGCACGTCTCCACGACGTTCTGAGCCAGGCCGGATTCCGACGTTCCCACCAGGTGGCCTACCGGCCTGCGTGTGTCGGATGCGATGCCTGCGTTCCGGTCAGGATACCGGTGACGGACTACCGTGCGTCGCGCAGCCACCGCCGCATCCTGCGCCGCAACCGGGATCTCGAGGTCAACGTTGCCGCGCCGGAGGCCACGCCGGAACACCATGCGCTTTTTCGTCGCTACATCGAGGCGCGCCATCAGGGTGGCGGCATGTCGATGATGGACTACGGCGACTTCAGGGAGATGGTCTGTGACACGCCTGTCGATACACGCCTTGTCGAGGCCCGCACCACAGACGGTATCCTCGTCGCCGTCTCGCTCACCGACTGGATGGAGAACGGGCTTTCCGGAGTCTACAAGTTCTACGATCCGCAGATGTCGCGCAGGAGCCTCGGCACCTGGCTCATTCTCTGGCACATCGCCCACGCGCTGGAAACAGGCCGCGCCCATGTCTATCTGGGCTACTGGATCGCTGGCAGCGAAACGATGTCCTACAAGGGCAACTTCCGACCGCTGCAGGCCCTGACCGACGACAGCTGGATCGATCTCCCGCCAAGGTCCGCCTGACCGTGGACGGGCGAAGGCAAGCACGCTCCATCACCCAGGACCCTGCCGCGACGACGCCCCGCTGACGACGGACGTGCAACCGGAGGGACTTGAACCTCGGCGGATCAATGCTCCGGCAGGAAGTCCGGGAGGAATGTGGTGATGTCAGGGATGAGCCACATCAGTGTGAGCGCAATCAACTGGATGATGACGAAGGGCACCACACCCCTGTAGATCTGGCCCGTGGTGATGTTCGGCGGCGCCACGCCACGCAGATAGAAGAGCGCAAAGCCGAAGGGCGGTGTCAGGAAGGAGGTCTGCAGGTTGACGGCGATCATGATCGTCACCCACTTGGGATCGAGTGTACCGCCGTAGATCACCGGCCCGACGATGGGAATGACGATGTAGATGATCTCCAGGAAATCAAGGACGAACCCCAAGATGAAGAGCACGGCCATGACCACCAGGAAGACGACCATCTCGTCGTCGAACGAGCGCAGGAACTCCTGGATGTGCTCTTCGCCGCCATAGGAAATCACCACGAGGTTGAGCATCTGGGAACCGATCAGGATGGCGAACACCATCGCCGTCACCTTCGCCGTATCGCGCACCACGGAACCCAGAATCCCGTCGCGATAGAGAATGACACAGGAGTAGATCAGCCCCGCAAATGCAATGTGGTAGGCGACGACGGAAACGATGAAGGCCAGCCAGTTCTCGAAACCGACCACCTCGATCGACGTTCTGAGATCGAAACTGGTGCCGACGAGCAGGAACACCACCACGGCCCACGCCGACATGATGATGAACCTCCCCTTGCGGTGGTCCTTGCGCTCGGAGAGGCGGCGGTAGGCCGACAGCATCAGCGCTCCCGACGCGCCGAGACCGGCGGCGGCGGTCGGGCTCGTCACGCCACCGAGTATGGAACCGAGCACGGCAACGATGAGAACGAGAGGCGGGAAGACGACGCGCAGGACTTCGACCTCGGCAAGGCGCGGCAGCGCATGGCGCACGCCGTAGAGCACGGCAACGACCGGTAGCGCGAGGATGAGCCAGGCGGTGCCGGTGCTCATCACCGGTGTCACCAGCCAGGCGTCCGCCGCCAGCGTGGCGGCAATCCCGCCGGCACCGACGAGAAGGGGCCGGCGGGACGCGGATGGCGCGACACCCCAGGCGATCGACATGACCAGACCCAGGATGACGAGGCCGACCAGCAGTTTTTCGGACACCGGTGGCAGGAAGGCAATGGCTTCGGCCTCGAGAACATCGAGCTCCTCGTCCGTCGGCGTCACGAATTCGGCCGCTGCTCCGGATCCCGCCACGGCAACCGACCGGTCCCATTTTTCCTGCCCGTGGAGCTCGATCATGGATTTCTTGCAATCGTCGGTAACGTTGGTGCGCAGCTCCGGTGATTCCGGTCGCTCGACGAGAGCCAGCCGGTCAACCGTTTGCGGGCCGGCAATGCCGGCGGTCACCATTCCTCCTGCCAGGGCAATCACCAGACCCGGGACGGCGAGGAACCAGAAGAGACGATGGTTGAGAGTGGCACCCTCATCCGCCAGGCTGGCGGCGGCGACACGCACGGGAGGCGCCTTCGAGGGGCGCACCAGGGCATAGCAGAACACATAGGCGGCATAGATGAACGCCAGAAGCAGGCCGGGAACGATTGCCGCCTTGAAGAGAGTGCCCACGGAGACCACGGCCGCTTCGCCGAGATATGTGAGAGCATCACGGCACCCCGCGGTCACCGCACGTTCCTCCTGAGCGGTCGAGTAGAGGTCGCCGGCGAGGGTTCCAAGGAGAACGATCACGATCGATGGCGGGATGATCTGCCCCAGGGTACCCGAGGCCGATATCACTCCGGTCGCCAGCTCGGGCGAATACCGGTTGCGCAGCATGGTGGGCAGAGACAGCAGCCCCATGGTGACGACGGTGGCGCCGACGATACCGGTCGAAGCGGCGAGAAAGGCGCCCACCACCACCACAGAGACAGCCAGGCCCCCGGGGAGAGCGCCGAAGACACGGGCCATGGACGTCAACAGGTCCTGGGCGATCCGCGAGCGCTCCAGGGAGATGCCCATGAGAATGAACATGGCGACGGCCAGGAGCAGTTCGATGGAGGGGCCGGCGAGCACGCGTTCATTCATCCGGTTGACGATGAAGGTGAGGATGCGGAAGAAGGCGCCATCCACACCCTTCTCGAAGACCGGAACGGTCAGTGTCGGCAGGTCGGGATAGCGAAAGAGGGTGATCGCGTGTTCCTTCACGCCCGAGCCGATCAGTGCCGCATAGTCGTCGCTGCGGCTGTCGATGACTTCCTTGACCAGCAGGCCGGATTCACTCAGGCCGGCGATGATGGCGAAGGCGACAAGTGCGGATCCGCCAATGGCGAAGGCCACGGGATACCCCGAGAGGATCCCGCCAAACAGGCACACCAGGGTAATGAGGAGCCCGACCTCGACACCGTCAAATCCGAACATCAGGCGCCTGCCCCGGCGCCATCGGCCGGCTTGTCGGGCACGACGTCCGGTATGGTGTCGAGATCCTTGTAGCGGTTGGCCGATGCCTTCCCTTCCCTGAACTCCAGCAGGCTGCGGTAGAAGTGCCCCAGTCCCTGGAGGAACATCAGCCCGGCGAACGAAACCAGCAGAACCTTGAAGAGGAAGTAGGCATCGAAGCCGTTCGGCGAGAAGCCGATGGTCTCGACATTCCAGCGGAGCAGTTGCGCCTTGCGTTCCAGGAGCTCGAGGGTATCAATCGCCGACACCTTCGGCGTGACGAGGTGGCGCCACAGGAAGAACCAGCCGAACAGCCACACCACGCCACAGAACGGCATCACGAAGAAGACTGAACCGAACATGTCCAGCAGCCGCTTCGTGCGGAAGGACACCGAAGCATAGACAAGGTCGACCCGCACATGACCGCCCTGGACGAACGTGTAGGCCGCGCACAGGGTTACGATTGCCGCATTGTAGAGCTTGAGTTCCTCGCTGAACCAGCTGAGGTCCCTGGTAAACACGACGCCGAACGGCCCTACGGTGATTTCCGAAACGAGAAAGATACGCTGCAGGGCGATGATCATGATCTGCTGGATGACCATGATGAGAACTGCCCAGGCGGCAACGCGGCCGATGATGTTGGAGAGGCCCTCGATGCCACGCACCACGAGCCAGAGGAATCCGGGTTTCAGAAGGCCGATGACGAGGATGATGAGGGCAAGATCAACGATGACGAACAGGAACTCGAGGGAGGCGCCGAAGTAGACAATCCTCACCAGGCCGATGCCATCGGAAGGGTCAGGCCACGCCCCTGGCTCGATCAACAGGTAAAAGAGATTGGCCAGCCCGTCGAGAAGATGGCGCAGAAGCCAGAGAATGGCGTCCGACATGTGTCGCGCACGGGGACCGGCGCCCGCACCGTCTCACGATGCGGGCGCCCTTGGAATTCAGATACCCATGACGCGGTTGCGCTGCTGCGCATAGGCAATGGACGACAGCGCATTCCAGCTCGCCGACTTGACGAGCGAATCGCGATAGGAGTCGTAGATCGTCTTGAACAGAGGATCCCCCATGTTTTCCGCGTACACCTTTTCGGCGGCCACGCCAAAGGCGTCCCAGACACTGTCGGGGAAGGCGAAGGTCTGGACGCCCGAAGCAATCAGCCTCTGCAGGGCGGCCGAGTTGTTGGCGAGGAACTGCGAGAGATTCCACACGTTGGCCTCGCCTGCCGCACACTCGATGATCTTCTGTTCAGAGGCCGAAAGCCCGTCGTAGACCTGCCGGTTGACGGCAAGCGAGAGTCCCGGACCCGGCTCATGGAAGCCGGACGTATAGTAGATCTTCGTGATCTCGAAGAATCCGGCCTTCTCGTCGGCCCACGGGCCGATCCATTCCGTACCGTCGATCTCGCCCTTGGAGAGCGCGTTGTAGACCTCGGCTCCGGGAATGTTCTGGACGGAAGCGCCAAGTTCGCCGAGCGCCTTGCCTCCGAGACCGGGCATGCGGAACCGCAGGCCCTCGAAATCATCCGGCCCGTTGATCTCCTTGTGGAACCAGCCACCGGCCTGAGATCCGGTGTTGCCGGCAAGGAAGGTCTTCAAGTTGAAGATCGAGGTGAGCTCGTCCTGCAGCTCGCGGCCGCCCATGTGGTAGTACCAGTTGTTCAGTTCCTCGGCCGTCATGCCGAAGGGAACCGACGTGTAGAAGGCGAACGCCGGATGCTGACCGACGAAATAGTAGTCGGCGGCATGGTAGATGTCGGCCTGCCCGGACGACACCGCATCGAAGCACTCGAAGGCGCCAACGAGTTCACCTGCCGCCTTGAAGTCGATTTCGATCATGCCGTCGGACATGGCGACAATGCTGTCCGCACAACGCTGGGCGGCATCATGGACGCCGGCGAGGCCGCGTCCCCACGACGTCACCATGGTCAGGGTCTTGCGGCCCTGTGATATCGCCGGTGTCGGAAATGCTGTGGCCACCGTGCCGGCTGCGCCTGCCGCCGCGATACCGGTGCCAGCCAGAAACTTGCGTCTGTTCATGGTTCTCCTTCTCCCAGTTCTTCAAGGTTCCACATGACATGTTAGCCGTACCCGTCTCGCGGGACAGCACTTGCTTTCCTGAAACATCATTATGCACACCGCAGAGACACATGCACGGTCAGCCCGCAACCGCGCCCATCCGTCAGGCCGACGTATCAACCGCCTCGAGATAGGAATCGTAGAGATCGACGTTGACGAGGTCCGATGCGGCGGCGTCCGCACCCCACAGCTCACGAGCCCTGAAGGCCACCGTGTAGCAGTGCTCCGGGCACTCCCCGAGGTCGCGGGCATGGGTATCGGGGTACACGAAGACACCATGGTCACTGACAATCTCGCCGATGCGCCCCCTCGTGTAGCGCGGAGCGCGGGTATGATGCCAAGGGTGTTCATTGAGGACCCGCACCCGGTCGCCGGGACGAAATCGCGCCGGCGTTCCGGCGCCATCGCGTCGTGTCGATGCGCCTTTCGCCACGGCTTCCTCGATGTCGTCGAGAGTGGTGCCCCGGCCGCCACCGGGACGCGCCGGCACCGCCATGTTCGCCAAGCAGGCCTCGACTGCGTCCGGTGACAGGAGACCACGTTCCTCGAGATAGGACTCCAATGCGCGCGTCCATCGCTCGTAGTAACTCGCCTCAAGATAGGCGAGAGGCGGAATGCGCTCGATATGGGCGCGCAGGTGATCGTCCGAGAATCCGACACGACCCGACACCTGCAGGAGGATTCCGAAGGCCACCTTTTCCCAGTCTTCATGGAACAGGGGCTCGTCCGCCTCGCGCGCGACAGCGCCGAAACCCATCATGCCGCCCATGTCGTGAATGCCATCCATGATGCCCTCGTCACACCATGGCCACGCCGATCATGCCGTCTCGTGTCACGAGACCGGCAAGTTCCTCACGGGTGAGTTCGTCGCTGCCCGCGGGGCGTTGCGGCAGGACCATGTAGCGCAGGTCCGCACTCGAGTCCCAGACGCGGATCTCGACATCGTCCGCCACGTCACATCCCATCTCGGCAAGCACGGTTCGCGGCTCGCGCACGACGCGTGCCCGGTAGGGCTCGCTCTTGTACCAGCGCGGCGGCAGGCCGAGCACGGGCCACGGGTAGCAGGAACACAGGGTGCAGACGACCACGTTGTGGACTCCCGGCGTGTTTTCCACGACCACCATGTTCTCGCCCTGCATGCCCGATATGCCGAGCCCCGCCATGGCCCCCGAGGCGTTGGCGAGAAGGCGTTCACGGAAGGCGGCGTCACTCCACGCCTCGGCCACCACGCTGGCGCCATGGTGCGGCCCGACCCTGGTCTCGTACAGTTCCACGAGGCGATCAATGGTGTCGGGATCGCAATAGCCCTTGTCCGTCAGAAGCTGCTCGAGAGCGGCGACACGCAGAGCCATGGCCGATGGGGGCTGATGATGGTGCTGTGACATCTCCCTCGCCGGGGCAGGTTCAATCCTGTTCGAGTATTCCCGTCCCGGACGCCCGGCGTCAACCAAAGCGGTTGTTTCGGGAAAACCCGGCGGGAGCGGGCTGGCCTGCCTGGCCGCGCTTGCCGAGCCATCTTGCAAGGTCGTGCTGTGTGCGCGTGCGGGTCCCCGACTGCCAGGAGAGGCCGGCGTCGAGTTCAAAGACCGTCGCATCCGAGACGCCTCCCTGCCGGTAGCGCTGCAGGATGACGCCCGAACCCCTGGGCTGTTCCGGCACGTCCCGGAGTGGAAAGACGAGCAATCTGCCATTCTCGCCGACGACTGCCACATGGTCCCCCTCGACGATCTTCAACACCTTCGCCTCGTCACCGGAGGCGGGGATGAGCACCTGCTTTCCCCCGCGTTTCCGGGAATCCACGAGATCTTCGCTCACCACAAACCCCTTGCCGAAAGACGACACCACCAGGAACTTGCGTCCGCCCTGGAAGACGACCATGGCGGCTACATCGACATCGTTGCCCATATCGAGCATGAGGCGCAGCGGGTCACCGAAACCTCTCGCTGCAGGCAGCCTTTCGCAGGCCAGGGTGAAGAACTTTCCGTCGGTGGCGAGTACGAGCAACCTGTCGGTCGTCCACGCCTCGAGACGCAGCCTCTCGCGATCGCCTTCCTTGAAGCGCAGCTCGCCCACCTGATCGCCATGGCCCTTGGCCGCGCGGATCCAGCCCTTGTCGGAAAGCACCACCGTGACGGCCTCCCGGTGCACCGTGGCGTCGACCGGGATGTCGTCGACCAACGGCGGACGGCCGAAGACGGTGCGCCGTCTGCCAAGCCCGCTCTCCTCCCCGAACTGCCGGGCGATATCCGCGAACTCGGCCTTCAGCGCCTCCTTCTGCCTTTCATCCGATTCCAGAAGACTCCGGAGGTCGCCCGATTCCGCCTTCAGCTCCTTCCTCTCACGGGCAATTCTCATCTCCTCCAGACGGCGCAGCGAGCGCAGGCGCATGTTGAGAATGGCCTCTGTCTGGACCTCGGAGAGCCCGAAGCGCCGGGCCAGCGCCGCGGCCGGATCGTCCTCGTCGCGGATGATGCGAATCACCTCGTCGAGATTGAGATAGACGATGCGATGCCCCTCGAGGATTTCCAGCCGGCGGCGGATGGCAGCAAGGCGGTTGCGTGACCGGCGAACCAGAACTTCGCGCCGATGGCCGATGAAGGCGGTCAGCACGCGATTGAGATCCATGACTCCGGGAATGCCGGAGGCGTCGAGGACGTTCATGTTGAGCGCGAACCGCGACTCCAGGTCCGTGACGCGGAACAGGGACTCCATGAGGATGGCGGGATCCACAGACCGGTTTCTCGGTTGCAGAACGAGACGAATGTCTTCGGTCGACTCGTCGCTCACGCCCTCCAGCAACGGCAGCTTGCGGGCCTCGATGAGTTCGGCGATGCGTTCGATCAGGCGTGACTTCTGGACCTGAAAGGGCAACTCGGTCACGACGATTCGCCAAGTGCCCCGGGCCTGCTTCTCGATGTCCCAGCGTGCCCTGACACGGAACGATCCCCGTCCCGTTTCATAGGCCTCGCGGATGGTGTCGGGATCGTCCACCAGTTCACCGCCGGTGGGAAAGTCCGGTCCCTTCACCATGGTCACAAGCTCGGCAACGGAAGCCCCGGGCGTCCCCACAAGGTGGATCAGCGCCGCACACAGTTCTGCGACATTGTGGGGCGGGATACTCGTCGCCATGCCCACGGCAATGCCGCTGGCTCCGTTGGCCAGAAGATTGGGGAATCGCGACGGCAGCACCACCGGTTCCGATTCCGAGCCGTCGTAGGTGTCGCGGAAATCGACGACATCGTCGTCGAGTCCGTCAAGCAGGGCCACCGCCACCGCGGTCAGGCGCGCCTCTGTGTAGCGCATGGCCGCGGCATTGTCGCCGTCGACATTGCCGAAGTTGCCCTGGCCGTCAACCAACGGGTAGCGCGCCGCAAACTCCTGGGCGAGACGTACGAGGGCGTCGTAGATGGCCTGGTCGCCGTGGGGATGGTACTTGCCGATGACATCGCCCACCACGCGCGCCGACTTCTTGAATCCCTCACTCGGATCGAGGCGGAGCTGCCGCATGGCATAGAGAATCCGCCGATGAACCGGCTTGAGGCCATCCCTGACGTCAGGCAGCGAGCGCGACGTGATGGTCGACATCGCGTAGGCGAGATAGCGTTCCGTGAGCGCATCGGCGAGACCGACGGTCTCGACGGCGCCATCATGGTCTCGCTCGATCATGAGTCCAGATTACCACTACATATGGTGGACTGTCCAGACAGAAGGTCTACAAAGCGTTGTCGGGCCGGAGGCAGTCCGGTTGGTTCCCCGGCCAGGGCATGACGCTCGAGAAAGTACCCGGACAATCTGAGGCCGGCGAGAACGTCGGCCGCCCGGGCCTCCGGCGCCCCAACCAGAAATCCCGGCAGATCGAGGAGTTTCCCCTTCCACGGTTCTCCTGCCGCAGCCGAGACGGCACGACCGCTGCGTGGCGATACCCAGACGAGCTCTTCCGTGGATCCGGTGAGCGCACAGCGCTTGAGATCAAGTCCGTACCCGAGAACATTCAGCAGACCGAGTTCCCATCGGACATAGGCCGCATCCCAGTGGCTGACACCCAGCCGCAACTGCCGCACCAGCATCTCTGTGGCGTTGAACAGTGCTTCACAGGGAAGGCGATCGGCCAACGTCCTCTCGGCAAGCGCACAGGCGCTGGCGAGGCAGGCAAGGCGCATCGGATCTCCCAGCAGGGCCGACGCCACGGCCTCCTCGGGCTCGATGACGAAGGTTCCGAGGTGATCAGGCAACCGGGCACGCCACCGCGCGGCGACGATGTTGCCGGTCTGCAGCACGCCGGCATGGCGGCGGCTGCGCCCTCCCCGCACGAGACCGGCATGACGTCCGTGGCCGGTCGTCAACAGGCTGGCGATCACGGAGGCCTCGCCATGCGGACGCACGCCCAGGACAATGGCGCGATCGTGCCATTCCATCGCCGTCAGCCCGGAAACTCGAGACCGATCTCGCGGTATCGCGCCGGATCGTCCAGCCAGCCGGTCCGCACCTTGACGTGGAGAAAGAGATGCACCCTGCACTCCAGCAGGGCCTCGAGTTCCCGGCGTGCCGCCTTGCCGACCTCGCGGATGGTGCGGCCGTTTCTGCCCAGGACGATGGGCTTGTGGCCGCGCCGCGCCACATAGATCACCTGATCGATCCTGACCGCCTCCTCCTCCGGCATATCTGTCCACAGCTCGGTCTCGACGGAGAGCTCATAGGGAAGTTCCTGATGGACCCTGACAAAGAGCTTCTCGCGGGTGATCTCGGCAGCAAGGCGGGCCAACGGCTGGTCGCTCAGGTGATCGGCGGGAAACAGCCATGGCTGGGAAGGCAGCCTTTCGGCAAGCGCTGCCACGACGTCATCGATGCCATCACCGTTCAGTGCAGAAATGTAGAAGATCTCCTCGACCACCTCATACCCGCCGATTCGCCCGGCAAGGGGCAACAGAGCGTCGCGCGCTACCAGGTCGATCTTGTTGATGGCGCACAGCACATGTCGGTGCCGGCTCAGGCGAGAGAGGATGGACGTCGCGGAATCATCAAGGCCGCGTCGCGCATCGATCACCAGCAGTGTGGCATCGGCGTCGACGGCTCCGTTCCACGCAGTCTTGACCAGGGCGCGCTCCAGGCGCTTCCTGGGCTGGAAAATGCCTGGTGTGTCGACAAGCACGATTTGCGTGCGGCCGACGTTGCAGATACCGGCAACGCGCCCTCGCGTGGTCTGCACCTTGTGGGTGACGATCGAGACCTTGGCACCGACCAGTGTGTTGACGAGGGTCGACTTTCCGGCGTTCGGTGCTCCGAGGATGGCAACATGGCCACACCGCTCGGCTGTCACCGCGGCACGTCCATCAGAAAGGTGCGGGCAGCCAGCTGTTCCGCCGCCCGCCTGGTGCGCCCGCTCGCCCGGACGCCGGCAAAACCCTCGATGTGAACTTCCACGGTAATGAGCGGGGCATGATCCGGGCCGGTCATGTCGAGCAAGCGGTATCCGGGAAGCGCCAGGCCCTGCCTGAGCGCCCATTCCTGGAGGCGGGTCTTGTCGTCACGTGCACCGCCACTTTCCAGACGCAGGCGCGTCTTCCAGCAGCGATGAACGAAGGACTCCGCGGCAGCGTACCCGGCATCGAGGAAGAGGGCGCCGATCAACGCCTCGATAACGTCTGCGAGAATCGAGACGTTGCGTCGCATCCCGCCCTTTCGTTCGTGCGGGCCAACCACAACGAAACGGTCGATCCCCAACTCCAGGGCAATGTCGCCGAGGGTCTGATTGGCGACCAGCTTCGCGTAGCGCCTGGAAAGCTCCCCCTCGGTCGCGTTCATGTGGTCGTGGAAAACCATGGTGGCGACGATGGCGCCCAGAACGTGGTCACCGAGAAACTCGAGGCGCTGATAACCGCGACTGTCGACCACGCATGCAGCACTGCGGTGGGTCACGGCCTGTCCGAGGAGACTCCTGTCGGTGAAGGCATGCCCGAGAATGGTCTCGAGTTCGCCAGTCTCCGCACTCATGAAATCGACCGGAACAGACGGTCCCAGCGAATCGATGCCGGCCACGACAGGGGATTGATGAGCGAGCCGCAACCATTCGTGGAAAAGAAGAGGAACTCGGCGCGGCCGATGAGGTTCTCCTTTGGCACGAATCCGACGAGATGCGTGACTCGGCTGTCGTTCGAGCTGTCGCGGTTGTCTCCCATCATGAAGTAGTGTTCCGGCGGCACCACGTACTCGGGCGTGTTGTCGAGCCGCCCGCTGTCCGTGATGTTGAGAACGCTGTGGCGCGCCCCGTTCGGCAGGGTTTCGGTCTGGCGTTCGATGGTCCTCGACGCGGAACACGAGCGATCCTCGAAAACGGAGTCCTCTTCCAGGGTGACCGCCACGTCATTGACGTGGAGGACGCCATCGATCATGCGAATGCGATCGCCGGGAAGACCGACGAGCCGCTTGATGAAGTCCACCGAGGTGTCTGTCGGCTGGCGGAACACGATGACGTCGCCACGCTGCGGTTCGCCATCAAACAGGCGCGCGTCAAGGAGTCCGAGATCCGTGCCGAACCCCAAGGAGTAGTCGCTGTACCCGTAGGAGAACTTCGAGACAAACAGATAGTCCCCGACCAGGAGGGTGGGTTTCATGGAGCCGGAGGGGATGTTGAAGGGTTCGTAGGCGAGCGTGCGCACGGCCAGCGCGATGATGACCGCATAGACCATGGTCTTGACGGTGCCAATCATCCCCTCGTCACCCCTCAGGCCGGCGGGGAGCAGGCGTTCGATGGGGCTGAACACCACCTTCAACAACCACTCCAGTGGTCTCAGCATGAGGCCGATCAGACTGAAGGGCAGCAACAGCACGGCCAGGACAACCCGCAGGACCGACGAGGAGCCCTCACCGGGGTGAACCCCGGTCAGCCGGGTCACGACTGCTCTGAACGCAGCCTTCACCGGTTGTGCTTCCGGTTGCTGATAGTGGTCGTTCGTGGCGCGTTGGCGCCGGATGGAACTGACTGTCGCAATGATCCTTGACCCTTGGTTCGCTCAGGGAGCTCTGGAAATGTCCATGACAATCGCAATCGACCGCAGGGCGGCGATGATGGATGTCAGGTGATGGACGTCATGGACCTCAAGGTCAATGAGCATGCCAAAGAAATCGGCGGTACGCGCATTGATCTTCAGGTTGGTGATGTTGGCGTCCTGATTGCCGATTTCGGTGGTGATCTCGCCAAGGGCGCCGGGCTGGTTGATGACGTCAACGGCAATGCGCCCGACGTAGTGTTCAGGTGCGGCGCCATCGGGCGACCACGAGACATCGAGCCACTCCTCGATCGAATTCTCGTGCTTTTGCAGGGTGTCGCAGTCGATTGTATGGATGGCCACGCCCTTGCCGGACTCGACAATGCCGACGATGCGGTCGCCAGGAAGAGGGTGACAGCACTCGGCATGGTGAACGGTTATTCCAGGAGTGAGACCGTCGATCGAGACGGCATGCTTGCTCGACGACTGGAAGCGCCTGCGTGACGGCGACCGTTTCGACGTCAGGAGACGGCGGACCCTCTCGCTGGTGATCTCGCCACGTCCCACGGCCTCGAGGAGATCATCCACGGTGCGCTTGCCGAACGCCTCCGCAAATTTCTCGAGAAGATCGTCATCGGCCGCGCGACGCAGCGAGGCGCAGGTCTGCTGGATTATGGCCCGCCCCAGCCGGATGTACTCGCCGCGTTCCTTGATGCGGATGTGGCGGCGGATTCTCGAGTGGGCACGACCGGTGACGACAAATCGCGCCCACAACGGGTTGGGCGAAGCGTAGCGCGACCGCATGATTTCGACCTGGTCGCCATTCTGCAGGATCGTGTCAAGGCGCTTGGACACACCGTTGATCTTGGCGCCAACACAGGTGTCCCCGATCCTCGTGTGGATGGCATAGGCAAAGTCGACGGGAGTCGCATTGCGCGGCAATTCGTGGATTTCGCCCATTGGGGTGAAGCAGTACACCCTGTCCTGGAAGAGTTGCAGCTTGGTGTTCTTGATGAATTCCTCGGGGTCCGACGTGCTGTCGATGGAGTCCAGCAGCTGGCGCACCCACCGGTACTGGCTGCCCTCGCTTGCCGAGGCACGGTCTTCGCCGGCCGTATAGCTCCAGTGGGCGGCGACTCCATACTCGGCGACTTCGTCCATCTCCCGGGTCCGTATCTGGATCTCGAGACGCTTGCCCTCGGGCCCGTGCACGGTCGTATGGATGGAACGGTAACCATTGGGCTTCGGCGTCGAGATGTAGTCCTTGAAGCGATCGGGAATCATCGGCCAGACGCCGTGAATGACGCCAAGCGCTGCATAGCAGTCTGCAACCTCCGAAACCACCACCCGGAAGGCGACGATATCCGAGAGCTGATCGAAGGAAACATTCTTGCGCTGCATCTTGCGCCAGATGGCGTGCGGCTTCTTCTCGCGACCGTCGACCCTGGCAGTGAGGCCGCCGTTCTTGAGGACTTGTTTGAGATGGCGCTCGATCTTGGCAAGGTTGGAGTCCGGCCGCAGGAAGCGCAGGCGCTCCAGGATGGAGTTGCGGGCGTCCCCGTTGATATGGCTGAAAGCGAGATCCTCGAGCTCCTCCTTGAGCCATTGCATGCCGATCCGTTCGGCCATGGGAACGTAGATTTCCATGGTCTCGCGGGCGATACGCAGGCGCTTGTCCTCGCGCCGCACGTAGTGCAGCGTACGCATGTTGTGGAGCCGGTCCGCCAGCTTGACCAGGAGGACACGCAGGTCCTCCGACATGGCCAGAAACAGCTTGGCATAGTTGCCCATGGTGCGCTGGCCTTCCTCGGCCTGGTTCTCGAGTTGCGAAAGTTTGGTGACACCGTCAACCAGATGGGCAATCTGGGGGCCGAACTTGCCGGAAATCTCATCGAGCGTGGTGTCGGTATCCTCGACGGTGTCGTGCAACAGCCCTGTGATGATGGACTGGCTGTCCAGCTTCATGTCGGCAAGGATGCCGGCGACCTCGACGGGGTGGGAGAAGTAGGGATCGCCTGAGTCACGTGTCTGGGAGCCGTGCTTGACCATGGCGAACACGTAGGCGCTGTTGAGAGCCGCCTCGTCGACCTCTGCGTCGTAGCTCCTGACCCGCTCAACCAGTTCAAACTGCCGGAGCATCGTCCGGGCTCACATTCTGCTAGCGGGTGGATCCGTCTTCGATGCCGGTGCCCCAGGCTTCGTTGTGCTGATCGCTGTCGAGGTCGAGATTGGCAAAGGCCCGATCCAGTGGATTGTCCGCCGCCAGGCCGAGTTCCTCGACATTGTCGACATTCTCGTCCTCTTCGGTCTCGCTGCCATAGACCAGCTTGCGGCGCACGGCATCCAGCGAAATCGTGTCGTCCGCGATCTCGCGCAGGGCGATGACAGGATGCTTGTCGTTGTCCTTGTCGACAGTCAGTTCCGCCCCCTTGCCCAAATCGCGGGCCCGCTGGGCGGCCAGGAGAACCAGTTCGAAACGGTTGCTCACGCGTTCGACACAGTCTTCAACAGTCAATCGGGCCATTCATCACCTCGATCTTGGGAGCCGGAGCAGGGCCTGAAAATGCCAGCATCACGTCGTCATGACAACCCCTGCCGGGAGTCGGGGGCAAGACGCTCGATATCGCCATCGCGCCTGGGCAGCGCCCGGATGAGGCAATCGATGGCCTGCCCGGTCACCGGATGTCTCCAGGCGGGCGCCACATCGTTGAGCGGCAGCAGGACGAAGAGTCTTGAGACCGCACCGGGATGGGGCAGTACGGGAGGTGGGCCGGTTCTTTCAAGACCCCGGTAGTCGATGAGGTCGAGATCCACGGTGCGGGATTCCCAGCGCCGGCGACGCTGCCGGCCGAGGCTCTCCTCGATGCCGTGAAGGAATTCGAGCAGTGCCTCCGGGTCGCGCTCCGTGGCGACCTCTGCGACCCCGTTGACGTACCGGGGTTGATCACGGCCGCCCATGGGTCGCGTTTCGTACCAGTGCGACACATCGAGAACGTCCACACCGGCATGGCGGAACCGCGCCAGCGCCTCTTCGAGAGTGCGCCGCGGTGGTCCAACCGCCGAAGCAAGATTGGCGCCCAGTGCCACGTATATGCCGCCCTTAAGGCGGGAGGAGTTTGCCGACATCTGCGGATGCTTCATATAGAGTGCCTCCGGGCACCTGCAACCCTTCGCCGTGCGGCGAAGGGTTGCAGGTGCCGTCACTGAAGAAGACGAGGCGCCTTGATGACCGCTGGCGAGCCCCTTCCCGACTGCCCCCTGTGCCCACGCCTCGTGGCCTTCCGTCACGCCTGGCGGGAGAAGGAGCCGGACTGGTTCAATGCTCCCGTTCCCACATTCGGACCCCGGAATGCCCGTCTTCTGGTGGTGGGACTCGCTCCGGGCCTGAGGGGCGCCAACGCGACCGGGCGTCCCTTCACGGGTGACGGTGCGGGCGATTTCCTCTACCCGGCACTGATCGGGGCAGGCTACGCCAGGGGCAGCTATGGCGCCCGCCCGGATGACGGTCTGGAACTGGTGGAGTGCCGGATCACCAATGCGGTGCGATGCGTTCCGCCCGGGAACAGGCCGCTTGCTGCCGAAATCCGGTCCTGCAACACGTTCCTTTCACGGGAACTGAAGGCCCTGCCGCATCTCGATACCGTACTTGCCCTCGGTGGTCTCGCCCACCAGGCCATCCTCGATGCCGTCAGCGTCAGGCGCTCCGCCTTCCCGTTCGCCCATGGCGCCGTGCATGACCTGGCTGATGGCCTCGTCCTCGTCGACAGCTACCACTGCTCCCGGCTGAACACCAACACCGGTCGCCTGACCTGGAAAATGTTCAGGCGCATCTTCACCACGATCGCCGAGAGGCACGCGGCAGGCTGACAACGATGGCCGCAAGGATCGCGAGCGCGCCAGCCACGGCTTGCCAGTGCAGCGCTTCGCCGAACAGCAGCCAGCCGGTGAGAAGCACGGTGACGAGTTCGGCCGAACCGGCCACGGCGGAACGGCCGCTCCCTGCCATCGCGGTCCCGGCCACCACCAGGCAGGTTGCCAGGATCCCGGTGCCCAGACCGACCCAGCCAAGGGAGATCCAGCCATTCGTCGAGACCGGCCAGCCGAGCGAGGCATCCGACACGAGGTGCCAGACCAGGGTTACGACGCAGGCAGCCATGCTGACGACAAGGGTGCGCCACAGGACATGGCCATCCGCCGCGCCCAGGCAGGCGAGATAGAGCCCGTAACCCAACGGGGCGCCGAACGTGATCAACACTGCGCCAAGCGGTGTCGCTTCAAGACTGCCGGGAGTGACGATGAGTCCCGCCGCACCCAGGACCAGGGCGATGGCCAGGATCGTGCGCCATTCCAGGCCGGCCCGGAACAGGAGGCTTGCCAGAACGAGCGTGAAAGCAGGGTAGGTGTAGAAGACGAGAATCGTGGTCGAGGCCGGCAGCCGCGCATAGCCCTCGAAGAGAAAGATCGTGGCGGCCCCGATACCGAGACCGGCGAAGAGGGGAGCTCTCAAGGCTCCCCCGGGGCATCGCCGCCAGGCGACGATGGCTCCGAGGACCACGATGGAAACGCCGAACCTGACCAGGAGTGACGACGTCGAGCCAACTCCCTCGTCCCTCAGGATCTCCAGGGGCAGCGGAAGCAGTCCGTAACAGACGGCCCCGGCAACGACCAGGAGCACACCCGCCACCATGGCCGGCCGGTTTGCCTCGTTGACGCTCACGCATGAACTCCTTTATGCAGGCGATCCGACGATGGCACCTGAGGAAAGGCAACGATCATGGCTGGGAAGATCGAATCACGTCTCGCCGAACTCGGCATCAGGCTTCCCGAAGCCGCCGCTCCCGCGGCGAATTATGTGCCCTGGACCGTGACTGGCAACCTGGTCTTCGTGGCCGGGCAGATCACCCTTGCCGATGGCGCACTGAAACACCAGGGCAAGCTCGGCGCGGACATTACTCTCGAGGAGGGCTACGCAGCCGCCCGCCTGTGCGGCCTCAACGTCATTGCCCAGCTCAAGGCTGCCTGTGGCGGTGATCTCGACCGTATCGTCAGGATCGTGAGGCTTGGCGGATTCGTGAACGCCTCGGGGGATTTTCACGACCATCCGAAGGTCATCAACGGCGCCAGCGATCTCATGGTCGAGGTGTTCGGCGACAAGGGTCACCACGCGAGGGCTGCGGTGGGCTGCGCGTCCCTGCCGCTCAATGTCGCGACCGAAGTTGAAGCCGTGGCTGAAATCGCCTGATCCGATGAATGGCGGCGAGGCGCTTGTCGCCACCCTTCTCGAGCACGATGTCACAACGGCATTCTGCGTCCCCGGAGAAAGCTATCTCGCCGTTCTCGAGGCGTTGCGCCGCCACGGCAACGCCATACGCCTCGTCACCCACCGCCACGAATCGGGAGCGGCCTTTGCCGCCAACGGCTACGCCAAGATCTCGACCCGCCCCGGCATTGTCCTGGTAAGCCGCGGTCCGGGCGCGGCCAATGCCGCCATCGGCATTCACACGGCCGCCCAGGACAGCGTGCCGGTGGTTCTCTTTGTCGGTCAGGTGCCGACCCGCGAGATCGGCCACGAGGCATTCCAGGAAATCGACTACGCCTCCTTCTACGGCACCGTCGCCAAGGCGGTGATCGAACCTGCCAGTCCCGTGGACGTGGCAGATGCCACGGCACGTGCCCTCGCGGTCGCCGCCACGGGCAGACCGGGTCCGGTGGTCGTGGTGCTTCCCGAGGACGTCACCCTTGGCGATGCCGGAACCCCCGTCATTCCGGGACCGGCTGGCGGATCCGCCATCAGGGCATCAGCGGATGAACTCGAACGTGCCGCATCGATGATCGAGGGGGCCGACCGCGTTCTCGTTCTGGCGGGCGAGATGCTGCGCCATGAAGCGGCCCACGCCCAGCTCGACCGCCTGGCACGGCGGTCCGGCGCTGCGGTGGTATCGGCATTTCGCTGCCAGGACTGCCTTTCAAACGACCATGAGGCCTATGCGGGATCCTTTGCCACGGGCCGGGCAGCCTTCCTCGACGAAGCCTGGGACGCGGCGGACCTCGTGGTGGTCGCCGGCGCCAGGTTCGACGCCATCAGCTCAGACGACTTCCGCTTCAGGGACGGATCGAAACCCCTCGTCGCCATCCACCCGGACGCTGCCACCGTCGCCGCCCTTCGTCCCCGCCTTGGTCTGGTGTCGGACGTTGGGCCGGCTCTCGATGCCATCGCCAGCCGGCTTGCCGAAGCGACTCCTGCCCGGCTCGCATGGCGGGACGGTCTGAGAAGTGCGTGGAAGCGATTCCAGGAGGCAGCGCCGGCAGCCAGGGGACTCGTCGACATGACAGCAGTCGTCCGCCACGTAAACCGGCGGCTCGCATCTGGGGATCACGTCATCACCAACGATGCCGGCAACTTCTCGACCTGGGTGCAGCGCCATTTCCGCTATCGTCTGCCGGCAAGCCAGGCCGGACCCATGTCGGGCGCCATGGGCTACGGTATCCCGGCCGCAGTCGGCGCGGCGCTCGCCCGGCCCGGCGCCCGGGTGGTGGCCTTTGCCGGTGATGGCGGTTTCATGATGACCGGCCAGGAACTCACCATCGCCGTCGAGAATAGCCTCAAGGTCTTTGCCATCGTCTGCGACAACGGGCACTACGGCACCATCCTGATGCACCAGCAACGCTATGCCGGGCCGGAGAACACCATCGCCGTGGCTCTCGACAGTCCGGACTTCCGGGCCATCGGCACGGCCTACGGGGCGCCTTCCTGGCGTGTCGAGCGCACCGAGGAGTTCGCGCCGGCCTTCGATGAGGCCCTCGGCCTCGACGGCCCTGCCCTCATCCATGTCATCACCGACATCCGGGACCTCTCCGCCGGCAGCTGAACCGGGTTCAGGTGTCTTCGGCCGTCGGCATCAGACCGCCCGCAGCGCCGATATCATCGAAGCTGGCGTAGTTCATGCGATAGAGCATGCTGTAGAGACCGCCAGAGACCATGAGGGCGTCGTGGGGCCCTTCCTCGACGATGCGGCCGTCCTGCAGCACGATGATGCGGTCCGCTCCCCTGATGGTGGTCAGGCGGTGAGCGATCACCAGGGCCGTGCGTCCCTCAAGGAGTCGGGCAAGGGCCTGCTGGATCTTCAGTTCCGTGTAGCTGTCGACGTTTGCCGTCGCCTCGTCGAGCACGAGAATGGGGGCATCGGCCACCAGGGCCCGGGCAAAGCTCAGCAGCTGGCGTTCGCCGAGCGACAGGGTCACCGCACCCTGATCCAGCAGGGTGTCGTATCCCTTCGGCAGATTCATGATGAAGTCGTGGGCTCCGACTGCACGCGCCGCTTCGGACACCACGTGGCGGCTGGCGCCGGTCCTGTTGTAGCGGATGTTCTCGAAGACCGTCCCGGTGAAGAGATAGGGTTCCTGCAGGACCATGGCCACGTGGTGGCCGAGAGACTCCTGGGTGACATCGCGGACATCGTGACCGCCAACCCTGACGGAACCCTCCCAGACATCGTAGAAGCGGTGTATCAGCGCCATGGCGCTGGTCTTTCCCGAACCGGTGGGCCCGACCAGGGCGACGGTTTCCCCGTCCTTCACCCGGAAGCTCACGTCCTTGAGAACCGGCTGGTTCTCGACATATCCGAAGGTGACATTCGTGAATTCGACGGCGCCGTTGTTGCGGTCGAGTTCGATGGCGTCCCGTCGGTCGCGCACCTCCACGTCCACATCGAGGACCTCGAAGATACGGTGACCGGCCGCCATGGCGCGTTGCATGATGCTGTACTGGATGGAGAGCGAACGAATGGGATCGAAGAAGCGCTGCACATAGAAGAGAAAAGCAACCATGACGCCGATGTCGAGGCTGTTGTCCAGCACCAGTCGCCCGCCGATGATGACGACGATCGCCATGGCGCAGCCGGTCAGAAGGTCGACCACGGGGATCAGAATGTTGGCAAAGCGTGACGCCCTCAAGTGGGCATTGCGGTTGTCGGCCGCCATCTCCTCGAAGAGGTCGAGATTGACGCCCTCGCGGCCGAGTTCCTGTATGGCCCTGATGCCATGGACATTTTCTGCCAGCGCCGCGTTGACGGCGCTGCTGGTCTCGCGGGCGTGCAGGAACGCCCGGCGGGCCATGGGAAGCCAGACCATGCGCACGACGATCAGGACGGGCAGGACGGCGAGCGTCAGGGACGCAAGCCGGACATCGAGGACGAGAAGAACCGAGATGATGCCCACAAGGAGGACCAGATCGCCGATAGCGAAGATCGAGGACTCGAGGAACTCCTGGAGAGCGTAGACGTCTCCCTGCAGGCGCGACATCAGCCGGCCGACTTCCGTCTGGTCCATGAACCCCAGGGACACCGCCTGCAGGTGGGCATACATGGCCCGGCGCAGGTCGAACAGCAGGTGACCTGCGATGCGCCCGACAATGCTCTCGAGAAGGAACATCGACACGTAGTTGACGACGACGACGCTGAAGAACACACCCATGATGACGACAAGGAGGACGCGGGCACCGTCGCCTGCCGTCAGCGCATCGTCGATCGCCCAGCGTATGACGAGCGGCACCATGAGCTGCGTGGCAACGAAGAAGAGGACGGCGATCACCGCGAAGGCGATCCGGGCGCGGTAGGGAGCCAGGTGCACAAGAAAACGCGCAATCACCCAGCGATCGAAGGCACGGCCGAAGAGTTCCTCGTCACGCGACACCTGGGCGCCGACGACGGCAAGGGCAGGTTTCCGGCTGGCGGTCACCATCATGACTCTCCGCCGCTGGCCTGCAGGTCCCAGAGAGCGCGATAGCGTTTCTCGAGCGCCAGCAGTTCTTCGTGACTCCCACGCTCGACGATCGTTCCCTCCTCCAGGAAAATGATCTCATCGGCGTGGAGCAGCGAACGCAGGCGGTGGGCGATGATGATGACGGCCCGCTCGCGGGTCAGGTCATGCAGGGCCTCGTGGATGCGCTGTTCGGTGGCCGCATCCACGGCGGCCGTGGAATCGTCGAACACGATCACGGCGCTGTCCGGCAGGACGCCGCGGGCGATCGAAAGGCGCTGGCGCTGGCCTCCCGACAGCGACACGCCCCGTTCGCCGACAAGGGTGGAGTATCCGGTCGGCAGTTTCCTGATGTAGTTGTGGAGCTGCGCCGCCGCGGCGGAATGCTCGATGGCCGCCCTTCCCGCCCAGGGGTCGCCATAGGCCACATTGTGATCGATGCCTGCGGTGAACAGGAACGGCTGCTGCGGCACGATGCTGACCTGCCGGCGCAAGCTGGCGAGAGTCACCGAGCGAACATCGACGCCATCGATGGTGATGCGTCCGGCCGTCACGTCGTAGTACCTGCCGACCAGCTGTCCGATGGTGCTCTTGCCACTGCCGGGAGGGCCGACGATGCCGAGTGTCCTGCCGGGACCCACCTCGAATTCGATGTTGCTCAATGTGCGCCTGTCACGCGCCGAGGCAGGGTAAGCGAAGTCCACCTGCTCGAACCTCAGGACACCGTCGCGCACCTCGAGCGGTCCGGCATCCGGGTGATCGGCGATGCTTGGCTCGAGGTCCAGCACGTTGAAGAGGCGTCCGCCGCACGTCGAGGCACGGGCGACGGAGTTGATCATCCAGCCGATCTGGCGCACCGGCATCTGCAGAATGGCCATGAAGGCGAGGCACTCGGCGAGCTGGCCGAGCGTGATCTCGCCGGCCATCGCCTTTTCTCCGCCAACCCACAGGACGAGGCCCATGGCGGCGAGGAAAATGAATGTCATGCGCGTGCTGGAGCGCACGAAGAGGGCTATCCGGCGATGCGACAGGGCAAGCGCGCGTGCGGCGATGGTGTCGTAGCGCATCATTTCATAGGCCGTTGAGGCAAAGGCGCGAACCACGCGAATCCCGCCGAGATTCTCCTCCATGACCTTGGTGAGCTGCGAGAGCTCCTCCTGCAGGGCAAGCCAGGCATCCCGCAATCTCAGACGGGCGCCCGAAGCCATCACCGCAATGACGGGAACGAACCCGAGGGCCAGCAGTCCCAGCACCAGGTCGATGCGGACAAGCAGGATGGCGCCGCCGACAACCAGGGTCGACAGCAGCACGCAACGCAGGATTCCGGTATCCACCCAGAGACGCACACCCTCGATGTCGAGGATTCCCCTGGTCATCAGCTCGCCGGAGTGAACGCGGTCGTGCCACGACAGGCTCAGGGTCTGCAGCTGTCTGTAGTAGGCCATGCGCAGGTCGTAGCCGATGATCTGGCCGACCGATTCACCCTGATAGTTCTGCACCATGGCAAAGAGGCCGCGCAGCACGCTCGTGGCGACCAGCAGCATGGCGGTCGTCATCAGTGCCTCGCCTGCGAGATCCCGGCTTATCCCGGCCCCCAGCAGACCCTGTGCCTGGTCAACCGCACGCCCGAGAAACTGCGGGACGAACAGCTGGAAGAAACCTGCGGCGAGCGCGGCAACGATACCGAGCGTCATGCGCCAGCGGTTGCGGAACGCCATGGCCGTGATTCGCCACAGCACCCCGGCGTCAACCCGCGAAACATCGATGTTGTATCGACCGTCGAACTCGATATCGATGCGACGCCCGGTTCGGGTCCTGTCAGAGGCCATGTTGGTAGTGTCTTGAACGTCAGGCGACGGGCCCCGGTGATCCGCTCCTGTCACCGGGAACCGTCGCGCGTTGCACTTTACTATGCCGATGCATCACTTGACAATCCGTTCGGCCTGCCGCTGTCAGCGGCAACGTATCGCCTGAGGAACAGGCCGCCAAAACAGCCGAGGGCAGGATGGCTCCAGGAACAGACAGAGGAGGACAGGACCGTTACAGCGCACGCTGTATCAACAGCATCCACGACATCGGCCGGGATGAGTGGGATCGTCTTGCAGGCACCGACAATCCATTTGTCCTCCATGACTTTCTCGCCTGTCTCGAGGACAGCGGCTCTGCATCCCCCGAAACGGGTTGGGGTCCGGCACATGTCCTTCTCGAGGACTCCCGCCACCACCTCGTCGGCGCAGCTCCCGCCTGGTTCAAGAGCCATTCGATGGGCGAATATGTCTTCGATCAGGGGCTTGCCGACGCCTTCGAGCGTGCCGGTGGCGACTACTACCCCAAACTCCTCGTCGCGGTGCCCTTCACCCCGGTCACCGGACCGAGGCTGCTGGTCGGAGAGACGCAGGCCGCGGAGTGTGAGGTACGGCAGCGTGCCCTGGCATCCGCCATTGTCGGTCTGGCCAGGAACGCCGAAGTCTCGTCAGCCCACATCAATTTTCTGACATCGCAGGAATCGCGCGTGGTCTCCCGCCTCGGGTTCCTCCAGCGGACCGGCATCCAGTTTCACTGGGAGAACAGGGGCTACGCATCCTTCGACGGATTTCTGGCCAGCCTGTCATCGCGAAAGCGCAAGGCCATCCGGCGCGAGCGCCGCGAGATTGCGGCCAGCGACATCTCCATCCACCGGTTGACCGGTGAGGCGCTGACCGACGAGATCTGGGACGCCTTCTACGGCTTCTACCGCGATACCGGAAACCGCAAGTGGGGCATCCCCTACCTCACCCGCGCCTTCTTCGAACAGCTTGGCCAGCGCATGGCCGACAACGTCGTCCTCATCATGTGCCGGCGGGACGGCCGCTGGATCGCGGGCGCCCTCAACATCAGGGGTTCATCGACACTCTTCGGCCGCTACTGGGGCTGCATCGAGGATCACCGGATGCTTCATTTCGAATGCTGCTACTACCAGGCGATCGAGCATGCCATCTGCAACGGACTTGCCCGGGTCGAGGCCGGCGCCCAGGGCGGCCACAAGATCCAGCGTGGCTACATGCCGGTCACGACCTGTTCGTCGCACTGGTTTGCCAACCGCAGCATGCACGATGCCGTGTCCCGGTACTTCGCTGACGAAGGTGTCCACATCGGAGAGCAGGCCGACTACATCGAACGCGAACTGTCACCCTTCCGGCACACCTGAACCGCTGTCTGCGGTCACCCTTGCCGGCACGCGTTCACCCCTGGCGGAGTCCGTGAGGAGATTGCGCGCCTGCATCTCGAAATCGAGCGTGTCGTCGTCGGTCACGATCACGGTGACATGCCCGCCACCAACCAGATCTCCAAACAGAAGTTCGTCGGCCAGCGGCTTCTTGACGTGTTCCTGGATCACGCGCGCCAGGGGTCTGGCGCCGTAGGTCTCGTCATAGCCGTGGCGGCAGAGCCACTCCCTGGCCTGGGGCGACAGCACGATCGAGACCTTGCGCTCGGCGAGCTGGGTGCCGAGTTCGCCGATGAACTTGTCGACAACATGACCGACGGTCTCGAGCGTCAGCGCCGAGAAGGAGACGGTCGCGTCGAGGCGGTTGCGGAACTCGGGCGTGAACAGCTTCTCGATGGCCTCCGTGTCCTCACCCTGGCGCGTCGCCCTCCCGAATCCCATGGGCGACCTGGCGAGTTCGCTGGCCCCGACATTCGTCGTCATGATGATGATGACGTTTCTGAAATCGACCTTCTTGCCGTTGTGATCGGTCAGTTTGCCGTAGTCCATCACCTGGAGAAGGACGTTGAAGAGATCGGGATGGGCCTTTTCGATTTCGTCCAGCAGAAGGACGACGTGGGGATTCTGGTCCACGGCATCGGTGAGCAGTCCGCCCTGATCAAACCCGACGTATCCGGGCGGGGCGCCGATCAGGCGCGAAACGGTGTGCCGTTCCATGTACTCGGACATGTCGAACCGGACGAGTTCCATGCCCGAGAACTCGGCAAGGCGTCGCGCCACCTCGGTCTTGCCGACGCCTGTCGGTCCGCTGAAGAGGTAGCTGCCGACAGGCTTCTCCATCTCACGCAGGCCCGCCCGGGAGAGCTTGATGGCATCGGTCAGAGCGTCGATCGCCTGGTCCTGCCCGAAGACCACGCCCTTGAGCTGCGCCGGAAGTTCAAGCAGGGACGTCTTGTCCTGGCGGGATACCTTCCGCGGCGGAATGCGCGCCATGCGGGCGATCACCGCCTCCACATCAGCCACACCGATACTCTTGCGGCGCCGGTTCCTGGGCACCAGCATCTGTGCCGCGCCGGCCTCGTCCATCACGTCTATCGCCTTGTCGGGCAGCTTGCGGTCATGGAGGTAGCGGTCGGAGAGTTCCACCGCCGTCCTGATGGCGTCATGGGTGTAGCGGATCGCGTGGAACTCCTCGTAGTAGGGCTTGAGACCACGCAGAATCTTCACCGTATCGCCGATGGAGGGTTCCGCCACATCGATCTTCTGGAAGCGCCGCGACAGGGCGCGATCCTTCTCGAATACGGACCGGAACTCCTTGTAGGTGGTCGAGCCCATGCACCGCAGTGTGCCGCTCTGCAGGGCGGGCTTGAGCATGTTGGAAGCGTCCAGCGATCCTCCGGAAGCGGCCCCGGCGCCAATGACCGTGTGGATCTCGTCGATGAAGACGATGGCATTCGGATCGGCTTCGAGGGTGGTGATGACCGATTTCAACCTCTCCTCGAAATCGCCCCGGTAGCGTGTTCCGGCGAGCAGCGCCCCCATGTCCACGGCCCAGATCGTGCACTCCGCCAACACCTCGGGAACGTCGTTCTCGGTAATCCTCCGGGCCAGGCCCTCGGCGATCGCCGTCTTGCCGACACCCGGATCACCCACGAGAAGGGGGTTGTTCTTGGTGCGCCGGCACAGCACCTGGATGGTCCGCTCAACCTCCCGTTGCCGCCCGACCAAAGGGTCGGTCTTTCCGGACTTTGCCTTCTCGTTGAGATTGACGCAGAACGCCTCGAGCGCTTCGTCTCCCTGGCGGACCTCCCCCTCGCCCTCCTGCGTTCCGCGCACAACCCTGGGTTCCGACTGCCCTGGAATCTTCGAAACGCCATGGCTGATGTAGCTCACGGCATCGAGTCGCGTCATGTCCTGCTTCTGCAGGAACCAGACGACATGACTCTCGCGTTCCGAGAACATCGCCACCAGGACGTTCGCACCGGTCACCGCGTCCGCACCCGATGACTGGACGTGGGCTACCGCCCGGCGGAGCGTCCTCTGGAAGCCCTGGGTGGGTTTCGCCTCGACGGCTTCTTCCAGGGTGATGGAGTCAAGATTGTGATCGATGAAGTCCTCGACCTCGCTGCGGATACGCTCGAGGTCGACATTGCAGGCCCTGAGAACCGCCACCGCATCCTCGTCCTCGGTCAGCGCCAGCATCAGATGCTCGAGCGTGGCATACTCGTGGCACCGCAGGTTGGCGTGTTCCAGGGCCTTGCGCAGCGTCTGTTCGAGGTTGGGAGAAATCATGGAGGGCTCATTCCTTCTCGAGCGTGGCCTGCAGGGGATGCTCGTTGTGCCGGGCGAAGTCGATGACCTGGGTTACCTTACTCTCGGCCACATCGAAGGGATAGACACCGCACAGTCCGACGCCGTGACGGTGCACGTGAAGCATGATCCGGGCCGCCTCCTCGGGCCCCTTGTGGAAGAACCTGACCAGCACGTGAACGACAAACTCCATCGGCGTGTAGTCGTCGTTGAGCAGAAACACCTTGTACATGGAGGGTTTCTGCGTCTTTTGCCGAACCTGGGTCGCGACGCCGGTCCCGCTGCCATCACCGTTCCGGCGCTTGTCGTCACTCATGAGGCACCATCGGACGCTACGAATGCTACGAGAGCAACCATACTCCCAAAGTCATCGGCAGACCAGACGGAGACCGTGGCAGCGTACCGATCCCAGATGCTCAGACCAACCCGGTCACCGTGGAGGCGCCCGCCGCGAATCCGGGTGGCACGACACCGAGAATCGCTACGGCCCGACTGTCCCAGGCCGGGTTTGGCATTCATTCCTGTCGAGCTCATGTCGGTTTATCTCCACAAGATAAACTTGGGTAAGGTGACTCAAATCAGACTCCAGGCAGAACCCTTGGGCGCCAGGCACCGGCCCCCTCCCCGGACTTGCAGGGCGAGACGAATTGTTCGAGCGGGCAGCCACCGCGTTGAACCGCATTCGCGCATGGAGGTCGGTTCGAAGCATCATCCTCTGTGGGATGCGCGGGGTCTGCCGCAATCCGTTCAAACGTGTGCACCAGTCCCTCATAGTAGGTGAGCCACTGTTCGCGGCCCCAAGTCTCGACGGTGTAGCGGCGTGTCTCGTCCACATCCCGACGCGCTTGCCGGGAGAGCCGGATCGTCATGGGGCGGCTATCTCGAGCCTGCGCTCGGCTCGTAAACGCGAGGATCGAATTCCTCGAACCCACCGCCTTCTGCTTCCCGGATAGCCGCCTCCAACTCTGCCTTCAGTGAGTAGAATCGTCGTGCGCCATCGCGTTCCATGAGCAATCGCAGGCCAGCGCGCACGACCTCGCTGAGGTTGGCGTAGGCGCCGGCATTGATTTGCCTTTGAGCATATCGACGCATCTGGTCGGTCAAGTGGACGTTCGGCATCGGGAAATCTCTCCATATCCGATCATGTCCGTTGCTGACATAGCCCCCTGTATCGATCAAACCGACCTAGACAGGGTCACGTCCCTGGCCCAGCGGCACATAACCAACCGAGAATCTCATCTGCGCGAAGTGGACGACCGACATTCATCGAGAGTGAATTGAGGCGCAACTGCGCACCGAACCGGGCCTGTAATCAAACTGTCCTCGCATGCACACGCGATCTGATGGACTGGACGGCACGCTGCATCCCTGTGAACGGCTGTGCGCCGGACTCAGCGTGTCCCGCGTTTCTCGTAAGACGCCTGCAGGTTCTCCATCATGTTGACGAGGGCCTCAAGCGAGGCCTCGATGAATGCCCGGCCCGACTGCGCCGTAGCCCTGTGGGGATCGCCGAAGATCGAGGCGTGGTTGGACTCAGGCGTGGGAGGCCGACGGTACGTGTGCGATGGCTCCATTGGGGAGTCGAGGTCCCGGCCGACAGGCGCTCGATGGCCTACCGCCGCCGCCTGGCGCGCCACGGAATGGTCCCCTCGCAGACCGACCTGACACTTCGCCATCCGCGGAAGACATCAGGTGCCGGCCTACAAGGTACCGGCTCAACTCCGGTTGGCTGACCTTGGCGGGCAGCCCGTCGAAGCTGTCCGGTGCGACGGATAGAACTTCATTTCTGCCCGAAGTTCCAGCGCACGCGCTATCTGGCACAGTCGCAGAAAACTCGCCGACGCGTAGCGCTCCGCCTCATACCGTTGGATCTGTTGTTCCTTGAGCTCGAGCCGTTGCGCAAGCGCCCGTTGGCTCAGACTCCCTGCAATCCTGGCCCTGATCAGACCGTCTGCAAGCTCCTCGAGGGAGTCTACCGAAATGACCGACACCTCGGACGACTTCAACCGCTCGTACTCCTCGAGTTCTTCCCGCAAGTCTGCCAGTTGGCTCTCCATGGCTTCTCGTTCGGCCTGCAAGAGCCGTGGGTGCAGGTCTGTCCGATCGTTCGGCCCGGCATCGAATTCCTTGATTGCGTGAGCGAAATCGTGCGCCCTCTTTCGCGTGATTCGATACTGTCTCTCGTTGGTAATCATGGCAAACTCCCCAGATCGACCAGCACGACGCCCTTCTCGACACCGTTGCGGTCGGCCATGAAGAAGTCTCGAAAGAGCACTCCCGGTGCGGCGTGTGCCGACGCCGGGAAAAGGTCTCCGAGATATCTCTCTTTCATTGCCGTGCGGGGGCGCTTCACGTCGAGAAGCACCGGGTCCAATCGGTCCGGATCCACACCCGCTGTTTCCCACGCTGCATCGTGGTCTTCCGGCAGTGCCTTTGCCGTCACGAAACTCCCGTCTAGCAGCAGTTCCGTGCATCCCGCTGCCGCCAGGCTGCGACACGCGCTGAGCAGTGCCTCGACCAACCGCTCGCGGTGGCTGTTGCCGCCGAAGCGACCGACGACGTCACACCAGCTGGCACGATGGATACCTGGCGGGAGGTAGCCGGTATTCGGGTCAAGATCGGGTATCATTAACACAACTTTATTGTTGTGTACTGTTGTTGTCAACTCACCCAGAACTGGCGTCACTCCCGGATCCCGATGCAAGCAGCCCTTTGCAGGATGTCGTGTGCAAGATGGTGGGGTCAACGACACTGTGGACGATACCGATGTGCAAGGTCCCCGGGCGTAGCGGCAGTATCTTCGCCGAAGACAGCGCATTCGTCGCCGCGAAGTGCGCGGTCGACGTCCCGGACCGGATTTCTGTGCTCGAGATTGGTGATTTCAGTGGTTCGGCCAAGATGAACCCTTCCGTCACGGCCGGCCGGCGGCTGAGATCGGCAAGGCAAGGACAGATGTCCGGCTCGAACCCGCAGTGCGCGCCCTCACGGCACGCCGCCTGGTTCTCGCATCAGGACGCCTGACGATGTGACGCAACAAGACGGCGGCGCTTCACATGCCCCTTGTGATTGCGCTCGATCGATCGGGGTCACGGACATGGTTGGCGATAAAGCCCGTCGACTGACTCGGACGAACCCCGACACCAGGTCAGCCGGTGTACGCCGGCCAGCGAGCAAAACGACAACACCCCCGCCGGGACCCTGCTTGCCCGACGGGGGTGTTGCCAGGGAGGAACGCGGGTCAGGCGGTCGGGCGAATGGCCCGGCTCCAGGCATCGGTGAACCGCTGGCCGAGCGGCTGGCCACTTTCGGTGGCGATACGCAGCCAGGCATTCGTCATGTCCATGCTGTCCTGGATGGCGTGGTCGAGAGTCTTGCGCACATAACCCTGCTGGATCTCGACCGCCTCGCCGAACGACTTCGCACCGGCAAGCGCCTTGCGTGTCTCGGCGCCTTCGGCGGCCCGACGCCTGGCAATCTCGAGTACGCAGCCGTTGAATCCCTCGACACCCTTCATGAACGTGGCGCCGGCCTCCACCATCGCTTCGAAGTTGGCGCGGCGAATGTCGTTGATCTGTTCGAAAACGGTGTTGTCGCCACCCGTCCGGGCAGCGGTATCGAACGCGTCACGCCCCATGGTGACCATGGTCTCGAAGCCCTTCCTGGTGGCATCCGCGTTGCACTTCACGACGTCTTCGGAAACCTTGAAGCCGGTTTCGATGGCTTCGTCCACACCCGGGATCGGCGTCGTCTCGCTGGTTGTCTTGGCGTTGGCCATGTCTCATCTCCGCTTGGGCAGGCAATATTGCACTGCAACATGCCCGATATGGTTACTGTGTCGGGAGTTGTCAAGAATAAATTGTGCACTGCACAATGGCCGGGAATGGCTGTTTGACGCAAGGAGTGCGATCCACGATAAGGCAGCCGACATCAGCCACCGGACTACTCTCCATGCCTCTTCCATTCAGTTTCGCGGCACCGGTACCTCTGGCATTCGGCGACGATCGCCTGATGAAACTCGGCCGTGACGTCAGACGTCTTGCCGGTGACGGCGCCGAGGTCCTCCTCGTGACGGATCCCGTTCACACCGGCAATGGCCTCGCCGAGCGTGCCGCCGGAGTCCTCCGCGAGTCCGGGCATGGCTGCAGTGTGTTCAGCGACATCGCCAGCGATCCCACGGCCGAGACGGTCGATGCCATTGCGGAAAGGAGCCGCTCCCGGGCCGCGGCCTGCATCGTTGCCGTGGGAGGCGGTTCGACGCTCGATGCCGCCAAACTCGCCGCCTGTCTTGCACTCGACGGCCGGGGCGCGATGACCTTCGCCCTCGGCGAAACGCCCGTGCCTGCCGGCGGACTTCCCAAGATCGCCGTGCCAACCACTGCGGGCACCGGGTCCGAGGTGACACGCACCTCGGTCTTCAGTACCGGAGAGCGCAAGTTGTGGGCCTGGGGAGAGAGCCTGCGATTCAACCTTGCCCTGCTCGACCCGCTCCTCACAGTCACCATGCCGGCGCCGCTGACAGCCGCCACGGGAGTCGACGCCATGGTCCATGCGATCGAATCGGCGACATGCCGGCGGCGCAACCCGGTGTCCTCGGCCATTGCACTCGGCGCCATCAGGACGCTTCGCGCGTGGCTCCCGCAGGCGGTGCGTGACCCGGCCGACACGCAGGCGCGCGGCCATGTCCAGATTGCCGCCACACTGGCCGGTATCGCCTTCGACGTGACGGGTGTCGCCGTCGCCCATGCCATCGGCCATGCCCTGGGACAGCACGCCGGAGTTCACCACGGACGCGCCGTCGGCCTCGCCCTTGCCGCGACCATGGAGCACTCGGCCGAGGCGGCAGCTGACGCCTATGCGGCAGTCTCGGCGGCTCTCGGCGGAGACGAAGGAGCAACGGCGAGGCAGGCTCCATCGCTTTATCGGCGTTTCCTCGCGGACATCGGCTTCGATCTGACACTGGAGGAACTCGACAAGGAGGATGCCAGGGCGATCGCCACACTGTGCTTCGAGCCCGAGAACATGGTGATGCTCAGGGGGGATGCCCATGAATTCACCCCCGACTCGCTTTTCGAGACCATCAACCGCATGGTCAGCTGAGCCTGATACAATCACCAGTCCGGACCAGGCAATCGTCAGGGCTCCAGCAGGGCATGCCGAACGGCAGTCTTCGTCCGCTCAGGTCGCCTGGAACCAGCCCTCGTGCATGTCCGTCAAGCGTGCGCTCCACCGACGCACCGCGTTGCCGTTCACGGCCGCTCAGGAATCGCCCGTGTAGATCACCGAGCAAGGACGATCATTGCTGTTGAGAAAGCGGCAACTCTCCCGCGCCTGGACCTCACCAAGATTGAGAATGCGCACCCGATAGAGCGTGGCGCCGTCCATCTCGACGGTTGCCAGGACCGTTTCGCTGTCGCCCGCCAGCAGAGGCGCCAGAAAACGGCCGGTATCGGCGCTGGCACGCACTGCGTTGTCGCGTTGGGAAAAGGCGCCCACCTGGATGGCCCAGTTGCGGTCATCGCCGGCGCTGCCTTCGTCGACGGCGAAGCCTGACGATCCGAGCCCGAGCGACTGCTCGAGGCTGGCAACAAGCTCATCGTCAACGCCACTGGTAAGGGCGGCGGTGAACTGTGCCGCCACGTCGCGCCGTGGATGGGACGTTGGCAGGGGCACAGTTCTGTCAACGGAGGCGGCCGTAACGAAGGCCTTCCGGATCAGGTCCGTCATGAGCCTGTCCCTCGAAATCCGGTCCTTGCCGCCAATCACGACACCAACGATGCGCCTGCCGTCCACGACGGCCGACGCCGCGAGATTCCACCCGGCCGCTTTCGTGTATCCGGTCTTGATGCCGTCGACACCGTCGACTCTGCCCAGAAGCTTGTTGTGACTCCTGTAGGTCCTGTCGCCGTAGGTGAACGACCGGGAGGAAAAGAGCGGGTAGTATTCCGGAAAATCGAACTGCAGGCGCAGGGCCAGCACGGCCATGTCCCTCGCCGTCGATGTCATGCTACGGCGGTGCAGGCCCGAGGCGTTGGTGAAGACCGTGCGCCGCATGCCGAGTTCACGGGCCTTGTTCGTCATCATGGTCGTGAACCCCGCCTCGCTGCCGCCAAGACCTTCGGCGACCGCCACGGCAACATCGTTGGCCGACTTGATGACGAGAGCCATGATGGCATCTTGGGCGGAGATCGAACCGCCTCTGGGAATGCCGAGTTTGGAAGGCACCTGATCGCTCGCCTTGCGCGAGAAGGTAAACCGGGTATCGAGCGTGATGGTGCCCTTCTCGAGTGCCTCGAACACGAGATAGAGCGTCATCATCTTTGCCAGGGAGGCCGGGTACATCTCCTTGTCCGGCTTGCGTTGGGCGAGAACATTGCCGTTGGTGGCATCAATCACGAAGTATGTCGTCTCCTTGGCAGCCTCGGCGTCCATCACACCCGCCAGCAGGCCAAACACCAGTCCTGCCAGAAGGCACCGGGTGCGGCGAACAGGAACACGACCGGCCATCAACAATCCCCTGATGCTTGGCTCTGGCTCATTACAGACGATGACGCGTGCCAGTCCAGCAATTCTTCCACAGGTGCCGGGGATGAACCAAAGCGGCCAACGGATTGAACCATACCGAGGGGATTTCCTGAACAATTCAGGCCATGCACACTGCATGTTGTATTCATCGCGCGACGGTCAAACTCGCAGGATCCGGCTATCCATCCACAGGCCCCCGTCGTGCCTGAAGGCAGCGCATGTCACCCGGAAGCCCGTCCCGCCGTGGGCCACGAAGACAGGGTCGGGAACCGTTCCTGGTAGGCGGCGCCAGCTCTCAGGGCAAGCGCATCGGCCTGGCGACGTGCCACGATCTGCAGGCCCACCGGCAGTCCGTCTGCGGTGAATCCGCACGGCACCGACAGTGCCGGTTGTCCTGTAAGATTGAACGGCCAGGTGAACGGCGTCCAGGTGTACCAGCGTTCATGAGGCCAGCCTGACGGCACCTCGAGGCCCACCTCGAATGCGGAAATCGGCAGGGTGGGCGTCACGAGAAGATCAAAGCGTTCAAGGAGAGCACCGACATCTGTCGCATAGCGCGTGCGTGCCCGCTCGGCCTCGACAAGGTCAACCGCCCTGATGGCTTCACCCTCGGCGGCGATCTTGGTGAGGCCATAGTCAAGAAACCGTCGCCGGTGCCGGCTCTGGGTACGGATGGCCGCAGCGGCGGCGGCATACCACAGGGTGCGGAAGGCCTCCTCCGCCTTCGGTATGTCGAATTCGATCTCCTCGATCTCCATGCCGAGATCGCCCAGATCGCGCACCGCCTGATCCACCACATCTGCGACTGCGTGGGCCACCCTGACGTGGCCGAGGTCCCGACTGTAGGCAACCCTCAGACCGGCCACGGTGGACCGTGTCTCTTCGAGATGGTCGATCCCTTGGTCGGCCAGCGACCACGGGTCGCGTGAATCGGGTTTGCCGATCACGTCGAGAAGAAGGGCCGCATCGCTCACGGTCCGGGCCATCGGTCCGACGTGGGAAAGCGTGCCATAGAGGCCCGGCGGCCACGCCGCCACCCTGCCGAAGGTCGGCTTGAAGCCGACAATGCCACAGAACGATGCCGGAATGCGCACCGAACCCCCACCGTCCGTGCCGAGAGCCAGGGGACCGACACCGCAGGCAACGGCTGCTGCGGCACCGCCGCTCGAACCGCCCGGTGTCATGCGCAGGTTCCAGGGATTGCGCGTCTGCCCGTAAAGCGGACTGTCGGTGACGCCCTTCCAGCCCATCTCCGGCGTCGTCGTCATGCCGATGAAGAGGGCGCCGGATTCGCGCAGGCGGGCGACAGCAGGGGCATCCGCCGTCCACGGCTGTCTGGCGTCCACCGCTTTCGAACCCATGCGCGTCGGCCAGCCCCTGATTCTCAGGACGTCCTTGACGCTCGTCGGCACACCGTCGAGAGGACCGAGCGGAGAGCCCGCCACCCAGCGTTCTTCCGATGCGACCGCCGCCGCCCGGAATGCCTCGTCGTCCCGATGGCAGAAGGCATTGAGATTGCCGTCCACTTCCTCGAGGCGTGCGAGCACGGCATCGGCCACCTCGACGGGTGACAGGTCACGGGCCCGGTAATGCCGGACAATGTCAAGCGCTGTCAGCCGATAGAGGTCCTCAGTCGGCATCACGCGAATTCCAGTTCCGCCGATGTTGTCAGACCACCTGACGAATCCTCGATCCACAGCCTGAGATCACCGCCGGCTTCCGGCTTTCCGCAGACAAGGAAGGGGTGAGGAGCGAAGAGTGGCGCCGTCCCGCGGTAGCGGAAGTGCCTGATGCGACGTTCAGGAAATGTCCTTTCCGCGAGGTCAAGCAGCAAGAGCGCCTGCATCGGCCCGTGCACGACGAGATCCGGATAGGCTTCCTCGTTGCGGCAGTACTCGACGTCGTAGTGAATCCGGTGAGCATTGAACGTGAGCGCGGAAAACCGGAACAGCAATACCGGATCGGCGACAACACTGCGCTGCCAGGCCGCTTCCTGCGGCGGCGCCACACGCCGTGCCTCACCGGAGACTCCGGGTTCGTCGCGGAACACGAGGTTGCGAACCTCAATGACGGCGTCCCCGTCTTCCTGGGCGATTCGGTGTTCCGTTGTGACAAAGCACAGGTCTCCGGACCGCCCCTTCTTCCTCTCCACCGAGGTGATGGTGACCGTCTGGCGAGCCGGCCGGCCAAGAACCAGATCGCGCTCGAAGGTGAACGAGCCGCCGGCCCACATCCTGCGGGGAAGCCCTGTGTCCGGAATGAACTCGCCCGGGGTCGTACGACCGTCCCGGCCAATGAGGGATGTTGGTGGACAGTCAAGAAAATAGAGCAGGGTCCAGCCGCAGGGGAGCCGGGCGCCGCTCGTAAGATTGGCGTCATCCCTGTCGAAGGTGGCGGCAAGGTGACGAGCGGGTGTCACGCCCAGCACGTCCATCGATTCCCGGGTCTTTCCGACGGAATCGGAGGGTGTGGCCATCGCGCGTTCTCCCTTGTGAAGCCTCTCCTCTTGCCACATGTTGCCGCCCGGAACCATCCACCAGGCGAGAGCGACGTGACCGACTTCTTTGACCCGACAGATCCTGCCCAGCTCTCCGCATTCCTGTCCATCATCGTCATCGACATCGTCATGTCCGGCGACAATGCCATCGTCATCGGCATGGCGGTGGCGGGCCTGCCTCCCACCATGCGGCGCAGGGCCATCGTATTCGGAATCGCCGCAGCCACCATCCTGCGCATCTGCTTTGCCCTGATCGTGGTTGAACTGCTGAGCATCGTCGGCCTTCTCCTCGTTGGCGGCCTGCTGCTCGCATGGGTGTGCTGGCGCATGTGGCGTGACATTCGCAGCGGCCAGCTCACCCGCCATCCCGAGCCCATGCCGAAAACGCACACCACCGGCAAGGACCGCAAACCGACAACCATCCGTCACGCCCTGACGCTGATCGTCGTCGCCGACGTATCCATGTCACTCGACAACGTGCTCGCTGTCGGAGGAGCCGCGCACGGATACCACGTCCTCCTGGTGTTCGGCCTCGTCCTCTCCATCGCCCTGATGGCCGTAGCGGCCAACTTCATTGCCAGGCTGCTTCATCGCCATCACTGGATCGCCTACATCGGACTTGCGGTGCTGTTATGGGTCACCGGCGACATGATCTGGCGCGGTTCCGTGCAGATTGTCGATCACCTGTGAAGGCCACGGTCCGCCGCGGATCCGTCAGGATGGCGGATCAAGATGACCGAGACCGACACCGTGATATGCGAAACCGGCGTCGATGATGTCGGCGGCGCTGTACATGTTGCGCAGATCGATCATGAGAGGCTGGTTCAGGAGCGACCTGAGCCGGACGAGGTCGAGCGACCGGAACTCGTTCCACTCCGTGACAATGACAATGGCATCGGCCCCCGCTGCCGCCTCGTAGGGACCGGTGCAGGTCACCAGCCCTTCCATGGTCTCGCTGGCGGCTTCCATGGCCACCGGATCGAAGGCTCTCACCCCTACGCCGCGGTCGAGGAGTTCCGATGCGATGGCGAGACTCGGCGATTCGCGGATGTCGTCCGTGTCCGGCTTGAAACTCAGACCGAGGAGCGCCACGGTCTTCCCTCTGGTGCCGCCAAGCAAGGACACGATGCGCTGGGCCATCGAACGCTTGCGGTCAGCGTTGGCGGCGATCACCGCCTCGACGATGGTGAGCGGTGTGCCGCTCTCCCTTGCCCCGCCAGCGAGCGCCTGTGTGTCCTTGGGAAAGCAGCTGCCTCCGTAGCCCGGTCCGGGATGGAGAAACCGGTCGCCGATCCGGCCATCGAGACCGATTCCACGGGCCACATCAAGGACATTGGCGCCCACACTCTCGCAGTAGTCGGCCATCTCGTTAATGAAGGCGATCTTGGTCGCGAGAAAGCTGTTGGCAGCGTACTTGATGAGCTCTGCAGTCTCCCGCGACGTATGCAGGATCGGCGTGCGTTCGAAGAAGAGGGGACCGTAGATCTCGTCCATCAGACGCGCCGCCCGCTCGCTCTCGCTGCCAACGATGATGCGATCGGGACGCAGAAAGTCCCTCACGGCCGAACCCTCCCGCAGGAACTCCGGATTGGAGACGACGTCGAACTCCGCGCGGGGCCGTATCCGTCGCATCACCTCCTCGACCCGGCGCCCGGTGCCAACGGGGACCGTCGACTTGGTGACGATCACGCTGTAGCGCTCGATGACCCGCGCCACCTCCTCGGCGGCGCTGAACACGAAGCTGAGGTCAGTCTTGCCATTGCCGCGATGGCCCGGTGTCCCGACAGCGATGAAGATGGCGTCAGACTCCATCACCGACGGCGCAAGTTCCGTGGTGAACGTCAGGCGGCCAGCCTCGGTATTGCGGCTCACGAGCCGCGGCAGGCCGGGTTCGTAGATGGGCACCTCACCCGACTGCAGGCGGGCAACCCGCCCTTCATCGCGATCGACACAGACGACGTCGATGCCGAATTCGGAAAAGCAGGCGCCCGACACCAGTCCGACATAGCCGGCACCCACCATGGTGATGCGCATTGCTCAAGAGTCCCGTCAGGCAGTTACAGGGGGTGCACATACACGAAACCGTGGGCCCGCGTCATCGTCAGCGCCCAGCCATCAGCACGTCCCTTGCCTCGTTGATCCGCCGGGCGAACCAGGCGGAGCCACCCTTGTCGGGATGATGCTCGGCCATCATCCGGCGGTAGGCTTCGGTGATCGTCTTTTCGTCGGCATCCGCAGCAACACCAAGGATCTCGGCGGCTTCGGCAACGCTCATGGTGGACGCGGAAGGACGTGGCCCGGCGTGGAATCCACGCGGTCTCCTCCAGGGAAAGAGCAACGGAAACAGCATGAGACCGACCATCAGTGCGGCACGGAACTGTCCCGTGGCCGCCAGCGTGGCAATGCCGGCAACAATCGCCGCCGTAAGGATCCACTTGATCCAGCGCAGCACCGTTGATGCACGTGCGTTGACGCCGATCCAGGCCAGTGCCCAGATCAGGAGAACGCCGCCAATTGCCGCAAGCAGCCAGTTCACGGCGGCATCATCCGCGATCGCGCATCAGGCGTTCCTTCTGGCGCTTCCATTCCCGTTCCCGAATCGCTGCCCGCTTGTCATGGGCCTGCTTGCCCTTCCCCAGTCCAAGCTCGACCTTGGCCACACCCCTGGGGTTGAAGTAGATGCTGAGCGGAACAAGCGTGTAACCGCGGCGGCTCACAGCACCGGCCAGCCGTTCGATCTCGCGGCGGTGAAGAAGCAGCTTGCGCGGCCGTTCAGGCTCATGATTGTCGCGGCCCGCCTGTTGCCAGGGCGAGATGTGACAGTCCTCCAGCCAGATTTCCCGATCCCGTTCCCTGGCGAAGGCCCCGTTGATGTTGGCGCGCCCGGCGCGCAGAGACTGTGTCTCGCTTCCGGTCAGAACGATGCCCGCCTCGATCCGGTCCTCGATGGCATAGTCGCGGAATGCCTTGCGGTTGCGGGCAACCGTGGTTCCCGCCGGGATGTTCTTGCCCGCCATTGCACGTGTCAGGCGAGAATCCCGGCCTGCCTCATGGCATCCCTCACCCTGGCCTTGGTCGCCTCTGCCGGAGGCGTCAGGGGCAGACGCACGGAGCCGTCGCCCCAGCCGAGCAGGCTGGCCCCGTACTTGACGGGCCCGGGACTGGTTTCGCTGAACAGCGCCTCATGGAGCGGCATGAGCCGGTCCTGGATCTCCCGGGCCTCTTCGTGGTCGCCCCCCTGCCATGCCTCGTGCATTCTTGCGCAGAGTGCCGGCGCCACGTTGGCCGTCACGGAAATGCAGCCGTGCCCGCCCATGCCAAGAAGTCCGATGACCGCGGCGTCCTCACCCGACATCTGGATGAACTCCCTGCCGCAGAGCCACCGCTGCTTGGAGGCCCGGTCGGCAGCCGCCGTCGATTCCTTGCAGCCGACAACATTGGAGAGACCGGCAATCCGCTGCATCGTCAGCGGCTCGATGTCGACGCCTGTCCGTCCAGGAATGTTGTAGACAATGATGGGAATGTCGACGGCATCGTTGACCGCCTCGAAATGGCGGAAGAGGCCTTCCTGGGTCGGCTTGTTGTAGTAACCGGTGACGATCAGCGCGACATCCGCACCCGCCTCCTGCGCATGACGCGTCAGCATGATGCACTCGGCTGTGGAGTTCGAACCGGTTCCGGCCATCACCGGAACGCGTCCTGCCGCAGCCTCGACGGCGAGGCGCACCACATGCATGTCCTCGTCGTGGGACAACGTCGGCGATTCGCCAGTCGTACCCATGGCCAGCACGCCGTGGGTTCCCTGGGCAATCTGCCAGTCGATGAAGTCCTGATATCCCTTTTCGTCGATCTTGCCATCGCGGAACAGCGTGACGAGTGCGACAAAGGAACCCTTCAGCTTCGCGGTGATCATGACAGTTTCCAGATCGGCTCTCCCGTGGAGACTAGTCGCCATGGGGGGCCGGGACAAGAGGAACCCGTCCGTTCAGGCCTGGGCAACTCCCCAGATTTCGACAGTGTTTTCCGGAGAATGCATCATCGGTTTGGGCACCAGCGTGACCGGCGGCAGGGTTCCTCCCACGGTGTCGACCAAGGTGTCGAGAAAGACCTGCGTGTCGGCGGCGCCGGCAGACGTATAGTAGCAGACCATCAGCTTGAGATCCAACGGCCCCCGATCGAAGCCCCTCAGCAGATCCTCCACAAACGACATGGTGAATCGCGTCTGCGCCGCAAGGTCGCCGGGCATCACGCGTCCACCGTCGTTGGTGAAGGGTGTGTGAGGCACCTGCCCGCCCAGCCAGATCATGTCACGCAGGCAGATGGCCTGCCTGTAGGGCAAGGGTATGGGCCAGTCCCAGACGCGGTCCGGCCAGACATCCAGGCGCGGGATGTACTTGTCGAAACTTCCGCGGCGGCCACGCATCGCCAGGACGCCGATCTTGGTGCGTGCCCCTTCCGGATGAAGCCGGTGGCACGGCACCACGGTCGCCGGCGGACCCGGCTCCCGGAAATGGCTGGCGCGCGCACGTGCCAGGGGCGCCCAATCCTCGAGGCTGGTGCCGAAGTAGTAGCCCTCCATCTTGACGCTGTCCTGAAGCGATGCTCCCAGTTCATCCAGGGTCCGCTCGTGCATGGCCATGACGGCGTGGCTCTGCTCGACGGGATCCGCCGACAGGACCCGGCCGTCGTCATCCACAGCCGTACGGTTGGCCACGGCGATGAATTCACCCGCCCTCAGGCCCGCCGTGACGTTGTCGAGACCGAGTCTCTCCCGCACCGGCGCCGGGACCGGCTGGAGAGATAACCGGGCATCGGCGTTTCCGCGCCAGCCGCGGCAAGCGATCGCCTGCACCTGGATGACCTGACCTTCGAAGGGCTGCAACGGCTCGGGCACGGTACTGATTGCCGGCAGCGGATCGCCCGGCAGGTGCCGCGCCAGGGCGGCGATGACATCCCAGTCGCCGACGTCGGCCGTGTAGTAGGCCTTGATGCGCACCACATCCTCGAGCGTGCAGAACTCCGTGGCGAGGGCTTCCTCGATGGCGCGAACGGCTCCACCGGCCTGGGCATCGAGGTCCCGCGGATTGCGTATCGTCCCCGTCGCATCGAAGTCGCCGGCGCCACCGACAAACGTCAGTGGCCCGGCACTGGCCGACTGGTGGTGTGTCGCCACACCGGGCAAGGTCCAGATTCTGTCAGACACGCCTCGTTCCCCTCACCGTCTACATTCCCTGGGCCATAATCGTGAAGTCCCCCTGTGAGGACAAGACCGGACGCTCGTCATCTCTTTGGCGTCGCACGCCTGCGGTGAATGGAGTAAGAGTGAGCGCGAACGGAACAGGGCGGGCGTCGATGCCGGACATGCCGTCATATGCGGACATCGAGTCTGCCGCCCGGCGGCTCGACGGAAAAGCGGTCGTCACACCGCTTCTCGAATCGCCCAGGCTCAACGACACCCTCGGCGGCCGGTTGCTGGTCAAGCCTGAATGCCTCCAGCTCACCGGTTCCTTCAAGTTCCGGGGCGCCTACAACAGGATCGCCGGCGGCGACACGAGAAATGGCGTTGTTGCCTACTCGTCGGGCAACCACGCCCAGGGAGTCGCCGCCGCCGCGTCCATGCTGGGACAGCCGGCGGTCATCGTGATGCCTGACGATGCACCCGCCATCAAGATGGCCGGCACCCGCGCCTGGGGTGCCGACATCGTCACCTATTCCAGGCACGACGAATCGCGCGAAGAGATCGCCGGGTCCGTGGCCCGACAGAGCGACATGACGATCGTGCCCCCTTATGACGATCCCATGATCATTGCCGGTCAGGGGACGGCCGGACTGGAGATCGCCGATGCGTGCGACCGGCGGGACATCATCCCTGATGCCGTCATCACCTGCTGCGGCGGCGGCGGTCTCACCGCCGGCGTGGCCCTGGCCATCAGCCACCGGTTCCCGGGATGCGCCATCCACACCGCCGAACCGGAGGAGTGGGACGATACGGCCCGGTCCCTGCTCAGTGGCAGGCGCCAGTCCGTCACGGGCACACCCGCCTCGATCTGCGATGCCCTGCTTGCCCGCACCCCCGGCCAGCTCACCTTCGACATCAACCGGAACCTTGTTCATTCGGGAACCGTGGTCACGGAATCGGCCGTCATCGGCGCCATGGTGACCGCCCTCACGTCCTTCAAGCTTGTCGTTGAACCCGGTGGCGCCGTGGCGCTTGCATCGGCCATAAGCGGCATGGTTCCGGTCAAGGGACGGACCGTTGTCGCCGTCATCTCCGGCGGGAATGTCGACGCCGACGTCTACGCCGGCCTCGTGGCGCGCGGCCGGTCATGACGGTGCTCGTGACCGGTGCAGCCGGGTTTATCGGCTACCACTTGGCCCGGTCCCTCCTGGAGCGCGGCGACGAGGTGATCGGCATAGACAGCCTCTCGCCATACTATGATGTCGCTCTCAAGCAGGCGCGCCTGGCCCGGCTGAGCCAGGAGTCCGCCTTCTCGTTCCATCTCATGGATGTTGCCGACCGCAAGGCATTGGCCGAACTGGATTGCAACAACCGGAACATCGACAGCATCGTTCACCTGGCGGCGCAGCCCGGTGTCCGGCACTCCCTGGTTGCGCCGCACGACTACACCGCGGCAAATGTGGAGGGACAGCTGGCCATTCTCGAACTGGCCCGCTCGTGCAAGGGACTGAAACATCTCGTCTATGCGAGTTCCTCGTCGGTCTATGGCGCCAACGACGCCATTCCCTTCTCGGTCGAGCACCGCGTCGACCGACCGGTGTCTCTCTATGCCGCCACCAAGCGTGCCGGAGAACTGATGGCGACCTGCTACAGCCATCTCTACGGCATCCCCGCCACCGGTCTGCGCTTCTTCACGGTGTATGGCCCCTGGGGGCGCCCGGACATGTCCCCCTGGGTCTTCACGCAGGCTCTCTTCGAGGGGCAGCCCCTGACGGTCTACAATCATGGCGATCTCCACCGGGACTTCACCTGGATCGACGATGTCATCGCCGGCGTCCTGGCGGCGCTGGCGAGGCCACCGGCGGCCTCCCCTCCCCACACCATCTACAATCTCGGCAATCACCGCAGCGAATCGATCATGCATCTGATCCACGTGCTTGAAGAGGCGACGGGAATCAGTGCGGACATCCGACTTGCCCCGCTGCAGCCGGGAGACGTCAGGGAGACCTTCGCCGACATCGAGGCCTCCCGCCGCGACCTCGGCTATGAGCCGTCAACCTCCATCGACGAGGGGATGCCGCGGTTCGTTGCCTGGTTCCGGGACTACCACGACTACCGCTGACCATTCGACGACCGCGTTCAGCCGATGACAGGAGAGCGCCCGCCAAGGCGCTGGACGGGCCGGCAATTCGGTGGATGGCAAGAGAACACTCTCGGCAACCAGAAGCGGAACGAAATTGCCTGTGAAGACCCTGACGGCTCACCCGTCCTTACTTAAGTCTCGTGGCACCAAGTCAGTACGCGCCCCAAGGCCTGGCGAGCGGTCAGGATGGGAATGCCGTCAACTTCCTGAAGCGCAAGCACGTGCTTCTTGTCGCCGGAGACGATCAGGTCTGCGTCTCCAGCGAGAGCTGTAGCCAGTACTCGATTGTCCATGGGGTCAGGCGACAGGGACACATTTGGCAGTCTCTCAAGGATGACGGCGCGCGTGCCGATGTTCTCGAGGATAGCCATTGCCTCGTCGGCGTCGAGAAACCTCTGCAGACGCTGGCGAGAAAGAACGTCGGCCAATTCGGCGATCTGCGCGGTAGACGTCACGAGTTCGATCTCGCCACGCTTCCATGCCTGATACAGCCTGTCCGGCGGAGTGCCCTTGGTGATGAGTGCCCCGATCAGGATGTTGGTGTCAAGAACGACCCGCACGCGCCGCCTTCACCTCCTCGTCGACGAGATCGAGAAGGTCCTGCTGATCATATGCAGCGTTGCGCTCCTTGACCTGACTGACGGTGAGGTCCAGAACCCGGCGACGCACAGCTTCATCGACGAACCGCGATAGATCGCCCTTCCTGCCACCGTTGCGGGCGAGAAAGGTGCGAACCGATCGGTCCGTTTCTTCCGGGATGGACAGGTTCCATCGGATCATCGGAAATCTCCGTGTATAAGCGTATAGCCTCTTATACACCTATTCTAAGGATCGCGATTCAATCCGTCAATCTCCTGCGAATGCAGAATGCGCCGTCGCAATGATCGAGTTTCGCGTCTGGTGGAACGCGCAACTCAAGGCCAGCATAAGAACTCAGCCGATGACGAGGGAGCGCCTGCCGAGGAGCTGGACGGGCCGGCAGTTAGGCGGATGGAAGTTCGTGAAGGCGGCAATCTGGGGGGCGGAGAAGGTGATCGTGTCGGCGAGAACAATCCAGCTGACACCCTCGCTGCAGGGCGGCGTGGTGAGAGATCCCTGGTAGCGCCACGCCCTCTTCGTGGCGGGAAGCAGGGCGGCAGGATCGACGTCGATATGCCCGAGTGATTCCGGCTCGTCCACGAGTGCCTGCCACAGCAGGTCCGCGGCGGGATTGGCCTCGCCCTCCCCGATGAGGACTCCGACCACGGCCAGCCGGCCCTTGCGGTCGGCGTGCACCAGGTGCAGTTCCATCGGCCACGTCGTGCCGTCGACGAGATGTTCACTGGCGTGGTGGAAATGGAACTGCTGAAGTTCGTAGCGATGACTGCCTACCAGGAGGACGCGCCCGGGCCCGGAATTGAACTGGACGGTCCGGCCGGTGTCCTCGATGGCAGCACGAATCGGTCCGTATTCGAACCGGATGGACGGCACGTTCGCCACACGCGCCTCCACAAGGTCGATCGGCGACTGCTCGGCGCCGCAACCGCAGAGCCGGAAGGCGGGGTCAAGGCAAGCCCAGCACGATGGTCCGTTGTCGGCGGCATATCCCCAGGACTTGCGGGTCATGGCGCCATCACGCCGCGATATCCGCGGTCACCACCGCACCCGTCATGGAGGCGAGACTGTCGGGTGTCTCGCCGAAGACGCAGTGCGGGTGGCCGGCCGCGGCATGGACGAGGGGAAAACGCCACAGGCTGGCGTCCATCACCGTGGGCAGGGAAACCCGGTGTCCCACGGGTGGCACTCCGCCGATGGAGTACCCTGTCGCCTGCCTGACGGTGTCTGCATCGGCTCGCGCCACAGGGCCCTCGAGACCCAGTGCCACGGCAATTCTCTCCTGGCGCGCACGGCGGTCGCCGGCGATGAGAGCAAGCACCGGCGAACCGGCAACCCGGAACACCAGTGACTTGACGATGGCACCCTGTTGACAGCCCAGGGCGCCCGCCGCGTCCGCGGCCGTGCGCGCCGTGGTCGCCAGTTCGATCACCCGGGCCCCGCTTCCCAGTGCTTCCAGGGTGGCCCGCACCCGCTTCACAGCAGGACGCTCGACGAGGCTCACGACGGAATCGCCACGCCCCGGATGACAGCCTCGCGCTCGCCGATGGTGTCGTACCAGCGTCGTACATGCGGAAACAGGCTCCAGTCCGTGTCATACCACTCCGTGCGCATGACCCAGGGCCAGGTCGCCACGTCGGCAATGGAGTAGTCGCCGGCAAGATGGGGGACCGTGGCCAAGCGCCGCTCCATGACGCCAAGGAGGCGCATCACCTCATTGCGGTAGCGGGTCTTGCCGTAGGGCACGTCCTCGCTGGCGAACTTGATGAAATGGTTTGCCTGCCCGAACATCGGCCCGACACCGCCCATCTGGAACATCAGCCATTGCAGCACGACGAGCCTCTGCCGTGATTCGGACGGCATCAGACAACCTGTCTTTTCGGCGAGATAGATGAGAATCGCCCCCGATTCGAAAACACTGACCGGTTCGCCCCCCGGTCCCTCGCTGTCGACGATTGCCGGAATCTTGTTGTTGGGACTGATCTCGAGGAAGGACGGCTCGAACTGCTCGTCGGCGCCGATGTCGATGGGGTGGACGGTGTAGGCAAGACCCACCTCCTCCAGCATGATGGAGACCTTGCGGCCGTTGGGAGTCGCCGCCGTATAGAGATCGATCATCGGGTTCCTTCCTCTGCTTCCAGCCTGAGGCACAGCGTCCGGTTGACGGCCTGCGGGTTGGCGCGGCCCTGCGACGCCTTCATGACCTCGCCCATGAAAAATCCAAGGAGTTTCGTCTTGCCGGCACGGTACTCGTCCACGCGGTCAGGATGGGCTGCCAGCACGCCGTCGACAAGCGCCTCGATCCGGGCCGTATCCGTCACCTGTCTCAAGCCCCGTTCCTCGACGATCACGGCGGCCTGCCGGCCTGTGGCGAACATCTCCGCGAAGACATCCTTGGCAATGCGCCCGGAGATGGTGCCATCGACAATGAGATCGATGAGGCCGCCGAGAGCATCGGCGCTGACGGGACTGTCTGTAATGGCGATGCCGTCGTGGTTGAGACGGCCGAAGAGCTCGGTCATGACCCAGTTCGCCGCCTGCTTGCTGTCACGCCCCCGGGCGACTTCCTCAAAGAAATCAGCGTTGTCGCGTTCCGCCACGAGAACGCCGGCGTCATAGGAAGAAAGGCCGTGACCGCTCATGAACCGCTGCTTTCGGGCATCGGGCAGTTCCGGCATCGATGCTGCGATCCCTGCTATCCATGCCTCGTCGAGGTCAAGCGGCAACAGGTCCGGATCGGGAAAGTAACGATAATCCTCGGCGTCCTCCTTGCTGCGCATGCTGCGGGTCTCGTTGGCGTCCACGTCGAAGAGTCTGGTTTCCTGCCGGACCGTCCCCCCCTCGTCCAGGATCGTCGCCTGACGATGGCCCTCGAACTCGATGGCCCGCTGCAGGAACCTCAGCGAATTGAGGTTCTTGATCTCGCAACGCGTGCCGAGTCCCTCTCCCGGGCGTCTCATCGACACGTTGGCATCCACGCGCAGCGATCCTTCCTGCATGTTGCCGTCACACGTTCCCGCATAACGCAGGATGCTCCTCAGCGTCCTGACGTAGCGCACGGCCTCGTCGGGCGATTCCAGTTCGGGAAGAGAGACGATCTCCATCAGTCCGATGCCCGAGCGGTTGAGATCGACCAGAGAGTGGTCGGGATCCCTGTCGTGCAGGCTCTTGCCGGCGTCCTGTTCCACGTGCAGGCGTTCGATGCCGATGGATCGTGACGTGCCGTCCTCGAGTTCGATGACGAGTTGTCCACCCGTGACGAGCGGCTGCTGGTACTGCGAGATCTGGTAGCCTTGCGGAAGATCCGGGTAGAAGTAGTTCTTTCGTTCGAACACGGATCGCCGGTTGACGGCGCCGCCCAGGGCAAGCCCGGTCCGTACCGCCTGTTCGATGCACGCCATGTTGATGACTGGAAGCATGCCCGGCATGCCGGCATCGACAGCCGAGACCTGGGTGTTCGCGTCGGCCCCGAATGCCGTGGAGGCTCCGGAAAAGAGCTTTGACGAGGACACGATCTGCGCGTGGACCTCGAGTCCGATGGCGTAGCAAAACGGCCCGCTCTCCGTTTCGACACGTTCCGCCATCACGTCTGACTCCGGGGAGCCGTGTCGAACCCGGCTGCCTCCTCGATCGTCCTTGCCACCCTCAGGAGGCGCGCCTCGTCGAACGGACGGGCGATGACCTGCAGCCCCAGCGGCAGCCCGTCGCCGTCAAGACCCGCCGGCACGGAAATGCCGGGCAAGCCGGCAAGGCTCGCCGGAACGGTGAAGACATCGTTGAGATACATGGAAACGGGATCGTCGGGCGGGCTGTCGGCGGCAAAGGCGGCCGACGGCGTGGTCGGCGTCAACAGGGCGTCGACGGATGTCCAGGCCTCGCGAAAGTCGTCGGCGATGCGCGTGCGCACTTTCTGCGCCTTGAGATAGTAGGCGTCGAAGTAGCCCTCGGAGAGGACGTAGGTGCCGATGAGAATGCGCCTCTTCACCTCGGCCCCGAATCCTTCAGCCCGCGTTCTCTCGTACATCGAGACGAGGTCGTCGCCCTCGCACCTCAGTCCGTACCTGACACCATCGTAACGCGCGAGGTTCGATGAGGCTTCTGCCGGTGCAATGATGTAGTAGGCCGGCAGGGCAAAGCGCGTGTGCGGCAGTGAGACCTCCCGAACGGTGGCGCCTGCATCCTCGAGCCAGGCGATGCCCCGCTGCCACAGTTCATCGATCACCTCCAGCATTCCCTCAACCCGGTACTCCTCGGGAACACCGATCGTCATGCCGTCGACACCAGCTTCGAGGGTGTCCTCGAGATCGTCTAGAGGCTCGTCCGCAGAGGTCGAATCCAGGGGATCGTGGCCCGCCATGGCGCCAAGCATGATCGCGGCGTCGCGCACGGTGCGCGTCAGCGGACCGGCCTGATCAAGGGAGGACGCGAAGGCGACAATGCCGAGTCTGGAACACCGCCCGTAGGTCGGCTTGAGGCCGACGGTCCCGGTGAAGGCGGCCGGCTGACGGATGGAACCACCGGTATCCGTTCCCGTCGCCGCCATCGCCATGCGTGCCGCGACCGCCGATGCGGACCCACCCGACGAGCCACCGGGAACCCGCACCCTGCCATCGCCTGGCGCCCGCCAGGGATTGATCGCCGGGCCATACCAGCTCGTGAGATTGGAGGAGCCCATCGCGAACTCGTCCAGGTTCGTCTTGCCCAGCATCACCGCGCCCTCGCGCAGCATGGATGCGGTCACCGTCGATTCGTAGAAGGGCCTGAAGCCGTCGAGAATGCGCGATCCGGCGGTCGTCGGGACACCCTTCGTGCAGAACAGGTCCTTGATCGCGACCGGTATGCCCTCGAGGCGGCCGGCATCACCGTTCCGGCGGCGTCGGTCCGAGGCATCGGCAAGTTCGAGGGCCCGTTCGGGAGTCTCCGTGATGAAGGCATTGAGATCGCGGTGGCGCTCCATCGCCGCAAGGTGGGCGCGAGCAAGCTCCACCGCCGAGACGTCACCGGCGGCAAGGAGATCGCGCGCGCCGGCGATCGTCAGGTCCGTCAGGGCGGTCATTCGACAATCTTGCGCACGACGAAGCACCCTTCAGAAGAAGCCGGTGCGTTGGCCGTGATGTCATCGGCGACGCCGCCATCGGTGACTTCGTCAGGGCGCCACTTCAGCGTCATGGCGCCGACACCGGTCATGGGCTCGACCTCATCGGTATCGACCTCGCCCAGGGTGTCGATCCACTCGATGATGGACGAGAGTTCGCCCGCAAGCTGCTGGCGTTCAGCATCGTCTGTCGCGATTCGCGCCAGTCGCGCAACCCGCGCGACAGTGTCCTTGTCGAACTTCATCTGCCGGTCTGCTCTGGCCTGATGGCGTATGGAAGTCTAGTGTTGGGGATGGAGCCGTGACCGACCATCACCCATCGCCACCAAAGCTATCAGCGGCGCGTCTGCCGGACAAGCCGCAGCGGGACGCCGCATCCTTCCTGGCGCTCGCCCCGGAGGGCCCGCTCCTGGGGATCGATCCCGGTCGCAAGCGCATCGGCATCGCGGCCAGCGATGCATCCAGGATCATCGCCTCGCCGGTCGGGATTCTCGTGCGCAAGCGCTGGAGGGACGATCTCGCGCATCTGCGGAACCTCGTCGAGACGAGAGGCATCACCGGCATCGTTCTCGGTCTGCCGCTCAACATGGATGGAAGCGAGGGACCACGGGCCCGGTCCGCCTGGCAGACCGGGATCAACCTCCAGACCGGCCTTGGACTACCTGTCCTCATGTGTGACGAGCGGCTCAGCACCTTCGAGGCCGGAGAGATCATCGCCGAAAACGAAGACCGGGGGCGTCACGGCAAGCACTGGATCGATGCCGTGGCTGCCTCGGTCATCCTGCGGGATGCCCTCGACGCGCTCCGCCGGACCGAAGGGCCCACCGGTCCCGGCTGATCATCCGGTTCGCAAGGTTGCATTCGGCCGGAGTTCCTGTCTGCAAATGGACGATGTCGCCACCTCTTCTGACACCCATCATCCCCGGTCACACCTCATCGATGCACGCGGAGGAGCCACCGCACATTCGGATTGTCGATAGCGATCGGAAAGCGCGGGAAGCCGGTTACCAGCGGATCCGACGATGATGAAGGGTGCCGATCTGCCACTTCCACCGTTTCAGGCGGTGTGCCCTTCGAACGGAGCGAGCTTGATGTCGTGTTCCCGCCGGCGAACGCGGGCAATGTCATGGCTGGTCTGCATGCGCATCAGATCCTATGAGGGCCGCAGTGTGGCCGACGCTACAGTGCCGTCCTTTCACTC
>JAPPGE010000034.1 GCA_028821455.1 bacterium | reverse complement strand
CTGCCGGGACTTTCACCCGGCAACATTCCACCAGTTAGCCTGGCGCACCTTCCCGAATTGCGAACTCTCCCTTGGATGGCTTCCGCTGACGAGAACGCCACAACCAAACGACGCCGGGCATCCCGTTGTAACTGCCGGTCGGGAAGCCCAACACCGTCCCGCGTCCCCCCGGGCCGGACCCCTGCGGCACGGCGCCTACTCTCCTCCCCAGGAGTGGCTTCCATGCCGGAAGTAGGTGGCTATAGTGGTTGAGAGTCGACAGCCGACAGGGCGGGAGCGGTGTGTTGATATCCCGGTCCATGAATGTTGCCTGCTGGCCATGTCGGCTCTCCGGAAGGGATCTATCCCGCAACTCCCGGTCGTGCGCGAAGCCCGGAACACTTGGGCCCGGCTGTGGGCGGAGGTCCGGTGAGCTGCGCTTCGTGAGAGGTTCCGCCGGACTTTGGCGGCGTGGCCTGGTCAGCCTGGCTTGCGCGCTCGCCCTTTTCGTCCTCACGCCGGCGGCAGTTGCCGGGGAGCATCGTGCCGCTCCCTTGCGCCTCGTGAACCTCAACCCGTTCCACCTCCTCTACGGGGTGCCGGCCCCATTCGGGTCCGGGGTGATGCCCGAGGGCGCGTCGGAAGTGATTGCTTCCTTCGACATGGCGTCACACCTGAACTCGGGCAGGTCTGGCGGGGAACGGATCCTGATGGATGGCGAGACCTACCGGCAGGCGCTGTCGTGGCGCCAGGGACTCGGGCAGGGCTGGGAGTACTTCTTCGAGGTCCCGGCGGTGGCGCACAGCGCCGGCGCCTTCGACGGCTTCATCGAGGGCTGGCACGACGTCTTCGGCCTCCCCCAGGGCGGGCGAGACACGGCGCCGCGCGACCGGCTGTCTCTCACCTATGCCGACGGCAGGACAATCCGCGCGGACGTCCGCCGCGACGTTCTTTCCTTCGGAGACGCGAGCTTCGGAGTGGGTCATGCCCTGCCCTCGCCGCCGTTGCAGAACGACGGCATGGCGGTGCGCGCAGCAGTGAAGCTCCCGACCGGAGACACGGATTCCCTGACCGGCTCGGGAGGTTTTTCCGCATCGACGTGGGTGGAGACCTCGGGCGCATTGCCGGGGTCCAGGGAATCGCGCCGCTGGCTCTATGCAGCGACTCTGGGCGCGCTCGCGGGCACCGCTCCGGAAGGCCTTCCAACGGCCGGCCACTTCATCGCATTCGGAGGCCTCGGTGTGACGTGGCGAGCGCTCGAGGATCTCCAATTCACGGTGCAGGTCGATGCCCAATCCTCGCCCTACGGCGCCTCCGGCCTGGCCGCGCTCTCGGACACGGCGGTCATCCTGGGGATGGGCGGTTCGCTGCAGCTGACAGAACACCTGGTGCTCGACGTCGCGGTCACGGAAGACGACGGCGTCCACCGGTCCGCGCCCGACATCGGCCTCCACCTTGCTTTGCGGTGGAGGCTGCAGGATTGACCCGACACGCAAGGTTTTCGTTCATGGCGAGGAACCGAATTGGCGGTGCTCGGCAGAACGTTGAGAGCGGCATTCACGTCGACCGATCTGTTGCCGGTTGACGTCACAGGAGCCGGTTGCGGAAGCACGCAGCGACCGTCCGTGTCGCATCCCGGATTGTTGCGTGGTTGATGGGTGCTCTTGCCTTGGATGTTCTCGTGCCCGGGTTGGTCGGACTTTGGACCAGTGTGACAGGTCCGATGGCTGATTGTTCTTCCCGACGGAGGTTTCAGAAAGAGTGGGCCTTCATCTCCAGGTGAGGACTCCCGAATGGGCCTGCGGCAAAGGCCCCTGATTGACATGTAGGCGTGGAAGCTCTTGCATGAAGGTCACAATCCGGGGGGACTTCGGCATGATGGCAAAGGCCGATGCTGACGGACGAGGCGATCACATGAGACCGGGACTCCTGAGGGTCCGGATGCCATGGACCAACGCTGGACCTGTCGCCGTCCTCGCCGCATGCGTGGTGGCGCTGGCCGCCTGCGGCGGCGGCTACATGCCGCCCCAGGCATTTCAGCTCGAACGCAACACGCAGTTTGACGGCGAGAAACTGAGGTTCTTCACAACGCTGGACGACGGAACAGAGGTCTCCGTCAACACGACCGACGACGTCTATCAGACGCTGCCCGGGGTCACGCCCATGCCCGGCCACGAGGCGCGGGCCTGGACGTTCCTCAAGGTCGAAGGGGGTGACACGGCGATCGCTCATGCGCTGCTGAGCGCGAACCCGGACGACCCGACGGACTACCTCGTGTTCGGCTGGTGGGCCTACTTCCCCGGCCAGACCCCACCGGTTTCGTTCGAGGGAGAGCAGCGGTTTGCGCTCATTGACGGCCCGGAACTCGACCACGGTTTCGTGCCTGAACTGCCGGTAGACGGGTCGGCCACGTACATGGGCCAGGCCGGAGGTCTCTACAGGTATGTGCGTGCAGTCGACGAAGCGGAGGACATTTATGAGTTCGTGATCGACGAGTACCAGGGGACGATTAACCTGACCGCGGACTTCGCGGACGGCACTCTCAAGGGCTGCATCGGATGTGTGGGCGACCTCGTGACTCAGCGCGCGCACTTCGGCGTCATCCTCGGCGAGGAATTGATCGATCCGGGGGCGGCCGCCAAGGACTACGAGCTTCACCTCGCAACGGCGATCATCCGCGATGATGGCATGTTCGTGCGCGAAAAGGTCATCCTGAAACACCCTGAGCGGACCATCACTCTCTCTGAGGGATATTGGGCGGGGGCTTTCTCCAGCCGCCAGGACTCGGAGGGGGACCCCCGGCTGGTGGCGGGATTCAATTACGTTGACTTCAAGGAGAGCGACGGCAGCTTTGGCGAGTTCTACGGGTCGTTCCTGGGCCTGAGCGAGCCGTTCAGGCAGACTGGGGTATCCGGGCCACTGCCCGAGGACGGTGAATGACCGCGCATGGACCGACGCTGTTAGAGATGGCGTGGCGTTCAGTCAGATGTTCGTAGGCACGTGTAGTCGGTCAAGCTCGGCAAGGAGCTTCAAGCCTCGACCGGAATCGCCGCGCGTCGCGCGCATCCGAAACAGCATTTCGGTGTCGTGTTCGGCCAAGGCCCGCACCAGGAGTTCTTCCACCAGCTTCTCCATGCTCATGCCACGCTCTTCTGCCATCGCCGCCAAACGGTCGCGGTGCGCATCGGGAAGCCGGATCGTCAGCATCGCCAAGCGGCTGTCGGCTCGCCCAAGAGGTTCGGTCGCCGGAGACTAGGGGGTAGCGATCCTCCGGCAAACACCGAGCCGAAGATGCATCGGTGCCGTCCGCCTTTCCGGCCGCACTCCCCTCTGGTTGGCGAGTCGCGCTGAGACGGACAATGGTGAGAGATGCGACAATCTTGAGGACAAGGTGCGCGTACAAGAGCGATGGCGATGGGTGAAGGACGCCGGCCAACGGCCTTGGTGTTCGGGAATGCCCTGGACTTCCTCAAAATGGTGGTGTTCGAATCGTCCGGGCAAGCTTGACCGGGCGAGACGTCCGGGCGGGGCACACACCGAGCCGCGGATGCGCGAAACCAAACCTGAAGCAGCCAGAGAACTGGCGATGACACGTATGCAGTGCACGACGCAACACAAGGCTTCGAAACGGCCTGTCTGCCAGGCGGCGGTCCGAGCGGCGGGAGCCCCCGCCGTCGCCCTGATTATTGCCCTGGCGCTCGCGGGCTGCGGCGCTAGCATGACGGTGCGCCCGGTCGATGGAACCCCCGATCCCGGGACGGAAGAGCAACGGCGCGAGGAATACGCTGGTCACGAGGAGTTCCGCAACCAGTATGGACTCGGCGCAATCAAGGCGCACTACGCCTACGCCCGCGGCGCGACCGGCGAGGGCGTGACGCTCGGGATCGTCGACAGCGGGGTCGATCCCGGTCACCCAAAGTTCGAAGGCAAGCTCGAGACGAGCTACGTCGGGGGCTATGACCCCGACTTCAGCACCTGCGACGAGTTCGGTCCCGACGGTGAGTGCTTTAGCGGGCTGGGACATGGAACGGTGGTTGCGGGGATCATGGCCGCCGCGCGAAGAAAGGGTCCGCAGGCGGGCCCGGCAAGCGGACCGCCCGTTCACGGGGTCGCCTTCGATGCCAGGGTCATCTCGGTGGGGGTGGGATCGCGCGACCTGGAAGAGGTCGTCGACGAGATCGTGGCGGAGTACCCGGAGAACCCCACGCCCGAGCAGATCGCGGAACTCCAGGCGCGGGTCCTCGATGTCGAGGCGCAACTTGAGCGGGAGCTCGAGCGGGACACCGCGATCGCCTTCGTCCGGCTGAACGGCCGGGTGACGGCGATCAACTGCAGCTTCGGCGTTTTCGGCAACATCGAGGATTTCGGCGCAGAGGAGCTGCGGGAACGCTTTGCCAACGTCATCGCGGCCATGACGCAGGCGGATGTCGCGGCCGGCGAGCGCACGGTCTACGTCTGGGCGGCCGGCAATGCCCACGGCGAGATCGGGCCGGACGGTTCGCCGGTATCGGCAAGCTCGGTCGAGATCCTGCCCGGGCTTCCGGCGCGGATCCCGGAGCTGAGGGGCCATTCGCTTGCCGTGGTGGCGACGAACCCGCAAGGCACGATCGCCGACTTCTCCAATCGCTGCGGCATCGCCAGGGAGTTCTGTCTGGCGGCGCCCGGCGTGAACATCACGAGTACTGCGCCGGCTTTCCACTGCGACGCGGGCGCTTCGCAGTGTTTCATCACGCTCGAGGAGGCCGGCACGTCCTCCGCGGCACCGTTCGTGACGGGCGGGATCGGGCTCCTCGCCCAGCACTTTCAGGGCCAGCTCGGCAATGACGAGATCGTGGAGCGCATTCTCGCCACTGCCGACAAGACGGGCGTCTACGCGAACACCGCCGTCTACGGCCAGGGCTTCCTGGACCTCGATGCAGCGACCAGGCCGGTCGGAGAAAAGAGGATGCTGACCGGCCTCTCGCTCTCCGGCGCATCGTCGCCGGAGCAAGCGAGCGCCCTGCATCTGAGCCCGGCCTTCGGGGACTCGCTGATCCGCGGGCTCGCTTCGGCGCATGTGGCGAGCTTCGACGAACTCGATGCGCCGTTCTTCCGCCGCCTTGGCGACTACCTTCGCCCGGTGGGGTTTTCCGGTTCCTCGCTCGGCGAGCGCCTGAGATCATTGGGGCGCGATCCCCGGGGTACGCCGTGGGAGGTGGACGGGCAGGGTTTGCAGGTGCGCCTCGACGTCGTCCCGACCCCACGCAATTTCAACGACGATCCGGGCGTCGCCCCGAGGGAGCATGGCGCTGGCGAAATGGGTGTGAACGCGACCGTGAGGCGGGGGGAAAAGCCGGCTGCGCTCGCTTCGCTTTCGGTCTCACATGACTTCGGCGACAGTCGACTTGCGCTCGGATACCGCAGCCGGTTGGCCTCTGAATTCGGCATTGGAGCGGAAGAACTCGCGCCGGGCACGTTTGCCGACGCCGAGGCATTCGCCAGTCCTTTTCTCGGGTTCACCCGCAACGGGATCAGCATCGGTCTTGCATCGTCCCTGGGCACGGGCTCCTTTCGGGCGGCGGCATTCGCAGCCAGTGCCCCGCACGGCGACCAACGCGATGCGCACAGCGATGGCATCACAGGCGCCCTCGCCGAGTACCGCTTTGGCGGGCTCGTCGATTCAGGCCTCTCGTTGCAGGCAGGATGGATGACGGAAGCGAACGGGTCGGTGGGGAGCCGAACCGACGGCGCCTTCGGCGAGTTTCGTACCGGGACGATGCTCACGGGGCTCACTGCGTACCGTCGACTAAGCGATAACTGGGCCCTGCTCGGGAGCGCGTACGCCGGAGTGCACCGGACAGACGACCTGCGTCAGGGTATCGTGCGAGGCATGTCGGGACTCTGGAGCAGCGCCTTCGCGGCCGGCATCGTCGGCCAGGATGTCGCAAGAATCGGCGACAGGCTGGGGTTCCGGTTGTCTCAGCCGTTGCGTGTCGAGGCGGGGCATGCCGAGTTGCGATGGGTGTCCGGGCGGAGCCCCGACGGACGGGTCGAACTCGAGCAGGCGACTCTTGGCCTCGAACCCTCTGGTCGCCAGTTCGACCTCGAGGCCGCGTACTCGCGCCCCTGGGCGGGCGGCCAGGTTCACATGGCCACGATCGCCTCGCAGGATTTAGGACACGCGAGAGGCGAACGGGAGGTTTCGATCCTCGCGCGCTACAGTCGGCAGTTCTGACCCGGATCAGTCATGACCACAGGGCCGATAGTGGCGCAGCGGCCATTCGATCCCCGTACGGCACGGCGTATTCGTGATCGTAAAGGACGAGACCCATGGCAAAGCTGTCGCGTGTGGCAGCCCTGAGGCGGCGCAGGCCGGCAAAGTCACCTTCTGAGACTGTTGCCGAAGCCTTCACGTCAACACCAATGATGCGTCCGGCGGAGTCCTCGATCACGATGTCGACTTCGTTGCGTTCCTTGTCGCGGAAGTGCGAGAAGGCATATCGGTCATCAGCCCAGCTCGCCAGCTTCAGGAGTTCGCCGAGAACGAAAGTCTCCAGCACCGGCCCGAACGGCGTCCGGTCATGGCGCGGACGCTCAGGCGTGAGGACCCTCAGCGCAGCCAGCAGTCCGGCATCGAGGAAATGCAGCTTCGGCGACTTCGTGACACGTTTCAGGGTGTTTGTGTACCAGGGAAGAAGAGTGTGCACGAGGAACAGATTCTCGAGAATGCCGACGTACTTTCGCACGGTAACATGATTCATGCCGAGCGGTGCACCGAATCCGGAATAGTTGACGAGCTTGCCGGAGTGCTCAGCAAGAACACGCAGCAGCCTCGGTATCGAGCCTGGCTGCTCAATCCGGGCGACGTCGCGGACATCGCGCCGAACGATCGCCTCGATATAGTCGAGATGCCAGTCCCTCCGGCGGCGCCAGCCGGAACGGGTCAATGCCTCGGGGTAACCACCCGCGAGAACGATCTCCACAAGGCCGTCGCCGACGATCGGGATTCGGAATGTCGGGGGCTTACCCGCGAACGCCATGTCGAGAAAGTCTGGAGCCGCGCCGCGCAATTCTGCCTGAGCCAGGGGAAGCAGACGGACGATGCCCATGCGGCCGGCCAGCGAGTCCGCGACGCGCGGCAACGTCATCAGGTCAGCGGAGCCGGTAAGCAGGAACCGCCCGGGGCGAGGATCGGCGTCCACTGCGGCCTTGATCGCGAGGATCAGCTCTGGCGCGCGCTGAACCTCGTCGACAACCGCCCGGTCGATGCCACGCACGAAACCGACAGGGTCTGTTGACGCAGCTCTGAGGGTGGTGGCGTCGTCCAGCGTGAAGAAGGGAATGGCATCGCGGGCCATTTGCTGCGCCAGCGTCGTCTTTCCCGATTGCCGGGGGCCACAGACCAGAACAATCCTGGTGTCCTCCAGCGCTTCCCTGATCCGGCGCTCTACAAAGCGAACATACATGAGACCGTCCTTGACTATCGACCATTTGAAAGCTGGTCTCCGACTGATTGAAAGTCAGTTTCCGACCAATTGAAAACATCTAGTGTCTTGTCAACTGTGATATGTCGGGTAGAGGCGGTTCAGCCTCACGCGCGCATCATCGGTGGTGAACTGCCAGTCGACCTTGGCCTGGATGCGATCGCGGGAGGCCTGCCAGACGGCGACCTCCCGGCGCAGGACCTCGATGCAGTCGATGCGTCGGTTCAGGCATTGGCGGATCAAGACGTTGAGTTCGATTTCGGCCACGTTCAGCCAACTGCCGTGCTTGGGGGTGTAGACGAACTCGAAGCGGTCCCACAGCGCCTTGGCCTGGTGCGGCGGGAAGGCCTCGTAGAGGGCTCCGGGGCGATGGGTGGAGAGATTGTCCATGACCAGGGTGATCCTGGTGGCGTCCTGGTAGCGGGCGGCGATGTCGGCCAGGAACCACGCCCAGTCGATCTTGGTCTTGCGCTGCGTCACCTTGGTCATGCGCTTGCCGGCCAGGGGTTCTGTGGCCATGAAGACGTTGCAGGTGCCGCACCGTGCATACTCATAGTCGTGGCGCGCCCGCCGTCCGGGACGCCCGGGGATCGGCAGCCTCGTCTCGCGGATCAACTGGCGTGGCGTCTCGTCCATGCAGACCACGGGGAAGGCAGCGTCATAAGCACGCCGGTAGACATCGAGCACCCTCTCCATGGCCGCAGCGAAGTCGGCGTTGCCTTGCGGAGGAATCACCCATGCGACACGCTGCCACGGCTTGAGTTGGTTTTTTTAGAACCCGGCGCACCGTTTCGTGCGACACGGCGTCGATGTAGCCAAGCTCGACGACACGGTCGGCCAGCAGCCGCAACGACCATTGCGCGTGCCCCTCGGGCGGGGCGCCGCAACTCAGGGCCATCAGGCGCGCCTCGAACTCGCCGTCGGCCTTGCGCACATAGCTGGGCCGACGGCCCTGCCGGCCCCCCAGCGCCGCTTCCAGTCCTTCTTCCACAAAGCGCTTCTTGACCCGATCCACCTTGCGCAGGCTGATACGCAGGATCTCGGCGATGGCGTCCCCGGTCGCCTGGTGCTCGTTGAACTCGCTCTCGTCGCAGTTCAGCAAAATCAACGCGTTGATCACTTTTTGAGAGCGATGCGAACCCTTGCTGGCAATGCTCGACAGTTCGTCCCGTTCCACCTTCTCCAATGTCACCACGTAGCGCTTCATGCTCCGGCCCTCGTCCTGAGTGGACGAGAAGCCTAACGTCGTTCATGCGACATAGCAAGGTTGACATGACACTAGCCGCCCGATTGAAACCAGGCGATCGGCTGGATCAGGCGTGGAAACCGTCGGCAACGAGGATAGCGGTGGCGTTTCAGCGGTCAGGCGGGCGGTTTTCTACGATGTCGGGACTGCCATTGATACTGTCGCCAATTCGGGCAGCGGAAAGGTTGTCGATGTCGCGGGCGAGATGGACGCAAAGCGCCGCGGTGCGAACCCGTGTGCAAGTCCCACGACGCGAGCGAAGCGGTCATGGTTCATGACCGAGTTCATCTGCTTCATCGCGTTTCTGCGTTTCCGGTGGGACACACGGGGCCGGTCTGAAAGGGATGGAAGAGACAAGACACCGCAAAAGGCCCCATGGCAGCCTCGCCGCGCCTGTCGACAGGGTAAGGAACGCCTTGCTCAGGGGAGATTCCGCAGTCTTTCGTCGGTTCCCTTCGACCCGGTTGGGTTCGCGACTGTCGAGAGTGACAGCGCGGCCTCATTCGGTACCGATCTAATGAGCTTCCACGATCCGAAGATGCGGATTCGGTCGAAGGTGCCGGGGTACAAGCCAGCCTACGCGGCGGTCCAGCGTCGCCAGGCACCCCGATCTTGCCCGCGCAAGCAACAGGAGGTAGGCATCGGTCACCTGACGATGTCCCGTGAGCTGGACATCGCGGGAAAACGGCACTGACACGCAGTCAACGTCGTCGGACCAGAATTCATGGCCGTCCATGTCCGTGATGTCCTGCAGCAGGGACAGCGCCGTGGTCGGCGAAACCGCATCCGAGGAGAACGCGGTATTGGAAGAAAGCCGGACAAATCCGAGCTGGGTCAGCGGACAGGTCGCCCAGCCCGACGCCGCTTCCCGTTCGAACCACGCGTGGGCGGGTTCGTGATGAACGTGCGACGGCCAGGCCAGGGCAAGGAGCAGGTTGAGATCCAGGAGAAAGATCAAGGCTCGTCTTCGTACCGCTTCACGCGATCGAGAGTCAGCACCGTACCGTCGCGGGAGATCTCGAATACGGGAAAGCCCTTGCGCCTTCGCAAAGCCGTCCTCTCCGGTTGCAGTCCGCGTCGCGCCAATTCGGACAGCACCACGCCCACCGAGAGATTTCGCTCTCCCGCGATCGACTTGGCCGCCTCTAGAATCTCGTCGTCAATGTTGAGCGTTGTTCTCATGCCGGAGAGGATACCGCGATGATGTCATGATGACTAGATGATTTGATGAGCCGTGCGGCGTGCATCAATCCATGATCCTCACCTGGTCATGATCGTAAGCACCGAGGCGGGCGACCGGGCGTTGGCGTCCTGACGCTCAGGCGGGCAGTCTTCCTCGACGTCGAGACCGCCAACGACGCTGTCGCCGATGCGGGGAACGGAAGCCGTGATCGAGGATCGCCAACTCATCTCAGTATCTTCTCACTGGTTCGAGAATAGGAACGTATCCGCCGGAATGGCTGTTGCCGCCGTGCCCCCTACCCGAGCGAAGCCGAGGCACAGTGCGCCTTGGAACAGCTTGCCTGCGCCGACTGTCGTCGAGGTTATGCAACCCGACGGTCGGTCAATCGCTGTTTGAGAACGGTCAAGCCGGCAGGGTCGCGGTCGAGGAGAATCAAGGCGCTCGTTATGGCATGGCTTACCAGAACCTCGCCGCTTTCATACTTCTGAAACGCATTGACGCCGCCCCCGATCAATTGGCCCGCGGCCTTTTGCGTTAGTCCCAGCCGCTTCCTGATCCGGCGCACATCTTCTGGCAACAGCAGGCCTTCAACCTTGGCCTTCAGCCGGTTGAGCGTATGGTCGGACACTTTCATGTCCTCACCGGTGTGAATGCTCTCTCCGCTCGCTTCGCAGTACCACCCCGGCATCTCGAAGGCTGCCGAATGGTCCTTGTAGGTGATGGTCATCGGCCGTACGCCGCGAACCATCGGTTGGCCCGTTTCCGGGCAAGTCGGATTGCCCATCGCCCTTCTCCTTGAACGACCACAGCAGGAACTCGGTTGCGGCATCGGCGGTGAACCTGACGCAGAGCGTCCCTTGCTCAGACGGCACGTGATAGACATCCTGTCAGACGCGATGATCGGCATAGGACGTCATCGACTTATGGAAGTGATGACGTTCGATCGACTCATTCACCGTCACGATCTCATGACTTCCCAAGCCCAACGTCGCCGCGTCTCTCAACGCAGAGCCCGTGGCCTTGAGGCTCACAACCGTCGAGAAGACGGCTTTGATCGCCTCAAGATCATAGTTCGGTTTGCGCTTCTCGGCCGCGGGCAGACGTTAGCACCATTATGGTGTTTCTCAAGAGGCATCGGTATGGTGCTTTCGGGTGTATCCTGGCGTGCATTCCGGATGGACGGGGGCCAAGCGCTTTGCGCCCCGTGCCGCCCCTTACCCCTCGGACCGCAACCGTCTCAGTCAGTCGGTGCAGATCCATTTCGGGATAGTTCGCTCGCCCTGCCACGACCAACACTGGCGCCGGTCAAGAAACGGGCGTCAGCTTCTGGACTGAGCGGTTCGCATCGCCATCCCTTGAGATATCCCAAGTACAACAAACGATTGACTTGCTCTTCTTGTAGAAGCTGCGACGCCCGAAAGTGCACACTGCGGCATACGCTATCGATCTCTTGAACCGGCCGACACCGGCTTCCTTCATGGCTGCGAGAAAAACGTCATCGGCAAACGTTCGCACCCACTTGGGAAGCCTGTTCTCGCCTTGCCACGCAGCCTCGCCCTGCCACGCGACATAGAGCCAGTCGTGCACGATGCTTGCCTCGAGATGGGCCCCGACCTTGCCCAAGAACCAGCGACTCCACCGCGGAACCGAGGAGAGATCCGTCAACAGACCGCACGGAACCGAGATTGGAAACGTGCACTCGCTGTCGTTCGACAGCCGGAGTTTGACTTCTGAACAGTAGCGTCGAGCGACGATGTAGTCCGCATCTTCTTCCTTGCCACGCATCTGGACCGCTTCGATCCCGCGAGTGAGATAGAGATCATCCCTATAGGCGAATCCCAGAACCTCGACGGGTCCGTCCGCCGGATAGGCGCTTGCGCTCTTTGCATCCTCATTAACCACACCGCTGCCGCTGTCGTCGTTCATGTTTCCTCTCCTCTCTGATGGTTTCCTGGAACACCAGGCAGATGTTCACACTCATGGTCTCGCAACAGCGGTCCCGGACCTCTACGTCAACGCCACTGGCGTTGGATTGCGAGGCATGGCCGATGCAGCTCCGTGCCGAGGCTCTGAGCGCGGTCCGCGCCAACGCCATGGCGGCCACAGGCGTTGCACTGAGCTTCACGGCCGGAGCGCCCTTGTGCCACGGATGTGGCGAGAGTTCGCCGGAACTCTCATGGAGCGAATTCTGGCCCGGGATGGGAAGCCTCCGGGAGTGGTCACGTTCCGCGCTGGAGAAGAACGCACTGACGAGCCACCGGACGTCTCCGCCTTCATCGGAAACAAGACGCAGTTCGTGCGTCAGCTGCTCGATCTCGGTGGCATCGCGCAGACTGAAAGGCAGCCAGCATCGTCTGCCAACCTGAGGCCCACGCCCGCACTGCGCGCCAAGGCGCTCGCATCCCGACTGACCAGCAGTTGTCAGCTGATCGCGCCCGATCTGCCCGGAGGAGACACCGCGGATGGCGATGACGCTTCGTCCGGGTCCGGGGTTCTGTATCGACAACCCGGGCACGCCGAGGGATGGATCTTCGATGATCGGGATGTTGAGGCGCCGGACCTCCGCCTCGGACATGGCCTTCACGCAGAAGGGTGCCTCCCGGACGATCGAACCGCGCTTGGCGGCGGTCGCCGACTCGACGGGCTTGGCGACGACGCTCCGGCCAGCACCAGCGAGAGCGCAGAGATCGTTGAGGGGGCTCTTCTCATCAGAATCATCGCCAGCCTCCTTCCCGTCGGGAGGGGTAGACGATCAAGACCCCTACCGCCCCTGCAACATTGCGGGTGCGGGATGGAAAACCCGAAGGGTGCAGGTGCCAATCCGCAGGTACAGACAGGCGACCCGCGTTTGTACGCGAGCGGGCCGCGTGTCCGCCCGGCACACCGCGTGCCGCGCTCGGTCTGGTGTTCCTGCAACTCCCTTGGGCCGGATACTCCGATGTTTTCACACCCCCCTCAAATTGGGGGGTTCACCGGAACCCGGACCGCCTAATCTTGCTGATGGAGATTGAAATTAGCTGGGTTTGAATCACCGGATTGAGCGTCAGGCAGAATGTCCGCTTTCCTGCAACGGAATGAGTTCACCGGCAGAACCGAAGCGACCGTCGGCGACCGGACAGGCTTGAGTGTTTTTCAACCGGCTCGCTCATCGAATTCAAGCCTCCCACCTGGTCCGCGAAATGCCTGCCTGGCGCAAGGCGCGGTGGTGGTGCCGCCATGAGCGACAGAACGACGTTCGATCGCATCCTGGCGATGCTGCACGACGCCGTGCTTGACGACACACTCTGGCCGGCATGCTCCGCCCTCATCGACGAGGTCTGCCGGATCAAGGGCAGCATGCTGACCTTCGCTCGCGGGCAATCCCAGGACGAAGCGGAAATCTACCTGGCCCGGCTCTATCTGCGAGGCGAACGCCACTACACCTTGGAGAGTGAATACTTCGATGTCTACTACCCGCAGGACGAGAAAGTACCGCGGGTGCTTCGCCTGCCCGACAGCGAGGTAGTCCACGTCGCCAGCCTGTACACCAAGGAAGAAATGAAGACGTCGGCGACGTACAATGAGATTCTGCCCAAGAACGAGTACCACGACGGCGTCATCGTGCGCATGGATGGGCCGAACGGATCGCGCATTACCTGGAGTTCGGCCGATCCCGTCGATGGGGACGGCTGGTCGTTTGATCAGATCGAGGCAATTCGGGCGCTGCTGCCCCACATTCGCCAATACGTAGTTGTCCGGCAGGTGCTCCGTGACGCCAAGGCGCTGGGAATGTCCCTCACCGGCCTGCTGGAGACGAGAGGCCTGGCTATCGTCCATCTCGACGGTCGCGGACGGATCGTCGCGACGAACGAACACGCGAGAAAAATTCTCAGAAAGGGCGATGCGCTCCTTGACCGGGCCGGCAGTCTCCACGCCCGACTGCCCGTCGACGACAGCGCGCTCCAGGCAGCGCTGGCGCGCGCACTCCCAACTCGAACCGAACAGGGTGCGGGCGGTTCGCTCATGGTCAGGCGCCCCAATCATCTACCCGGGCTCTCGGTGCACATCAATCCTGTCGGCGCCGGCGAGATCGACTTCCGTCCCTGGCGCGTCGCCGTACTCGTTCTGGTCATCGATCAGGAGCCAAAAGTCATCGATCCAGTCATGGCGGCAGCGGCCCTCGGCCTGACACCGGCGGAAAGCCGCGTGGCGGTGCTACTGGCCGAAGGCAGGACCGTCCGCAACATCGCCACCACCACCGGCCGCTCGGAGCGCACCGTCCGCTGGCACGTGCGGCAGATATTCGAGAAACGCGGTATTTCCCGGCAGACCGACCTCGTTCGGGAGGTGCTCTCGCTCGACGGCGGTCCCGATCCTGGACTCTGATTCAATTCGCCGGTCGACAAATGGGTCGCCGCCGAAAAGCTCGGCAGCCTCCTACCTTGACCAGGCGTCTATTCGAGTTTCCCGGGTCGGTCCCCGCAATGTTGCCGGGGTCACGATGGCACCGATCGCCTAGAATTCGCCCGACTTGTCTATGGACGCCCCGATGATGCATGCATTTTGTTGGTTGGGTTTGGTGCATGTGGTCAGGTGCTGTCGACTATCCGGCCTCATGATGCGGCTGGTTCGACGCCGCGAACCTATAGGGAGAACCGCAAGCGTGAGTAGATTGTATGAATGCTGATCACAAAGGCGTGGATGTCGGAAACATCGCAAATTGTTCACCGCCGGAGGCACCCCTGCCCTCCGGTACCCCGCGGGCTTGCGGATGCCTGCCCGGCAGAACGGGAGGAATCTCCCCTGATCGGCAATCTAAGATTTGCCGCGGGCTGATTTTCCATCACGTTGAGGGCTTGCTGCAACGGTCTGCGAACCAGGTTCTCACCCATGTGGCGAAGATTCCGGGATTCGCGGTTGACGACGCGGACTCCGGCGGACAAGCGGTGCGAATGGAGCGCGACAGGGTGCAGGCCCCGTCCGGTCATGATGTCGGCGACGGTCCTCAGGCGGGGGCGTGGCTTCTGCCGATCGCTGTGTCGAGACGATTGACGTGGCGGCAGGGCCTCCGACTCGAGCGCGTGCTGAAGATCCGTCTGCTGGCGGACTACCCCGCCAGACGCGCACGGCCAGCATGATGGCCTGATGATGCTGGCGCTGATGCTGCTCAATGTGGCCGGGCTCGACAGTGTCAAGGGCATCGACCGTCTCGAGGAAGACCGGATGTCGCACCGGTCCTGCCTGAATGTTCCAGCTGCCGCCGTCACCGCCGGAATCGCGGCGCGTGATGTCAGTGTCTGATGCCAAGCAATCTCTGCACGTTGCCTTGGGCGATCTTCTCCTTGGCGGATCGGGGCAGAATGTCCTCGAGTCAGTGCTTGATGTCGGGGAGACCACCCTCTCGGTCCTTTTCAGGAGCCTCGTCTCTGCTCGCCAGGGGGCTGTATCACGAGAGAAAAGAAGTTTGCGGTCTCCTTGTGACGAGGCTGTCATGGTGGAGACGTCTGACGACCAAGACAGCGGAGGCTATTGGAACGTTGACGCAACTTCTCACCTGGATACGAGCGTGGCCCGAACCATGTACCGCCTGTGTCGCCGATAGCGCACGAATGCCCGTGAACTCGTCCAGGGGATTGCGCCATGACCACAGTCCCCCCCAACCGAAGGACCTTGGACCGACCAGCGCAGAGAAAAATCGAATGTCGCGCAAGAGGGACAATGCGCGCAGCCTGTCGGCTGTGAACACGGGCTGTGATGGGATCGCACTGGGAAGGGCACACGCCGTGCAGGGGTTGACCCGGCGCGATGTGGGAACACGGTACAAACAACTGCGGGTTTCACCCGGAAACTCAAGACGATGGCGTCCCGACGTTTGTCGTTCCCGGCCGGGAAGGCGGCGACCGAGGTCGACCTCGGTGTACCGGATGCTGGGCTACGAGGTTCCTGTTCACTTCGGGTTCGAGGCGATTTTGGCGCGACCGACGCTGACCAAGCAGGGTCGAGCGCCATGAGGAATGCGGAGAGGCGCCAATCGATTGCTGAAATGCGGCGGTTGAATGCCGAAACCCGCAAGATCGAACTCGAAATTGAACGTATTCGGGCAAAGAAACAGAAAAGTCGCAACTTGATCCGGCGATACACCCCGCTGGCAACGTTTCTTGTCGCGCTCGCGGCGATCGGAAGCTTTCTTCTCAACCTTGCATTTGATTTTCGTACGCAACCGGAAAGACGAACCGCTTATGTGGAAAAAACACTCTCCAACCTGTCGGCACCGGAACCATTCCGACGTGCTTCAGCAGCCCTTGCCCTGGGAGAAATCGCAAGTCACTTCCCGGACCTCAAGCTAGCACTGCAATCTCTCGCAGAAGCCGCTGCCGTGGAGAAAGTGCCATATGTAAGGTCAACACAACTCTCGGTTCTCCGCAAATATAGGAGGGAATCCGGTGACCTCTTGAAGCAGATCAGAATCGATCATGACATACTAGCAATCGCGGCCCTGAGCGACTGGGGAAATTTGCTAGCACAACTTGACCGTCTGAAGGAGGAAGGGGCCAACTCCGGCGACCTAAGCGCACACAGAACGCTTATCGACAGTCAACGAGAGGCAGTCTTGGACGCTCAGTATGGCGCAATTGGCGCCTCCGACCTATTGCGCAAGTTGAACTGTTCGCAAGACGAGACATGTCCAATCGATCTGTCCGGACTACACCTGCGTCTACATTCCTTTGTCTCTTCGCAAATCGACTATCGGAGCGCAATCTTCAACGACGCTCACCTTATCTCCAATGATTTCTTCGGTGTCGATCTGACTGACGCTAAATTCCGCGACGCATATCTATCCAATGCACAATTCTACGGTGCAATCTTGACGAACGCCTCTTTTGCCAATGCGAAGATTAAGCTCTGGCCCGGCAAGCTTTCGGAACGAGAGTATAGCGACTGCCTCCATGCAAACGGAACAAGGTTTCCGGCAAACGTTGACGGTGTGAATTTTCAAGGCGCCGTGCTGTCGGGAGCAGACCTGTCGGAGAGCAATATCACCCGCGAACAACTGCAGGAGACAGTGTACATCGGTGCAACACTTCCGGAGGCGTTGGCAAAAGAATTGAACCATTCAAACCCCGACCCCTTGAGCATTGAACTGGAAGGAAAGGAGGGCGCCCGGAAGTGCAACAGGGACAGCGACAACCAAGAGGAGTGGTCAAAATGAACATTGATCGGCTATTGGCGTGTTTCGTGACCGTGGTTCTTGTCAGTGTCAGCGGCCATGCACAGGCGTGCCACGAGGAATGCCATGAGCACGATGACTGCATGACGGCGTGCGCGAACTACGGCTGTGCCGGTGACCTCACGGTGAGTTTACCGAGCGAGTCCGATTGGGTCAAATTGGGTTCTTTATTGGACACCCCGTACGCCGAACACACCGATGCGAACGTGAACGTTACTCTTCAATCGTGGGGTCCTGAAGGCGTGTTCAGCAAGTTCGACGCGTCCGACCCCGGCGATGTGGTCGAGGTGTTCTCAGGTGAAGCCACCATACTTTGCGGTGAAGGCTTGGCCAAGGTCGTAGACTCCGACACTATGCTTCCACCCGCAGCCGACGGCAGTCTCCCGACCCGCGATTTCGGTCCATATCTGACGTCTGAGTGCTTTGTTCCCCGCAGCGTTTATCCGATGGTGATGGCTTACCATGACGACGCGTCCATCGGACCTGTTTCGAAGAGCGCTTGTCAGGTTTTCCGGGAGGAGCCGTCTTTGGGCAAGGCCGCCCTGTATAGTACTCCGCAAGGAAATCTGGAACTGGCGTTGCTCTGCGATGGCGTGGAACCGGGGAGTGTGTACGACACCCTCGCAACCAAGGTTGGTCAGAAGCGCGCAATTGGCATGATTGAGCAGGCAAAGGACCGAATTGCCTGGGCGACGAATAGTCAGAGTCTTGAAGCCTTGTTGCGGAGCAAAGAGGCATCCATGGGGATCGTCGACCTGGGCACTGCCTCTCGATTGCGCGAGGAGTACTCGCTTTCGCTGAACGTGCATTCTGACTACGTTATTGCTCGGGTCGCGGGCTGGGTGATGCCGTACAGTCTGGACAACGGGCGACATGCCCGCGCAGCGGAGTTTCTGGCGTTCATGTCGGAGCCGGAGCGACTGGCGACTCTGTCGGAAAAGGCCAACAGCATTCCAGCGAGGGAATCTTCCCAGCGGTTGCTTGCAGGACAGACCGGAGCCGAAGCCAGTATGTTTGATCGAATCATCTCTCCGGTCTCGACACAGGTCCCCGAGGTGCTCGTATACGATGGAGCATTCTGGCTGGAGCATGGAGCAACCATACAAGAGGAGTTCGTCAACGCGATACAATAGGTTCAGCGTACACGTCCCGTCGGCGATGGGTGGCGGGACCATCCGCGGTCGCTCGGTTTCGGGTGACAGTGTCAAAGCGCGCCTGCGAAGCAAGCGGCACTCGAGCGCCCGGTGGCCGCTGAACAAGTACGTGGCACAACGGGAGTTGCTCCACGTTCAAGGATCCGATCTTCCGACCCTGGCGAGAGTTCCGCAGGCCAGGACCGACCTGTGCCGAGTGTTGAGACGATGACGGAGTTCGGCAGCGGCGCCGGCGCAAACCGTTGTTCCAAGGTGGCCTTGAGACTCTGATCATTCGCTACATCCCTTGGTGCCTTGTCACTCCCGACGGGAGAGTTTCATGTCAGTTGCCGGTGTTGTGCGTTCACGGCTTGCGGGAGGAGAACTGTGAACATGACGACTCCTCCGCGTTTATTGTTCTTCCAGTTCGACCTGGGCCCGGGCTCGGAGTGATCCACCTTCCGATACAACAATTGTGTGGATGAGGAGATGTCATAACGATGCTTGATGCGAGGCAATGGAGTGACGGGAGGTCGGCACAATGAGCGACGAAGTCTTGCTGATCGTGCTCGCGGGGGCGTGGCTGGTCGTTCACGTTTGTGCGCATGGATTTGCCCAATGGGCCACCGCAGGAAACGCCTGGGCGCTCGGCGCTCGCGACGATCCGCCGCGCGAAACCCAGTTGAACGGGCGTCTGAGGCGCGCGTGTGCGAACTATCTCGAAACGCTGCCGGCCGTGCTGGCGGTGCTCGTCGCCGTCGAACTCTCGGGCCGCGCCAACGAATTGACCGCATACGGTGGCTGGGTTTGGTTCTGCGGCCGGGCGGTCTACCTCCCCGCCTACGCCTCCGGAATACCCGGGCTTCGCAGCATCGCTTGGGGCGTCGCGATGTTCGCCATCGTCGCGATGGTACTGGGGTTCGTACTGGGTGCCTCGCCATGACGTGGAGCCGTACGGGTTACCAATTCGGCGTCGGGACCTTGACGCCCAGAGCAGGCGAGACACCAGCCCCTGCTCGCGCAACATTGCGTGGGCGCGCTTTGCGCTGCTGGCGTCCGCGACCAGGAGCGTGACACCATTCCGGCAGAGATCGCAGCCGGCCACTTTCGGCGGTTGTGGCGATGCTCGAACTCCGTGACATGCTTCGACAGGTGCTGGGCCGGGACGTGACCGCGCTACGGGACACTGACACACCGACAGCCGTAGCGGCCATTCTGACCGGTCAACCCGATCATATCAGTGACTATGCGGTCCTCGCCGTCACGGCTGCGTGGGACATCGCGCTGGGTCGAGCGGTGCCGGCCAAGCGCCCGGCGGGCTCCCCGCTCCCTGATCCTCGGCCGGTCACGGACATGACCAATTCACTGGCGACGTCGCGAGGAACTCAGAAGTTTCGGGGACGAGCACCGACCATGATTCGATCACGTGTGCCGTTCCATAGTGAGCGATGCGGCCGGCGTATCTCCCGCTTCGGAAAAAGCGGTCAATCTCAAATCAGCGGCTCTGCGGGAAAGCGGGTGCCCGCGTACGGCACAATGGCAGGATTCCCGGCTTTCCATGTTCGAGGTGCGTGCGTTGTGCGTTGTGGCGGCCCCTCGCGGGAGTTGACGACCGGCGCCCGCCGGTCATGCGCCGTGCCGGAAGCGGTTCATTTGGATTGGTGCCCGCGCGCCGGGGGGCAAGTCGGCTCCCGGAGAGGGAAGCGGCCGACTTCATTCTGAGGCACCATCATGTGCACATGCATCATGCAGATCCGTACCCGCCGCGCTTCTTCCGTAAGGGCAACCAGGTCGTGCACGTCAATCCGCTCCCCTGAAGAGGCTGTCTATTCGCCAGGCACTCCGGTGCACACTCACCGAGCGCTGTTACCTTCCCACGTCCCAATCCTGCCTTGAAGCCTTCATCAATGAGGCCCAGTCATCGGGCGGATTTCCCCGCGCGAGCATCCTGGCGAAGACTGTGTACGGATCGGTTTTGCTCCCCGACGAGCGCAGCGTGGATCGGTCATTAACCCACGCGTAGACGATCACCTTCGCGCGGGCATCGTAGCGAAAGAACAACCGGAACCGCCTGCCGATCCGGGCTCGCCGCCAATGGCGGTAGCGCGGGCCGAGCGTACCGCCCTGGCGGTACTCGTCCCGGGACGGATCCTGCGGGATGATCTCCAGCATCAGCCGGCTCAATGCGTGGAACAGCTTGACGTTCGCATTCGATGCGAACCCCGCCGGATCGTTTCGTTGCTCGCGTTGAACTGCGTTATGGAGCTTGCGCAACTGATCGATGAGGCAATCGTGGAACAGCAGTGTCCATCCGTAGCGCTGCATCAGAGGGCGACTTCGCCCTCGATGTCCTCGTCCGGTCCCGCTTCACGCCCGGCATGTTCGAGCATGTCGCGCGCCAGATCGTCCGGCATCGCCCCAACATGCCGGCCGGCCCGGATATCGGCGGCGAGCAGGTCCAGGAACGCGCCGATCGCCGGATCTTCATGCTCGGCGTCGACGCGGCTGACGACGACCTGTCCGTCCTCGTGGAGCTCGAACGCCACCTTGGCGCCGACATCGACCCCCAGCGCCTGACGGATCGCCTTGGGCAGGGTGATCTGGCCTTTCGCGGTCATCGTGGCGACTTCGTGAATGATCGACATGATCGGCGCTCCTTGCGTGCCATGCGCTAAAGTAAGGAATATTCCTTACTATGTCAACGGCACACGGAAGACGCGGCGTTTCTTCGGAGGGGCGCATTGCTCGCTTTCACGCGTTCTCCGCTCAAGCTGCTCGCCGTCTTGTCGAGTTGGACAGCGCCGCCGGCCCTCGTGACCTTGACATGTTGCGGAGCAATCGCCTTGAGGCATCAGGGGGGGATCGCGCAGGCCAGTACAGCATCCGGATCAATGTGCAATGGAGGATCTGTTTTCGTTGGGCGGATGACGGGCCATACGACGCAGCAATCGAGGACTACCCACCGGGGAGGTGGACATGACGGTAACGAACAAAATGCCGTCGGTGCATCCCGGCGAGATTCTTCGGGAGGAGATGGAGGAGCGCGACCTCTCAGCGAACGCGTTGGCCCTAGCGCTTGGCACTCCCGATAACCGGATCACCACCATACTCAACGGACACAGAGGTGGCTCTGCAGACACCGCCCGCGGTCTATCGCGGTGCTTGTTTCGGCTTTCCAAGGCGCAATCCGCCGTCAGCGGGGCATCGTCGGGCCCAAATTGCCTCACGTCACGCCCCCGGCGTACCACGATCGCGGCGCCCCCTCCCCGACCGTTCATTCCTTCACGCCTGACACCGACGACGGACCGCGCGCGGCCAGGACGTCGTGCCCGACTGGCCTCCCGTGAATCATGGCATTCGCTTGCGAGAGTCCGATAGGATCGCCCCGGAACTTCTCCGGAGGGGCGTTTCATGGGGGCGATCGATCTGGAATACGGCTCGGACGCCGCGATCGAGGACATCTTGCACTCGGTTGACCGTCCCGGCGAATTCTGCGTCCACGGAAAGTTGTACGTGCCGATGCCGACGCTGGAGGTGGAGGGCGTCGGCATGCTGGCGTTTCCCGTTCCGGAGTCCCAGCTCCGCACGTTGATCGGGGTGGCGGAGCGGGCTCCTTACGGCAAGGGGCCGCAGACCGTGATCGATACCTCGGTCCGCAACTGCTGGCAGATCGGGGCGGAGCAAATCGGCCTGTCCGGAGGCGCATGGGCGGATACGTTCGACGGGATCCTGGGGAGGGTGGCGACAGGGCTTGGCTGCCCGCCCCGGCAGATAGAGGCCCACCTCTACAAGCTGCTCGTTTACGAGCGCGGCGGCTTCTTCACTCCGCACCGCGACTCCGAGAAGGCCCCCGGCATGATCGCAACGCTGACGCTCTCGCTGCCGGTGGCGGGTGATGGTGGCCAACTGATCGTCCGTCACCGGGGCCGCGAGATCATGGCCGACATGAATGTCGGGGAGCCGTCGGAACTCGCCTTCGCGGCATTCTACGCCGACTGCCCGCACGAAGTCCGGCCGGTTGCGGCGGGCCACCGCCTGGCGCTGATCTTCAACCTTTGCCTGCGAGCGGACGACGGGAACACACCGTGCGAACCGCCGGACTACGGCGAACAGACGGATGCCATCGCCAGGCGTCTGGCCGCGTGGTCGCGGGAAGACAGGGCCCCGGCGAAGATCGTCTGGCTGCTGGATCACGACTACAGCGAGGACGGGCTGTCATTCGAGACACTGAAGAACGGCGATGCTGCCCGGGCGCGGGTTCTCTGCGAGGCGGCGGACTTCGCTGATTGCGAGATCCACGCCGCCATCGTCCACATCGAGGAAGAGGGCGGCGTCATCTATGGCGACGACTATGCGCACGACCTGGGCTGGGAATCGGACGCGGATGACGTCGAGGGGATGGAGATCGGCGACCTCTTCGACAGCCGGCACTGGCTCGACGGCTGGACGGCCGGAGACGGCGGCCGGCCGGCCCTCGGCGAGATCGAGTTGATGCCGGGCGAATTGCTGCCACACGGCGCGCTCGACGGCGAAGCGCCGGACGATGAATGGCTGCACGAGGCAACGGGGAACGAGGGCGTGAGCCTCGAGCGTGCCTGGCGCCGGGCCGGGCTGGTCCTGTGGCCGCGCTCCCGGACGCTGACCATTCTCGCCGGCCCGGGCATCGGCGGCGCGGTCGCCTGGCTGGCCGAGCGCATCGAGCGCGGCGCAAGCCGTGCGGACATCGTGCGCCTGGCATCGGAAATCGTCGGCATCTGGCCGACCGGATGGCCTGCCCGCGACGAGCAAAGCCGCACCCGGATGCTCGGGCTTCTCACCTCCGCGGGCGACGGGGAATGTCTCTCGCATTTCCTCCTCGAGGTGGTCCTGCCGGACTATACGGGTGGCGAGAATGCGGAACTGCCGGCGGCCATGGAGGCCGCGGGACCGGAGATCGCCGCCCGGTTCCTTGCCGCGCTGGTCGATACAGATTTCCAGTCTCGGCCGGTACAGGTCCTGGCGCTGCTTCGACGTCTCGACGACGAACGAGTGGCGTCCGCGGGCGGTCCGCCGACCGACAAGGTCCGGAACGCGGTGCGGTCGGCCCTGCACGCCGTCGCAACGGTCCCCGAACCGAACCCCAACCCGGCCGGTCGGGAGGCGCGGCGTCCCGGCCGGCTCCCGCAACAGGCACTGTGCGACCTCTTCATCCTGGCGCAGCGCTGCCGACTGGCGGGCGAATCCGAGGCGGCGGCCGCTGCCATCGCCGCCATGCCGCAGCTCGTCGATCCCTGCCGCGCGCTGCCCGCAGCGCTGGAGGAGATGAACAGTGAACCCGGACTGGCGGACTCAGTCGCCTTCGCGACGCTCTGGCGCCATGCGGCGCAATCCCTGCTCGCACGCAGTGCGACACCGCCGGAAGAGCCCGAACACTGGCATATGGCGTGCGACGTCGGTTGCGACTGCGTTCCGTGCAGGAACCTCCGGGCCTTCTGCGCCGACCCCGCCGCCCGGGTGGCGCGGTTTCCGCTGCGCAAGGAGTTGCGCGCGCATCTGCACCGGACCATCGACGACCACGGGCTCGACATCGACCACGAAACGGAGCGCCGCGGCAGGCCGTTCACCCTCGTTTGCACGAAGAACCGACGGAGCCACGAGCGGCGGCTCGCCGAGTATGCCGACGACGTTGCTTGGATACGCTGGTTGACGTGTGTTGGCCCGGGCGAGCTGCCGGTACCCGGCCGAACGCAGGAGATGGCGGAACTTCATGCGGCTCTCGAAGCTTCCTCGCGCGTGTGAGCCCTGCTGGCCCATCCGCCACGAACGGAGGAAGTCCGGCCGGCCGGACCGCTTGCCGCTCTCCGCGCTGGCGACCGGGGCGTGGGCTCATACCAGCAAATTACCCTCTGCACGAAGACTGAGTGAAGTCAGGCTGGGCAATCCATAACAAGGCCATCAAGGGCACCTGACAGCGAATGTGTCGCGTGCAGATGCTGCAGTGTCAATCAACGAGTCCCTTGAACGCCGGCATTCTCGAATGCCATCTGCAAAGCGAAGCGTCAGCGCGGCCGGGCCACGGCGGTGAGTCGCTTGGATGTGCCTGAGGGACCACATTGACGACGAGATCGCGGAAATCCTTGGTATCAGCATTCCGATTCCTTCGTGAAGGTCCGGACCCGGGCTCCGGCCAGCATGTCGGCAAGGCGCGAGCGACGGGAGCACCATGAGGGTGGTGTTCACAAGGGAGGTGCCCCGGTCACCCTCGAGCCAGATCGATCGGTCGAGCCGGAGCGGCGTCGCGCTGCGCGAAGCCTGCAACATCGTCGTCCTCCAGTTCGGCCCGCCGACCGATGGCGGTCAGCAGCGTCCCCAGCGCGGCCCGCCCCTCCGGCAGAAGTATTTCCTCCAGAATGGCGCGTACTTCGGCCTCGATGCTACGATTCCTCAGAGCCGCCCGCACACGCAGGGCGCGATGCACCTCGTCCGGTAGGTTACGCACGGTCAGCATGGCCATAGTCGATTGCCCCTCGCGCAGATCGCCTTGCACACCTCTTCCAGCACGCTTTCGACGAGTCGAGGACACTGCATGGACCGGATTGGCCAGGTCGTGTCAATCGAAAGATTCACGGGTCCCTTGCCCTCGCCTGCGCGTGCCGCCGGTCGAGTTCTGCAAGGAGCTTCAAGCCTCGTCCGGTATCGCCGCGCGCCGCGCGCATCCGGAACCTCATTTCGGTGTCGTGTTCGGCCAACGCCCGCACCGAGAGCTCTTCCATCAGTTTGTTCATGCTCATGCCACGCTGCGCAGCCATTGCCGCCAAACGGTCGCGGTGCGCATCGGGAAGCCGGATCGTCAGCGTTGCCATGTCAATTGTCTCCCTTCAGCCATTCTCCCGGTGTGACAACCCGGAAGCCATCGAAAACCAGTTCGCCCTCTGCGACATCCCTCACATTGCCTGTCACGATCCACGCCGCATTCCCGGCAACCGCCAACTCCACCAGGTGGTTGTCGGACTCGTCCGGGAGGTTCGGGCGCCAGAGATAGGAGATGTTGATCCACTGGCAAACACCAAGCACGGCATCCATCAGTGCCGTGCGCTCTTCCGGACCGATGAGCGCCTCGGCGAACAACTCCTCTCTCGACAGGAAATCCTCGTACTCCAGGAATAATGCGTTGCCGATCAACGGCTGGGCGGCGCCGGCAAGGCACTGCCGCAAGACTTCCCGCGCCGCGCCATCAGGAGAAAGAACGGCGGAGACAAGAACATTCGTGTCCACGACAATCCTCTTCTCCATAACTTGACAGCATATACGCTATCACAATGGCGTGCAACCCGGGAACGTCCAAATGTCGATTCTGGCACCTCGCAATCCGGCTGGTACTCGGTGATTGGTTCGGAAACGTTCGTGCAGGCGCCGCTGGTCTGCCCCCAGGATGCCTCAGGTCACATGGCTGCAACCGGAAGGCTATTGCGGCCCCTGCCCCGCTGCGTCTCGAGAGCTGCGTCGATCGCCTCGTCGGGCAGGGCGTCGAGCAGTCGCTACAGACCTTGAAAGGCCGGCGGATGAAGAGGGTGCGGTGATCCCCGGATCAGGATTCCGCCTCTTTCGTGAAGAGCCGGACCCGCGCTCCTGCCAGCATGTCGGCGAGGCGCGAGCGGATGAGGAAGAGGCAGACGAGCGAGGGGAGCACCATGAGGGTGGTGATGACGAAGAACGTGCCCCAGTCGCCCTCGAGCCAGTCGACGAGCTCGCCCGACGAGGCGGCAAAAAGGGTTCGTCCGGCGGTGCCGATGGAGGCCATGAGAGCGTATTGCGTCGCCGTGTAGGTGCGGTCGACCAGCATCGAGATGAAGGCGACGAACGTCACCGTGGCGAAGGCGCTCGTCAGGTCGTCCATGACCACGGCGACGGCGAAGAGGAGTTCCGAGCGTCCGGTCCAGGCCAGGAGCGCGAAGAGCAGGTTGGTCGCCGCCATGGCAAGGCCGGAGACGAACATCGCGCGGATGAGCCCGATGCGGATGGCCAGGAGCCCGCCCAGGACGGAAAAGGCAAGCGTGGTGATCCAGCCCAGCCCCTTGGAATAGAGCGCGATATCCGACTTGGTGAACCCGACCTCCTTGTAGAAGATGAGCGACATGCGCCCGAGGAAGGCCTCGCCGATCTTGAAGAGGAAAATGAAGCCGAGGATGGCGATGGCGATGGCAAGGCCGTTCTTGCGGAAGAAACTCATCAGCGGCCCGGCGACGGTGGCGCCGAGCCAGGCAAGCGGCCCCGGAAGGGTGCGCGCAACACTCGCCTCGTCATCGGCCTGGCGAGCCATGCGTTCGTGGGCCGATGCCTCACGCACGAACATCAGGGCGATGTTGCAGGCAACGACCACCGCTCCCAGGACCAGGAAGGTCATCTGCCAGTAGTTGGCGAAACCCGCGTCCTGGAATCGCTGGGCCGTCTCGAGGGCAATGATCCCGCCGATCTTGTAGCCGGTCCACCAGCCCACCACGGCAGTGGCCGCGCCGGCGGCCATTGCCTCGCCTTCCGCCTGGCCGACCTGCTCGATTCTCAGGGCATCGATGGTGATGTCCTGGGTCGCCGAGGCGATGGCGATGACGAGGCCGACGCCAATCACCGCTGTCAGGTTGGCAAGCGGATCAATGAGGCTCCAGAGGACCAGACTGGCAAGAATGACCGCCTGGAGGACGACGATCCAGGCGCGCCGGTGGCCGATGCGGTCCGTGATCCAAGGAATCCGGATGCGGTCAACGAGCGGCGCCCACAGGAAATTGAAGGCATAGACGCCGAAGATGAGCCCGGCCCAGCCTATGGTGCTGCGGGAAAGACCGTCCTCCTGGAGCCACAGGTTGAGGCTGCTGCCGATGAGGACCCACGGGAACCCGCTGATGATGCCCAGGAGGAAGATGCGGGCCATGCGGGGCTCGAAATAGTAGGCGAACGTGTCCGGCAGCTTTGGCACACCCTTGTCCTCGATCTTGATGAGGTGGCCGGCATCCTAGTCTCCAAGCGTGAACAACCGGAAAGAGGACTGTGGATGAAAATACCGCGGGAAGAACCGGGCAACGCTTGCTAGGCTCGTGACTTCCGGACAACCGGACCGGAGCACCATGGTGAAGGCACGTGCGGGACGGGAGAAGCGCTGGCGATTGTCGATGTCGCTGGTCCTGTCTCTCTGCTTCGGCACGCTCATCACCGTCTCCATGGCTGCCGTGCTGGGCTTCACCGTGTCGGGCGCCACCCGCAACACCGTCGACCTCCTTCGCAAGGAGTCGGAACTCGGTGTTTCGCTGGTCGCGCGCGAGATCGACCGCCACCTTGCCGCCGCCAGAACCCAGACCGCCTTCGTGGCCGGCATGCTGGAAACGGGCAAGGTCGACGTCGACGACGGCGTGCGGCTGGAATCGCTGCTGACGGGAGCCATGGCCGCCGATCCGGCCATCTCCGGTCATGCTTTCATCTTTCCCGATGGCGAGGCCGTGGTTGTCGACCGCCTCGATCCCCCTGCCCGGTCCTACCGTGTTCCGGCCAGTGACGACCCGATTGTCGTGGAAGCGCTCGCAAGGGCTTCGGCCGGAGATTCCCCTTCCTGGATGCCGCCAAGCTGGAGATCCGACTACCGGATTACGATCCTGACACTCCTGTGGCCGGTCCGCCGGTACGGGGAACTCCTCGGGGTGCTGGTCACCGCCATCAGCATCCGGCAACTGTCGGCGCGCATGGAACCAGCCGCCGAAGGCTTGCGCAGCCAGGTCTTCGCCCTCTTCGGACGAGACCGGGTCCTTGCCCACAGCCTGATGGCCGGCGGCTATCCCGGTCTTTCTGCCGCCGATCCCCTGCCAGCCCTCGAGACCTTTGCCGATGCCGGTCTCGCCGGCATGTGGGACCTTGCAACCCTTGAACGCAATGTCCTGCCGGCAACGGCCGACGTGCCGGACCGGGTGCGCACGCTCACCACGGCCCGACTGGTCCGACGGATCATCATGCCGGCAACGTCCGACATGGAGAGCCACACGGTGGAGGTCGACGGTACGACCCTGGTTTTCGTCTACCGCTCCATCGATGCCTACACCACCGTCCCGCTCCTGGTCGGCGCCTACTACCGCGTGGAAGTCTTTGACGAGGAGATCGGCCGCCTGATCAATTCCGTCGTCATCGGCGTGGCCGCCATCCTGCTCTCGCTCATCGTCGCGATGCTCATCGGGCGGCGCCTGTCACGTCCCCTCGAGCGGCTCTCTGCCGCCGCCCACCTGGTCGGGCGCATGGACCTTGATCGCCTCGAGACCCTGCCACCCAGCCGCGTTGTCGAACTTGATCATCAGGCGGATGCCTTCAACTCCATGAGCGGCGCCCTGACATGGTTCCAGGCCTATGTCCCACGGGCGCTGGTCCGCCAGATCATGCACGCCGGCGACATGGCCGGACTCGAATCGGATCGCCGCAACATCACCGTCATGTTCACCGACATCGCCGGCTATTCCACGGTGTCGGAGGGCATGAGCGCGGCCGCGGTCACGGCCCTGCTCAACCACCACTTCTCGATCCTGACCGAGGAGATCGAGTCAGAGGGCGGTACCGTCGACAAGTTCATCGGCGATGGCGCCATGGCATTCTGGGGCGCACCGAAGAAGCAGAAGCACCGTGCCACGCGCGCATGCCGTGCCGCCCTCGCCATCCGCCGCCGCATCGAAGAGGACAACCGGGCACGCGAGGCTTCCGGAGCCAGGGCATTGCGCATGCGCATCGGCATTCACTCCGGCCAGGCGACCGTGGCCAACATCGGCAGCCAGACGAGGCTGAACTACACGGTGATCGGCGACACGGTGAACGTCGCCCAGCGTCTCGAGCAGCTGGGCAGAGAGATCGCGCCCCTGGCTGAGGTGGCCATCACCATCAGCGCCGAAACCGCCCAGGACGCGGGCGGCGACTTCGTCACAAGGCCGGCCGGCTCGATACCGGTCAAGGGACGCACCGCTCCGGTCGAGGTGCTGCTGCTGGAGGGACTGGCCGACGAGGACCCGTCGTCCTGAAGACAAGGCCCTCCTTGGGGTCAACCATGGCCCATGGGGCACGGTTGCCGCAGTACCGAAGCAGTTCCGGATACTGGCCGACGAGGATCCGGGCCAGCATGGCTCCTCGTCCGACACTTCCGCGGACGGATAGGCCGGTTTGCGGCGGAGCCCTGACAGCCGTCATACTCGCGATGTGAAGGGAGGCTCGACCATGACCTACGCTGCGGTGATGCAGGAAATCCGCGACGGCGCGGTCATCGTGATCGACGGTGCCACCGGCACCGAACTGGAGCGCCGCGGCGCGCCGATGCACGAGGACGGAGCGTGGTGCGCGCTCGCCACCGGATCACATCCCGACATCCTTCGGCAGATCCACACCGACTACATTCTCGCAGGCTCGCGCGTGGTCACCGCCAACACCTTCGCGACAACCCGCGAGGTGCTGGAGCCCCTGGGGTTCGGCGACAGGTTCGAGCCCCTGAACCGCCTCGCGGTTGAACTCGCGGTCGAGGCGCGCGATGCCACGCCGCATCCCGACGGTCCTGTCCTCGTCGCGGGCTCGATTTCCCATACGCGGCCCTCGTCGGCCGGCGCGTGGTCGCCGGAACTCAGCGACGTGGAGACATTCGAGGCCGACTGCACCGACATGGCGGCAATCCACAAGGACGCGGGGTGTGACGTCATCTTGGCAGAGATGATGGGAGACGCCGCCTACACGCCGGCGGTGATGCGCGCCGCCAAGGCCAACGATCTCCCCGTGTGGGTCGGCATTTCGGCCCTCAGGACGGATGACGGCATGCTGCGCACCTACACCAACGACGCGGTTCCGCTGGCCGATGTACTGGCGCCGATCGTGGCGGAAGGCGGCGCTGACGTCATGGGCATCATGCACAGCCTGCCGGAGGTGATCCCGGATGCCCTGGCGATGCTGAAGCAGCACTGGTCCGGGCCGCTGTTGGCCTATCCCGACTCGCTCGACCGCAACGAGGACGGCGAGGAGACGCTGTCCTGGGAGAACATCATCGCGGACGCACCGTTCGTCGCGCACTGTCGGACGTGGCTGGACGAGGGCGTGCAGGTCCTGGGCGGTTGCTGCGGGCTTACGGTGTCGCACATTGCAGCGCTCAACCGTCATCTGGAACGCGAGACAGCTCCGGCCTGATGGCAGCCGCCGGTTTCTTCCATCGGCCCGAACGGGGATGTCGACTGGCAGGCGAGACTTGCGGACGACGAACACCATGAAACGGCTTGACGTGGTCATCTTCGGTGCTGCCACACACGACAGAAACACTGTCTCCCGTGAAGCCTGACCGGGACCCGCAACTCGCTGTCCTGCACGCCCTGGCCGGCAACACGTGCGGGGAGGACGACGTTGGACCGTCTTCGGACGACCGGAGGACTGTCAATGCACCGCCATTCGAAGCGGACCAGCGGGGTGGGGCCGGTCCTTGACGCGATTGAATGCGAAAGCCATTGCGTCTGTTATGGCGATATGAGGGAAGCAGCCGAGAGAGAGGCCAGGAATCGATTCGGCGACCTGTTCGATGCCGCGCAGCGCGCGCCCGTGTGTGACACGGGGCAGTGCTCAACGAGCGCACATTCGTGTCCCCCTGGTCTCCATACCCGGATGCCCTGCGCGCCTCACGCATCCTACACAGCGCCCTGATGGCTTGAATTTCCCAGGAAGCCCGACTCGCACTCGGTATCGCGGCGCGTTATGACGATGACGCCGCCGAGGCGTGGAGCCTTGGACTACGGATGGGCACCAGGGCGCCTGTCCGGGGAATTTCGGCGGCATCGACGAGACGTGAGGTTGCCTCGTCTTTCGTGCCGTCAGGAGGAACAATGAACGATCTCTGTTTTCAGTCCGCGTGCGAGATTGCCCGTGCGGTGCGCGAGAAGGAGGTGTCCGCGCTCGAGGTCGTGGAGACGCACCTCGAGCGCATCGAGGCGACCCATTCGGCCTTGAATGCGGTGGTGACTCTGGCGGCGGACGAGGCACGGGCTGCCGATGCGCGACAGGCCTCGGGAGACCCGATCGGAGCGCTGCACGGAGTTCCCGTCACCATCAAGGACTCCATCGAGACCGCGGGAATCCTCACCACCGGCGGCACCACCGGGCTTTCGAACCACGTGCCGGAGCGCGATGCGCCGGTCGTCACCCGGCTTCGCGAAGCCGGGGCGATCGTGCTCGGCAAGACCAATACCCCGGAGCTGACTCTCGGTGGCGAGAGCGACAACCTGATCTTCGGCCGCACCAGCAACCCGTACCGCCTGGACCGGACTCCGGGCGGGAGCAGCGGCGGCGCCGCGGCGATCATCGCGGCCGGCGGCGCGGCGCTCGATCTCGGCAGCGACGTGGGCGGCAGCATCCGCGAACCCGCACACTACTGCGGCATCGCCGGAATCAAGCCGACCAGCGGACGCGTGCCAGGCACCGGGCATATCCCCGCCAGCTACGGGGCGCTCGACACCTTCGCTCAGATCGGTCCGATGGCCCGCCGCGTGGAGGATATCGAGCTTGCGCTGGGCATTGTGAGCGGCATCGACTGGGCAGACCCGAGCGTTGTGCCGATGCCGCTCGGGGCCTCCGCCTCGGTCGCGATTCAGCGCCTGCGGGTCGCGACCTACACCGACAACGGCCTGATTGCGCCGAGCGAGGAGATCGCGGGGGCGGTGACTGAGGCCGCCGGCACCCTCGCGGCGGCCGGTGTCGAGGTCCTGAGTGCCGTGCCGGAGGCGATTTCCGATGCAGTGGCGCTCCTTCCTCGCATCAGGGCGGCGGAAGGCGGCGCTCCGGTGCGCTACGCGCTCGATCTTGCCGGCACCAAGAATCCGAGCTCCCGCCTCTCCTACGCGCTCGACTTCCCCGTCCCGCCTCCCGGCAACGTGCTCTCGGACCTGATGATCGAACTCGATCTGGTGCGTGCCCGCATGCTCGCCTTTCTGCGCGACTTCGATGCCATCGTCTGTCCGGCGTCACCGTGGTGCGCACCCGAGCATGGCTTCGAGCCCGAGGAGCGTTACGTGGCCTGGAGCCACGCGATGATCTACAACCTGACGGGCTGGCCGGGAGTGGTGGTGCGGGCGGGCATGAGCGACGAAGGATTGCCGATAGGAGTCCAGGTGGTCGCCCGCCCCTGGCGCGAGGATGTCGCCTTCGCCCTCGCGCGCTGCATCGAGTCCGCACTGGGCGGCTACCGCCCTCCGCCGGAGACGGGGTAGCGGGACGACTCGTGCAGGAGCGTGTCCGGTGCGCCTGACGGTTCATATCGTCGCTTGAATCGCCGGCCTCGGTCCGCCACAAGGGGAAACGAAAGACGCCGGACGATCCGCAAAATGAGAGCCGGAAGCGATGCAAGGGCGTTTCGGATCGAAGCGAGGCGCCGTCGCGGGTGCCTGACATGACAGACGACATCAAGACATTCTGGGAAGGCTATTCCGGGACCTACCAGGCGGGCACCCGCATCCCAGTCGACATCCACTACGGCCCGAGCAGTCCCAACGAGGACGAACTCAACCTGCTGGGTGACCTCAAGGGGCGGAACGTCCTGGAGATCGGATGTGGCGGCGCCCAGTGCTCGGTTGCGTTTGCCCTGCGCGGGGCCCGGCCGACCGCGCTCGACATCTCGGCAGAGCAGCTCCGCTTCGCCCGGTCGCTGGCTGTCCGGCACGGCGTCGAGATCGACTTCGTGCAACACGACATGGCCGACCTCGAGCCGATCGCCTCGGCGAGCATGGACCTCGTGTTCTCCGCGTTCGCCCTGCAGTTCGTGGCCGACAGGGCCGGGACCTTCCGCGAGGTCAAGCGCGTCCTGCGGCCAGGTGGCGTCTTTGTCTTTTCGCTCGAGCATCCCTTCTTCAGGAAGGTCGATGGCGACACCCTGATGCTCGTCGAGAGCTGCAACGAAACGGGTCCAAGTCTCGACAAGAGGGGCGAGCACGGCCACGTCACGGTCCACCGGTACACAATCTCGAGCCTGCACCAGGCTCTGGTGGACGCCGGTTTGGCGGTCGAGAGAATCATCGAGCCGGACTCCCGGATTCGCTATGCTTATGATCCCTGGTTCGGCCTTCGCGCCAAGTATGTCCCGAAGATTCTCGACATGGTGCCGGCGACCCTCATCATGAAGGCGATCAGGCCCTTCGACTGAGATCAGATCGCGTCGAGCCAGCATGTGCAGGCGAGGCCCGCGCTCCCGTGCGGGCTTTGGTGTTTTCGGAGGGCCGCGGGTGACATGTTTCGCCGGGCTTGACGATTCCGACATGTCGGCTCCTAAATCGCCTGAACGAACCCGCGCTGGTCCGGTCCAGTCTGCATTGACCCGGTCGTAGTCGTGGCATACATTTGGATCATGATGAATCTCCATATCTGGTCCGTTCGTAGTCCGTTCGACGACCCGGGGCTTGCCTCCGCGGCAATCGGGGCGCTGACGCGCGCCGACGCGATGGGCCTGCTCTTGAGCCCCGTCACCTGCCTGGACGAATCCGCGATAGAGGGGCTCGAAACGGGCATGGCCGAAGCCGGTATCGGCCGCAGCTTCCTTGCCGAGCTTCACCGGATGCCCTGCTCCGACGTCGCCCGGCTTTCCACGCTCCTGGAGAAGATCAGCGAAGCCCTCGACCAGTCCCCGGCCCCGGCGCACGAATGGCGCACCCTGCAGGGCGTCCTGGGCGTTGAACTGCTGACCCGCCTCCTCGGCATCTCCGGGTCCAGTGCTCGGCGCTACATTTCCGGCAGCCGCTCCACGCCGGACGCGATTGCCGCCCGGCTTCACTTTCTCGCCTTCGTGGCCGGGGACGTGGCCGGCGCATACAACGACATCGGGGTCCGGCGCTGGTTCGACCGGCCCCGCGAACGGCTCGACGGCAACACACCCGCGCAGACGCTCGGCGACGAGTGGTCGCCGGAAGATGACGGCCCCCGAAGGGTCCGCGAACTCGCCCGAGCCCTGACGTCGTCGCCGGCGACGTGATCGCCTATCGCCACGCCGATCCCCGCTTTCCCTTTCTGCGGGAGGATTCCTCGCAATCCGCCGGCCGGTGGAACGCGCCGGGCGAGCTGACCCACTACTTCTGCGACACGCCGGACGGCGCCTGGGCGGAGTTTCTTCGACACGAGGAGATCCGCGATCCGCAGGACCTCGCCACCGTCCGCCGCGCCCTCTGGGCGGTCGACATCGGCGCAGTCCCGTCGCATCGGCCTGACTTGCCACACGAAACGCTGACCGGTGGACCGGACACCTGGCCGGCATGCCAACAGGCCGCACGAGGGCATCGGGAGTTTGCAGACGGTCTTTCCGCACCTTCGGCAGCACTGAAACCCGGCACGGCCCATGGATGGCGCGTCGACGGTGGCCTCCAGCCCGGACCCGACAGGGACGGGCAGGTGTTCGCGTTGTTCGGCCGGCGCCCGGACGCCATCGGCTGGGCCGCGACCGTCGACGGCCGTCCGAGCCCGGACCTGCTTCCCAGGGTCCGGCATTTCCGTGGCTCAAACACCGGTCCACCAGATGATCCGGAGTCCTTTCGCTCCAAGCCGTCCAGGGAAACCGTCTTGTGATGCGGCGTCGAACTACTGACCCGGAACTTCAAGGTCTCCACGTCGAGCAGGGCCCTGCATGCGGCGGAGAGTTCCAGGGGTATACAAACCGAGGGCGCCCCCAGATTCCGGGAGAAACCCTTTGGGAATGCAGCTTCTCAAACAGAGAACCAGGCGGGGGCGGGGGTTGGCCGCCCCCCCCGGGGGGGGGTGGGCGGGCGCACCCCCCCCCCGGGGGCGCCCCGGCCCCCGCGGAGTAACCCCGCGCCCCGCCACACCGGCCAATAACCCCCGTGTTTGGCCCGGGG
>JAPPGE010000080.1 GCA_028821455.1 bacterium | reverse complement strand
TCTTCCCTCGTCCAGTTCGCATTCACTGCCTGGCTGCCGGTCCTGAGGAGAATCATCACGCCTGTCGTCTGCGGCACCTCTCTCATGCTGATCGCAATTTCGGTGATCACGGTTGCGGTCGACCGGTTGGGAGACGTACCCGAGGGAACGGCTTCGATTGCGAGCCCGCTCGTCGCAGCGGCAACGCTGGGTGCCGCGGTTATGGCTTCCCTGAAGGGTACGGGCATCCTCCGGCTGTGGGCTCCACTCATCGGCATCCTGTCGGGCTGCCTCGTCGCAGCAGTCTTCGGCCTCTACGACCTCGATTTCCTGAGTCGGGAACCCTGGTTCCGGTTGCCGGACTTCGGTGCGTGGCAGGGCGTTGACCTGACAGTGGGAACGGAGTTCTGGACGCTCTTGCCGACGTTCGTGGTCGTAACGCTTGTCGTTGCCGTAAAGACCAGCGGCGACGGAGTTGTCATCCAGCAGGTGTCGCTTCGGAGACCGCGAGCCATCGACTTCAGGGTCGTGCAGGGCACGGTCAACGCGAGCGGTCTGGGAGGAGTGCTGTCGGGGTTGGCCGGCACGCCGCCGACGATCGTTTACTCGCCGTCGACCATTTCCCTGATCAATCTGACGGGCATCGCGTTTCGCGGCATCGGCTATTGGATCGGCGCCGTCCTCATCCTGATCGCGTTCTTCCCGAAGGTCACCGCGCTGTTGCTCGCTGCTCCGAGCGCCGTCGTGGCTTCGCTGTTGCTGATGGTGATGGGGATGCTGCTCGTCGAGGGCATGCGCATGGTTTTCAGGGAAGGGCTCGATCAGCAAAACACGCTCATTGTCGCGATGACGCTATCGGTGGGGCTGGGCGTGGAGAGCCTGAACGTGTTCGGAATGCGCCCGGACAGCCTCTGGATGTCGATCCTCGGAAACGGCCCGACCGCCGGTATCGTCGTGATGATCGCCCTGACGACGCTCCTCGAATTGACCAGCCCGCGCAGCAGAAAGCTGGAGGTGACACTCGGGACATCGGCACTGCCGAAAATCGACGCGTTTCTCCAGGAATTCGCGGCCGAAATCGGGTGGAGCGAAGAGTCGGCCAATCGACTGCGTGCATCCGGCGAGGAGTCGCTGCTGAGTCTGCTGCCTTCGGAGAGCGAAGGCAGCGAGGCGAGCACCCGACTCATCGTCCTGGTCCGCTTGCAGGACGATATCGTCACACTGGACCTGCTCTCCGTCTTCGAAGAAGAGCAGAACATCGAAGACCGGCTCACGTACATGAGCGAGGAAGCGGAAGTGCGCGACGATCGCGAGCTGTCTTTCCGGCTGTTGCGGCACTACGCATCGTCGGTTCACCACAGGAAGTACTATGGCGCGGACGTGGTGACCGTGAAGGTCGAGCGGAGAACGTGAACCATAGGCGAGACGCGGTGGAGCGCGTTGCCTCGACTGTCGGAAGGTGTCCGTGCGACCAGCCAGCGGTGGGGCGATACAGGGCCGAGGTCAGGCGCCTCATGCTTTGATGTCTTCGCTGTCGCCGGCGATGGTGGTGCGGATCATGCGTCGCGGCTGGTTGGCGGGGTAGCCCAGGCCGCGGTGCAGTACGCAACGGTTGTCCCATAGCACCAGGTCGCCTGCGGACCAGCGGTGAGTGAAGACGCGGGGTGGCCGGCAGGCGTCCTCGCAGAGCCGTTCCAACAGGCGACGGCTCTCCCGCTCGTCCTCGCCGACGATGTGGCTCGCGTGGCGGCCGATATAGAGGTTGCGCCGCCCCGTCGCCGGATGGATGCGGATCACCGGGTGCTCTACCGGCGGCAGCGCCTCCCACTCGTCCTCGCTGACTCCAGTCATGCCGCCGACCCTGCCCTGGCTGAAGGCGTAGCTGTGCACGGCGATCTTGTTGGAAAGCCAGTCCTGCATGGCGGGCTCGAGGGCATCGTAGGCCGCGCGCATGTCGGCAAAGGCGGTATCGCCGCCCGTGTCGGGCACGATCCTCGCGGTCAGAGCCGAACCCTTGGCCGGAACACGCTTGAAGGAGCTGTCGGTGTGCCAGTAGTTGTTGCCGCTGAGCAGCAGCCCGGTTTCGCTGCTCGCGGGCCAGAGTGTGCCGTCCTTCTTGATGTTCGAGAGGTCGATGGTGGCCGGGTTGTCCCGGGAGTGGATCTTGAAGACTCTGCGTTCCAGCGGGCCGAAGCGTTCGCTGAAGGCGACCTGCGCCTCTTCGCAGAGATGTTGGCCGGGGAAGACCAGCACGGCGTAGGCGTGCCATGCGGCCTCGACGGCCGCGAAGGTCTCGTCGTCGAGCGCGTCCAGCCGCACGCCGCTTACTGTGGCGCCGAGAGTTGCGTCGATGGGCGTGATCTCGAGCGTCATGGCGCCCTTCCCCGCGTGCCTACCCGTCCGCCCGGCCGGGGATGCAGCACGGCCGGATAGCGCGCTCCAGCACCGTCTCGTCGATCTCGATGCCGCAGCCGGGGTCGACCGGCGGCTCCATGCGGCCATCGCCGATACCCCGTGTAGTCCTTCGTCAGGTCGGTGCGAAAGGGGTTCACCCCGGCCACGTCGTCTGCTGAGATGACGCCGTCGGCGACCGGCACGTCGATCGCGCCGTCGGGCACGCACCGCCTGATGTCGTCCACGAAGATGCGCTCCCTTGCCGCTCGAGCATCCGAAGCCCGCTCCCACTGTGTCACGGTCGTCGCCTTCCCTGTCCATCCGCCCAGCCGACCGCTACCATAGGCGTGGCGTCTGCCCTTCGCCATGCCGGGAGGCCCGATGTCGCTGACCCTGTTTCCACTGTCGCCGGCCCTGGGCGTCGAGGTCGCCGGCGTCGACCTCGCCCGGCCGATCGACGGCCGGACGGCGGGTGCCCTGCGCGATGCGTTCCGGGAACATCATCTGCTGTTGCTGCGCGACCAGGAAATCGACGGGGATGCCCAGATCTGGTTCGCGACGCTGTTCGGACCCGTCTCGCACCGCGGCGCCTTCATGAAGGACCGCGATTTCACCCACGTCTCCAACGTGCGCGAGGGCGGCGTCCTGGGCTCGGGCGTCCTGCGTTTCCATTCGGACCATACCTTCTTCCGTCATCCGCTCAGGGCTGTCTGCCTCTATGCCATCGAGATTCCGCCGTCGGGCGGCGACACGCTGTTCGCCAACGCGGCGGCGGCCTACGCCAACCTTCCCGACGGGCTGAGGCGGCGCATTGCGGGCCGCCGGTCGCTCCAGCTCTTCGACTACGGCGGCGACTACAACCGTCGCGTTCTCGAACGCGACGCCGCGCCCGATGCGCCGCGCTGCTGGCATCCGCTGACCCTTGAAGACGGCGCGGGCCGCACGGTGCTCTTCATGCACGCCCTCACCACCGCGGCCGTCGACGGCCTGGGCGACGCCGAGACCGGCGTGCTGATCGAGGAGCTGGTGGCCTACATCGCTGATCCCGCCGTCGGTTATCGCCACGTCTGGCGGCCGGGCGACGTGATCGTCTGGAACAACATCACGCTGCAGCACGCCCGCACCGACTTCGACGCGCACGCCCGCCGCACCCTGCGCCGCGTCCCGATCGCCGTCAGCGACGCCGAGGCGCGCGACGAGACGGCGACGGCGGCCTGACCGGCGCGCGGGAGAAACCATGGCCGAACCCATTGTCGAGACCCGGATCGCCTGGCCCGGCGCTGCGCGCTGCGCAGGCATGCTCAGCTTCGACTTCGACGCCCGGACCCTCTGGATCGACCCCGAAGACTCCGAGGTCGAGGAGGCGGAGTTCCGGGAAATCCACGCCTGGGCCGTCCAGGAAGGCAAGTCCCCTTGAGTGGCGGGCGCTTTGCCGGAAAGTCCGCGATCGTCACCGGCGCGGCGGGCGGCATCGGGCGGGCGACGGCGCTGCGCCTGGCGTCCGAAGGCGCCTCGGTGCTGGCCGTCGACGTCAAGGAACGGGAGCTTCGCGAGACCGCCTCCATGGCCGGCGGGAGGGCTTTGCGCTCGCTCGTCGCCGATGTCGCCGACCGCGCCCAGCCCGGGCGCATCGTGAAGGAGATCCTCGACACCTACGGCAGGCTCGACCATCTCGTCAACAATGCCGGCATTGGCGGCCGGGGCGGTGGTGTGGCCGAAGCGAGCGATGCGGACTGGGACGGCGTCCTCGACGTGAACCTCGGTTCGGTCTTTCGCATGTCGCGTGCCGCGCTCGAGTGCCTGCCGCGGCCCGGCGGCAGGATCGTCCAGATCGCCTCTGTCTTCGGTCTCGTCGGTTTTCCCGGCTCCGCCGCCTATGCCGCCGCCAAGGGCGCGGTCGCTCAGCTCACGCGCCAGATGGCCGCCGACCACGCCGCCGACGGCGTCAACATCAACGCCATCGCCCCCGGGGTGATCGACACGCCGATGACGGCGCGGAACATCCGGACGGACGCATGGTATCGGCAGGCCATGATCCGCAACACGCCCATGGGCGTTGGAAGCCCCGACGACGTCGCGGGCGTCGCGGCCTTTCTCCTGAGCGACGACGCCCGTTACATCAACGGCCAGGTCATTGCCGTCGATGGCGGCTGGCTGGCCACGCGATACTGGCCCAGGGATGACTGAGGCGATCGAGACCCGGCGCTTGCCGGGCCGGACAGCAGGGCAAGCTGCGGTCCGTGTCGCCATGACCAGGGTGGCGTGGGAGGGTCCCCTTGTCGGACTGGCAGACAGTCCCTATATTCCGGACCACGAAGCGCGGGCGAGATCCATGCCCGCGACCGGGTCCGCTGGTGACGGTCTCCGGTGACGATGAGCGGATCATCAATGAAGATTTCCATCACAGGTCATCAGACAGATATCAGCGAAGCGTTGCGTCTTCACGTAGAGCAGGCTCTCGGCAGTGCCATCGACAAGTACTTTGCCGATTCGCTGAGCGCTCACGTGACGTTCTCGCGCGAGGCGCAGTCTCACCGGGTGCACATCTCCGTCCATGTCGGACACGACATCAATGCCGAGGGGGATGGCGGTGCGCAGACCGCGTCCGCCGCGTTCGGCAAGGCAATGGAACATGTCGCAAAGCAGCTCCGGCGCAACAAGCGGAAACTGCGCGAACATCACTGACATGGCAGACGCCGTGTTGCACCGGTCCGGGTGACGGGATGGAGATCTCCTCTCTGGTGACACCCGATGGCGTGGTTCCGCGCCTGCGGTCGGCCAGCAAGAAGCAGGTGCTCCAGGAACTGGCGCGCCATGCCTCGCGCATCATTGGCGCCGATGAGCGCGTCATCTTCGATGCCCTTCTCGAACGTGAACGACTGGGATCGACGGGAGTCGGTCTGGGTATCGCCATCCCCCACGCCAAGCTGCCCGGACTGCCTGGCCTCTATGGTGTCTTCGCACGTGCGACCTCGCCGATCGATTTCGATTCCGTGGATGAACAGCCTGTCGATCTCGTGTTCCTCCTTCTGGCGCCGGAAGATGCCGGCGCCGACCACCTCAAGGCTCTCGCCCGGGTGTCGCGTCTGCTGCGTAACCAGGACGTCTGCCAGAAACTCCGGGGCGCCGACAGCCAGGAAGCCATCTATGCCCTTCTGACCGAAGAGGAGACGGGCCATCCGGCCTGACCTGTCGTGCTGATTCACGGCACCTCGGTCGAAATCAGCGGCGCCGGACTCCTGTTGCGCGGTCCGCCGGGAAGCGGCAAGAGCGACCTTGCCCTGCGCCTGATCAGCGAATGCGACGCGCGGCTGGTGGCGGACGACCAGGTCGATGTCAGCCTGCGGGATGGGGTTCTGGTGGCGCGGGCGCCGGAAACCCTGGCGGGCATGATCGAGGTGCGGGGACTGGGAATCGCCAGGCTCGACCACCATGCGTCCTGGCCAGTCCACCTGGTCATCGAACTCTGCGATTCCGTGGCGAGGTTTCCCGAACCCCGGCAGACGGTGATCTCAGGCTGCCCGCTGCCGGTCTGGCGGCTTCGTGCAAGCGAAGCATCGGCCGTGGCAAAGGTGGTGCTGGCGGTGAAGGCGCTCCAGGGCACGGTGTCTCTCGACGGCGGTTTTGGTTGCTGAATGCGCCGCCTCTTGTGTAGCAAACTCAAACGGAAGCTCTTGCCAACACACAACTCTCGACTGCGCACTGTAATCACTCATTTCATGACTATCATACAGATAGTTGTAGCCATGTCAACTCACTCATGAACTAGCATTGTCGCCATACAACAGGAGAGTTTTCTCGACAGATTATGACATTCGGGGAGATATTGGGCTCAACGTTATACAAGAGAAACAGAATGACCTGGGGGTCGAGCCGTTATCCCGCACTGTATCGGACATTCGCAGACTGTCGAAGCTCTCTTTGATGCTGGCATCTCCACAACGTGGACTCATTGAGTTATCATTGGTGTTTATTGTCTCGCATGCTGCGGTTGTCGTCCTCTTGTATGGCCTCGCCAGGGGTGTTTCACACACCTTCCACTCACGATAGAGGAGATGTTCATGGCTGGAAGACCAAAAGGCGAGAAGCGCAAGGCGCGCTCCGTGATGGCAACCGACAGCGAATGGCAGCGCATCCGGGAGGCCGCGGCGGCAGCCGGCCTGTCGATCTCGGACCATGTGTTGAGGGTTCTCCTGACTCCGCCGCCGCTCCCGCCGGACGCAGCGGATCAGGCCCTTCCTTTCCGGATGCAGCAGAGGGTGGCGCGCGCCGTGCTGGTGCTGGAGGCGATCGAGAAGCTGCGTCTCGACAGGGCCAGGATGGGCACGACATGGGAAGAGATCGTCGCCGAGGTCGATGGATGGATCGACGGAGAGACGGCGCTGGGATGACGTCATGAAGCGAGCACGACAACACTGCATCCACTGTGCGCGCGAGACATGGGTGCGACTCGGCAGACGCGCCCGCAGGGCGAAGATGCCTCTCTCGCGTTTCGGCGTGCTGTGCTGCCGCAAGGCCAATGAGGAAGAAACGCCCGAGCGGGTTCAACCGTCCGGTCATGCACTGGCGATACTGCAGGACCGGCAGCACCGGCTCTACGCCGATATCGAGATCATCTTCCGCGCCAACGTCATCATGCTGGACGAGTTGAAGATCGACAGGATCGGCGTCTTCTCGGGCGATGTCTGGCGCTTCCTGCGGCTGACCGAACAGGAGGCGAACCGATGAGCAAGCCCCGCCGGCGAAGGGAAGGCATGTCGCATTCGATCTCCTGTACGGATGAGGAATGGGAGATGATCGGCAAGGGTGCGGCACGGGCCGGCATGAGCAGGTCGGCGTGGTTCGTCCAGTGCGTACTCAACGTGAACCCACGGTCGAAGAGGACGATCCCGCTGGTCCTTGACGAGAAGCAGCAGGGCAACGTGGTCCTGGCTGTCGAGCGTCTTGTCGGGATGATTTCTCGCGAGCCGGAGACGCTGGCCCGGATCGAGGACGATGTGCGACATCTCCTCAAGGAACGCGTTCGGGCGATGATACGACAGGGCCGTGTCGCTGAAGCCCGCGCCAGGCTTTGCGAGGTGTTCGGCGCAAAGCATGCCGCGTGGATCGAGGACTGGGCGCGGCGGCCGCGCTGACGTTCACAGGGGCATTGTCGATCATAGTCTCATGGACAGATGAGGTCCCCTGCGCTGCAGCATGTGCCACTGTTCCCTCAAGTCCGCGGTCTGCCCGCGCATCGTGCGGGAGCGCTCGTTCTCGTCATCCCAGGGCGCCCGATAGCAGCCGCGCCCGAGGAGCTGGCGGCGCTCCATCTCCACCTCGTGGACATTCTCCTGTCCGTCGACCCGCCGCACCTCCACCACGCAGAGATCCTCGGCACTGGTCTTGCCCGCGACGATCCGGAGAAGGATGCCTTCAAGAGTTTGCGGTTCGCGTGCCGCATCGGGGTCGATGTCGCCGCGGCCGGGTATCCCGGAGGAAGGATCGGGCATCATGGTCCAGCGGAGCCGGTCGCCGGCCACGACATTCCGGTGGCAGGCGATGCGATGCAGGCCCGACGGCGCCGAGCGCTCGCGCGCCGCCGCTGCATCGCGCAGCCTCTCGTCCCTCCAGGTGGCGCGGTGCACCTTGCCGCGCATGAGATCCTTGCATTCCACGTGTTCGACTCGTCCCGTCCATGAGCCGTCGGCGTTGCGCTCCCTACCGACGTGCTCGACGAGGAGCGTATCCCCGGAATTGCGTCCGCCGCTGTTCCCGGGCCACACCACCACCAGTTCTTGCACGGAGCCGTCATCGGCCAGCCGGCGCCGGAGTCGGTCGCCGGCGACCAGCTGAGTTTCTCCGCGCCAGACGATGGCGAACGCGCCGCCGGGCGGGCGGGCGCGAAGCCGGGCGGTTTCGTCACGCACAAGGCCCGCGATGCGGTCCCGGTCCAGGGCAGGGGCGGCGAGCCTCATCGCCACCGCCGCGAATCCGGTCTCGACGCGCTCCTCAACGGCGGGCAGGCAGCGGAGGTGCCGCGCGAAGCGATCCAGGTCCAGCAGCTCCTGCGCCCCGTCATGCCACGCCGCGGCCTTCTCCTGCCATCGCGGCCATTCGTCCAGCAGGGTGAGCGGCAGGTCGTCCCGCCCGGCCCTTTCCCCGAGGGCGCGATGCTCGCGGTCGAGAACTGCCAGTTCCCGCACGCACGCCTCGATGCGGGCGCATTCCTGCGTGCACCTGGCGTGCTCCTCGAGAACGGGTTTGAGCCGGCGCCGCGCTGTTGCGGGAAGAGCGCGGTCGCCGGCCAGCTTTTCCACGGCGTCGAACACTGCGGAATAGCCTTGCCCGTGGAAGGCCGGGACGCCATTGCGCTTCGCCCGCCGGTGCAGCGCCTTCAGGTCCCTTGTCACCTCGAGGAAGCGCTCGAAGGGTTCGTGCCGGTCCAGCTTTTCCAGCGCCCTCGCGATGCGCCTGGCGGTGGCGGGATCATGATCGAGATGGGGACGGTAGCGCTCGCCGCCGAGAAGGGTGCGGCCCGTGGCGGCGAGTTCGCGGGCGCGTGCAGCGAGCGGGCGGTAGCCCTCGAGGTCGGTGACGACGGTATCGCGGCCCTCGCGGGAGTGCTCCCTCGCTTCGGCGTCAAGAATGCGCCAGCGCCGGGTGTGTTCGCGGGCATCGCCGAGGAACCGGCGGATGGCGTCGCGGCATGCCCGGCCCTCGGCATCGGTGGCCAGAACGTCCTGCGCCTCGTGGGCGGCGGCCTCGGGAAGGCCGTCGTGCAGCAGCAGCGACCTTGCCTGGGCGACGAGGCCGTGCCAGCCCGTCATGCCGAACGGAGTCCTCCCGGCAGCCTGCGCCCGTTCCTCGACACGGTGGCGGGCCGCCGCAAACCGTACCCACGCGGCGCCGCTGGCAGCAAGACTCTCGCAGCGCCCGAGGCGCTCCTCCAGGTCGCCCGCGTGCCGCTCGAGATGGGGCTGCCACAGGTCGGGCCGGCGCTGCATCGCCCGCAGTTGCCGGCGGGCCTTCAGCCAGCGCTCCCGCCACGCCGCATGGTCTTTCGCCTGCGCCGCCGGCCGCCCGGGGTCCGGCTGCGCCAGCCGGCGGTGGGGGGGGGGCCGCCGCCCCCGCCCGCCGGCCCCCCGCCCGCGCCCCCACCCCCCCCCCCCCGCGCCGCCGGGCCGCCCCCCCCCCCCCCCGCGGGGGGGTGCGCCCCCCGGCCGGGGGGGTGGGGGGCCCCCCACCCCACCAAGCCCCGGGCCCGCCCGCGAAGAGCCACCCGCGGGGGGGGGCGGTCGAGCCGCCTACCGCCCGCGACGGCCATCGCCAGGACCCTCTCCCGGCGGTCCCGGGCTTCAACCTCGTGGGCGATCACTTTACGTGCGGACGCGCGCATGTGCGCCGGCGCATTCTTCATCGCCGCCAGCTGCCGCGCCTGGCGGACGAGATCGTCATGACCGTCGACATAGTGCGGAATCGTGCTCTCGGCGGCGGCGCGTTGGTGGATGTCCCGGCGCAGCGCCTCGAACCGGGACGAGGCGTCGTCGCATGCCCGAGCCTCCCGGAGCGCCCCGAGACATGCCGCGATCGCCTTGGCGGTGTCAGGCCGGACGGCGAGGACGGCCCTGACGTTGCCGTCGTCCGTCATCTCCTGCCAGGCGGCTTCGGTGCGCAACATGTGCCTGATCCAGCCCGCATGGCCGGGCGTTTCCGCCACGGGACATTCCTCGTCCGCAGCCCGCTCGATCAGGTTCCGGTGCCCATCAAGCAACCTGTCGGCTTCCTGGCGGAGCGCCTCGATCCGTCTTTCGGTCCGGCGCCAGCCGGTGTCGGCGTCCACGACGGCCGTTGCGCGCTGACGCACCGCGGCCGGCAGATCCGGATCCTCCATGAGGGCCCTGGCGCTCTTCAGCAGCCGGTCGTGGTCCGCAAGGCCGGGGCGTCGCTGGTCCGCCGGGGCATCTTCCAGCGCCCGCCAGGAGGCCTCGAACGCAGCGATGTCGTGACGGCGGTCGCGGGAGTTTACGCCCTCTCCGCCGGCCCGGCCGTCTGTCTCTTCCGGGAGTGGCCGGCCTGCGCCCGGGAGGGCGTCGTCGTCGTGCCGCCTCGCCGCCGTCGTCTCCTCGCCCGCAGGCGCCGCCGTCACGTCCTGCGCCGGCCGCCGCAGCGACTTCTCCGGGAGGGAGTCCCGCAGCGCTTCGGCCGTGACTCCGATCGCCTCCAGCGCCGTCGCCCGCTCCCCGGTGTTCGCCTCCAGGGTCTCGATCAGTTGTTCGCCGTTGTCGGTCAGCACCATGACATGATCGCGGGCACGGCTGATCTCGACATAGAAGGTGGCCTGATCGGTCAGGAGACCGTGACCGGAATCCAGCACCGCGATGACGCCGTCGGCCGTGCTGCCCTGGGCGCCGTGAACCGTCGAACTCCAGGCATGGTCAATGTGGCGCAGCTGCGGATCCTCGTGCTTGAGGGAGAGCTCGGCCCCGTCGGCGGTGAGGAGGCGCACCCTCGTGCCGGTGATCGCCACGATCTCGGCCACCTCGCCGTTCACCAGGGCGCGCGCCTTGTCGTTGCGCGTCCAGCGGATGCGATCGCCGGCCTGGAGTTCGATCGGCCGGGACTCGTAGACCTCCAGGCGATAGCGGATGTTCCCCTCCGGCGCGATGCGGCGGGGCTTGCCGTCGGGATGGGAGAGCAGCACGCGGTCGCCCTCGATGCCGGTCACCGTGCAGGCGTCGTCGGCCTTCACCCGGTAGTTGACGAGGTTCTGGTGGAACACCACCACGTCGCCCTCCGCGTAGTTGCGCACGTCCGCCTTCTCGGCCCGCGTCATGCCGAGACCGACCAGGCGATCGAGGGTGAGAACCGGTCCGCGCAGCACGCCCTCTGCCGCGAGGCCTTCGCGGACCGTTTGGTTGATCTCCGCGCGCAGAGCGTGGGTCGGCGCCATGAGGAGCGTCCGGGCGCGGGCTTGCCCGTCCAGTTCCAGCCAGGCGCGTGCTGCCTTCTCCGCGAGATCGTCGTGATCGACCTCGACCAGGCCGGCACCGAGAAGACGGACCGCCGCGGCGGGTTCGCCCTCCAGGACCGCCAGGACCGCGGCCTTGAGATCCGGGCTGCGCTGGCGGCGGATGTCGCTCATCAGCGCCGTCGTCATCCCGGCCTGCTGCAGCTGCCGGAAGGGCTGGCCGGCGTCGACCGGACGGAGCTGGCCGGTGTCGCCCACCATCACCAGGCGGGCGATGTCGAGATTCTTCGCGATGCGCATCAGGGAGCGCATCTGTTCGGTCGACACCATCGACGCCTCGTCCAGCACCACGACCGACCCGCCAAAGAGGTCGCGCAGACTCTCAGGCGCCGCGTCGGGGTCCTCGACGTCGGCGGCCCGGCAGCGCGTCAGGAACCACTGCAGCGTGCGCGCGTGGAGTCCGGCTTCGCGCTCCAGCACGCGAGATGCGGCGGCGGACGGCGCAAGGCCGACGATCCGCCGCTCCTCCCCGGCGAGCGCACGGACCTCACGCAGCATGGTGGTCTTGCCGGTCCCGGCGCGGCCCTGCACGCCGACGATTGCGTCATCGGAGAGCAGAATGGCCCGCACTGCGTCGCGCTGGCCTTGCGTGAGGCCCGATCCCGTCAGCCGCGTTGCCACGTCGTCGTCGCTGGCCAGCGTCCCGGCCTCGCCGATGCCGGCCTTCATCATGGCGATCACCGCACGCTCCGACTTCAGCGTCCGGTCGGTGACGAAGGCGCGTTCGGCGCGTCTCAGACTGGCCTCGACGAGGTGGCCGTCGCGCACGAGCTCGCCCATCGCCTGCCTGATGGCGTCCAGCGTATGGCGTCCCGGGGAGTGCGCCAGCGCCAGGGTCTCGAGATCGTGCGCCGCGAACACCGATTGCCGCTCCTCGAGACGTTCCGCCGTGCGGGCGACGATCTCCAGGGCCGACAGCTCCGGAGCCGGGCGCAGCGGCCGGCAGGGCCGGGCGGCCGCGAGGTCGGCTGCGACGCCAAGATCCCGGGCCCGCTCCGCCCACACCGTCTCCAGCATCGCCCGCAGCGGTTCGTCCTTGCGCCGCCGCGTCGCCAGCGTCGCCATCTGCGCCGCGGCCTGGCTGTGGTCCCAGCCCTTCTCGCGCATGTAGTCGATGATCTCGCTCCGGCGCGTCGAGAACGAGTCGCGCATCTTGCGGTCGTAGCCGGCGATCTCGAAGCTCGGCATCCCTCCCGCCATCGCGGGACGGACGTCGTAGCCCCGTTCCATCAGCCGCCGCGACAGCTCGTTGCGGTAGTAGGCTCCGATCTGCCGGGCATGGCGATGCAGAAGAGTGGCCTCGATGCTGCGCCAGCGCCCCTGCGCATCGCGCGTCATGTTGGCGATCACCGCATGAGTGTGAAGCTGGGGATCGAGATTGCGGCTGGCGACGTGGCGGAATGTCGCCGCCACCATGTGGGGCGCGGAGATCCGAGGTCGCTTGCGCGTGGCGGGATCCCAGCCCCTGGTCTCCAGCAGAGTGGCCTCGATCCAGTCCAGCGTCGCCCGCACCGCTTCGTCATGGGCATGGATCACGCCGCGGTCGCCGTGGGGATGGCGCCTGGTCGGCAACAGGGCCGCCAGGGACACGGACTTCGGCGCCGAGAAGGTGATGTCGAGGCCGGGGCGGTGCTCACGCTTGCCGCCTCGCTGGCGGCCGAGGCGGACGCCGGTGCCGATCACATCGCCGGCCAGCAGCGACTCGAACTTTCCGGCGGCGACGTGGAGGTCGGGCCGCAGGCCCAGGGCCAGCGCGCCTGAGCCGTGCCAGAAGCTTCCGTTGCGGTGTTCCGCGTTCTTCGCCCGCCCCTCGTCGCTCTTCTCGCCGGCGGCCGTGTAGTAGCCGCCGTCGCGGCGCAGGTAGTCGGCCGTGGCCGACGCCGACGTCAGGTTGCGGACCGTCGCGACCATGTCTCGTCACTGCGCCGCCGCGCGCCGGGAACTTCGATGCCCGGAAGGCAAGAGAACCCGGTCAGTGGGCGGGAAGGCATCTCCAGGGCGTGGCGCATGATCCTCGAGGCGGCGTTGGCGGGAGGATGCTCATCATGCCGTCCGAGGGGCCGCGGGGGAACAATGCGCACCGGGCTCACCGGAGCGGCGAAGGGGGACATGCCGCCGGTCCGTCATGCTGCCCGTGGCGACCATGGGCGAAAGGGATGGCGTCCATGTCCCCGGTGAGCCAGACTAGCGGACATCGCGCACAGGTCCCAGGCACGGGCCTGACCGGTCTCGACAAAGGCAAGGACCGGTGCGCGGGCGCCGGGCGAGACGGCATGGAGGATGACGGCGCCCTGGTCGATCGGGCCCGCAACTCAACAGGTGACGATGGCGCTTCACCTTCTCCACAAACGTGATCTCGTCTACGCAGGCGCCCTGACGGACGATGAGGAAGAGGCCCTTCGCAAGAGGGCCGGCAAAGACGAGAGCGAGGATGTCCGAGCGGCCGTCTTCGAGGTCCTGGTGCGGGCGCACACGGAAGGCCTGTGGCTGGCCTGCGACTGCCGGGGCGAGGGCGGCAGGCATCCGATCAGCGTGCCCTGCCTCCGCAAGGGCGTCTACCACTGGCGCCGCCTGTCCGGCCCGCATGTGGCCCATGCCGCAGGCTGTCTCTACGAGCGCGCCAAGGTCTCGCGCCGGGACGCCAACCCTGGAACCCGTGCGCCGGCGGAACTGACCGGCGAGGAATTCTTCGCGGTGCTGGAGAACGAGCCGGAAGATCCGAGGCTCGCGGAATCCGACGCTCTGCCCGACCACCGCCGTGCGGGCCATGGACACCGGTCGCCGAAACTGCGTCAGAGACTGTTCGAACTCATGGTGCATGCCGGGTTCAACCGGCTGCCCGACGCCGAGGTGGCCAATGCGCAGGAATGGTCGAGGCGGATCAGTCAGGCCACAGACGCGTTCGAGGTGGCGCCCGGACGGCGCCTGGCGGATCTCGTCTTCCCCTATCGGCGCATGTGGCGGATGGACCTTGTCGACGACAGGATGCGAGTCCTGGCGAGGGCCTGGGCTGAAGGCCACAGGCCTCAGGCGTTCCTCTGCGGCGCCGTCTGGGGCGTGGACGATCATGGCGTCACCGGTGGCCGGGGCACGCGCCTCGACGTCGTCTCCCAAGTCACGCGGCCTGCGGTCGGCGGCAGCCCGGTCGGCCCGCCCTATCTCTTCATGGGCGTCGTCGGTCTCGAGGACGGGGCGGACGCCTGGGCCTGCCTTGCCGGCCATGCCCAGCCCATCGTCGCCATGAACTGTCCGGTGCCGGTGGAGTCCGGCGCCGAGCGGCGGGCCTTCGGCACGCTTAGAAAGACTCTCCGGATCCTGCGGCGGGAGTTCGCCGCGGTGACGTTCACTCTCGAGAAGCCGCTCTTCGAGACCGGTACGGAGCACGGTCCATGCCTTCCCGACTTCGTCGTCCGGGCCCGTCCCGGGCCCTGGGAAGGCCGGGACAGTGTCGACTTCATGATCGAGGTCATGGGGTTCGAGGACGGGGACTACCGCCGGCGCAAGGAGCAAACCCACCGGGCCATGAGAACCCTGGGCACGCTCGTCACCATGGAGGCCGGCCGGTTCGGCACGGTTGCAGGGTTGGCGGCGGCAGGAAAGGACGTCACCGACAGGATCCGCGCGGTGCTTCGCAGAAGGTCGAGCGGACAATCGTGACCGTCCTCGTCCAACAGCCCGTCGGGATGCGTGCAGGACTCGCGTCGCGCCGATGTCGACGCGACTTGTGGAAACCCGCCCGGAAGTCGACGGTTTCATCGGGGTGGCCCCGGCGGTCGCGTTGTGGTGGACTTGACCGCAGAATACCCGGACGATGCCATGAAACGGATACTGATCGCACAGAGCCTCGATGGACCGGCATGCGCGAGCAACCGCGACGCGAGGTTGGTGCGCCGGCGCCAGCCTTCAGGGAAGGGGACCGGCATGAACATCCGATCGATCATGGCGGCGGGCATGGCGGCATGCGTTGCCGTCGCCGCGTTTTCGGACTCCCGGGCAGACGAAACCTTCGAGTACGCAACCGTTGGAGCGTGGCAGATACGCGTCGACCCTACATTGGGAGCGACATGCTTCATGATGGCGGAATTCGTCGATGGATCGGTCCTGCGGGTGGGGCACGAGGAGTCCGTCGTTCACGTGATCCTCGGAAACCCGAACTGGCGATCCATAGAGTACGGCAGGGTCTATCCGATCGAGCTCGCGATGGGAGACAGGGAACCGTGGTCCGGAGATTCGGTGGGCTTCAGCTTCGATCCGCCGGAAAACCAGGCGTTTCTGCGCATGGATATCGAAAGTGATTTCAGCAATGACTTCCTGACGCAGGTGATGCAGGAGCGGTTCATGGTGGTCCACTATGCGGGCAAGGAGATCCTGCAACTCAGCCTTGAAGGCAGCTTTCGCGCTACGTTGAAAATGGCCGAATGCCAAAGGGAGATAAACAAGTACAGGCCGGATCCGTTCGAGGTTGCAGCGACCGGACAGGATGATCCGTTCGCTCACTGACGGCTGATTGACTTCCTGCGGGCGACGACTGCCCCTTGCGCGATCGATGGCGAGGAAACGGACTGCCATGATCGTCATCGTCTCACTCACGACGTGAGCGGCCGTCGATGACCCGAACGACGGCACGAGTGTGGGCAAGGACCGTTCGCCGGGATCGGTCGTGAAACGGGATGATGGAAAGACTCGGCACTGTTGGCATGGGGAATGGATCGAGGCATGGGCTCAGACACTGATCGCGGCCGTGCCGGCGGCAGGAGCTGGCGATATCTGCCGGCACACCGATTCGATGCCGCGCGGCAGCGCTGAGCTCATCGTCCTCGAAAAACAGATTCAACGCCTCGATCACGCGGGGAACGATGTCATTGAAGCAGTCGGCGGCCGAACAAACATCCCGGCACCTCCGGAAAGGGGCTCCTCAGGCGCCTCCAGTGTCCTTGTCGATGATGGCGACGTCGAGCAGCGCTCGCCTCCTCACGTGCCGGGTGTCTTCATGTGCCCAGGCAGGTGGCCGATCACCACCTGCCGTGAGACATCGTCCCAGGAGAAGTAGAGCCGGAAGCAGCGCTTGGGATTCCGCGTGCCGGATCTGTTTTTGATGTGCCGGTCGAGGGTCAGCCTGCGCCGGTCCCATTCGACGACGAAATCGTCGCGCGCCCTGCCCTGCTGTCCGGGGCGGATGCTCGGTGTTTCGAGCAGCCGGAGATCGCGCAGCGCATTCTCGAAGGCGTCCCGAAGTTCAAGGCCTCCACAGGTCTTCATCCTCCAGTAGGTCGTGGCGAGCAGGTGGATTGCCTTGCCGACAAGACCGACATCCTCGAACTCGGCGCCCTTGAGTGCCCTCAAGCCGCGGCCTGCGAGTACCACTCTTCCGGCAAAGTGTTCCGCCAGCCATGCGGGCAGCTCCTCGTAACTCGCGAGAGCAGGGGCAGCCGCGCCTTCCGTCGGCCCGCGGCGTTCTCCTCCATCGATGGCGGCGAGACGCTCGAGCAGCCGGTACTGCGCGCGGCGCAGACCGTCGTTCTCGTCGCGGGCTCCGTGGAGTTCCGCCTGCAGCACCGCCGCCCTCTCGCCCGCCTCCCGGTTGGCCTCCTTCAGCCCGGCGATCTCGTGGTTCAGCGCTCGTATCCTGTCGCGCGATTCGGGAAACGGCGGCAGTCCGTCCTCCTCGGTCCACCGCCCGAACTGCTTCGTCAAGGCCGTGAGGCAGGCGACAATCCGGTCGAGTATGTCCGACGCGGGTTCGATGGAGCGCGGGTTGTCGCGTTCGGCGGCCATCGCCGCGTGAAGCGCGTCGCGATTTGCGGCGTTCGGATCTTCGGCATAGCGGCGTGACGCCTCGCGCAACGCCAGCTCCTGTTCACCGGGGTCGACCAGCGCTGCGCGGAAGGCCTTCGCCAGTTCACTGCAGCGCTCCCATTCGCCATCCGGAAAGACCAGCGGCAGAAGCCCGTCTTCTCCAATCGTCGCGATGGCGCTCTTCAATGTGGCCGTGTCGCCTTCCAGCGCCTCCGGCACGGCGTGCATGGCCTCTTCGAGCAAAGTGCACAACGCCGCCCGGCGGCAGCGTGCGCGGGCGCTCTGGCGCACTTCGTCGATCTCCATGAGCTCGGCGCTGAGCCACTCGACCTGGAGGACGTGAATGGAAAGTTCTCCAAGAGCCGGCGCGTAGTCATCGTGCGCCGCAACATACTCCTGCAGCTGCCGCCAGCTGCAGACCACGTCCTTTTCGAGCGCCGCGTACTCCGCATCGGCGCGCTCGACCAGCTTCTCCGTCCGGGGTCCGGCCGGTTCGCGCTCGAGTCTCTCGAGGAGATGGCGCCGGTCGGGGTGTTCGACAAAGAGGGCGTGCTGAACCGCGTCCCCGACAAGGTCGTCGATGACCGGCTCCGTCGTCCAGCCGGCGACCACGTTGCGGCTGTCCGCGTCCTCCAGACAGGACATGGCCCACACGACCTGGGCGACGAGAAGGTGTTCACCCGCCTGCCACAGAGTGTCGATGTCCTCGAGGAGATAAGGCTCCGGCTCGTCCCGGGCAAGCGGATGGATTGCTCTCGCGCGGTCGGCGGCGGCAATCAGCAGTCGTGGGACGAGCTGTTTCCTTCTCCCCTTCACACGACCGAAGATCTTGAGGATCCGGTCCTCGAAGAGCCACAGGAACCAGGTCCAGCGCTCCGCCTGGTCATGCACGGCGCGCCAGAACGCCTGCGCATCGCTGCCGTCTGCCGTCCAGTCCGGGTACTCTTCCGCCATGGCTGAGGCCAGTTTGCGCAGATCGGCCTTCATCAGGTGATGGTTCTCGCCAAGCCAGTCCGGAGTCGCGAATCCCGGCAACACACCGGGCCGGGACTCAAGTCCAACCCCGTCCGGAAGAGTGATGCCGGTCAATTCCACTGTCGTCCTGCCTCCCCTGTGCCCGCCGCTCAGCAACCGCGCACCTGGCGGAAGAATGGAAACAAGGCCTCCCCTGTTCAAGCCTTGCAATCGGATTGCGGGCAGATTCCAGAAAGCGCGGACCCCGGCTTCCGCGGAGCCTGGTGGTGCCGCCCGTCCCAAGTTCCCGGTTTGGCGCGGCGGATGGGGCAAGGGGCGCGCGCAACACCGCAGAGCCGCGGCAAGCTCCCTCACGAGTCGCCAGGTCTTGTATTGGGTCGCCCTCGGCGCCATGGCGCTTTGCCGACAATCTGGCGTGCGTCTATGCTTCTCCCCGATCGTTGCGGTTCAGGTCGTGGCATCGTCCACACGGTCTTGTCACCCGGCAGTCCGGGATCAGGGCATACGCGAGGCCGGGGTTCGACAGATTCAGGATGGGTCGCCCGGTTCAGGCAGGAGGCATACATAGGGAATGCAGCTGACCGCGGGGCAGACTGTCAATCTGGCCGGAACCATCCAGGACCGGCAGGTTCGCGATCGCAGGGACGGATCGGCCATGGCCCGGGCAAAGCTGATCGTGGAAGGCGACGACGATCATGTGCACGTCGTCTGGTGGCAAGCAAGTTCTGCACCGCCCGACGGATCGCGCGTCCGAATCAAGGGCCGCATCAGAGAATTCAAGGGAACGGCCCAACTTCACGCAGACGAAACCAGCGTCGACTGGTCCAGCAGCGGCGAGGAAGGCTCTCTCTCCTGCATCGCCGCATTCTATCGTGCATGCGTCGAGGCCGAGGCCGCAATGAAGCTTCACCTGAGGCCCGACGGCAAAGCGCACATCGTTCTCGACGACACGGTGAGCCCGATGCACGAAACCCTCTCCTTTACCAAAGCGTCACCACACTGGGAGTGGTTGCAAGACTACAGGAAGGCGAGCGGCCAGGCCCTTCTGGCCGGTTGGCCCCTCGTCATCGGCAAGAGCCCCGGCCGGAGGGATCCCGTCTTGTCTCCGCTCCTGCTTGTCCAGGCCGAACTTGAACTGTGGGATGACATTTGGAAGCTTCTCACTCCAGGTACGGGCGTCGACCTCAACCCGTTCGCTCTCGACCTCCTCGGTCTCGACGAGGAAGTGTGCAGTGTGCTGGTCGCGGAGGTCAGAGCCAGCGTGGAAGTCGAGGAATCCGAGACCCTGGCCCGGCATGCGCACGCCATACTGAAGGTGCTCGAGAGTCAGGGCGTCGAAGGGCTCGAGGATCTTGATCCCGCGGCACTTTCGCCAACACCCACCGGCAAGGGAATCCACAACGCCGGCGTCGTCATGACGGCGTCTGCAGACACACGCATCATCGGCAGGCTGATCGGTGACCTCGAGGAAGTCGCCAACTATCCCGAATTGCTTTCCAGCGGACCGGCCGCCGTCCTTCTCGGCCAGACGCCAGCGGCGCATGCCCCGCTGCCCGAGCCTCATCCCACCATCGATTTGTCGTCGCTGAGCCAGGACCGTGCCATCCACTCGGCGATGGTGAACGAACTCACCGTGGTGACCGGCCCTCCGGGAACCGGCAAGTCCCAGGTCCTTGTGAACGTTGTGGCTGCGGCCGTGGCCAGGGGGGAAACGGTGCTGTTCGCGTCCAAGAACAACCAAGCCGTCAACGTCGTGGTGGACCGGCTGCGCTCCTCCTCGTCCAACGCGATCGTGATCCGTGCCGGTTCTGCGAAAGAGCGCGGCAAGATGGCCGAATCCATCAAGGGAGTTCTCTCTTCCAGGCTTCGGGATGTCGATTCCGTGGGCGCGCGCGATGCATGGAAGACAGTCGAGAGATCCCTTCATGAGCTGTACCGGTCTCTGGGTGAGCGACACGCCCTCGAGACGGAACTCAGCGCTTGCGAGTCCGCGCTGACGGCGATTCTCGATCGACTGCCTCCCGACGTCAGCGGGGAGGTGGACCTTCAGCAACTCGATACGGCGCTGGCCGATACGTGCCGGGCGCTTGAGTCCTTCGGCGATCGCCTGTGGTGGTTCGGTCGAAAGCGACGCCATCGCCGGCGTTTGGCGCATGCCCGCGAGGCGCTGCATCGCATCGGCGACATCCTCGGGAAGCGTCGTGAGGAGGTCGAGGCATGTCTGAGCGCGGTCGACGAGCGGCCCGTGCGGACGCTGGCGCCCCGGCGTGCCTTCCGGTCGATCGAAGAAGTCGCGAGAGATCTGCTGGACAGTGTCGAACCTCGTCGACGAAGGCACGAGATTCGAACCCGACTCTCGGAGCTGCCGTGCGAATTCCAGCTTGAAGACCGGCTATTCGAACTCGGCAGGGCGCGTCTTGAGGCAGGCCGCCGGTTGCTCGATGCCCGCTGGCACGAGGTGCGCCACGAGAGTCCGGAAGCCCGCAAGGCGACCCTGCAGCTGTCCAGTTCCATCGAACGTATGGCAGACCTTTCCGGGGATGGGCAAAATGAAGCCTTTCAGGCTATTCCCTCGGCCTTGCCCGCCTTGCCGGTATGGGCGGTCTCCAACATGTCTGCACGCACGAACCTGCCCCTCAAGCCCGGCCTCTTTGACCTCGTCGTCATCGACGAAGCATCCCAGTGCGACATTGCCTCGGCGCTGCCACTCCTGGTTCGGGGCAAGCGGGCCCTCATTATCGGAGACCCGCAGCAACTGATTCACATCACCTCCCTCGGCCGAGGACGCGAGCGCAGCATCGCCCGACAGTCAGGCCTGACGGACGCCCAGACCATTGAGTTCAGCTACACGGACAAGAGCTGTTTCGCACTGGCGTCATCCCGTGTTCCGCTCGATCCGCTCATGCTTGATCTGCATTTTCGATCGCACCCTGCGATCATCGACTTTTCCAACCGGCGCTTCTACGACGACGCTCTCAAGCTGTGCAGCGACTCCGTGGCTCCGGAGGGCATGCGAGCCGTCCAGTGGGTCAGCGTTTCGGGCCGGAGCACGAGAGGAGCCGACGGCCGAAGCCGTTTGAACGAAGCGGAGGCACAGCAGGTCGTGCGGACCGTCGTTGACGATCTTGCGGCCTGCAGGAACGGTCTGAGCATCGGTATCGTCACGCCCTACGTCGCACAAGTGCGGCGCATCAAGGAACTTCTCGAGAAGAAACTCGCTCCCGACGGACACGGGAACCTGCTGGTCGCCACAGCTCACAAGTTTCAGGGCGACGAGCGTGACGTCATGTATTTCTCTCCGGTCATCGACCGGACATTGTCTGCATCCGAGGTCCGTTTCGCCGCCAACGCCAACCTCGTCAATGTCGCCGTGACGCGCGCCTGCCGGCGCCTCGTCATCGTGGGAGATCCCGTGGCCTGTCGTGCCCACGACAACACACTGCGCGCCCTGGCCGACTACATCCTGCCCCTCCAGGAGTCCGGCTTCCAGAGCCCGCTGGAACGCGATCTCTGCAACGCTCTGCGCAACGAGGGAGTTGCAGCGCAGGCGGACGCGACAGTGGGTGGATACCGCCTTGGCCTCGCAATCGAACACAACGGGATCCGCCTCGATATCGAATGCGACGGTGCGCCGTTCCGTGCTGACACGAAGCGCAACGCCGAGCGCGACCAGGCCGTTGAAGCGGCAGGCTGGTCCGTGATGCGCTTCAGCGCACGGACATTGAAGCACGAACCCCAAGCCTGCCTGAGAGCGATTCTCAAACGGATTGTATCGCATTGACCCATACGTTCGACACTGCTGCCCCTCCAGACCTCACTTTCGTCCAATTGTTTCCTTGCTGTGCATGAACGTCGAACGACCGACCGGCGAAGGCATGGTGCCACAATGCAACGTCTACCTGTGCCGGAAATCGAACAGCGACTGTGAGTCCGGTGCTGCGACCGACAACAGTCTGTCGGTTGCCCTCTCCACCGTATAGCCGAGGCTCTCGTAGCCCCGGAGGCGCTTCTCGCTCATGCGTTTCAGCATTGGCACGTCGTCGTCGACATAGTCGTAGACCTGCACCTCCTGCTTCGCGGCATGCAGGCGGTGAAGACGGCCGACGTACTGCGCCAGCGTTCCCTTCCACGAAATCGGCATCGCCAGAAACAGCGTATCGAGGCGGACGTCGTCGAAACCCTCGCCTACATAACGCCCTGTCGCCACCAGCACCCGCTCCTCGGTCTCGGGAACATCGTCGAGGCGCTGCATGACCTCGCGGCGCTGCCGGGTGCCCATTCCTCCGCGAAGGACCAGCACATTCCGGGCAAACCTGCCGAGGCGGTCCGCAAGGCGATGGGCATGGTCCCTGCGCTCGGTGAGCAGGATGGGCGAGCGGCCTTCTTCCAGCGCCTGCAGCACGTCGTCGAAGATCATGTCGTTGCGACGGTCGTCCGCCGCCAGCGCCGCGTAGATGTGCTGGATCGGCGTTCTCTCGCCGTTCAGCCCCAGAGGCATCTGGAACGCCGTCGGGCGCAGGATCGCCCGGTGCCCGAACGGGCGCTGCCGGGCCTGCGCCCTGGCGTTCGTCCGGAACCGGACCGGACCGCACTGCATGAACACGATCGGATGGTGACCGTCCTTGCGGGTGATCGTGGCGGAGAGGCCCAGGACATACCTGGCCTTCGCCCGGCGCGCGACCATCTCGAAACTGACGGCGGAGAGATGATGGCACTCATCGACCACCAGATGTCCGTAGTCGGCAACGACATCGTCCACTTCGCCGTTGCGCACCAGGCTCTGGATGACACCGACATCGACGAGACCACCGGGCCTGCGCCGGCCGCCGCCGATCTGTCCGATTGCGGATGGGGGAAGATCAAGAAACGCCCCGAGGCGCGCGATCCACTGTTCCATGAGCTGGCGGCGATGAACGAGCACCAGAGTACTGGTCCCGCGGGAAGCGATGACGGAAGCGGCGATGACGGTCTTGCCGAAGCCGGTCGCCGCCGCAAGGACGCCTGTCTCCTGGTCCAGCAGCGCTGTGGCCGCGGTTCGCTGCTCCGGGGACAACTCACCGAGGAAGGCGGCCTCCAGCGGGTGCCCGCCATTGCTCTCGTCGCGCAGGTCCACGCCTATGCCGGTCTCTTCCATCAGTTGCTCAAGTGCCTCTCGGCAGCCGCGCGGCAAGGCGATGTGATGCGACAGCAATTCGGCGCAGGCGACGATGCGAGGAATGCCGAAGGTGGAGCGCCGCATGGCCTGGGCGCTGTAGAAGGCGGGATTCTGGAAGGCGGCGAGACGGACGATCCGGTTGATCAGACCCGGTGGCAGTCCTGCACGCGGGATGTAGAGCTGGTCACCCAGAACCACCTCGATCCGCTCCGGAAGCGGTCCGTTGATGGCGGGCAGCGGCCGGCGCCGAGACGGCCGGGCCGTCCAGGGTTCCTGGTCATCCTCGTCCAATGGCAGCCGGAGACCGACAATCCGGCCCTCGCGGCTGGCTGCGTCGACGATGGCCGTCAGGTCCGCCAGCGTCAGGCGCTGAAGCGAAGAAAGGAACGCCCACTGGTCGGCATGGGGTTCGAAATCCTCACCGAGGAAAACACTGTTGCCGCTCTCACGGGGACCGCCCTGAAGGGGAAGCGCGATGAGATTGCCGAAGCCGCCCGCCGGCAGGGTATCCTGGCTCGGAAAGAAGCGGTCGTAGGACTGGAACCCGATATCCGGGTGGCACTCCATCGTCTCGGTCAGAAGAAGGGTGCCGAGACGGCGCGCAAGGACGGCCGGCACGAATTCGGCAAAGAAGATCCAGACATGCCCGCCATTCCCTGAACGCGAACGTTCGAGGGCCGCCGGCACCCTCTTCGAACGGCAGGCTTCGAGGAAGGCCCCGGCATCCCGCCGCCAGGTCTCCCCGTCGAAGTCCGCCGCGAGAAACTGGCAGCTGTCATCGGGCAGTATGGGATAGACGCCGAGCGTGTGGCGTCCGCGCAGATGACCGACGATCGCCTCGTCGGTCACCATCAGGAAAGCCTGGTGGGAACATGCGCCGCACCTGACGCGCGGCTTTCCGCAGATTCGCGGCGCCCACTCGTTGGCACAGACCGGCGCATAGCCCGCCTTGCCCGTCCGGGCGTTTTCCCAGCGCTTCGGATAGACATCCTCGCGACCGCCAAACAGGGATCTGAACAACGCGATCTTGTCCTGTGCCGGCGAATGCCTGGTGAGCGACGCTGAAGGACGCAACCCGTCTTCCGCATCGGTTCCCAGACCCTCAATGTCGGCGAGTCGGGCCTCAAGGGTGGACTTCTCGGCTGCGAGGCGATGAAGCCGTTCGCGTATGAGGGCCGCTTCCCTGCGATTCGATGTCCTGTGCGTCACAACGCCCCCGAAGTCAGTCGTCCTCCACGAACCCGTGCATGCTGGCGAGCGAACGGATGTTTGCCATCGTTGTACGACAGGTCAATCGAGAGTCATGCGCAGTGGCGAACTTGGCGCTATACGGCACAAATCCTGCCTGTGCGGTCACCGGACTCATCCGCCTCGAGGCCCGATGCGGGTGTCAGGTGGCTGCATCGGCGGCATGACGACGGATTTCGAACATTGTTGAGGCTTGGCGGCGGCGTCCTGGCGAGAGGATGCCATCCTCGGGACGGATCTCGCGGAGTCCGGACGGGCGTGTCAGCTGGGGTCGGGAGGGATTCCTGCCCGCACGAGGTGCTGGATTTCAACCATCAGAAGGCGCCATTCCGCGTCTCGACCTCGACGCACGCCACCCGCACGATGAAGTCGGCGGCACGTGACCAGACGAGCACCCATTGCGGGAGGCACGACGGGTCGTCTCAGACAGCAACGATGCGAGGACCGTCCGATGCCCACAGATGGGTGATTGATTGCAACACCTGACCGCCGTGCGGCGGGAACGCCAGATAGATGATCAGGATGGCCTTGGTCATGTTGCCATCATCGCATCCTCGCCTCGGAGCCGTCACGCACGCTCACGGTGCCGTCGACGCTCCTTACCAGGTCGCGGTACGTCAGCGGCCGGTTTGGCCGGGCGCCCTGTCGCCTGCGTGCGATCCGCTTCGCCTTCGCAATCTCGCGGACGTCACCGCGAGTCAACCGGCCGCCGTAGGTCTTCGTCCTGTGGCACGCGAGATGCACGGGCTGGAGGTTGCTGTCGTCGTCCGTACCGCCGAGGCCGAGAGGGATCACGTGGTCGATCTCGTATTCGTCATCCGCGATCGTCCGCCCGCAGATCCCGCACATCCCACCGTACTCGGCGAGGATGCGGGCCCGGCGTTCCGGGGACATCCGGCGCCGGATCATGCAACCTCCAGAGAACAGACAACATTGGCGTCGGCGATGGCCTCGACGGTGCGCACGAACAAGTTATGCAGCTCGACCTGGCCCAACCTCCAGTGCACTACATCCGATTGGTGCACGCGCGAGAGACTCGTCGGCTGCTCTTGGGAGAGTCCGAGGTGTTTCCGTGCAGAGGCTATGCGCGTTGCCGTGCTCATGCGTAAAGCATAGCACGATAACGCACTCTGTCAATGCGTCATGCATAGTCCAATATGATATACTCTATGCATGGAACCTTGGGAACGACTCAGACAAGCCCGCGAACATGCAGGTCACACCAGTGCAACCGCTGCTGCGGAAGCGCTCGGCGTGACTCCGTCGACATATCTCGGACATGAGAATGGCAGCAGGGGCATTCGCCCTGTCGCCGCGGAGAGGTACGCTCGCGGGCTCGGGTGCGACGCATCGTGGATTCTGTATGGCGAACCATCGGCACAGGCAAGGGCCATACCTGCCCGCCCGGTGCCGAGTGAGGGGGTGGCGGTCTCGGACAGAAGACTGGCGGAGGCGCTAGCCGTCCTGGCCGACACTTTCGAGGATTACAATGCCGGCGCCCGGAGAGATCTCATCGCCCGCTTCTGGATCGCCTTCCCGGAGTTGAGGGAGAGAGTGGAGTCTGGCGCAGGTCGTCGTCTGTCTCGGCTGGCGCGTGGTTGAGGGGCGCCGTCGGACGGACGTCTGAGCGGTGCAAATGCAACAGGACTCCAAATGGAGTCTGGCGCAATGACTCAAGACCGAAAGCCGGCGAGGCCAGTGCCCACGCATCCGAGCAGGTCCGTTACTTCACCACGCCGGGTGTGCTTGAAACGTTAGCTGCATGGGCATTTGCTACCAGCACACGCCGCGAGCATTGAACGCAGCAGCCAGAGCGATGACCTTGTCCGCCGCTGCGTCCTATTCCGGAATGCGTTGGGCCAAGCCGAGTCCTTCAAGCAGGCCCGCAACACGAGCCGTCTCCTTCTCGACCGCCGTAAGCCGTGCGGTCAGGTGCCCTGGCACGGTCAGGATCAGTCCGGCGAGGGAGACCGCAGCAGCGATGATGGCGATCAGTTCAACGCTCATCCTGATTTCTCCAAACGGGACCACGACGGTCTCCGACATTCTGGATGACTGGGCGAAGCATCGCAACGTATCGGCGCACTTGTTGCGCCACGCATCTCAATCCCCTGCCGATCACCCGTCGCCATCTGCGATCCTGCTCTATCAGGTCGCCTCTTCTGTACCGGGGCGTTTCCCGTCAAGCAGGATTTTCAGTAACCGACCGTCCCGGCTTGGTATTGTTCTCGAGCTTCGGTGCCAACAAAGCCAGTTTCGCCGACGGTGTCATGTCGATTCACCACTTGCAGACAATGCCAGTCCGAACGCTGAAAGTGCGGCGTTCAGATGTCGCCGGCCTCGGTTATTGGATCTTCGCTCTGAAGCTGGTCGGCGCCGAAAATTGTCATAAGCGCAAGGGTCTCGCGGCTCGGTAGTGTCTCAGTTTGAAATCTTGCGGTAGGTCGCGGGCCGATCAGGATTCGGCGTTCACCCGTAGGTACTCGTCAGTGAGATCACCATTCAAGTCCCCACAAGCGCCACACGGAGGAATCCCAACCCACACAGTGACGCTTCATTGCATCGAGAAGGGTGCTTAGATCATCAACATCGGTTGTATCCAACGTTTCTACTGCGAGACGAGTACATGCTGATCGTCGCGCCTTTTCCACAATCTCGGGTATGGTGGCTACACCTTCTATGGCATCGACATTCTCAGGGATGCACAGGTCACTCCTGAATCGTTTGCCATCACTGCACTTCTCCACGGCAGGAATGTCCAGAAGTGAAGTCACAGCAGCATCATCCAATAAAAATAAACCTTCGTCTTGGCCATGGACAGGGCTCAACACGACAGCGAACACCAGGATCACAGCGACCAACGCTGCAATCTTCCACTTGCTTCTGGCCGTCATGTCAGTTCACCCTATTTGACGTAGTGTGACGAGGCTTCCATACTGTCCAGGCGGTGTAAACATCATGTTGATTGCTGGCCGCATTGGTGCGATGTGTCCCAGGTATCTTGTGTATCTACTCTAGCTAAGGAAGGGAGACCCGACATGACCGACCGCAACAGGGAGACGCTCTGAGCGTGCCTAAAGGGCCGCGGGACGAGAAACGCCCAGCCGACGTGGTAGGTTGCGCCGTCCACGTCGCACGGATCGCCACTGGCGAGATCGAAGAGACAACCAACAAGCAGCCGGCGAAGCGCAAAGCAGGCGTCGCCGGCGGTCGTGCGCGTGCCGCTGCGCTCACATCGGAACAGCGAAGCGAGATCGCGCGCCAGGCCGCGACTGCGAGGTGGGGTTGAGTTGCAACAGGCTAAAGTGTTATTGACTGTGCCGTCCAAACGATGTATGTGCTTAATTGGAAGCAGTGTGTCTGGGGCTGCATGATGCCGCCACAAGACAAACGTGGCCTTCATCCCACTGCTCCAAGACTAATACTAAGGAGATCATCATGACCGCCAGGGAGAGGTTACTTCAAACTCTCTTTGAGACAGAGGGAAGGAAGCATGTAGATGTGAAGTTCTGTCGGGGATCGTCCGGCGATATCTCGCAAGAGGATCTCTGCCATGCCGCATGGCTATCCATCATGCAAATAGAGCATGGGTGGGTCGAAGTCCGGGAGCACTTCGGAGATCAACACCGAGAAACGGTGGATGTATCGCACCTATGAACGAGATCTATGATCATTTCGACTGCTACACGCGGTTGCCAGTGCTGATAGACGATGTTCGCAACTTCATCGTTGCACGCGGTGTTGTGGACCGTATCGAATTCTCGGCGACGGCCATGGATGACGGCGCGCTTCGAGGAATGCTGAATGTCCATGAAGAACTTGGTGCGTACGGAAACCGCATCGTCGCACGGATCATATACTCACGTCAGATTAGTGACGATAAGTGGATTCGCCTTGTTTGTTGCAAGGAACTTTTGCACATCCTAGACAGAGAGGAAGAAACTGCCTCAACGGTGGAAGAGGTCAGCCACTTGATTGACCACATCACCGTTCCTTTTGAGGCCGGCTTTCCGCAACCGTCTATGGCAGATCATTTGGGGATGATTCGTGCCCTTCGAATCCTAATGCCTCGCGATGCCTTGCATTATCTTCGGATACAGTTGTCCGAGAAGAATACTACCGCAGAAGAGATATCCCGCATCGCCGAAGTGCCTCTTTCGTTCGTTCAGCTTTCTCTGTTGGATGAATGGTGGGATTATGTAAATCTGGCGCCGCAGCAGGTCGCCAGCGGCTAGTGCAAACTGAAAGATATGCTTGACAGCAAGTGTTTGTGCCCCTATCATCAGGGGCATGAACAGGCTTCCTACATCCAAGCGAGTACAGATCCTCAACATGCTGGTCGAAGGCATGTCCATGCGGTCAATCAGCCGCGTGGCCGGTGTTTCGATCAACACCGTTACCAAGCTCCTGATTGACGCGGGCGAGGCTTGCGCGACCTATCAGGATGAGCATGTGCGGGACGTCGAGTGCCGCAAGGTGCAGTGCGACGAGATCTGGTCCTTCTGCTACGCCAAACAGAAGAACGTTGACCGCGCCAAGGCCGCTCCCCATGGGGCCGGTGACGTGTGGACCTGGACGGCGATTGACGCCGACAGCAAGATGATCCTCGCCTACGAGATCGGGGATCGCTCCGGGGCAACAGCCATCGAGTTCATGGATGATCTTCGCAAGCGTCTGGCAAACCGCGTCCAGCTCACCACGGATGGCCTCAAGGCTTATCTGGAAGCAGTCGAAGGGGCCTTCGGTGGGGCCGTGGACTACGCCCAACTGGTGAAGCTCTACGGCGAGGCGGGCGATCGCAAATCATCCGAGCAACGCTACAGCCCTGCTGAGTGCACCGGCATCAGGAAGCGCCGCGTCGAGGGTCGGCCTGATCCAGATCACATCAGCACTTCCTACGTGGGACGTCAGAACCTTAGTATGCGCATGGGAATGCGCCGCTTCACCCGGCTCACCAACGCGTTCTCCAAGAAGCTGACGAACCATCTGCACATGCTGTCGCTCTACTTCGTGCATTACAACTTCGTGCGGGTGCACAAGAGCCCTCGCATGACCCCGGCGATGGCGGCTGGCGTCACCCGCAACCTTCACGACATGGAATGGATCGTCGGTCTGATCGACGCGCGGGCACCGAATCCTGATCGGCCCGCGATCTACCGCAAGATTTCAAACTGAGACACTACCCGCGGCTCATGAATGTTGCACGTCGTGCCTTTCTGTGGCATGGTGTGCCCATGGAGTTCAGGCACAAGGGGCTTCGGCGATTTTGGGAGCTGGGCGACACACGCGGCATTCCCGCCGACATGGCCAAACGGCTCAATCGCCGACTGGACGATCTGGAAGCGGCGGTGTCGCCCGCTGATCTGCATATTCCCGGCTACCGGTTGCATGCGCTGACAGGCGACCTAGCCGGACACTGGAGCATCCGGGTGTCCGGCAACTGGCGCCTGACCTTCCGGTTCGAGGGCAGGCGGGCCGTGGCCGTGAATCTTGTGGACTATCATTGACGAAGGGAGCCGGGGCATGAGCAAGCACAATCCGACGCATCCTGGCGAGAGCATCGGCGATGCGATGCGCGACGCCGGCATGAGCGCAACCGAGCTGGCGGCGGCATTGGGCATGGACCGCGGCAATCTGTACCGGCTTCTGCGAGGGCGAATCGCCGTCTCGCCCCGCACCGCGGTGGCGCTGGAGAGGATCGGCTGGAGCAACGCCGAGTTCTGGTGCCGCAGACAGGCGCTGTACGATCTGGCCCGGTACCGAAGCGGGATGGCAGCGTGACACTCGGCGATCGGACGTCGGTTGACTGACCCCGAATTCCGCCATCCTGGAGGAGCGCATGGCCACCAAGCAGGCCAAATGCGAAACCGGACTTGCTCGGCTGGACAGAAAGATCGCCGACGCAAGGGTCGCCATCATCGTTGCCATTCCTGGTATCGTTGGCCTCTCCGTCGCGATCCTGAAACTCGCGTAGGGGCTGAAACTTGCAGAGCGCCACTGAGGCTTCTATGGTCCCGTTATGTCCGAGGCCACCAAGTTCGACACTCACCGCTGCATCAAGCGCCTGACCGACGGCGGCTTCACCAAGCAGCAGGCCGAGGCGCTGGCCGACGAGTATCGTGCCCTGCACAACATCAATCGTGGAGTTCAAGGCCGACATCCGGACCCTGCGGCTGGCAACGAAGACCGGCGTCGAGAACCCTCGGCAGCCGACCAGGGCTGACGTCGCAAGGGCTGCTTGGCGCACTGATCGCCCAGGGCGGGCTGGTCGTTCGTCGCCTTGGTGAAGTTCTCGAAGCGGCCGCCCCACCGTTGGTTGACGTAGCCTCCGGAAAACGGCAATCCGGCGGCCGGGACCGGGCCCACTGTGCCTGACACTTGATGGACGGACCGCATGACATTGAGAAGAGAGCGCCGTGGCCTGAAACAAGGGCAGTCCGGCAGTCCTTCAGGAAGTGGCGACCCGAACTGGAAGGACCGGACGATCTGGACGAGGGACAACCTTCATGTCCTTGGAGGCCTCAGCGGCCTCGCAGTCCTTGCGGCCTTGGCAGTCGAAGCCGTAGGTCGTCGCGGGGCAGCGGAGCTTCAGCCGCCTTGGCGAGCTACCTGGCCGCGACCGTGCCGGAATCGTTGCCGGCGGCGGTCTCCGCGCTCGTTGCGGTGGCGGGCGCCATTGACCTGTCGTTCGGCACGGCCGCTTGGCGCGCCAGTTCATCATTCTCGAGCGGGAGTTCACACACGGCCGCAGTCTCGACGACGACGGGCACGAGCGGCTGCGGATCGGGCCGACGGAGCCGACCGTGCTCAGCTTCCTCGACGTCATGTGTCACCACGAACTCCTGCGGTCTCTGGGGGACGTGAGGAAGTTGCCGTGCATCCCCTGGCACCGCCGCCTGGCGGCGAACCAGCTGAGACCTCCTTTACGCTGAGGGGCCCGGAGGCCGTCAGCCCGTAAAGGGTTGCTGCGTCAATTCTGACGACTCCTGCATGTTTCAAGAGTCGCCACCTGACGCGTCCGACTCCATTTATTTCTCCCCATCACATCCACAAAAGCGAGATGCCGGGAGGATGCACCGGCGGCACTGATCTACAGATGCGACGATGGATCACTCAGCCATGTCCGGCCCGGACCCCTCGAAGTGGCGGCCGAGGCCGAGTGTCCGGCAAGCCAAGGCTGGAGCGCATGCAGAAGAGACGGGGAAACCAACGCCAGCGGGACTGACAGTTCACGGCCGTTATCGATAGTGATCCTGAACGAATCGGCGGAGAAAAGACGATATCGACGGCCACCGGCTTCGAAGGCAGGCGATGATGTTTCCGGGTCTAGCCCGGTCATGGTGCGCCCGGAGCCCGCGCCAGTCCCAGGACAACGCCAGCGAGCGCGATGATCGCTCCGACGATCCCGGCGGCCTGCATCCACAGGGCGCGGTAGAGTGCCGCCATCATGCGGTTTTCGAGTGAGTCCAGATCCTTGCGTAGCGTGTCCACGTCAGCCTTGGTGGCAAGTTCGCCTTGTCTGGCGCGGACTGTGGCGGTCACGGCTATGGTGAAGGAATGAGCTTCACCGCTGCCACAATGACACCAGCCGCTATCACGAGTCGCCAGGTCAACCGCGCCTCGAGGGCAGACAGTTCACTGCGGACCGCCGCCAGATCTGCTCGCGTCGCCTCGCGTAGCGAGTCCACGTCGGCCTTGGTGGCAAGCTCGCCCTGTCCGGCGCGAACCACGTTGGCAACGGCTTCCGCCTGCATCCGGTCCATGCCCGCTTTCTCGAGATCGCGTGCGGCGGCCAGGGTGTCGAAGGCGACGGTCATCCGTGGTTTCTCCCCGCATGTCGGAACAGAGGTGGAACATACCGCAGGGCATCATGCCATTCAACCAACCCGTCCGGCGGCCGCGATTGCCGTCGGGATGCTGGGCTGGCCCTTGCGTCGGTCGACGAGCTGTCGCCGGAGGACATCCGTGCGCTCCGACTTCAAGAGAGCGCGAATGAGGCAGTGTTCGTGCGCCTCGATTGATCATATGGGTTGCGGATGTCGAGCCGCCGCAGGTGCCTATGCAATTCTCTGCGTCTATCTTGAGGCACCATGTTGTGCCGAACCAGTCTCGAAATGTGACGAGCCGCCCTCGCAATAGTCTGCCGATGTGCCGGTGTCACGATGTTTTCGGTGAAATCGTGTTACTGGTTGTTCTGGGGACCTGCTCATTTGCAATGATTGGACCTGCTGCCAAAGCGGCGATCTTGCAGTCCATCCTTCCCGAATTGCTGAGGCGGACCCGGCTGCGCCGGCGGTCACGGCCTCTGCGCTGACGACGCTCGACCAGGACCCGTCGGGGAAGCTCTCAAGCATGAGAAAAGCCGTGTTCGACCTGGCCCGTCATCGGTGTGACAGCGATAATGGACCCGCCGCGTTCGCCATGAGGTTCTTCTTCGGCCGGCATTGAAGTTCGGAAACCAGGCCGGAAACAACCCAGCTCGACAAACTTATGCCGATCGCCTCCACGAGCGTGCTGGCTGCCACAAATGCGACCGGGAACTGGCTCAGGTTGTCGGTTACGGGCATGGAGTTCTCCTGTCCGAAAGGAAACGCGCGACAATCCTGCAACGGCGTTGTCGCGTGCAAGCCCCATAGCATCTACCATCGAGAGATTCCGCAGCGGAGGAAGGATGAGACTGAAGAAGCCGCGGCCGGCCTCGCCCGACCAGGTTCGGATCACCCGCGAAGGCGAAACTGCCGTCATCGAGCACGCCGACGACTCCGTTCGGGTCGTAAACCTGCAGGTGGGCCCGTCGCTTGCGGGGATGACCGACGCGGAGGTGCTGGAACTGTTCAACGACATGATTGTAGCGCAGGCCGAGCTCGCGGCGGGCCTGGACCCGACATTGACCGAGATTCCGCCGGGCCTTCCGCAGATCGAGTACAGCGAACGGAGCGACCAGTGGGTGCCGCGCGGCCAGGTGCTGCGGTGCCATATCGACGACGACGCGGAGGCGGGCACAATCATTCACATCGACGACATGGAGCTGGACATGGACGCGTTCGGCCGGATGCTGCAGGTCTTCTCCGGTTTCGGGATGCGCATTGCTTTTGTCGACGAGGAGGACGTGACGGAGGAGCCCGAGGTCGTGGTGAGAGAACCGGACGAAGCATGCGGTGGCGATACGGGTTGAAACTGAGGATCGGGTTGGTCAGCGGGCTCAGTCTCAACGGGGCATCGTCGTTGGTGAACTGCCGGTCGACTGTGACCTGAACTCCATCCCATGTCGCCTGCCATGCGGCGACCTCGGGGTTGACGAGCCCCGCGATGAACGAGAGGGCGAGGATCGCGGATCTCAGTGAATGTCCTGCCAGAGTCGCGCGGTCACGAATTGGTCCAGATGGTCCACGTTGCTGGTCGCCACCAATGCATCTCCGGGCTGCCTCATTCCGGTCAGCATGGCGGCCCGGGCGGCAAGAATGACATCGACGTCGAGCGCAAGAAGCGGGAGCCGAGGATTGTGGAGAGGAAGAAGTCCATGGCGCGAAGGCCGGCAACCGGAGTCGCTGGCCGGCAGCTGCCGGGGATTGCCCTGCCGGCCGATCTGGACCGGTCCCTGCGTCTGCTGGACGACGATCAGCTCAACCGGCTCGCAAAGGCCGTGGCCGAAGAGGCCAGCCGGCGTGGGCATGACGCTGCAGGCGAACCATCAGCATCTGAGCGAAAGTCCGAAAGGACGGGTACGGCCAGGCAGGCAAGGGCGAGACCGGCCAGGACCGGCGGCGCCGCATCGGTGACGCCGGGACAGGAGCGTATGATTCTCGCCGCCCTGAAGGCCGGCCTGAAGCCGGCGGCCATCGCACGGGAATTCCGTCTCGCGAGGGCGACCGTCCAGCAGATTGTCGACGCCGCCCGGCGTGACAGGTGATCTCAACGTCTGCGGCAGAACGGTTGAGCCTCGCGAGCGAAAGCGACTCTACAGGGCGCGCCATGGTTTCCGTTGGCGACAGTTTCGCGAGGAAGCCCGCCTCGTCACGCGGCGTCAGGCGCGTCGATCTCGCGGGTTGGCGCGAAGGCCGGAAGATGGCCCTCGACGCCGGTCTCGACGGCGAGGTTCCGATTCCCCGAAAGTTCGCGGACCATGATCCGTGCCACGGCATCGATGTCTTGGCGCAGAACATCCCCTCGCTCCTGTCGGAAGCCATGTCCACGGACGGTGCAGAAACGGGCGCGTTAGCTCAGGTTCGCTTCTCCAAGGTTGCTGTCACGGTTGTCCATGCTGAGACCGTCGAGGCCGATGCCGAACGGGGCGAGTTCGGTCAAGTACGCACCCTGTCGTGCGGTTCAGCGAGGGGCAGGCGGCAGCTACGGAGTATGTTCTTGACTGCATATTCCGACGAATCCATCCTGCCGCCATGAGTTGGCGGGTCCAGATTGCCGAGGAGTTTGAGCCCGAGTTCTTTGCTCTGCACCAGAAGTCCAGGATGCGATCCTGACCATGACGCGCCTTCTTCGGCAATTCGGCCCTCAACTGGGCCGACCGCAGGTAGACACGCTGAACGGCTCACGACACGCCAACATGAAGGAAATGCGGCTCAGCACGGCAGGCGGAGAATGGCGGGTCGCCTTTGCGTTCGACCCCGTGCGCCGCGCCATGCTCTTGGTGGCGGGCGACAAGTCGGGCGGCAGCGGGCGGCGGTTCTACCGCGAACTGAT
>JAPPGE010000056.1 GCA_028821455.1 bacterium | reverse complement strand
GGACGGCACTGTAGCGCCGACCGCACAGCGGCCCTCATAGGATCTGGAGACATTCGGCAGGGTTTTGGCGTCCGGATCCTCACCTCGGGCCGCAAGCACTACTTCCTCCACAGCCAGGTCGACGGCCAGAGGGTCTGGCAATCGATAGGCGATGCCGGGGCCATCACTCTGGAGCAGGCCCGTGCGACGGCCGGCGCCATGCTGGCGTCGAGGCTTGGCGGTGATGCACCTGGATCCGCCGAACCGATCCTGTTCGAGACGGTGGCCGACGAGGTCTTCCGCCGTTATGGGCGTCACTGGAAGCCGCGCACGCTCAAGGTCAATCTCGGATACCTGAAGAAACAGAGCCTGCCCTGGTTCAGGGGCCGGGCGATTGCCGGCATCAGGCGCGCCGATGTCCGCAAGTGGTTTGCCTCTCTTCACAGGACGCCGGTGGCGGCGGACCGCTCGGCGCCGATCCTCTCGGTCATCATGCGCCAGGCCGAGGTTTACGGATATCGGCGGGAGGGTTCCAATCCCTGCACGGGCATCAAGCGCTATCGCCGGCGGGGCCGTGAACGGTTCCTCAACGCCGACGAGATGCGGCGGCTGAGCCGGGTCCTCGATCGGCATCATGGCCGCTATCCCCTGCACGTATCGGTCGTGCGTCTGCTCCTCCTCACCGGATGCCGCAAATCGGAGATTCTGACGCTGAGATGGTCCGAGTGCCGCGAGGGCTATCTCCATCTCGCCGACAGCAAGACCGGTCCGCGCACGGTCTGGTTGTCGGCGCCGGCGCGCCGGAATCTCGACGGCCTGCCGCGGTCGGGACCATGGGTGTTTCCGTCTCCCCGCGGCAACGGTCCTCAGTCGAGGACCGTCCTTGAACGATTCTGGCTAACGATCAGGGACGAGGCGGGAATCGTGGATGTGCGTCTGCACGATCTTCGTCATTACTATGCATCGGTGGCTCTCGCTCATGGCGAGACGGTCCTCACCATCGGCAGGCTTCTCGGTCACAACGATCCGGCGACCACCCTGAAGTACACACACCTTGCCGATGCGGCAGTCCGCGAGGCCGCCGAGACCCTGGCGCCCGTCCTCGGCGGGGAGGCCTGAACGATGCCCCGGCGAATGCGCCTCAGCGACGGCAATGTCGCCCGGCTCCGCCCCGAGGCTGGCGAATACACGGTCTGGGACACCAGGGTCGCCGGCCTCGGCGTGCGCGTCCGGCGTGCAGGCACCGGGCGTTCATCCATCTCGACAGCCGTGGCGGATCCGCGCGGCGCCGCCCCCTTGGCCGGACGGCGCTGACGACGGTCGAGGAGGCGCGCGCCCGGTGCCTCGACATCCAGTCCGCGGAAACGCAGACGCGCGAACTGGCCGCCGCCATTCCCCTGTTCCGGGACTTCGTGGCCGTCATCGACAGTCCCTGGAGGACGGAATGCCGTGCCCGCCACAAGCCTTCCACCCGCCGCAGTGTCGACTACCGGCCTGCCGATCAACTCCTGCCGGCATTCGGCGCCATGCCGCTCGACCGCATCGACCGGCGATTCGTGCACCTCTGGTTCGACCGATTCAGCGAGACCGCTCCGGGCGGCGCCAACCGGACGCTCTCCGTCCTGTGCCAGTTCATGAACCACGCCAGGGTCCATGGTCACGTCGCGACCAACCCGGCCAGCGGAATCCGCCGCAACCCGGAACGCCGGTTCAACCGGTTCCTTACCCGGGACGAGACCAGACGCCTCCTTGCCGAACTGGACCGGCTGGTCGCCCACCGCCCGGAACGGGCGACGCAGGCGGACATCATCGGCCTCCTGTGCTGCACTGGGTGCCGCTTGAGCGAGATCCGGACGCTCAGGTGGCGCGAGTTCGGCACCGGCACGCTCGACCTTGAGGACGGCAAAACAGGCCCACGGAGAGTCTGCCTCAACTCCGCAGCTTGCCGGATCATCACGCGCCAGACTCGGACAGTCAGCGCATGTTTCTTTCCTTCACCCGCCAATCCGTTCCAGCCCCTCACAAGGCAACGGTCACTCTGGCTCACCCTGCGAAAACGCGCCGGGATCGAGGACGTGCGCCTCCACGATCTGAGGCACAACTTTGCCTCCCACGCCGTCATGCAGGGCGTGCCGTTGCCGACAGTGGCGCGACTTCTCGGTCACCGGAACGTCTCGATGACCTTGCGGTACGCTCACGTTGCCGACCGGGAAGTCGAGGCTGCGGCTGAAAGAACCGGAGGTGCAATCTCGGCCATCTGCATGGGCGAGGAACCACGCTGACGGCATGCAAAGACAGTTGCAGCAGGCACCGTGCTGCTGGACTCCTGCAACAAGACACCTTTCCAGATCGCGGAGGCTTGTCCGTTGTTCTTCATCCTACGCATCGCTCAATTCGATGACGTGTCGTCGTCGTGGTCGACGGTGCAGACGGGAGTCGCCGCCAGGGTGGCTTTGCTGAGAATCGGTGGCTGCGGGGATGAGAATCGGCAGCATGCGATGGACGGCAGTCAGAACGGGCCGGGCGGCGCATTGGCGATGGGCCTTTGAGACCAGGCGCTTCCGACTGAGCAGGGGCGCGATCATTCCGCTCACGAGGATCGCCCCGGGCTCCTTCGACCGGGCCCGGCCGCGACCTCAGTCCGAAACCCGATCGGCGTTGAGCAGCCAGCCATGGACGACCTCCCAGTGATCGCCGCGGCACCCGAAGGCCAGCATCTCCGGGCGTTCGGAACGCATGCGGGCAAAGAAACGCAAGCCGTCGGTCCCGTTCGGGTGATCAAGGCCCTCGCTGCGCGCCCATACGTCGAACTCGAGAATGATGCGACGTCTCGCTTCGGCCTGTTTCATGGCGAAACGGGGATCCTCACCGTCTCGCCCCGCTTGCATCGGCCGGTGCCATGAGAGTGGCGCCCGCGTTCACAACGCCGCGGTGGCGAGCGGGCTGTCCGCTGCCACCAGACGACAGAGGTGACGAAGTGCCGGCCGTCGGCAACGTTGCCGAAGGCGAAACTGCCCTGGACGTCACAGAGCGTGTGGCCCATGTGTGTCCGGCAAGCTGATCCCCTCGTCAGGCTGCGGAATGTCGCCCATGTGGCCAGTGAATGTCATCCGACAACACCCAGTGTCAGCCTCCCCGACACGGTTACCTTGTGCCTGCAGGATTCCCTGCGCAGTCCGTGCATCCTCGATACCACCGCCGAAAGCCTGTCGGCAAAGCGTCGGGGCACGCGCGCACCGCCCCTCTCCAGCCGATGAGCGGCCGCAGCATGATGCCGTGCCCGGGCGGCCCCTTGTCGTTCGCGGTCTCGCGCCGCGTCGAGACCGATCCCGAAGCCGGGATCGCCCTCGATCACCTGTCGCCACCGTCGCATCGTCGGGGTGAGCGTGCGCCCGTCACCTCCCGGCGGCCATTTCGCAATGTTGCTTGAGGATCGCCATCGCCCGCGACCCGTGGCAACCTTTTCGCCGTCCTGGAGTTGTCCGGAGGCCGGGGCACCTGGAGGTTCATGCAGATCATCCCGGTTGCCCTCGTTATGCCGGGAAATCCTCGTCCCCCGGCCGGCCTCTCGAAGCAGAGCGCCGTTCCGCCGGCCCGGGTCCGGTCCCGTTCGCAACGTTCCGACGGTGACGGGCATTCGCCAGTCAGCCAGTTCTCTCCCGCCGCGACGGTGGTGCCGCGAGGTACTCGTC
>JAPPGE010000077.1 GCA_028821455.1 bacterium | reverse complement strand
AGAAACCTGTTGAGCACCGCCTTTTGGCGTTTGGTGAAGGGCTCGCGGGCGTAGCGTTGCCAAAAATCGGCCTTGCGCAGAACATTCGCGCAGGCCGACTCGGCACCGTCGATCGCTCGCGAAAAACACTCGAGGAACCAGACCAGCCAGTGGGTAACGTCGAGCGTGCCCTTCTGCGCGCTTTCAAGCGCGTCGTAGTAATCGGAGCGTTCTTTCCGGATCTGACTCGACATGCTGTAGAAGCGCTGTCCGGAGTCCTCCGACTGCGCCAGCGCCTGATCGGCGATCGCGCGCGCGACACGGCCGTTGCCATCCTCGAACGGGTGGATTGTCACGAACCAGAGATGTGCCAGGCCGGCACGCAACAGGCCTTCGGGATCGCTTCGGCGATTGAACCATTCCAAGTACGCCTGAATCTCAGCGTCGAGTTGTTGAGCCGGCGGCGCCTGATAGTGCACCCGCTGACGGCCGACCGGACCCGAAACGACCTGCATCGGTCCTTCCACATCGTCGCGCCATGCACCCGTCTTGATCCTGTACATGCCTGAATAGCCTGTCGGGAACATTGCCGCCTGCCAGCCGAACAGTCGTTCGGACGTCAGTGATGACCTGTAGTTCTCGGTAGCATCGAGCATCATTTCGACTATGCCTTCGGTCCGCCGGTCTACCGGGGCGATTGCCGCCGTCGGCAGGCCGAGGCGGCGTGCGAGCGAAGATCGCACGCTGTCACGGTCAAGGATCTCGCCTTCGATCTCCGAACTCTTGACAGCGTCTTCCGTCAGGGCTTCTAGCTGCGCTTCGAGCTTCAGGTCGAAGCCGAGGCTTGCCATGCCTCCAAGGAGCCGCCCTTGCTTCAGACGCGCGGCCGCGAGCGGCTCAAGTAACCTACCATTGTCCCAAGTGAACTGGGGCCAGTTCCGTTGCTCCCAGATATACATGGTTCTCCTCACCAAATGAGGAGAACCTAGCGTCTTTCTCGTCAGTGTTCAAGCCGATTCACATCGTTCAATGAGGAGAAGAGCCCGTCTTTCTCCTCAATGCCTGATGCGGCACCCCAGATTGGCGTGAAGTGCCGGGCCTTGATATGGGGCGATGTTCAGATTCGACCAAGCCGAATACCGTCCAGCCGCAGAAGTTCGACCAGGCGGCAATTGAACGGCGAATGGTCACCGCCTGGTCGAATGTTCACCCCCTCGGCTCCACCAGTTCGCCAAGCAGGTGCCACCTGGCCGGATGACATATCCCCGAAACCTCTCTGAGGTCGTTGCACCGCCCTGACGCGTCCAGCCGCCGGCGATTGCAGGAAACACGTGATTCCCGCAGGCTTTCGCGTCAATCACGCGCGACCGCGCATGACAGGGCGTCCAGAAAGCAAAACCCGCTCACCACGTCTCTCGGCAGCGGCGCGACGGCCAATCCAGAGATCCGCCCGATCACCCTGGCGAGGTTGCTGCGCCGGAGTCCCGCGCCTGTCGGCGCCGGCTCAGACTTTCGCGTTTGCCTTGCCCCGCGGAATCAGCTTTTCGGGGTCGTAGAAGGGGAGGTCCAGGGTTTCGCCGGGCACCCCGTTGTCACCACAGCTGACCTGGCGGCCAATCCAGTCTCCCGCCTCTTCGAAGAGCGCGTAGGCGACGTAGTGACCCAGGTAGGGCGAAAGGGCGGTAACGGTCAGCCGTCCGACCGTCTCGCCGTCAAGTGTCAGCGCCATGCCGGCCTCGACCCTGCCGTGGGCCTTCAGGCCCACCAGGCGCGGTCGCCGGTCGGCCGCCAACAGGGCGTCGCGGCCGATGAACCCTTCCTTGTCGAGATCGACGAAGCGGCCCAGGCCTGCGGCAAAGGGCGTCATGGCGGGGGACATGTCGGTGCCGTTGTTGAGAATGCCCGCCTCGATGCGGCGGATGTTCATGCACGCCATGGCGGCGAAGCGCAGACCGTGCCGTCCGCCCACACCCGTCAGGTGTTCCCACAGGGCGCCATGATCGGCGTTCTCGGGCACGTAGAGTTCGAACCCCACTTCGCTCGTCCAGCCGGTGCGAGTGGCGAGCAGAGGCTCGCCTGCCATCATGACCCGCGCCGCGCCGAAATAGGGAAAGGGATCGGGCGCGCCGCCGTCGCACAGGGCAGCCAGCACGTCGAGGGACCGTGGCCCCTGGACCTGCAGCACCCAGTCCTCGGTGTCGACGATCTCGACGTCGAAATCCGGCTGGTGCGCCTTGAGCCAGCCGAAGATCTCGCCATCGGCCAATACGTAGCGGAAGCGGTCCTCGGCCAGGCGCACCAGTATGCCGTCCATCAGGATGCCGCCGTCGGGGTAGCACATGAAGCCGTAGCGACAGCGTCCGACCTTCATCGGCGCGACGCGGCGCGGCATCAGGCGGTCGAGGAATCGGGCGGCGTCCGGACCGACGAACTCGATGGCATGCTCGGGCACGTCGAACAGCGTCGCCTGACGGCGCAGGTGCCAGTACTCGGCCTCGACGTCCTCGTCGAGGTATCCTGGCGACATGTGACCGCTGTAGACCGTGAACTCGGCGTCGGGTCCGATGCGGTCCTCGTAGAAAGTGACGAAGGGCGAGGCCCGCAACCGGTCGAAGGACCCGGCCCGCACAGGCAGGCTGCGGCGCAATCGAACCGTTGTACCATCGGCGGATGTGTCGTCGTTCATGGTCTTCCTTCGTCTCGGAGAGGTGGCGGCACGCGCGTCGAACACCGATCAGCGCTTTCGGTGATTGATACTCATTGACCCACCGGGGTCAATCTCGGGAGCCAGCAGATGTTCGGTGCGTGTTGTCAACGCAGATCGGCATGCTGTCCCCTTCAGGTCTTCGGGAGAACGTCCCTCGGAATCTGTCCCTTCCCCAGAGCGTGACGTGACGTCATGGCGGCACTGCACCGTCACGCGATGCAGCGGCGTTGGGGTCCGGGGCAGACGCCCCACAGACCCCGGCGGGCAAGGCGAGAGGCGGCGGAGTGTCCCGGGTTCGCAGGTGGTCATCTTTGTGGAATGAATCGGGGTGATCTGTCATCATGATGTCAGCAGTTCGGCATCATGCCGGCCATGCCATTTGGCTCTGTCACTTTTCCAGACCACGGGAGGTCACGAGACATGGATGACACAATTCACAAGAATGGCGCATCACGGCGCACCGTCCTCGGCGGTGCAGTTGCCGCCGGCGCCACGGCGGTTGCCGGGCCGTCCCTGCTGGGAACTGGCGCGGCAAGGGCGTCCGAACCGCAACGCGGCGGCACGCTGAGAATCGGCCTTGGCCATGGTTCGACCACCGATTCCCTTGACCCGGCGACGTTCGAGAACGGTTTCTCGTCGAGCATGGGCATGGGCGGCCTCTTCAACTACCTCACCGCCGTCGACGAGACGAACCAGCTCGCACCCGAACTGGCCGAGGAGTGGGACGCCACGCCCGACGCCAAGACCTGGACATTCAAGATCCGCCAGGGCGTCGAGTTCCACAACGGCAAGACCGTCACGCCCGACGACATCGTCGCCAGCCTCAACTACCACCGCGGCGAGGATTCGATTTCCGCGGTTTCGAGCCTCTTCGAGCAGGTCGAGGACATGCGTGTCGATGGCGATACGGTGGTCATCCAGTTGACGGAAGGCAATGCCGACTACCCCTACATCATGAGCGACTATCATCTTGGCATCCAGCCCGGCGACGGCGAGGGGAACATCGCCGATCCGAAGTCCGGCGTTGGCTGTGGCAGCTACCGGGTTGTCGAATACGAGCCCGGCGTGCGCTCCAGTCTCGAACGTCACGCGAACTACTGGAAGACGGACTACGGTTGGTTTGACGCCGTGGAGATGACCACGATCGCCGACCCGGCCTCGCGCCAGAACGCCATCATGTCGGGCCAGGTCGACGTCATCGACCGTGTCGACACCAAGACGGCGCATCTCCTGGCGCAGCATCCTGCCGTCAATCTTGTCGAGGCCACGGGCACGCTGCACTACACCCTGCCCATGCGCACGGACACGCCACCGTTCGACGACAACAATGTCCGGCTCGCTCTCAAGCATGCCATGGATCGCCAGGATATCGTCGACAAGGTCCTGCGTGGCTACGGACTGGTCGGCCAGGATACGCCGATCACTCCGGCCAACCGCTACTTCGCCGATGACATCGAGCATGCCACTTTCGATCTCGACAAGGCGAAGTGGTATCTCAAGCAGTCCGGTCTCGACAGTCTCACCGTCGAGCTGTCGACATCCGAGGCGGCGTTCGTCGGCGCCGTCGACACCGCCGTCCTCTACAAGGAGCACGCGGCGCCGGCCGGCATCACGATCGACGTCGTCCGCGAGTCGGCCGACGGCTACTGGGCCGATGTCTGGATGAACAAGCCCTGGTGCACCTGCTACTGGGGGGGCCGTCCCACCGAGGACTGGATGTTCTCCACCGCCTATGCGGCGGATGCGCCGTGGAACGACACCTTCTGGAAGCACGATCGCTTCAACGAGCTGCTGATCGCGGCCCGCGCCGAGCTCGACGAGCCGCTGCGCCGCGAGATGTACCGCGAAATGCAGCAGATCTGTGCCATGGAAGGCGGAGCCATGGTGATGGCCTATGCCAACAACGTCGACGCCGCATCGACGGCGCTGTCGCACGGTCCCAACATCGGCAGCAACTGGGGCCTTGACGGAGGCCGCCTGATGGAGCGCTGGTGGTTCACGGATCCGACAGCCTGAACCTATTTTGCCATGGGGCGGGCGCCTGACCGGCTCCCGCCCCATGGAGATTATTGACAGTCGAGTGGTGCCGGCACCAGACTCGGTGACCGGGAAAACAGGATCCCCTTCATGACGAGATCTGACCTCATCGCGCTCGTTGCCGCGCGCTATCCCTATCTCAAGATGTACGAGGCCGAGAGTCTCGTCGTCACGATCTTCGATGAGATCGCCCGGTCCCTGGAGTCCGGACGGCGCGTCGAACTGCGCGGTTTTGGCTCGTTCGCGGCCCGCGAGAGGCGGGCGCGGACCGGGCGCAACCCGCGAACCGGCGAGAAAGTCGACGTTGCGGCCAAGCGCGCGCCCTTCTTCAAGACAGGCAAGCCCCTGCGCGACCGCCTCAACGCAAGGGGCACGCAGGGCTGAACCAGTCGCCATGCGCAATCCCTTCATGCTCGTTGTCGGGATGCTTGGCGCCCTTCTCGCTCTCGCCATCGTCGTCTTCGTGCTGGCCAACCGTACGGAGATGGAGGTGTCCCTGTTCCCCTACCCGCGGGTCGTGATAGCTCCCGTCTTCCTTGTCGTCCTCGTGTCCTTTGCCGCCGGGGCCCTCTTCGGCGGCCTCTTCGTGTGGATGCGCGGCCATCCGTCCCGCCGGTTGTCGGGTGAGCGCAAACGCCGCGTGAAGCATCTCGAGACGAATCTCGCCTCGGTAACCCGGGAGCGCGACACCCTGAAGTCGGAACTCGACCGGCAACCTCAACGGTCACCGCCGGTGCCGGTCTGAACGGACACCCGGCGATGGTCCGCTTCATCACCGGCAGTGAAGTCCACGAACTGGCGGACTACGCAGCACTCGTCGAGGGCTTCAAGCGCTTTCACCTCGAAGACGTCGACGAGGTGCGCGACATTCACCTGTCCCAGCCGGGGCCCTCGGGAACCGACAATGTGTTTCTGGCCCTTCCCGCCTGGCAGCGCGACGAAGCGGTGGGAATCAAGCTCGTCACGGTGTTTCCCGACAACGAGTACACCGGCACAGGCCTTCCCTCGGTGCAGGGGGTCTATGCGCTCTTCGACGGCAGGGACGGCAGACCGCTCGCCCTCATCGACGGTATCGCACTGACGCTGCGCAAGACAGCCGCGGATTCGGCCACGGGCGCCAGCTTTCTTGCCCGCGAGGATGCCCGCACCATGCTCATGGTCGGCGCCGGCGCCATGGCGCCGCACATCATCATGGCCATGAAGGCGGTACGCCCTTCCCTGGAAGTGGCCCGCATCTGGAACCGCACGCCGGAACGGGCGAGAGCCCTGGCCCGGCGCCTTGCCATCGATTCCCTCAGCGTGGAAGCGACCGGCGACCTCGAGGAGGCGGCACGCAAGGCCGATATCATCAGCTGTGCCACCATGGCCAGCGAGCCTCTGATTCGGGGCGCCTGGCTCGCAAAGGGCGCCCATCTCGACCTTGTCGGAAGCTACCAGACACACATGCGCGAGAGCGATGACGACTGCGTGAGACGCGCCAGGATCTACATGGACTCCCGCATGTTCACGCTGCATCGCGTTGGCGACATCTCCCAGCCGATGGAGGCCGGCATCATCTGCGAGGATGACATCGTCGGCGATCTCTTCGATCTCGCCCGCGGGAGGGTCGCCGGAAGGCGCAACGCGGATGACATCACGCTCTTCAAGAACTCGGGCGGCGGACACCTCGATCTCGGTACCGCGCGCTGGCTGCTTGCGAGGGCTGGCGGAGACTGACGGGACCATCTTGCGTCGTTGTTGCGCGCGTCCTACAAGACGCTCGCCCCGTGACAATCGGACGGAGGGCGGCATGGACACGGCTGACCCCAGGAAGCACCTGGTCTGTGCCATCGACACCACGTGCACCGAAAGGGCGTCATCCCTGGTCTCCCGTCTGGAGGGTCATGTCGGGGCCTTCAAGTTCGGCATGGAGTTCTTCTATGCCCATGGCGTGGCGGGTGTCCGTTCGGCCGCCGGCGAAGAGAACCGGATCTTTCTTGATCTCAAGCTGAATGACATTCCGGCAACCGTGGCCGGAGGGTTGCGCGCTCTCCTGCCCCTCGCTCCCTTCATGACGACGGTTCACGCAACCGGCGGGCCGGACATGATGCGTGCCGCCATGGAAGCCGTGACGCCGGCAGGAGACGCCCGGCCGAAGGTTCTTGCCGTCACCGTGCTCACCAGCATGGATGATGATGACGTCGAGGTGACCGGCGGGCGCGGCAGCGTGCGTGACCAGGTGTTGCGTCTCACCGAACTTGCCATCGACGCCGGTGTCGACGGTGTGGTGTGTTCACCCCGTGAAATCGCCGAGGTGCGCCGTCTATGCGGACCCGGGTTCCTTGTCGTCACCCCCGGCATCCGCCCTGGAGGCCACGGTTGCGACGACCAGAAGCGCACCATGTCCCCCGGAGACGCCGTGGACGCCGGCGCTTCCTTCATTGTCGTCGGGCGCCCGATCACCCGGGCCCCGGATCCGGCTGCGGCCGCGGCACGGATCGTCGCCGACATGAGCCGGGCCTGACCATTGGCCGTCGGTGTCAAGATCTGTGGCTTGAGGGAGCGGAGCGCCCTCGATGCGGCCGTGCGCCACGGCGCGCGCATGGTCGGATTCGTCTTCTTCGACCGGAGCCCGCGAAACGTGTCCCTCGAAGAAGTCGCCGCCCTGGCACGCCTCGTGCCCGAAGGGATCGAGAAGGTCGGCGTCACTGTCGATGCCGGTGACGACAGGCTCGGCGCCGCGATTGCGGCAGCTGAACTGGATACGATCCAGTTTCACGGCGGCGAGGATGTCCGGCGACTCGTCCAGGTGCGCACGCAATTCGGTGTCCGGGTGATGAAGGTCATTCGCGTCGCGACGGCCGAAGACCTGGGATCCCTGCCGTCCTTTGATGCCGCGGCCGACCTGGTCATGTTCGACGCCATGCCGCCCCGGGAAGCGACGCGTCCGGGAGGCAACGCGACCGCCTTCGACTGGACGCTGCTGGCCGGCATCCGGCTGCGGTCACCATGGATCCTCTCGGGCGGTCTCGACGCCGGCAACCTTCACCGGGCCGTGGAGACCAGTGGGGCAGCCATGGTCGACGTGTCGTCAGGCGTCGAGACGTCGCCCGGACACAAGTCTGCCTCGCGCATCGCCGAGTTTATGGAGCAGGCCCGGGTTATCTGATATCCATTGTGCCAGGTTCGCCCCTGGATGAGACCAACGATGACGGACAATTCCTACAGCCAGGGTCCGGACCAGGACGGCCACTTCGGCATCTACGGCGGCCGCTATGTCGCCGAAACGCTGATGCCGCTCGTTCTGGACCTGGACCGAACCTGGCAGGAGGCTCGCGGCGACCCGGCGTTCTGGGAGGAATTCCACAGCCTGGGAAAGGACTACATCGGCAGGCCCAGCCCGCTCTATTTCGCGGAACGGCTGACCCGGCACCTTGGCGGCGCCCGCATCTACTTCAAGCGCGACGAACTCAATCACACCGGTTCCCACAAGATCAACAACACGGTGGGCCAGATTCTCCTGGCCCGGCGCATGGGCAAGACCCGGATCATCGCCGAAACCGGAGCGGGCCAGCACGGGGTGGCGACGGCAACGGTGTGCGCCCGCTACGACCTTCCCTGCGTCGTCTACATGGGGACCAAGGATGTCGAGCGACAGGCACCCAATGTCTACCGCATGGAACTTCTTGGCGCCGAGGTTCGCCATGTGACGTCCGGTTCCCGCAGCCTCAAGGACGCCCTCAATGAGGCCTTGCGAGACTGGGTGACCAACGTCGAATCGACCTTCTACATCATCGGCACCGTGGCCGGCCCTCACCCCTACCCTGAACTGGTGCGCGAATTCCAGGCGATTATCGGTCGCGAGGCGAAGGCGCAGTTGATGGCCGTCGAGGGACGCCTTCCCGACACGATTGTCGCCTGTATCGGCGGCGGATCGAACGCCATGGGCCTGTTTCATCCGTTTCTCGATGACCGGACCGTCGAAATCATCGGCGTGGAGGCCGCCGGACGTGGCATCAAGAGTGGTGAGCACGCAGCATCGATCACCGGCGGCCGGCCGGGTGTCCTGCACGGCAACCGGACGTACCTCCTGCAGGACGATGACGGACAGATCATCGAGGCCCACTCGATCTCGGCGGGTCTCGACTACCCGGGAATCGGCCCCGAGCACGCGTGGCTGGCGGACCAGGGACGGGTGAGCTACGTGTCGGCAACGGACGACGAGGCTCTCGAGGCCTTCCGCCTGTGTTCCCGCCTCGAGGGAATCATCCCGGCTCTCGAACCTGCCCACGCGCTGGCCCATGTCATGAAGATCGCGCCAGCGCTCCCCAACGACCACGTCATCTGCATGAACATGTGCGGCAGGGGCGACAAGGACGTGTTCACCGTCGCCCAGGCCCTGGGCGTAAATCTGTGAGCGAAACACGCATTGACAGGCGCTTTGCCGATCTGGCGAGGCAACGGCGGGCAGGACTGGCCGCCTTCGTGACGGCGGGGGATCCGGATCCGCATCTCTCGGCGCGTCTTGTCTCCGGTCTGCCCGAAGCCGGAGCCGACATCATCGAGATCGGCATGCCCTTCACCGATCCCATGGCGGACGGACCGGTCATCCAGGCCTCCTCGCAACGGGCGCTCAAGGCCGGCATGACCCTAACCGGCACCATCGACATCGTGCGTCAGGCCCGGCGGCATGACGACGACACACCCATCGTTCTCATGGGGTACTACAACCCCATCTATTCCTACGGGACCGGCGCCTTCCTCAGGGACGCCGTCGATGCCGGTGTCGACGGCCTCATCCTCGTCGATCTGCCGAGCGAGGAAGACCGGGAACTCTGTCTTCCCGCCGTCGAGGCCGGACTCAACTGGATACGTCTCGCGACGCCGACCACCGACTCGAAGCGCCTGCCCAACGTCCTTTCCCATGCTTCCGGGTTTGTCTACTACGTCTCGATCACCGGCATCACCGGCACCCATGCGGCAACCCGCCAGACCATTGCTTCCGCGGTCGACCGGCTGCGTCGCCACACGGACCTGCCTGTCGCCGTCGGATTTGGCATCAGGAACGGCGAACAGGCAGCCGGCATCGCCCGTATCGCCGACGCGGTGGTTGTCGGCTCGGCGTTCTGCCAGGCCGTGGCCGACGGCCTTGACGACGGCAAGGGGACGGACAGCTGCGTCGACAATGCCCTGACGTTGTGCGAAGCGATTTCTCATGATGTCCGCAAGGCACGGGCATGAACTGGCTGTCGAATCTTACCCTGCCGAAGATCCGCGATCTCGTCGGCAGGACACCGAGCGAGGAGACGCTGTGGGACAAGTGTCCGAGTTGTGACCAGATGGTGTTCGGCCGCGATCTCGAGGAGTCGCGGAATGTCTGTCCACGCTGCGGTTACCACATGCGCATCGCGCCCCGCGACCGCCTGCAGGACATCCTTGACGACGGGACGTGGAGCGATGTCGACCTCCCCGGCGTGGCCACCGATCCGTTGCGCTTTCGCGACAGGAAACGCTACTCGGACCGGCTGAAGGAAGCCCAGGGGAAGACCGGCCATCACGAAGCCATCGTCGTCGCCCATGGCATGATCGGCGGCCGGCCTGCCGTCGTCGCCGTCTTCAATTTCGACTTCATGGGCGGCTCCATGGGGATGGGTCTCGGAGAAGCCATCGTCGAGGCCGCCAGACTCGCCGTTGACGAGCACAGCGCCCTCATCATCTTCTCCGCTTCGGGAGGCGCGCGCATGCAGGAAGGCATCCTGTCGCTCATGCAGATGGCGCGCACGACGACCGCGATCGCCCAGGTCAAGGATGCCGGCCTTCCCTACATCAGCGTGCTCACCAATCCGACAACCGGCGGCGTCACCGCTTCATTTGCCATGCTTGGCGACGTGTCCATCGCGGAGCCCGGCGCCATCATCGGATTTGCCGGGGCTCGCGTCATCCGCGAGACCATCCGGGAAGAACTGCCGGACGGATTCCAGCGTTCGGAGTATCTCCTCGAGCACGGCATGCTCGACATGGTGGTGGTGCGTCCGAAGATGCGCGACACCATCGCCACTCTGCTCAGTCACCTCATGCCGGCGACATCCCGGCAGCTTCCGCAACCGGCGGTGAGCGATGCCGACCAACTCCCCGGCGGGAAGTGATATCGTTCTTGAAAGGTTGATGCAGCTTCATCCAAAGCTCATCGACCTTTCACTCGACCGCCTCCACCGACTTCTCGAGCGCCTCGATCGGCCGCATCTTCGCCTCCCCCCCGTCGTCCATGTGGCCGGCACCAACGGCAAGGGATCGGTCATCGCCTACATGCGGGCGGCACTCATGGCGGCCGGGCACACGGTCCACGTCTACACATCCCCGCACCTCGTGCGTTTCCACGAGAGAATCGAGATTGCCGGGCAGGTGATCGAGGAGGATCGGCTCATGGCCCTGCTCGAGGAATGCGAGGCGGCCAACCGCAACGAGCCGATCACCTTCTTCGAGATTACCACGGCCGCCGCCTACCTGGCGTTTGCCCGGGAACCGGCGGACATCGTTCTTCTCGAGACCGGACTCGGCGGCAGGCTCGATGCCACCAATGTCGTCGACAAGCCTCTGGTCTCGGTGATCACGCCGGTGTCGCTGGATCACCAGCAGTTTCTCGGCACCACGCTTGCCGCCATCGCCGGCGAGAAGGCGGGGATCATCAAGAGCGGCGTTCCCGTCGTCATCGCCCCCCAGGACGACGAGGCCAAGGACGTTCTTCAAGACCGGGCCGACGCGCTCGGGGCTCCGACTATCGTGGCGGGCCGTGATTTCACCTTTCAGGCTGGAGCCGGCGACCGCTTCGAGGTGATATCGCCCGGGGGCAGGCGGACGGTCCTGCCGCGACCGGCACTGGCCGGCCGTCACCAGCTGGCCAACGCGGCGACTGCCGTCGTCGCCCTTGGCCTTACCGGCCACCTGGCGCCCGACAAGAGGGCCCTCGCAGCAGGCATGCTGCAGGTCCGATGGCCGGCGCGACTGCAGCGCCTGGAATCGGGACACCTCGTGGAACAACTGGGGGACGGGCAGGAACTGTGGCTCGACGGCGGCCACAATCCGGCGGCCGGTTCCACCCTCGCCGACATGGCGCGCACCTGGCGCGACCGTCCGCTCGACGTGATCATCGGCATGATGAACACGAAGGATCCGGCGGGGTTCATCCGTCCCCTGGCGCCCTACATCCGGCGCGCCGTCGCCGTCTCCATCCCGGGCGAAAAGAACACCCTTGACGCCGAGGCGACACGCGCCGTTCTCGCGGAAGAAGGCGTGGCAGTCACGGTGGCGGCCGACATCCGGCGGGCCATCCGCGACCTTGCCGACCCGCAGGGCGATCGGTCGAGGATCCTGATCTGCGGGTCCCTCTATCTCGCCGGTCGAGTCCTCAGCGCCAACGGCTGACCGCAGGGGTCACACGAGGGTGAGGAAGCGGTCGTGTTCCAGCGTCGTGACGTGGCCGTTGAAGGTATGGAACTCCGACCATGCAAGGGCGCTGTAGACCCGCCACCAGTCTTGCGTGAAGTACCCGGGAAGAACATCCGCCTGGTCGAAGGAACGAAGCGCATCGACCCAGAACACCGGCAGGGAGGCCGGGTCGGCGCCGGCGGGAGGACCCGGATCCAGCCGCTTCGAGAGGCCGTGGTGGAGACCGCCAAGAATTGCCGCCAGGACTAGGTAGGGGTTGGCGTCGGCGCCGGCGGTACGGTGTTCGATCCTGCGCCCCGAGGCAGCGCCACCGGGAATGCGCAGGGCGACGTCGCGATTGTTGTAGCCCCAGCTTGCCGCCAGAGACACCCAGCCTCCCGGCGCCAGTCGCCTGTAGGAGTTGGCTCCGGGCGCCCAGATCGGCATCGCCTCTGCCATCGTCGCTGCGAGGCCGGCAACGGCATGGCGCAAGACGGCGCTTCCCTCGTCGCTGCCGTCGTCGAAGACATTGCGCCCCTCGCCGTCGAGGAGCGAGATGTGGACGTGCGTGCCGCTGGTCGAGAGGCCCTCGAACGGCCGCGCCATGAATGTCGCGGTCATGCCGTGCGACCTGGCGACGGCCTTGATGGCGCGCTTCATCAGGAAGGCGTGGTCGCAGGCGGTGAGGGGATCGTCGCCATAGTGGAGATTGATTTCGAACTGTGCCGGCGCGTACTCCATGGTGATGACGTCCGCCGGAATGTTCTGCCTGCGGCAGGTCGTCACCATGTCGTCGAGGACCGGGCCATAGGCCTCGACATCGTCCATCAGGTAGACCTGGGTCTGCGACGGCCGCCGGCTGCTGCCGGGCGGTGGCGCCGGATTCAGAGCGCCGTCGCTGTCGCGTTCGACCAGGTAGAACTCCAGTTCGAATGCGACCCGCGCCCGGTACCCCAGGGCGCCGAGTATCGTAGCCATGCGTTCGACGACATGACGCGGATCGAGCCACCAGGGCCTGTCGGCGGCATCACGCATCGACAGCATCACCTGGGCATGATCGGAACCCCTCCACGGCACCGGGGCCAGGGTCTCGGTGACAGCATGACAGGGATAGTCGGGATCACCGTCAGCGAAACCCATGCCTGTGCTTTCGACGTTGTTGCCCTGCATGTCCATCGCGTAGGTGGACCCGGGAAGCACGATCCCCGTCGTCAGAACCTTCTCCATGGCCGAAGCGGCAAGACGCTTGCCACGGGGGATCCCCCACATGTCGGGGATCAGGACATCGATCCACCGTGCATCCGGAAAGTCCGGGTGTGTGGCCATGGCCCGTTCTGACGGCATCAAGCGGCGTCTCACATGGAACTGTCGACCCACTCGAAGAGCCGGCTCTTCGGCAGCGCGCCCACCTTGACTGCCGCAACTTCCCCGGCCTTGAACATCATGATCGTGGGAATGCCGCGCACACCGTAACGTGACGGTGTGGACGGATTCTCGTCGATGTTGACCTTCACCACCTGGACCCTGTCATGGTAGCGCCGGGCAAGGTCCTCGAGCGCCGGCGCGATCTGCTTGCACGGACCGCACCATTCGGCCCAGAAATCGACCAGTACGGGTCCGGGCGCCTGGAGGACATCCTCGTCGAACGAATCATCGGTGACGTGACGAATGGTCATGGGTCTTCCCTTCCGCGACGTGCGCCTGTTGTGTGTTGTGGTGGCGCACCATCCAACAATCTAGAAGCGCGACGGTGCTCGTCAAGCGGACCGGTCAAACCCCTGTTCATGGTTCCTGATCGGCGTGGCAAGCCAGTCGCCGGCCGCGGCAAGGTTGTCGACGGTATCGACGGTCATCCAGCCGCCATCCCACACCACGCCGCGGAGCCTCCCGCGCCGGGCTGCCCGGTCCCACAGAAGAGTGAAGGAGAAGGCGCCTTCGGGCGCTCCCTCGAGGAGCCGGGGATGGACAATCTGCACGCTGGCGTAGACAAAGGGCGCGGTGTCCCGCCCGCCCCGTGCAACCAGACGGCTTCCGTCCGTCATGGAAAAGTCGCCTGCATAGCGGTAACCCCGGGCGCGCTCCCGTTCCACCAGCAGCAGAAGGGCGTCCGTGCTGTCGCCATCCCATGTCCCGACCAGGGTCTCCAGGACCGCCTGGCCGGGCGATTCGGTGAGAAAAACATCGCCGTTGGCAACGAGAAAGGGCTCTTCACCAAGGAGTCCAAGGGCGTTCGCCACCCCGCCACCGGTGCCAAGAACCCGCTCCTCGCGCACCACAATCACTGGCGGGTCGCGCCGTGCGGCCACCGCGGCCTCGATTCTTTCTGCAAGATGGCATGCGTTGACCACCACAAGCTCGAAGCCGGCAAGCCTGTCCAGCATGCGGTCCAGGGCGGAACGTCCGGCCACGGGAATGACGGGTTTGGGCACGCGATCGGTCAGCGGCCGCATGCGCTCTCCCCGCCCCGCGGCAAGGATCATGGCGCGTTTCGGGGCCGTCATGCCACGCCCCGCCGCGCTTGCGGCGGAATCCAGCGGTCAAGCCATGCTGCGAGAGGCGCCAGGTGGTGACTGGCGAGGCTGTCGGTGACAAGCGCCCAGGTCCTCGGCATGAACCTCTGGTAGGCCGCCTTGCCATCGCGGCCCAGCAGTCGGCAGAAGATGCCGGCGATCTTCAGATTGCGCTGGGCCGTCATGATCGTCGCGGATGTGGCGAAGGCCTCATGCTCGATATGCGGCATCAGGTCGAGGTAGCGGGCCCTGCACATCTCCACGGTCTCCGGGGAGATGATCCTCCTGACGTCCTCGAGCAGCGAGACGATATCGTAGGTCACCGGACCAGCAACCGCATCCTGGAAATCGAGCTGGCCCACCCGTGCCACGCCGTCACGCGCCGGCAGCCACAGGAGGTTGTCGGCATGGTAGTCCCTCAAGACCACACATGCGGGCACACTGCGCGCCAGCGGCAGGAGGTCGCGCCACAGGGCGAGGAAGTCGTCGCGACCGGCGCGGCTGATCTCGAGACCGGCGAGCGGCATGAACCAGTCAGTCACGAGCGAGACCTCGAAGAGAAAGAGGTCGTCACTGTAGGAGGGAAGGTCTTCGGGAACCGGTTCCCTGTGAAGCTGTGCCAGGGCCTCCACCGCGGCACGATAGAGAAGTCCCTCGTCGGCGCCCTGGTCGAGAATGCGGTTGTAGAGATCGTCGCCGAGATCCTCGAGGAGAAGAAAACCCCTCGTGACGTCGCCTGCCAGGACGGCCGGGGCGGAAAGGCCGACAGCGTTAAGGTGGCGGGCGATACGCACAAAGGGCCTGACGTCCTCGACATCGGGCGGCGCATCCATGAGCACGGCCCGTCCCCTTGGCCCCTCGAGGCGCTCGTAGCGGCGCAACGAGGCATCTCCGGGAATTGGCCGGCGCCGCGCATCGCCCCAGCCGAAGCGTTGCAAGAACTCCCTGATCTCGTTCTCTCGCACGGCGCTCATGGAGAATCCTCTGCCGGGTTGTTCCCGCCAGCCGCCTTCGGGTAAGCCTTAAGGGACCCGTGGACAGGATACCGGCCATGCACACATCGCACGAGACCGACATCGTCATTGTCGGAGCCGGACCCGTGGGGCTCTTCCAGGTATTCGAGGCGGGCATGCTCGACATGCGTTGCCACGTGGTCGACACCCTCGATGCCATCGGCGGTCAATGCACCGCGCTCTATCCGGAAAAGCCGATCTACGACATCCCGGCCCTTACCGTGGTCGAGGCCCGGGACCTGATCGACCGTCTTGAACGCCAGGCCGCCCCCTTCTCGCCGGTGTATCACCTCGATCAGCAGGTTGTCCGACTCGCCGGCGAGGCAGGCGCGTTCGCCGTCACGACATCCGCCGGCACGGTCATCGCCTGCAAGGCCGTCATCATCGCCGCCGGATGCGGCGCCTTTGGACCCAACCGGCCGCCGATTGCCGGTATCGAGGCCTTCGAGGAAAGGGGATCCGTCGCCTATCTCGTGACGCGCAAGGAAGACCACCGGGGCAAGAACGTGGTGATCGCCGGTGGTGGCGATTCCGCCCTCGACTGGGTGCTGGCCCTCAACGGCATCGCCGCGCGCATCCAGGTGGTGCATCGTCGCAACCGTTTCCGGGCGGCGCCCGAGACTGTGCGCCAGTTCGAAGCGCTCGTCGAATCCGGCGATGTCGAACGTGTTGTGCCCTGGCAACTTCACGGACTCGAGGGTAACGAAGGACGCCTCGAGAAGGTCATCGTGACCGACCTCGACGGCCGCACGAAGAGTCTCGAAGCCGATCTCCTGCTGGCCTTCTACGGCCTCAGGATGGAACTGGGACCCATCGCCCACTGGGGGCTCAACCTGGAGAGGAATCTCATCAGTGTCGATCCGGCGACATGCGTCACCTCGACCCCCGGCATCCATGCCATTGGTGACATCGTCACCTATCCGGGCAAGCTGAAGCTCATTCTCTCCGGTTTCAGCGAGGCCGCCATGGCTGCCCATGACATCCATTCCCTGGTGTGGCCCGACAAGCCGCTTCGCTTCGAGTATTCGACGACGAGAGGTATTCCCGGTTCCTGAGCCTCCCCATCAGTAACGGTAGTCGTCGGTCTTGAAGGGACCGGCCTGGTCGACACCGATGTAGTCCGCCTGGCGCGGGGTGAGACTCGTCAGCTGCGCCCCCACCTTCTCCAGATGGAGCCTGGCCACCTCTTCGTCGAGATGCCTGGGAAGGACATGGACTCCGACGGCATAGGTGCCGTTGTCTCGTTCGGTCCACAATTCGATCTGGGCAAGGACCTGATTGGTGAAACTGGCGCTCATGACAAAGCTCGGGTGGCCGGTGGCACAGCCCAGATTGACCAGTCTCCCCTCGGCCAGCAGGATGATCTTCTTGCCGTCGGGAAAGGCAATCTCGTCGACCTGGGGCTTGATGTTGGTCCACCGAAGATTGCGCAGCGACTGGACATCGATCTCGTTGTCGAAGTGTCCGATGTTGCAGACAATCGCACGGTCCTTCATCACCCGCATGTGGTCCATGGTGATGATGTCGACGTTGCCTGTCGCCGTCACGAAGATGTCCCCCTGCGGCGCGGCGGCGTCCATGGACACGACCTGGTAGCCGTCCATGGCAGCCTGGAGGGCGCAAATCGGATCGACCTCGGTCACCACGACGCGGGCCCCGGCTCCCTGGAGAGACTGGGCCGAGCCCTTGCCGACACCGCCGTAGCCGGCCACCACGGCGACCTTGCCCGCCAGCATGACATCGGTGGCGCGACGGATGCCGTCCACCAGGCTCTCCCGGGCCCCATAGACGTTGTCGAATTTCGACTTGGTCACCGAGCTGTTGACATCGAATGCAGGCACCGCGAGTTCGCCGGCCGACGCCATCTGGTGGAGGCGGGCAACGCCGGTGGTCGTCTCCTCGCTGACACCGTGGATGTGCTCGAGCATGCCCGCGTACCTGTCATGCATCACCTTGGTCAGGTCGCCGCCATCATCAAGCAGCATGTTGGGAGTCCAGCCATCGGGTGCCTCGACCGTACGCTCGATGCACCACCAGTACTCCTCCTCCGTTTCTCCCTTCCAGGCGAAGACGGGCACACCGGCCTCCGCCATCGCCGCGGCGGCATGGTCCTGCGTCGAAAAGACATTGCACGACGACCAGCGGACTTCGGCGCCCAGGTGGCACAAGGTCTCGATCAGAACCGCCGTCTGGATGGTCATGTGGAGACACCCGGTTATGCGGGCGCCGTCCAGGGGCCTGGTGTCGCCGTAGGTTCTGCGCAGCGCCATCAGCCCCGGCATTTCACCTTCGGCGATATCGATTTCCTTGCGTCCCCAGGCTGCCTGACCAATGTCGGCAATCCGGTAGTCCATGTCCTGTGTCATGACGATGCCATCTCTTCCACCCGAGCGGGCGCACCGCTTACCAGAGACCTGCGGAGCCGTCCACCGCCTCAGGCGAGCGCGTTGAAGTCGTCGAGCAGGCTTGCCACCATGCCGGCGTCGTTCTGTTCCATGATCGCCTCGGTCCGCCGTACGGCCTCGGTGATGTCGAGATTGCGGATGCGCTGCTTCACCCGCGGAACACCGGACGAGGCCATGGAAAGCTCGCGAATCCCCAGACCGACGAGAATCGCCGTCATTCTCTCGTCACCCGCCATTTCGCCACACACATTGACGTCGATGCCGGCGCGTCCGGCGGCTGCGGTGGTGAACTGGATGAGCCGCAGAACCGCCGGATGAAGCGGATTGTAAAGATGGGCCACCTGGTCGTCACCGCGGTCGATGGCGAGCGTGTACATGGTCAGATCGTTGGTGCCGATCGAGAAGAAGTCGCTTTCCCCGGCCAGGGAATCAGCCGCCAGTGCGGCGCCGGGAATCTCGATCATGATGCCGACCGGAGGCAACGGATCGGCAATGGCCACACCTGCCCTCGCCAGCCGTTCCGCCACCCGGTCCCTCACCTTGCGAACCTGGCGTACTTCCGCGATCGTCGAGATCATGGGCAGGAGGATGCGCACCTTGCCATGGGCGCCTGCGCGCAGGATGGCGGCAAGCTGGTTCTCGAGGAGATCGCCGAACTTGAGAGACAGGCGGATGGCCCGCAGTCCCATGGCGGGGTTGGCGCCGGCGCCGACCGGTTCGCCGAGAGAGTAGGGCAGCTTGTCGTTGCCTGCATCGAGAGTCCGGATGGTCACGGTACGGCCCGCCATGCGCTCGACGACATTGGCGAGGTGAACGTACTGTTCGTCCTCGTCAGGGATGGTGTCCCGGTTGAGAAAGAGGTACTCGGTCCGGAAGAGACCAATGCCTTCGGCGCCGTGGTCGAGGGCGGGATCAATCTCGTTGGCGAGTTCCACGTTGGCCAGGAGGCCTATGCGGACCTGGTCGCGAGAGACTGCCGGGACATCGCGCAGGCGGCGGAGTTTGCGGGCCTGCAGGCGGAGTTCGCCGCGGCGTCTCTCGAAGGCCTCTTCGGCGCCGGCATCGGGATTGATCACGACGGCACCGGTGCCGCCATCGACGATCACGCGATCACCGCTCGACACATTCCCGAGCAGCTCGCCGGTGGCGACCACGGCGGGAAGGCCGAGGGACCGGGCAAGGATGCCGGTGTGATCCTGGGCGCCACCCGACGCCGTCACGAACCCCGCAACCCGGCGTGGGTCAAGGAGTGCGGTGTCGGCGGGCGTGAGTTCGTCGGCTACGACAACCGTGCCCGGGGCAAGATCGGTGAGGGCGCGATAGGGTGCGGCCATCAGGTTGTGCAGCAGGCGCTTGCCGACATCGCGCACGTCCTTGCTGCGTTCGGCGAGATAGCTGTCATTCATGTCCTCGAACGCCCGGACGATATCGCCAACCTCCTGGGAAACCGCGGCCTCGGCGTTGAGGCGCTGGCCGCGAACCCGCTCCTCGACGCCCCGGACCAGCCGCGAACCCTCCAGCATGCGGCTGTGCGCGACAAGCAGGTACTCGAGCTCCTCGGCGGCGCTTCCGTGCAGTGTCCGGGCCTTTTGCGAGAGCACGGCCAGCTGCTCGCGCCCACGGGCCACGGCATCGTGGAACCGGTCGATTTCCGCAGCCACCTGACCTTCGCCAATCTCGTGGACCGGGACCTCGAGGGCGCCGCTCTCGACGACATAGGCCGGCCCGATGGCGATGCCCGGCGCGATCCCCAGCCCGGACAGTTCGAGACCGCTTCTCCTACTCATCGAACCGGTTCCCGACGAGTCTCCCGAGGGCGTCGAGGGCGACTCCGGCGTCGTCGCCACACGCCTCCACTTCGATGGTCGTGCCGATGGCGGCGCCCAGCATCATGAGCCCCATGATCGACCTTCCGGACACCTTCATGCCGTCCTTTTCCACCTCGACGGTGGCGCTGAAGGCGTCGAGTGCAGCGACAAAGCGCGCCGCCGCCCGGGCATGCAGCCCCCGTTCGTTGAGAATGGTGAAGTTGCGGCGCATGACGTCAGGAGAGGCACCGGTGGTCACGATTCGGTCTTGAGGAGGCTGCTGGCGACGTTGATGTAACGCCGGGCCGCTTCCTGCGCGGCGGCAACAGCCTCCTCGACGGTGGCGTTCCGGCGGACCGACGCCAGACGGACCAGCATTGGCAGGTTCACGCCGGCGATGACCTCCACCTTTCCGGGGTTCATGACCGAGATCGCGAGATTGGACGGCGTACCGCCGAACATGTCCGTGAGGATGATGACGCCCGAACCGGTATCGACGCCGGCAACCGCGTCGACGATGTCGGCACGACGCTGCTTCATGTCGTCGTCAGGTCCGATCGAGATCGCCGTCATGTTCTCCTGGTCGCCCACGATATGCCTGATGGCGGCGACGAACTCGTCCGCCAGCCGGCCGTGGGTCACAAGAACCACGCCGATCATGCGTCACCTGCCGGACTGCACCATGTCACGTCTTCATCCCCTCTGTGCAGGGCATGCCACCCATTACACAAGAGGCCGCACCCGCGGTGCTAAAACATTGATATAAAGCAATTGTTTTTCTCTCGTTTCTGCAACAACGGACGGAAAGGTGCTGCCTTTCTTCCCCCAATGTCACAGGACACCGGAGGAAAACGGCCATGGCCACACTACACCTCACCCAGCATCGGGTCGATACGCTCAAGCCGAAAAAGGCCATCCTGGATGTGCGCGATACCGAACTGAAGGGCTTCGGCATCCGCATCATGCCTTCGGGCGCCAGACGCTACTTCATTCACTCCCAGCACGAGGGCCGGCGACTCTGGAAGACCTTCGACGATGCCGGCGCCGTGACCGTGACGCAGGCGCGTCAACGGGCACGCGCGATGCTGGCTGCGTACAGGAACGGCGACTCGGCGAATCCCGAGATCGACAAGAACGCTCTCTTCGAGACTGTCGCCGAGGACGTTCTTGTCCACCACAAGCGACTCTGGAAGCCCGGCACCCTCGCGGTCAACCGGTGCTATCTTCACAGGCAGATCCTGCCCTTCTTCGCTGGCCGCATGATCAGCGCCATCACCCGGCAGGACGTCGAAGCCTGGTTCCGGTCGCTGCATGCAACGCCCGCGGCGGCCAACCGCTCCCTACCGATCCTCTCCGTCATCATGCAGAAAGCCGAAACCTGGGGCCACAGGCCGGAAAACAGCAACCCCTGTGTCGGACTCCGCCGCTACCGCGAGACCCGACGCGAACGGTTTCTCCTGCCGGCAGAGTACCGCAGTCTTGCCGCCGCTTTGGCACGCCACCAGGCAACACATCCCTTGCATGCCGCTGCCGTGCAATTGCTCATCCTGACAGGCTGCCGCAAGAGCGAGATCATCACTCTCAGGTGGACGGATTACCGCGAAGGCAGATTGTTCCTGCGAGACAGCAAGACCGGCCCGCGCACGGTCTGGCTGGCGCAAGCCGCGCGCGATGTGCTCGACAATCTCCCGAGAAAGAACAGATGGGTCTTTTCGGCCACACAGCCGAAGCCGCACCATCTTGACGAATTCTGGCGGCGGGTCCGCTCGGAGGCCGGACTGAACGACGTCCGCCTGCACGATTTGCGTCACTCCTATGCCAGCGTTGCGCTTCAGAACGGCGAGACCATTCTCACCATCGGCAAACTCCTTGGCCACCGCATGGCGTCCACGACGCTGCGCTATTCGCATTTCAGCGACAGGGCCATTCGAGAGGCCGTCGATGTCGTCGCGCCGGTCCTGTCGGAGGGGTTGTCATGAGAACCACAAAGAGGAAGGCGAGGTTGACGGACGCTGCTGTCGAGAGACTGCGTCCCCGCAAGACCGAGTATACCGTCTGGGACGCCTCCATTGCCGGCCTCGGTGTGCGGGTCCGGCCCTCGGGCCATCGCAGCTATGTCTGGCAGGATTTCAGGAACGGCCGCCCGGCGCGAATCACCATCGGGCCCGTCGCACTGAAATCCATCGACGAGGCACGTCGGGACTGCCTCACCCTCATGATCGAGGAACGATCCGGCGGTCGCAAGGCCGACGCGGGTGTTCCGCTCTTTTCCGCCTTCGCCACAGGGCCATGGAAAGAAGCGGTCCTCGACCACTGCAAACCCCGGTGGCGTGAGCGCCTTGCCCGGGACCTCAAGACGCAGTTGCTGCCGTCATTCGGCTCCCTGCGGCTCGATCACATCGCCCCGCGTCATGTCGAAGCGTGGTTCGATACCTACAGCCAGGCTGCACCGGGCGGGGCCAACATGACGCTGCAAACGTTGCGCCGCATCATGAGATTCGCCGTTGCGAGCGGCCATATCGGCAGCGACCCGACGCGCAACGTAAAGCGAAACAGGCGCCCGCCACTGACGCGGTTCCTGTCGAGGCAGGAGATCGCCCGTCTCTACGAGACACTGGACAGAATGGTCGAGAAGCGTCCCGCGTACCAGCCTCAGGCTGACATGATCCGCCTGCTCCTTCTGACCGGGTGCCGACGCAGCGAAATCACCAGACTGCGGTGGTGTGAGGTCCATGGCGCCTCACTCAGGTTGACGGATGCAAAGACCGGGCCGCGCGAAGTCTGGCTATCGGCCGCTGCCCAGGTACTCATCGAGCGTCAACCAAGCGCGGGCAGCGACTGGGTCTTTCCCTCGCCGCGCGATCCCGCGAGACCATGCGGATGTGAGATCGGGCTGTGGTACAGGGCCCGCAGGGAAGCCGGCATCGAGGATGTTCGCTTGCATGACTTGCGGCACACATTTGCCTCGTACGCAGTCATGAACGGAGTTCCGTTGCCGGTCGTAGCCAGGCTCCTGGGTCACAGCCGTTTGTCCATGACGCTGCGCTATGCGCACGTTCAGGACAAAGATGTGGCAGCCGCCGCCGAGCGGACTGGAAAAGCCATCGCCCGGCTATGTGCTCAATAGAACATGTGAATCGACCGCATAGTGACAGAACGCAAACGGCGCGCAAATTTTGGTAGTGATCCGCCCCTATTGGCTTGGAGCGCCCACCCCGTGGTAGGCTCCGTCGGCCGACCAAGCCTGTGGAGAGCCCTGCATAAGCAGTTGAATCGACTATGCTCGCTTGCCGCGCCCTTCATGATTGCGGCGTTTCTGTGGAACCTCCACAGGGACGTGGCATCACTGCGCAAGATGATGGCAGAGCTTGAGGGCAGGGTCGATGTGCTCACGGGCGCGGTTATCAACTCGGCCCTCCAGGCGTCGCAAGGGAGATAAGTGCCAAGTCCAGGAAACCAGCTCGAGTGTCTGCGAGACCGGGGCCGTCGAGGAGCCCCTCCCGAAAGCCTATCCTTGACGCGCCCTGGAACATCATGCGGGCGGTCTTTGTCACGCCGAACAAGCGCCAAGACGAGTGGGAACAGTCGCCATATCAACAGTGGAGCTGTCATTCTTGATGGCGGGATATCGTGTGGTGTCCCTGGAGTCCGTCGAAAGTGAGTTCGGAGGGACCCTGTTTTCGCGCCCTATGTCGATTGAATGATGAAACCACCGATTCCTGTCACCAGTCAGCCGGACCTCTTCGATGCGCGCGACGAGGATGTTTCTGATCGCGATTCGCCGGACTCGTTGGCGATCACGCGTCCGGAGGACTACTCGGACGAAGACTTGATCGCTGCGATTCCGAAGGCAGGACTGTTGAGTGTCGATGCCCTGTGCTCCGAGATTGTTGCGCGCTCCCTTGTGGCGGCGGTTCCGGCGCTCGAAGCATTGTGGAAGAACTTCACCGGATTCGGCCCCAACAAGCCGCATCGCCAGCAGCTGGCGGTCATCGACACCCTCGCGCGACTCGACGACGCGAGACCACATGCGGCGCTGCGGCGGATTGTGCTCTCGAGGACCTTGCCCGATTCCCTGCTGCCGGTGACGCTGCAGGCGGCCATCATGGCGAGACTTGCCCTGCCTGCAAGGTTCGTCGAACCGCTCCTTGCCCATGACGAAACCACGGTGCGCCAAGCGGCGTTCTCCCTCGCCGTCCGATCTGGCGTTGCCATCGACCGTCTCCGGGAGGGACTGCATGATCCCACCGACGAGATTCGTCGTCTGGCTGCGGTTGCGCTCGGTTTGCGCGGTGACGCCCAGGCGCGCCAACCCCTGATCAGGGAACTTTCGCACTCTCCTTCAACAGATGTCGTCGAGGCCATCACAGTAGTCTGGGATGACGATGTGATCGTGCATCTGGGCCGGTGCGGGAATCGTCATCCGCGCCTCGCCGGGGCCGTGCTGGAGGCCCTGCACGACATCGGTACCGCACGAGCATTGACCGTTGCAGGCAATCTGCAGGTCGCCACCGACGACTGAAAGAGAGCAAAACTCTGATCGGAGTCGGCACCGGCTTCAACGCGGCAGCGTTTCATCACCTTGCTTCGGGCGCCAAGTGGCCACGGCCGACACTCTTCACGTCACCATGCCGGTCGCCAGCGATCCACGCGCCGAAGCTATATTGCGTGTCTTTGTCCGTCTGCTCGGGGTGCCCGTCGGTCATCGCTCGCTCACCAAGTTGCCTTTCGGCGGCATCTATCTCGTGGGCGGCGTATCTCGCGTCATCGCTCCCTATCTGGACAATCCTGACTTTGTTGAGGCGCTCTGACAGCGATCGTTAGCGACCTCATGGAGGGCTCTCCGGCCGCATCCCCCGGCAAGGAGAACCCTCCGGACCGCCTGCAAGACGGCAGGCACGAGCACCGCCCGTCTGAACCTCACCTTTTCGGCGCTGAGGTCCGTCTTTCTCGAAGCCCTAGTCCAAGCCACCCTGAAGGCGGTCATCCGAATCCTGTGCCCTCATGACGAAGCGGCGATCGCCACCCCCGACTTCATCGAGCAGGTACTACTGTCGGCTCGTAGCTGGAGTCCCGCCACCGGCATCAAGGTCGATGAACTCGTCGCCGTCACCTTCCGTCACGACGCCAGTCATCACCTCAGCCCACCGCGTCGCCGCCGACATGACACGAATCCATGACGGTGGGTAGAGGAGCGCCGATTCCATCTGGTGTCATGTCAACCCTTCCGGTCCTGGGTGATCGTCGTCGCAGCCTCAGATCACGGACGGAGTCCTTCGACACGACCACCGCCGGCGGCTGGCTGGTCTTCCAAATCTTCAGCGAACAGGTCCAGCCGGCCTCGACGCCGCCAGCGCCCGCGGCCATTCCGACAGCACTCGACGAGAGCGCCATTGTGGCGGAGCGTTCTCTCTTGTGGGGTCTCGCGATCCCAACCGCCGAGGTAGCCCGCCGCCTCGGCGTGCCAAAACCACGCTCCGCAAGCGCTTCAACGGCGAGTGTTGCGAGGGCCTCGAGGAGGGATCGAAGGTAGAGTGGCGCACCCAGATCGTCCGCAACGAAGATCAGATGTGCGGGTGGCGATGAGCGGAGCCGTCATGCTATGGTCGCTCCATGGATGCGGATCTGATCATGGTTGCCTGTGCGCAAGCCGTCCTCATCGTTGGTCTGTTCGCTTGGCTGCGTGCAGACATGCACAAGCTCGGCGAGCGAATCGATGTGCTCGACAGGCGACTGCAGGGGGTTGAACAACGACTTTCCCGCCTCGAGGGCAAGATGGACTTCATCGAGGGCTACATCACTCGTCGCAACCAACCTGAGCCCGCCGAGTGATCAACCGGCCTTGACGCATTGTCGCAGTGTTCATATCACATCGAGGAGGGTGCGGCGTGAGATGACGCAAGACCAAACCACAGGAAGTGGCGGCGCGAACTGGAAAAACGGGGCGATCTGAATCCGGGACAACCCTCACGTCATGAGGGTCCTCAACAGTGCGGCGGTCGATCTGACCTATCCGGACCCGCCCTCGACTCCAAGGCCGACAATGCAGCTCCGTTCGGCTCCCAGGCGGAAGGCTTTGCCTTCAAGGACTCCTGGACGGGTTCGGACGCGGAGTGGATCAACCTGATCGAGGCGAAGCACTCGGCGCTCTATCGCGTGTTTCTGGCCGCTATGGCGGGCCAACTGCGAGAAGGCGACGATGGCGCTCTGTATTCACGCCGGGCGGCGATGGCACGCTTGCAGTTGGAGAACTGGCAAAGGCAAACTTGGCGCGGCGTGGCGCGGTTGGAACCCACCCGACACGGGCCGGTGTCGGAGCGCGCTGAAGACCGGCGAGCATGCGGCCTGGACCAACGAAAACCTGAATTTCGGCAACACCCGGCAGTGCCTCCGTGTCACGCGGCCCTACCGTGGTGCTCAACGGCGGCCCTACCGCGGTGCTCAACGAAAGCCAGGGCCGACGCCCCGGTGGCACGAACGGGCGAGGCCGCCGTGCGCAGGCTTCGCAAGAAGGCAGATCGGTTCAGGGAGCGGGAAGCGGAACTCTCGTCCTGCGGCTGGCACCGTCCGATCGACCCTTGACGGCACCGGCTACGGACAAAGGAAGTCATCGCTTCCGGTTTGTTCCGATGCCGCCGTTGTGTTCATGTCCTCACGAAGGCCACAGGAATGCCCGAGGATGGGCTTCCTGTGGTCAGAGCGTCCCATATGGGTCCACGCGTTCGGGCGCACCAGTGGCCTTGCATGGAAGGCGGTGGCCTGTTTGTCCCGCGTCGACAATCAGGACTCTCATGCGGAAAACGGAAAGGCTGGCGCCGATATCGTCATGGGGTCACCAATTCTCAGCGCACTGTTGCGACCTCGCCATCGTCTGCACTCACGGAAGCCGCCTATGGCGCGACACGCGAGTGATTGCACGGGCTGCCAGCACTTCGATGCACCACACGCCTGGAGTCATGGAGCATTGGGGCGAACCGGACGCGGTTCCAGCGATCGTCATGTGACATCATCGGCCCCGTTGAGATAGCCTTGGTTGTCGGACACTGACGCCAGCGCCAACCGCAATTGAGGAAAACACCATGCGTAGGCGGCTGTTCAGCGATGCGGAGGTTGCCTGGTTGAAGCAGGAGATTCCGAAGCGGCCGCTCTCTCTGACCGTCGAACTATTCAACCGAATGTTCAATCGGGACATGAGCTACGCGCAACTGAAAAATGCGAATCATCGATACAGGTTCGGGCGTGCCAACCAAGGGAGCAGCCCCCATGAGTTCAACGATGCCGAGGTCGCCTGGCTCAAGCGGGAGATCCCCAAATGGACACTCCCCGAGACCGCCGAGCTCTTCAACCAGACGTTCGGTCAGAACATCACGTATACGCAACTGAGAAACGCAAATCATCGATGCCGGTTGGGACGCCCAAACCGATACCGCCCCCGGCGAGTTCGCCGCCCCGGCATGTTCAATGATGCGGAGGTCGCCTGGCTGAAACGGGAGATTCCGAAGCGGCCGCTCCACGAGACCGTCAAGCTGTTCAACCAGGAGTTCGATCGCGACATCACCTATGACCAGCTGCGGCGCGCCAACAGTCGATACAAGTTCGGCGACGCAAACCGCAAGCGCCCCCGCTTGTTCAACGACGCCGAACTTGCCTGGCTGAAGCGGGTGATCTCGAAGTGGCCAATGGACAAGACGGTCGTGCGGTTCAACCGAAAGTTCAATCGAGATCTCACCTACGAGCAACTGAGAGACGCAAATCACCGATACAGGTTAGGGCGAGCGAACGTGAAGCACTTTCACAACCCTCCTGACGCGCCGACGATCGAGAGGCCTCTCGGGGCCGAGCGTTCGAGGAGGCTGGGAGGGGATCGACAAGAACTCCGGACGATCATGATCAAGGTGCCCGGTCCCTCACCGTCGAAGTTTCACCGAACTGCCGGCACCCAACAGAAAGCACACTGGATGCCCAAAGGCCGGTGGGTCTGGGAACAGGCTAACGGACCAATCCCTGACGGTCATGTCGTGGCATACCTCGATGGTGATCCCTCGAACCTCGACCTCGACAACCTGGAGTGTGTCATTAGGGGGGCGGTATCCATCGTGAACATGTTGGACCAACCGGACGAGCGAGAGACCGACGACGCAGAAACCAGGCGGGAAAAGCTCCTCCTGGCGCATGCCCGCATCATGGCCGGCAAGAAGGCGAGGGCAGGCCGCTCGTGAGCGAAGCGTCGTTGCGATGGGCTTGATGTGCCTCGATACGAAAGGCCACTCAGCGGGCTTCTGTGAGCGCTGGCAGACTGCGGAGTGAATTGACAACTCCATCAACGCCACTATCGTCGCCGTTGATGCGTGGGTGCCCTACCCTCAACCACCGGGGCATTCATGCGGGTGCCCTGTCATCCCTTGCAAGGAGGGGCATCCAACGGGAGCCGCAGGTGGCCACCTGCGGCTCCTATTTTTTCGCGATAAGTCAGTCTCGCGACCTGCCAAAGGCTGCGACCGGATCGGTGCGTTTCACGGTCCCGCCCATGCGCTCGTGATCCTCGCCCATGAATGTGTCATGAACAAACCCCGGCGCATCATGCATCGCCAATTGTTGGCGACGGCCAGGACGTGCACTCAAGTGATGAAATCCCGCTGAGTGACGATGCGAGCGGATCGGTGCCGAAATTCGCAAGCCTCTCTTGAAGAACGCCGGTCTCCACGGCGATGATGAAATGAGACGCTGCGGTGGAGGTAGATCGAATGAAGAGCATGCTACGCGCAGCACTGCTGGGAAGCGTGATCGGCTTGGGTGCCTGCGGCAATACCGACCCAATGAGCGACGAGTCGATTCACTTCGAACGGAACAGCACGTTCGAGCAAGGCGTCCTGACCGTCTTTCTCGATCTACAGGACGGCAGGAACGTCTCGGTGAACACGGTCGAGGACGCCATCGCCACCGGTCCCTTCGAAACGCCCCTGCCCGGTCAAGCAGGCCGTGCGTGGACGTTCCTGAAAGAGACCGCGGACGGAACCTCGATCGCCTACAGCGTGGTCACCTGGGATGACAACGATCCGCTCGACTACCTGATGGCCGGTTGGTGGGCCGAGTTCCCGGACCAGCACCTACCCGAACTCTCCTTCGCCCGATCGGAACGATATGCGATCGTGGACGGGCCGGAACTCGATCCGGCTTTTCCTCCCGACCTGCCACTGCAGGGGCAAGCCACATACGTCGGACCGGCGGGAGGGCTGTACTCATACGGGACGGAGGAGGCCGGCTACGTGATTGACGAGTACGAGGGCATCGCGACCCTGACCGCGTATTTCGGCGCGCGCACCATCGGCGGGTGCATCGGATGTGTGGGCGACCTCATCACGCGCCGCGCCCACTTCAGTGTCTTCCTGGGAGAGAAGGTCGTCGACCTGGAGGCCACGGCGACCGACTACGAACTGCATCTGGGAGAGGTCCGTTTCGATACGGTTGACGGAACATTCGACGGCGGCGCGATCACGGTGACGCATCCGAACCGGACGGTTGTCGCGTCAGACGGATCCTGGGGCGGGTCCCTGTCGAACAAGCCGGACCAAGCGGGCAACCCACGGCTCGTAGCGGGCTTCACCGGAGTCGATTTCGAGGAGGACAATGGAGGCGAGGGTGCCTTCGCCGGAACGTTTGTTGCCCCGAGCACCACGCTGACCGCGTCGCAACAGTAAGCTGAGGGGAAGCGCCTCCCAAGGGCTTCGGTAGCGGAGGCGACGATCAAATGTGTGGTTGGCGGTGAGCGGGGCCGTCGTGCTATGGTTGCTCCATGAATACGGATCTGATCATTGTCTTCTGTGCGCAGGCCGCCCTCATCATCGGTCTTTTCGCTTGGTTGCGTACAGACATGCACAAGCTTGGCGAAAGCCTCGGTGCACGCATTGATGCACTCGACAAGCGACTTGATGCGATGGACAGACGACTGCAAGAGGTTGAACAGCGGCTCTCCCGCCTCGAGGGCAAGGTGGACTTCATCGAGGGCTACATCACTCGTCGCAACGAGCCGTCGCTTGCCGAGTGATCAACCGGCCCTGACTCGGAAATGACTATTGTTGCGTTGGCGTGGCACCCGTCAACGCCAGCAGGAAATCGGGCTCGGTTGGTCTTCATCTTTCGTTTGATCGCCCGATCTCTTCGTGTGCCGGCGAGCGACTCGTTGGCGTTCAGGACGGCAACTGCGCGCACAGGAATCCTCGTTGCCGAAACGGCGAGTTTCTTGCCGCCGAGAGGACCTTCCTATTGCTTGCTTCCTCCGAACGCGCCGGCGATATGCGCACCGGGGAAGTGGAGGTCGAACCGACCGGTGACATGGCTCGGCTGCGCATTGGTCTCGGCCCCGTCGCTCCCGTGGAACTGCCCTTCCCAGCTGCCCGTACCGCTGCTGGCTGAACCGAGTGCTCCCCGGGTCGCACCGGCGAAGGACGCCGCGCCTACCGTCAGTTGTGCCGAGTCCAGGATCACCCGCCAGCCGGCCAGTGATCGGCCCGACCCGTCGCGGAAGGAAGTGATCTCGCCGTTCACGACACCGGCATCCTGGGTTGCGAAGAAATTGGCCGTCAGCTCCGCCTGCGCCGTGAACTCGCCGCTCCGCGCCCGCGTGATCTGGCCCCCGGCGACGTCCAGAGTTGCCCAGACGCCGGCTGCTGCGCCCCTGTAGGTCGCAGAGCCTTCCATGGCGGCCTCCACGTTGCCCGCGCCTGCGGGTAAGCCCGCAGCGTCCGCGAAGGTCTGAAAACCATGGGCATCGTCTGTCTCGTTCAGCCACCACCCGAAATATACGTAGTCATAATCCGGGATGCTCACCATCGCATCCTCGGCAGGCGCGAAGGTCCAAGAGCCGCCAGTTGCGGTGGGTGCGCCCCTGTCGTCGAGCGTCACCCGGCAAGAACTTCCGGAACAGCTGTACTCGCCCGGCGCGTCGGAGAAGGTGCCCGTGAAGGCAAGGCCCTCGTCGGCGCCCATTCCCGTTGTTGCGTAGGTGACCGACCCGCGCGGGCTCGCTGCCGCCAGGGAAGTCGACCGGATCACCGGAAACCAGGCGTCCTGAACGACGAGGCCGGATGCCGGAATCATGTCCCCGGTCATGCCGCTGACCTCGTGCAGCCTGTTGAGGTTCGCCGGCGTGAAGGCCACTGCCTCCGGTACGCCGACATCCGAGTAGACGATCAGATGCTCGTTCGCATCGTCTCGCCGGAAGCGGGCACCCGTCCACCCGGCAATCGGGGCCGGGCGGTTCTCCTGCATGGAGAACTCGCCGGCACGCGCGCTTCCGCCCTGCGGCGTGCCGGTCTCCGTCACCTCGATTGTCACCATCGTCCCGTCATTCGTTGCCTCGACCGATGGGGCGACCATGTAGGGCATATCGTCAAACGTGCCATCCGCACCGGTGGCTTTCGCGGTCTCGATCGCTGTCGAAAAGGCCGTCGCAGTTGCCATCGTAGCCTCGTCGATGATGGCGGACTTTAATCCGCCGCCACCACCGCCGCAGGCGCCCAACCCCAGAAAAAGTGCCGACGCGCCGAGTGCCATCGTCAGGTTCTTGTACGCAGGCATCCCGTCGGGCCCTCCCGTTGCATAGGTTACTATAGCAGACGAGAACCGGCTGCCGAGTGTCATCAGTATAGCCAACCCGTGCCGAATTTCACCAGTGCAACCACTCCTCCTGCGTAACTCAACGACGGCCGCTTCGCGGCAGCGAGTGGTTGATCTTCTGAATTGATGGTGTTGGTCGTCGGAACGTTACTCGAAGCGGAACGGGGTCGTGAGCGAACGCGTTGCGCGCATCCGGATTGTCGGCGACGGGACGGATTCGCATCGCTATGGGTTCCGCACGGGGAGCGACGCGCCGCGAAGCGCGGTCGTGGGAGGACAGGCGACGCACACCGGCTCCCGCCGGCGGCAACATCAAGTTGCGCCAAGGCGTCCTGGGGTTATCGGAAACCGCTGAGCGGGCGTTGGTTCTCAGGACCCTTGTGCAAACGCCCGATCCTTCGCGGTGCGGCATCGGAGGCGGGGGACACAGGTATGGTAGGCTTCTGATTGCGCCGCGGGGTGCGTGGCGGTCGAAAGAGCCACGAACTTGCCGTCGCAATCTGCGGCACCAAGCGAGCGAGCGAGTGGTGTAGCGACAGCTGCGTACAGTCGCAGACCCAGCGACCGTGATCCAAGGCCAAGCAGGTCCTGGATAAAGGACAACCGCACGATGGAGGCCCGGTCCGGCTGATGCCGGCGGTCATGGTTAGAACCCCTGCGTCCGCTTTTCGATTCCGATGGACGAGATTGCGCGAAACCCGGCAAGGGCGAAGGAGGATACTCACCGGTCGCCAAGGACTGTCGGATTCGGTCTCGCCGATTTCCACGAGGTCCGTAAACGGTTCCTTCATTCGCTACGTCTGGTAGGCGGGCTTGGCCAGTCGGACCAACACATCCTCAACTCTGGTCACGGTTTCGGTATCAATTTCACCCGGCGGCCAAGTTATCGTCCAGACATCGCATCGAAGCACTCGGTCTTCGAACGAACAGAATTCCGGTCCCAGGCATCTGGACTTGTCTCCGCATTCGCGATGCGAGCAGTTTTGCCTGCACCAGTTCCTGCGCAGGTTCCCTCCCGTGTCCTTCGGGCTCAGGTGCTGGCCGATTCTAACTTTGATGTCCCGTGCCTTGTCTCCCTTATCACTCTTGCCCACATACAGGAATTCGCCCGGTCCGGAAGGATCCCGAAACGCATAAACTCCGCGGTGCTGATCGGGACAGCGGATGCGCCGCAGGTCGTTGTATGGCAGTCCCGGGTTGATCACGTCGGCCAGGCGCGTTCTGAAGATCGTGTATCCACTATCGCCAACGACCCTCATGATCTGCAGCCACTGGCTTTCGTCAAACAGGCATTCGAAAGAACGCGTGTCATCGGCCTCGGGCGGGATCAAAGGCGGTGCCGGCGTCCCGGCGTCCCAACCGTCTCCGGCGGAACTCGTCGAGCGGAGCATTCGGTCGGGAGACCGGGACAGACGCATTCCAACAAGCTCGCGCAGCGTGACCCGGTCCGAAGAGTCCCTTCGGCGACGGCCGTAACGGCATTCGAGGGCAGCGTTGTAAAACGCCGTGCACTCGTGGTCCGCAACCGGGGCAGTGCCGCCGTAACGCGCGTTGAACCAGTGTGCCACTTCGGACCAGCGCCACAGGCGGTAGCGGCTACGCGGATCAGTCACCGGCTTGGGAAATCCTCCGGGGCCGCGATCGCCGCTGACCAGAAGGCGAACGCTCTCACGCGTGCGGCCGACGCGGGCGGCCACATCGGCCAGTGACGCCAATCCGGCGTCGGCAATGCGGACGACCTCGACGCCTTTCAGCGTCTCGAGATCGTCAACGGCCGACAGGATCGCATCGTCGAGCGCACCGGCCTCACGATCGAAGTCGACATACTGCACCCCGTCGCTGACGCCGACCGTGGCGTCGTCGCACCCAGCTTCGAACAGCAAGTCGATGAAGGACTGGTCCTGAAGGTCCGGACCGTCGACAATCAGAGTGAATTGATAGGTTGAACGTTCATCCATCCTTCTTCCTCAGGATTCGATGAGGACACCGCGCGGCGAAGCGCCTCAATTGACTAGCATGGTTGCCGGGGCTTCGAGGCGTCGACCAGATTGACGTCCGACATTCGGAAGGGCCGGGCGCTCCGCATTTCATGACGCCCCAGCGGTGCCCGGATCGGGTTGGCGTGACGGTCCATCCGGTGCCCTCGGCCTCTCGCAACACACCTTCCACCTCCTTCTTCGGATGCCTCGAGCGCGCCATGTTGACACGATACAACAATACCGGGCGCACGTCGAGTACGGTTGTCCCGCTGGCCGGAATGCGGACTGTCGCCAATGTAGCCGGCATGCTTCAGCCATCAGAACTGCTACACGAAGCGCAGTTCACCCGAGGTACAATCGTAGTCGTGGAGCTGGGCATTGCTGTCGCGGGTTTCGCGGACCACCGCGAGTTCGGGGCTGAACCCCAACACCGTCAGTGCCCGGTTGTAGGCGGAGAGCCTGTAGGAAAGGGTGCGGTCCTCGCGCGCGCCGTTATCTTCGACGAAGGGGAACCAGCCCCGCTCGTAGTCCGTTCAGCGCACCTCCGCGCCGCCGTCGATCGTGAAGCCCCCGGGCAGGGCCACGGTGACACCCGTGCCGAGCCATCGGTCGCGCCGGAACTCCGGCCGCTGCTGCGCGTAACCGCCGGAGAAGTCGACCCTTACCGTCGGCGCAACCACCCACGAGCCGCGCAGGGTCGCATCGCACACCGGGCCGTCGAGGTGGGTCCGGGTGCGGCAGCGGCGTTCGTGCCAGGGGGCCTGGGCAAAGGTGGTGAAGCAGGGACGCAGCGAGCGTGCGAACTCGAGGCGGTCGCCCAGGTCGCGGTAGTTCGGTGCGCCGGAGCAATTCTGGCGGGCACTGCTGAGAAAGCTCGCCTCCGTCGCGCGTCCACGAGCCAGCGCGGGCCGAGATGAAGGGCGGCGAAGTGCTGGTCGAAGTCGGAGACGGCGTACTCCCGCTTGGCGGCCTGAGTGCAGGCGCAGTCGTTCGGAGACCGGCGCCTGATACTCCACCCCGGATCAGACCGAAAGGCCGATGCCCGACGTGGTCAACTCGTCCGCGTCCCGCTCGAAGGGGAGGCCATGGATGATGATGGTGCGCTCGTCGGATCCACCGCCGATGTTGGTGTCGGGCACCAGCGCGATCCCCGCGCTGAAGCTCCAGCACCTCCGGGCGCGGATCTCGGCGAGGACGCCCTCCAAGTTAGCCTTGACCTCGTCTGGCAATCGCCGGCCAGGGCCGTCTCGAAATGTTCCTGGCCAGGCCGTCCTTGCCTTTCAGGAAGAAGGTGTGGGCGAGTTTCAGCCGCACGCGGACGAGGTTCGAATCGTGGACCAGCATGGCGTGGACGGCAGTGATGCCGCTGGTTGGACAGCAGCGGCCCGGCTTGAGCTGGCGATTGCCAAGGGGTTGGTGGAGTCCCAAGGGGCCGCGTCCGCGCCGGCGCGAAGGTCTGGGCCAGGGTGCGCCGTTCACCTTCACATTACCTGCGGCCGAATACGCCCGCGCCAAAGCCCCGCCGACGGCAGATGCGCCCGCCGCGACAGCGTACAGAGGCACCGAGCGTTCGCCTCCGGTGCAATACGAATCAGGCGGTGGAAAGCCGCAAAAGTGGGTTGCGGGGCTTCCATTGCGGTACCGGTTCGGCTGGCGGCTTCCAGCACTCCACGGCGGGTGGGTTCTCGCGTTCCCGGGTATCCGTTGGCGTTCCGGCCGGAAGCCGCCAGCCGGTCGGAGCAGCTTGAAGGCTGCGAACAGCACACCGGCGACGGCGACCTGGGCCAGCATCATCTTGATCATGGCAGCTTTGATTTCAGCCCTGCGGTCGGACTTCGACGCAGAGTCGCCCTGACCGGCGCGAATCGAGCTGGCAACGGCTTCGTCTTGCTACAGGTCAATGCCGACCGCATGCTCCACACTCCATCGTCGCAGCGAAGGAGACAATCGTCTCGCATCCCCACGCGAGTCCGTCGGTTAAGCCGGGTGGAGCTGCGCGGAATCGCTTCAACTAACCATTACCGTGCGCTTTCCATCAGAAATCCTGCAGTCTCGCCGGGAAGCAGATATTCCACATCGTTTGGCGAACCATCGACGGAGCGGATCGTATGGTGTACGTCGTCGTAGAAGAGAATTCGGCTCGGTCCGATCGAACCGTTATCGAACCGTCCAGGGAATTTGGCCGCAAGGACTGTTTCGACTGCAAACAATGGGATGAGCGTCAATCGCCTTCAACACTCTGGACCTCTGCTTCAACAATAGCGAGGATGAATCCACGGGATTTTTCCATAGCTTCCGCGGTGTCTCCGATTGTTCCAGATGCAGCACGACTCGCCATGTTCGGCTTGCCAAGGCTCGACGAGCATGTTTGCGTTCGTGAATGTCGTTGGCATTTCTCGCCGCCGCAGCCAATCCGGCCAGGGTATCCCGCACCTTCACAGCCATCTCGTCCACGATGTCAATTGCCTTCGTGCGCGGATGCCGTCTGTAGTCCTTGACTTCAATCAGCCAGGAAACGTCGCGTTCGACACAAACGATGTCCACCGCCTTGGAGCCGTTCACGACACGCTGAAACTGATTTCGATAAAAGGACCAGTCATCGTACTTGCTGGCTTGGCAACTGTTCGGAAAGTCGAACTTGAGCATTCCTTCCGCAATCACCGTCACAATCCCCACTCCTCGCCCGACATGAACAGATCCATGAAGCGGTCCGATTGATCCAGATCTTCGTCCAACACGACCAGGTGTCGATGACGGCCAGGAAGTGCATCTATTCGATGAAGTGAGTGTTTGGGTTTTC
>JAPPGE010000054.1 GCA_028821455.1 bacterium | reverse complement strand
GGCAAAACCTCTTGCAAAACAGCACACTGGGCCCGTATCAGGCTTCGAACTTCAGCCTAAAACTCTCTGACACCATCGGGACGGTTCCCGGGTTTCTCGGAAACGTTCGCTCCAGGAGACGGGCTCCATCATGAACGTCCGCATTCGGCAACGATCGTATCGCAGGGCCGGTGAACTTCGGCTATCGTTGCCCGCCGCGGCAGCGAGGGGGAAGACCATGCCCAGGGCCATGATCACCAGCCTTCAGCCCGATGCTGTCGAAACCGGCGCACGGGTGTTGCGCCAGGGTGGCAACGCGGTCGACGCCGCACTCGCCTGTGCCTTCGTGCAGACCGTCGTCGACCCGATGATGTGCGGCATTGCCGGCTTCGGGGCCATGCAGGTGTACATGCCCGGACGAGGCATCCATGAGATCATCGACTTTCACGGCCGCGTCCCGGCCGCCGCAACCCCGGACATGTGGCAGGGCCGCATTTTGGGCGAGACCGAGGATGGCTTCGGCTTCGTCCTCAAGGACGCCGTCAACGATCTCGGCTACCAGTCGATCACGACCCCCGGCACCTGCCGGGCCTTCGCCGAGGCCAGCCACCGCTATGGCACACTGGCGTGGGCCGAACTGATCGAGCCTGCCATCACTTGTGCCCGGGAGGGTTTCGTCGTGCGGCCGGGCGTCCACGGCTACTGGGTCGCTCCAGACCAGCCCGGGCGCACGAGCGTACGCGAGCGCCTCGCGTTTTCGCCCGAGGGCCGCGCCGTCTACTTTGGGTCCGACGGCGAACCCCACGGCATCGGCAGCGTGGTCCGCAATCCGGGAATGGCCTTCTCCCTGGAAGAGATCGCCCGGCATGGCGCGGAGGTGTTCTACGAGGGCGAGATCGCCGCCCGGATCGATGCCGACATGAGGGCCCATGGCGGCCTGCTTTCGGCCCGCGATCTCGCCACCTACGCTACCGACACCGGCGACCCGCTGTGGGGCAGCTACCGCGGGTATCGCCTGGCGACGAACCGCCCGCCTGGCGGCGGCATCATGCTCGTCGAAATGCTCAACATCCTCGAGAACTTCGACCTCGTCACCATGGGCCACAACTCGCCCGCCTACATCCGCACCGTCGCCGAAGCGATGAAGATCGCCACCGTGGACAAGGACAATCATGTCGGGGATCCGCGCTTCAAGGAGGTGCCTCTCGAGCGGCTGACCGACAAGGCATACGCCAGGGGCCATTCGCGGGCCATCGAGGCCGGCAAGAAGGCGCACGTCGAGCGGATGCCCCTCGCCGAGGCGCCCGGCACGACTCATCTCGTGACGGCCGACCGCGAGGGCAACATCGTCACCATGACGCACACGCTGGGAATGATGTCGGGCGTCATCACCGAGGGGCTGGGCTTCATGTACAACGGTGCGATGGCGGTCTTCGATCCGCGCCCGGGCCGCACGGGCTCGATCGCGCCGGGCAAGGCCCGTTTCTCCTCGCTGTGTCCCACCATCGTGTTCGACGGCGAGCGCCCCTTGCTGGCGCTGGGCGCCCCGGGAGGAACGCAGATCGCCATGGGCGTCCTGCAGGTCATTCTCAACGTGATCGAGTTCGGCATGAGCCCGCAGGAGGCCATCCTGGCGCCCCGCTTCTCGGCGACCAGCGACACGATCACCGTGACAGCGCGCATACCTCGCTACCTGTGCGCCGAACTCGAGGCCGAGGGCTACCGCGTCGAGCGCAGCCCGTTCAGCTACGACATCGCCTCGGTCCATGCGATCGGATTCGACTCCGGGGGTCATCCCTCGGGCGGCGCCGACATTCCCTATGGCGACGGCATGGCCCTCGCTGTCTGAGCGATCCGGCACTCTCGTCAAGAACAGGAGAATGCGCGTCGCTTGCCTGGCCCGCCAGTTCATCAGCGCTCCATTGAGCAACGGTGCCTTCAACGATTCGAACATGACCCTGGGGCGCAAGGAGGAACCAACCAGGCGGTCCCTTGCCGCAACGCAGATGTTGTCGAGAGCCGCCCTGGATGCCCATGCGGCGCCTCCCTTGAAGGCGCCGCATGGGCAAGGTTCAAGGTCCTGAGCGATGCCGGCATCGGTTCCGCGGCATACGCCTGGATGGTTGCGCGGCAACCTGAGGACTCTCCCTGCCTGACGGTGGAAACTGGCCACATTCCAGAGAATCCAGTAACATGCTCATCGTATCGTACTGCAACACATGAACTGGTCAGGAGGGGAGCCACTCACCATGAACAAGAATACAGGATCAATCAGGTCACTCCCGGTCGACGCCTCCTTGTCGCCCTTCGCGCACGGTATCAGCCGTCGTCAAGCGCTGAGCACCCTGGCATCGGCCGGCATCCTCGTGACGTCAGTGCCGTTTACCATGCGCGCTCAGGCATCCGATCATCATCCGCTGGTGTTCACGTGGGACGGGTACAACGTGCCCGAACTCCACGTGCCCTACAGCGACAAGTATGGGCGATCACCGGAGTTCTCGTTGTTCGGCGGCCTCGACGAGGCATTCGCCAAGCATCTTTCAGGCTTCGTTCCCGATATCACCACGCCTGGGGCCGAGACGATCGAGCGGTGGAGGGACGCCGGCATCATCGTGCCCACCGATACCTCGAAGCTCAGCAACTGGCCCGATCTCTTCGACGGACTCAAGACGCAAGCGCCCGCGTTCGAGAATGGCCAGCAGTGGGCCGTTCCCTTTGCGTGGGGTGGATCGGCCGTTGTCTATCGCCCGGATCTGGCCCCTGAATACGCCGACAACCCGACATGGGACATCCTCTGGGATCCCAAGTACGAGGGCCGCCTTTCGATGCGCGACGATTCGACGGACAGCGTCGTCACGGCCGCCATCGTCGCCGGCGTCGACGATCCGTTCAACATGACGGACGACGACATCGCCAAGTGCCGGGCGCTCCTGACCGAGCAACGACCGCTGTTGCGCTACTACTGGAGCGACGCCACGTCGATGGAGCAGTCCATGGCGACAGGAGAAGTTGTCGCCTCGTACGGCTGGACGAGTTCGGTCTCGATCCTCAAATCGCAGGGCGTTCCGGTCGAATTCATGGTTCCCAAGGAGGGCATGATCGTCTGGATCGATTTCCTGTCGATCTGCAACGGCGCCACGGCCTCGGAAGAAAAGATGTACGATTACATCGATTCCGTCATTTCGCCCGAGAGCGGTGCCTTTCTCCTCGGCGAATGGGCAGTCGCATCGCCCAACCGGAAGGCCTACGACCTCGTCGACCTGGAGATGATCAGGGAACTCGGCCTCGACAATGCCGATGCCGTCACGGATGCCGGTGTCCTGTTGATTCCGTTCTCCGTCGAGAGTCAGCCCAAGGTCGTCGCCATGTTCGACGAGGTCAAGTCGGGCTTCTAGGGCGCAGACTATCTGATTGAATCGACACTGGAGGTGCCTGATTCATGACGTGCACCGTCTGCCGGCTTCTCCCTGGCAGACGGTGTGGCTGCGCATTCCCTTGTTCTTCGTCCTTGCGAGGTCGAAACGCTCGACCGGCAGCACGTCCCCGACGGCGCCGCCACGAGTGACCGGGCCGACTTCGGACACACGGAACGGTCCGTCCTTGCCGGCGCGCAGACATGGTGGCGTCCGGCGCCTATGCTGGATGCGAATGGCGAGGAGAAAGAGCCATGGTCCTGCCACGCGTGTCGGGCTCGTTCGATCGGGCAACGGCCGAACCCGGCGAACTTGCTTTCGCGCGGAGCGAATACGAGGCGCGCTGGGTCAGGGCCAAGTCCCTCATGGCGGAGGCCGGCATCGACCTCCTGTACGCCACCTCACCGGCCCACATGTGCTGGCTGCACGGCTACGCGGCGGCCTGGTACCGCACCCACGCACCGTCGAACTGGGGGGCATGCCTGGGCACGGCCCTGGCGCTGGAGTGGGACGAGCCGATCCACTTCGACGCGCTTGGCGAGGACGCGCTTCTCTTCAAGACATCCGTCGCCGACGACATGCGCTTCTTCGACGATCGCTCGCCCGAAGGCCAGCCGCTCTTCATTGTCGAGGAGCTCCGTGCGTCCGGATTGCTGAAGCCGGGAACGGTCGTGGGACTGGAGCATCGCAGCTTCCAGCCCTGCCGGTGGGTGCAGGAAACGATTGAATCGGCCTTCCGCGACGCCGGCTGCGAGGTCGTCGACGCCAGCATGATCCTGCGCCGGGCGCGCCGCCTGAAATCGCCGGCCGAACTGGCGCACATCTCGAGGGCCATGGAGATCTGCGCGCTGGGCCATCAGGCGGCCTGGCGCACCATCCGGCCCGGCGTCACCGAGCTCGACGTACAGGCCGAGATGGCCCACGCCATGTACGCGGCCGGCGGGGAGGTCTCGGCCATTCCGCTCATGATCCAGTCGGGCAACACGATCGGCGGGCACCAGCTGCCGCGACGGCGGGTCGTGAAGGCCGGCGAGCACCTGAAGATCGACTGTTCGGGCGTCTGGTTCCGCTACCACGGCAACATCCTGAGGGGGTTCTGGACGGGCGAGCCACCGCAATCGGTGCGCGACCGCTACCACCGCTCGGCAGGGTCATGGGACGTCTTCGCCAACGAGGCCCGTGCGGGCCGCCCGGTGCGGGAGGTCAACGCCGAGCTGCGGCGCTACTACGCCGAGTGCGGCCTGGAGGGCAGCCCCGGCTGGTGTATCGGCTACGAGCTGGGGATCGCGTTCGCCCCCGACTGGGTCGATGAATTCAACTTCTCCTACGACGAGGACCCACCCGACGATGTGGTCTGGGAGGAAGGATTCGTCGGCAACTTCGAGACTCTCTGGGACACCGGGCTGATCGACACCTACGTCATCGAGGCCGACGGCGCACGCAACCTTGGCGGACGCATTCCCTTCGACATCCTCGTCTGCGAGGGTTGACCCGCGTCACAAGACAATCAGAACACGAACCTCCCAGTCGAGACCCCTGTTTTGGCCTTCGGCCTCTGACACTCGACGTGGTCCCTTAAACACTCCCCGTCGGCGGCGCCAGGCAGGTGCGGGCCGACGCCATCGCTCGTCGGGCACCAGACGAACGCAGGCCAGACTTCCGGAACCCTACAACGCTACCGTCAATCCACTAACCCGAAGTTCCAGAGCCGATCAATCGCAACTGTTTGATATGAATGACATTCGACAGATTTCAGTGGCGCGGTACTGGGTACGCTACGGCTTCACGCCCAGGAGTTCGAACACCTTTGTCTGAAGCGGCGTGGGCCGCGTGGTGACCTAGAAGGGCTCGGCACCCGGAAGGCCGCGTGACCCGCTTCGACGCGACCGGCCGGCGCCCTGTGGACAAGTGGACAGCCGCTCCGCGCCTGACCACTTCCCCACAGGGCCAACAACCTCAACCGAAGCGGCCAATTGATGTGCTACGAAAACCGGACAGTTCTACTTGCTAACGACACACCTGTATCCACTATTACATGGCTACATTCCACAGCCCATAAACACAAAAACACTGCGCCAAATCAACCGTTTGTCTCGAATGTCAGTTGGAAATCAGGGGGAACTTCGGACTAACGATGCAGGATGCCGACGTCTAGGCGACCTCGATGAGCTCAAAACTCTCGCACACGGTCAAGGCGTCCTCGCGCCACGTGACGCCCCAATGTGCGCACTGGAGCTCAAAGTACTCGCGATGGACCTTTCTCCAGTATTCGAGACTCTCGTCACCCTCGCCCTCGCTGGCTGCAAATGCCGCATCGACGGTATTGAACGGTTTGATGGCGACTGCCGTAATCCGCACCAAACACCTGGGCTCGCTGTCGGGTGTGACAACAACCCAGTAGTCGCCGATTTCGCGTCGCGCGATGTTGTTCCGTTCAAAGTCGAGTGCCATGTGGGCTGTCGCCCTCTTTTTCCCGGCAATCGCCAAATCGATAAGTTCGCCCTGGTAGGATGCAAAGCCGGGATCAGCAAACGAACTGGCGTGATATGCATCAGTCGTGATGCCGTGCTGCTTCCGGCAGCTTTGCCAGAATGCCTCTACATCTGCTGTCTTTGTTCCGATCATGAAGCCGAATACCCGTGACAACTGTTTTGGGAGATATGGCGCATCGCCGCAACGGAACGAATCCGACGTCTAGAACAGCCCCCTGGAGGGCCGCGCGTCAGATCCGTCCGCCACAGGGAGCCGACATCATGCCTTCAGGAAACGTTCCCAGGCATTGAGAACATCGTCGAACGTAACGAGGTCCCCGTCTTCGTCAAGCGGCCAGAGCGGGAACGGGCCGCCACCGGTACCCTCGAGGAACCCGGCAATGTTGTCATAGGGATACATTGACCGAGCACGCTCGTTGAGCAGTGGCACCGCCGCCATGACCGTGGCACCAGTCGCGTTCACGTTGGCGACATGGGCCTGCGCAGGGCCAGAAAGGCCGTTGTTCAGCAGTTCGTAGATCGCATCCTGATCCGGCGCGTTGCGTATCATCGCCAGACAGTCAACCAGGGTCCACGTGCCTTCCTGCGGCACCGTCCAGGCAAGCTCGACTCCCTTGTCGCCAGCCCAGGCAGCAACCGGTTCCCATGCCTGCGCCATGATGATCTCTTCGCTCGCGAAAAGATCGGCGAGTTCGCCATAACCTGATGCGATCGTTCGCGCGTGCTCGGTCTTGATCTTGATGATCAAGTCGATGGCCGCGTCGAGTTGATCCTGGGTGATACGCGTCGGCGTATGCGTGCTCGCCGCGGTCATGGTAAACGGGATCATCACGCTGATCACATCGTTGACCAGGGCGACCTTGCCTTTGTACTCGGGCTTGAGGATATCGAGCCAGGAGGTGGGCTTCTCGGTAACGTGCTTTGGGTTGTACATCAGGGGAATCGAACCCCAAGTGTAGGGCAAACCATATTGCACGCCATCGACGTTGGGCCCCTGCATCGTCTTGAAGGTGTCGAACAGGTCGGGAAAGTTGGGAAGCCGCTCGACATCGAGTTCCTCAAGGATCCCGATTTCGGCCATGACAGGCGTATAGCCGTGATCCGGCGTGGCAATTCCCATATTGCCCATGCCACCGCCCGTCGCAGTTGCGATAATCTGGTTGTTGTCGTTCATGTACGTGGCGTTCACGCTGATTCCCAGATCCTCGGCGACGCCGCCATGGGTCAGACCTTCCTCATATCCTTGCCAGCCAAGGAAGTTGACCTCCGCATCTGCAAAAGCAGGATTCACGGCACCGGAGGCCAGCACCGCCGATGAGGCAATCACGCCCTTGCCAAACGTGCGCCGCGACATGCCCGACACACCGCGCATGCGGACCAAGCCACTTGGGTGCGTTGTGAGAACGCCGGTCCGCATGAGCCTATCGATCAATCGTTTGTTCACGTGCTCCTCCCCTTGCGCTTCGTGGTCGGGCGACGGGCCCGGGTTTCCCGGCAGCATTCAAGGAGATGAAGCCTCGACACACTTCGACCCGATCGGGCGAAGCGTGATGTCTGCCGAGTTTACGGACGCTTGGTCTTCCGACGCATCATCAGGTAATTATTCCGGTGACCGCATTTGAAGAAAACTTGGAAACAATCGATGTAGAGGATTGAACGGATCGATGCTTCGAAGGCAAGCGCCACTCTGCACCAAGTTGGGTTCCGACGCTAATCCATGACGTCACCACGGTCGACATGCAGTGACTGACCGAAGATATCCTTGGCATGTTCGGACGCCAGAAAGAGATAAGTGTTCACGACATCGTCCGGTTCCAGCAGCCCTGGCATGGCCTGATTCGCGAGCAATTCGTCCGTGACGTCCTGCTCCGATCGGCCGCTTCGGACTGCCTCTGCCGTCACCGAACGCATCGATGCATCGGTTCTGATGAAGCCCGGACATACCGCGTTGACGTTGATTCCTCGTGGCCCCAGCTCCTGCGCCAGAGATCGCATGAAACCAAGATTGGCGTGTTTGGACGCACAATAGGCACTGAAACCGGCGACGGCCGTCTTTGCCCAGATCGATGCGGTGAATACCATGCTCGAACCCGCCGGCATCACCTTCAATGCGTCGCGCGTCACGTAGTAGGTTCCCATGACATTGATGTCGATGATGCGCCGAAAGGTCTCTTCGATTTGCGTACCCCGATCATCGATCGGCGTTATCAGTTCAAGACCTGCATTGTTGATCAAGACATCGATGCGAGTGAGGGGCGAAAGTGCGCGCGACACCATCTCACGATCTGTAATGTCGCAGCACAGAACCGTCACCTCTCTGCCGGTCTCTGCACTCAGGAACTTCCCGGCGTCGTAGATCTCCGGCCGATCGGCCAGGATTGCCAGGTTCGCGCCGGCGGCTGCGAAGCCACGCGCAACGGCAAGACCAATGCCGCTGCTCGCACCTGTCACGAGAACCTCCTTGCCAGAGAAATCAAAGGTCCCGGCCATCGTACACTCCCATCGACCAACGCGAACCTCGCCTGAACGAGACCACCTCGAAGCACGAGCATTCCAAGCACCGCTCAACCATAGAAGTGTTGGCGAATTTGGACAATTGCCCGGCGTCGAACATTCGCTCTCCTACAGCCCGTCGCACTTGTCGAGTTGATCGCGCCTGGTTCCACACCAACGAGGATATCGATGAAAGCGAGGCATGATGATGCAGTCTCCAGGCGCAGGAGAAGGCTCCAATCTATTCACACCAGGGGATTTCCTGATATCGTGGCCGGATAAGGCGTCCGCGAGCGGACATACACCGCACATGACTGAGCAGAAGTCTGCAAGGCTCCTACAGAACCTGGACTGGAACCTCCTCAAGGTCTTCTCAGAGATCGTGCGCTATGGCGGTATCAGCCGCGCCGCCAATGCCATCGCGCGAAAGCAGCCAGCCGTCAGCAGCGCCCTCAAGCGCCTGGAGGATCACCTGGGCGTCGTCCTCTGCCGTCGCGGTCCAGGTGGCTTCGAACTGACCGATCAAGGCAGAATTCTCTGGGATGCCTGCGGCCGCATTGAGGGCGAGTTGGCACTTCTGCCGGCCAAGTTCGATGATATTGTCAATGAGCTGGCAATCGAGATTCGTGTCGTTATGGTCAGCAACCTCGTGTCACGCCAGTTCGACGCGGCCATCGCCAGGTTCAACCATCTGTATCGCCGTAGCGAACTTCTCATCAGCGTGGCATCGTGCCCGCAGATTGAGGAAATGCTCCTCAAGAACGAAGCGGAAGTCGGCGTCACGCCGAAGATGTTGCCACAAGAAAGCCTGGACTACACATGGCTGTACCGGGAGCAGCATGTCCTTCTGTGCAGTAAGGACCACAGACTCTTTGGCCGCACCTTCGATGATCCCGCTCAAGTTGCCGATGAGTACTTCGTCCTGCCCAACGACAACGAGGCTCTTCCGGTCCAACGCTATCGGGCTCGCCATGGTTGGGGCAAAAGCGTTGCAGGTCAGCCAACCGACATGAACGAAGTCAAGCGCATGGTCCTGGCTGGTCTCGGCATCGCACTTCTGCCGCGAGAGTTTCTCGAGCCCGAATTTGAACGAGGACAGCTGTGTACGCTGATGCCCCCTTCGCCGGAAACACAAGACGACATCTTTGTCGTCACTCATCCCCGGAACCCCAGGTACTTTGCCGTGCGCCGCTTCCTCGACCTGCTGACGGAACCATTTGAAGCAGAAGATGCAGGGGTTGGCGTCTAGACGACGCTTTAGCCTCTCGCACTCCTTCGGCCCAGAAAGTCGCGCCAGTCACCTTTTGGATCGAAACCCAAGACCTGTTGCGAGTGGGATAGATCCCAGATGGCCGCATGGGGATCTTCCCTGTAGAGTTCCGGAAAGCGGACCTCGAATGACGTGGCGAACTTCCTTTCCATGAAGACCAGGGTTTCTTCGGGCGCAAACGTGTTGCGAGCGCTAAGGTAGAAGGCATCGAACCCGTCCCCGTCCAACTCGAGGGCCAAGCGAATGGCGTCAACCACGTCGGTGTCGACCACGTAGGACCATAGACCCTCGTCGTCCTTCTCACGGATCTCCCTGACATAGGAGTCCCAGCCGGGCATGAGAATGAGGGTCGGTCGAAGTGCGATGACGTGCATGGCACCCTGGCGGGCAAAACTCTGCCCGATGCTCTCGCAGATCTGCTTGCTGACACCATAGGTGTCCCTGGGACGCAAGGGGTGAGCCTCGTCGATGGGCAGGTAGTCGGGTTTGGCGAGCGGCATGCGGCTGATATTGATGATCCCCGATCCGCACTCACTGGACAGCAGAATCATCTTTCTGATGTCCAGGTCAGAGGCGGCGCGAAACACGTTCCAGGTCCCGGTGACGTTGACCTGAAAAAGCTTTTCCTCAGGGTCGTTCGGCTGCAGCAACGCAGCCAGGTGAACGACCGCGTCGTGCCCCGCCAGCGCTTCCCTGACACTTTCAAGAGACAGAATATCTGCGTATCTCGTCTTGACGTCGCACGGCCCGGGAACGATATCGATCGCCGTCACTTGAGCGAACTTCGACAAGTTTCGCATCACTTGCCGACCCAATGCGCCGTTGCCGCCCGTCACCGCGATAGAATCGAACTTCATTGAACTGTAGTCCTTCTTCTTCAAGTCTTGCTCGACTCGACGGTTGCTTTCCTGCTTCACCCCTGACGTACAACTCTTCGAGTATGAAGGCGATACCGAGCCAACGATCGGCTTCCGCCTGTCAAAGCTTCCTCGAAATCGTGTCATCAATGACACCGCAAAAATGCTGATCTTTTGCATCAAATCGATCGATGTTGCGCCTGCACCGATCCAGCCAAAGCAATTCCCGTCTTCATTGACCGTCGATGGTGAACGAACCCGCAGATAGATTTGATGCACGTGATAGAACGGAATTCATGTTTCGACGTACCTCCGGACTCACATCACCGATGAAGAAGACCGCGTGATCGTGGACGAGTAGCAGATGACGTTCATCCTGCGCAAAATGGAGGAAGGAACGAGCGCCGAGGAGATTTGCTGGAAGACGATGATTTCGCAGCAGATCTGATTGAAGGTGGCGCAAGAAACATGGCGGTTCAGCCGTTCGACGGCCGGCGCATCCGGATCTTGATCGCCATCGATGCCAGAAACCGGCGATTGATGATCGTCGGAATTGCCGGGACTGCGATGTGGTGGAGATGCCGCAGCGGGTCACCGAAACGTACAGCGTGCCGAGGGCGATGCGGGCAAAAACGGGCCGGAAATCACCAGCGAGGAACTCGGCATGTGGGGGTGGAAGGGTGGGGTAACCCTGGACCTTTCCCGGCGGGGCGTACCTGCTGACTGACAGTGCTTTCATTGAATCGTTCGACGGATCGTTCCGCGCCGAGCGCCTACACGCCTCTTGGCTTTTGGGACTGGACGATGCACGATCCAAGCATGAGGCATGGCGAACGGATTACGAAGGAGCCCGTCCGCACAGTTCGATCGGCCATCAAGCTCCGGTCGAGTTGGCCAATGTCTCGGGGCCGGCATGCCGGTCCCGAAGCAAACGGGCCGGGATCATCTCGGATCCGTTGGTACAACATCGGGGGCAAGTACAGCGCGGGTTCGGATCTCAAGCCCATCGGTTCAGCCTGCCGGTCAATGTCCGCAAGATGCGATCGCGCAGCGGGTGAGCACAACGGGATGTCCACCGGGATCGCAGGGCGCGGAATGCCTGTCGGACCAGACGCGGCAGGGAACACGGAGTACAGCAAGTCTGCCGGTTCAAGACAGCGGGACGAGAGGCACCTCGTCTTGCCACTTGCCATGCCTCTCCCGCTCAATTGCCGAGTCACTATCCCCTCTCGCACGCGCAATGTGCACGGTTGCGAACCGTGAGCGACGGAGCGGTACTCGTCGACTTGCGGGGGGTCTCCAAGACCTTCGGAACAGTGACAGCGGTTCACCCCCTTCAGTTGCGGATCGCTCAGGGCGAGTTTCTTGCGATCCTCGGGCCCTCTGGCTGCGGCAAGACCACGCTTCTGCGCTTGATCGGTGGGTTTCTGTTGCCGACCGCCGGGACGGTCCACATCGGCGGCAAGGACATGACACGGCTTGGACCTGAGCACCGACCGACGAACATGGTATTCCAGGGTTACGGTCTGTTTCCCCATATGACCGTGGCACAGAACATCGCTTACGGCTTGCGCGTGGCGAAGGTCTCAAGGGTCGAGATCGATCACCGCGTCGGAAGAGCCATGGATCTCGTTCACCTGGAGGGTCTTGCCGATCGACCGGTCACGAACCTCTCCGGTGGCCAGCAGCAGCGCGTGGCGCTGGCGCGCGCCTTGATCATGCGCCCGGATGCGTTGCTCCTGGACGAGCCGCTCGCGGCGCTCGATCTGAAACTCCGCAAGGCCATGCAGGAAGAGCTTCGCCGGATCCACGCCTCGACTGGCGGGACGTTTGTCTTCGTAACCCATGACCAGGAAGAGGCCATGGGACTGGCGACACGCATCTGCGTCATGGAGGGCGGACATATCGTGCAGGACGGAAGGCCGGAGGAGATCTACAACACGCCCACGACCCAGTTCGTTTCGACCTTCATCGGCGAGGCCAACATTATGCCCGGACAGCGATCGAATGGTCGGGTGATCCTCAATACGGGGATCGCTTTTGCAGATTCCGGTGCGGAAGAGGCAGTTGTGAGCATCATTCGCCCGGAGAAAATGTCGATTGCGACCCATCGTGACGACCAGACGCTTGCCGGGTGCGACGCGTATCTATCCGGCCGTCTTCTGGATGCGATCTTCCGAGGCCCCCATGTTCACTACAGTGTTGCCATCAACGACAAAATCGTCGTGACCATCGACAGCCGTGACATGGACATGCGTCGTCGGCTGTCCATTGGTGACGATGTCGTCGTTGCATGGCGTTTTGACGACCAGCGCATACTCACGGACCGATGAGGCTGGCACCCAACCTTCGCTCGCTTTTGCTCGCACCGTCGAGCATTATTTTTGTTGTCCTTTTCCTGTTGCCGGTCGGCTACTTCTTCGTCCTCAGTTTCTGGCGCGTTCGCGCCTATCAGCTGCGTCCCGACCTGACGTTCGATCAATACATCACCGTCGTGACCGACTATGCGCAATCGATCGCCTACACGTTCGGCATCGCCTTCGCGATTGCCGTCGTGACGACAACGATCGCCTTTGCCTACGCCTATTTTTGTCGTTTCAAGGCCGGCCGGTTTGGCCTCGTTTTCCTTTTCGTCGCCATCGTCACGTTGTTTGGCGGTTATCTCACCAAGATCTACATGTGGAAGACGATCCTGGGATCGGGCGGCATCCTGAACTCGGCCTTCATGATCCTTGAACTCATCGATACGCCAATCACGGCGTTCCTGTTCAGTCCCATTGCCGTCATCATCACGCTGACGCACTATACGCTTCCGCTTGCCGTCCTGCCCATTTATGGTTCGCTGAGGGGGATCACCGACACGCCGCTTCAGGCCGCCCGCGACCTCGGGGCGAGCCAAACCCGCGTCTTTTTCAATATCGTTCTGCCCCAGACCCGTATCGGTCTCATCACCTCCTTCAGCCTGACGTTTCTGTTCGCCGCCGGCGACTATGTCACGCCGCTCCTGGTCGGAGGTCCTCACACATCGATGATCGGGCTGTTCATCCAGAGCCAGTTCGGGCACCGTCTGAACGTACCGCTTGGCTCTGCCATGTCGTTTTCGGTGGTCGTCTGCTGCCTGTTGGTGATCACCGTGGTTGCGCTCCTGATCAACAGAGTGACGCGGCCAAGATGACGTCCAACCTCAACAGGGCCGCGTGGTACGCATTTGCCAGCCTTGCCGTCGCCTTCATGCTGTCGCCGCTCGTGATTCTGGTGCTCTTCTGCTTCAGCGAAAGCGCCCTGCTCAGTTTTCCGATCACCGGGTTGACGTTTTACTGGTTTGAAACGTTGTTCGCGCGTGCGCAATTCTGGGGCGCTCTGGAGAACAGTCTGATCGTCACCGGTACTGTCGGCATCGTCTCGACGGTCGTCGGAACCATGGCCGCCATGGGTCTCGCCCGCATGAGGCTGAGAGTTTCATCGCTCGTGATGGCAGTTCTGACGGTTCCCATCATGGTGCCGCCTCTCATGCTGGGTATCGTCTTCCTGTCCTATTTCGCGACCTGGTGGGAGATCCGACTGGGCCTGCACTCAGTCATCCTAGCTCACTTGGTCTTCACCCAGCCTTTCGTGATCCTGATCGTCAATGCCCGCATGGCGGGCTTCGACTTTGCCGCCCTGGACAGCGCGCAAGATCTCGGGGCATCCAAACTCCACGCCTTCTTCACGATCACCTTGCCGATCATTCGACCGAGCATTCTCGGCGCGGCACTGATAGCGATGGCGCTTTCTCTCGACGATTTTCTCGTCACGTTCTTTACAATCGGTGGCGGCAACACGCTGCCGATTTTCATGTGGGGCATGCTACGCAAGGGCGTCGATCCGTCGATCAACATCGTCGCGGTCACGCTGATGGTGCTCTCTGTCGGTGTCAGTCTGATCGGGCTGCGCGTGACGCGCTATCGCGGCTGACGCTCTTCGTCTTCTTCGGGCTGAAACTGAAGTTACGCGCAGAAGTGTTGCCCGAAACAGGCGCATCCAGACAGGGTGTGGTCGCCCATCGATCGATTCGCCGACACGCCCGGCTGCCAGCATTGGCGCCGTCGTACACCGACCGGCCGCCCGAGAATGTGCTGGGCCAGTTCGTGTCTTCCAGCCAGATATCCAATTCCGGAAAGATGTCCAAGCGACTCCAATAGGTTCTCGAGGAAACTGTGTCTCAGACCGGGAATCAGAACCGCATCGTCGAAATCACCGACCTTGAGGGAGGTGAAGAAGATTCGCCTTTCCGGAACGTCCAGGCATCGCGGCAGAGACTCACCGACATCGTCGCTTGAGACCGGTTGATCGCCATCACTGCCGGGACACGCCCGCAGGCAGGAGCTCATGGCGGAAAGACATGAATTCGCGTTCTGTCGACGACGAGGCCGAGGGTGTCGCCCTCCGTTGCCGGAACCGCTTCATTGACCCGGACGGTCAGAGGCGTGTCGAAATGCAGGAGTGTCTCGGCGCCGAGCGGTTCGATGTGATCGAGACGGGCAACGAGGTCCGCCTCCCCGGTCCCTGCCAGCCTGAGTGATTCGGGGCGCACCCCGATGGTCGCCCTGCCCCGGTGGCTGACCGGCTGTCGAGGCATGATCGTGATGCCGGCGAAGGTGACTGCGCCGCTGTCGTCCACGCTTCCGTCGAGAAAGTTCATCGCCGGCGCTCCGATGAACCCGGCGACGAAGGTGTTGGCCGGATGATGGTAGAGTTCCATCGGCGTGCCGACCTGTTCGATCCTGCCCTGGTTGATGACGGCGATGCGGTCGGCAAGGGTCATCGCCTCGGTCTGATCGTGGGTGACATAGATCATGGTCACGCCATCGAGCGCCTTGTGGAGCCGGGCAATCTCGAGGCGCATGCGCACGCGCAGCGCCGCATCGAGGTTGGAGAGCGGCTCGTCGAACAGGAACACCTCCGGATCGCGGATGATCGCCCTCCCGATGGCGACGCGCTGACGCTCGCCACCGGAGAGCTGCCGGGGCATGCGGGCGAGCAGGTCCGCGATGCCCAGCCTCTCGGCCACGTCCCTCACCCGCCGCTCGATCTCTGCGGCCGGCGTGCGGGCAAGCGCGAGCCCGAAACCGATGTTGCCGGCGACGTCCAGGTGCGGAAAGAGGGCATAGGACTGGAAGACCATGGCAAGGCGCCGCTTCGAGGGAGCAACGCCGGTCACATCGCGTCCGCCGATCCTGATGGCGCCACCGCTGACGTCCTCGAGCCCTGAGATCAGGCGCAACATGGTCGACTTGCCGCATCCCGAAGGGCCGACGAAGACCATGAACTCGCCCCTCTCGATATCGAGAGAGACGTCCCGGATGACCTCGACGCTGCCGAAGGACTTGCGGATGTTTTCCAGGGTGACGCGCGCCATCCCTACCCCTTGACGGCTCCCATGGTCATGCCCTTGATGAAGTAGCGCTGGAAGAAGAGGAAGATCACGAGGGTGGGCAGGCTGGCAATCAGGGAGAGCGCCCCCTGGACTCCCCAGGCGACCGTGTACTGCCCCTTGAGGTTGACGATTCCGATCATGATGGTGCGCTTCTCGTCGGACTGGGTGAAGATCAGCGGCCAGAGAAAGTCGTTCCAGATCCACGTGAACTGCAGGGTGGCAAGGACCGCCAGTGCCGGCAAACCCAGCGGAATGGCCACCCTTGTCAGAACCTGCCACTCGCTGGCGCCTTCAAGGATGGCCGCCTCTCTCAGGGCATCGGGCACGGTGGCAAAGAAGTTCCTCATCAGGAGCGTGCAGATGGGAATGCCCAGCGCCGTGTGGACGAGGAAAATCGGCCACAGCGTGTCGATGAGACCGAGGCCATTGAACAGCCTGAACAGCGGCACCAGGATGACCTGGGGCGGAAAGAACATGCCCGCGACGATGGCAAGGAAGAGAATGCCGCCGCCGCGGAACGGCAGCTTGGCAAAGACGTAGCCCGCAAGCACGCCAAGTGCGGTCGACGCCGCGGTTGCCGGCACGGTCACGATCAGGGTGTTGACGAAGTAGCGGTGAACTGCGGGATTCCAGAGGACCTCGGCATAGTTCCCCAGAAAGAGCTCGCCGGGGATCGACCACAGGTCCCCCATCGCAATGGCCCGTGTCGTCTTGATCGACGACAGCAGCACACCGACGGTCGGCGTGAGGAACAGCACCGCCAGCATCACCAGAATCGCCATGAGGGCCGCTGTCCAGGGCGTGACGTGAAGCGTCGGGCGATTAGCCATAGATCTCGTCCAGCCTCTTCAACTGCCGGAAATAGAATCCGATGATGACGAGAGCGATGAGGAAGAGAACGACCGATATGGCGCTGCCATAGCCCATCAGGTACTTCTTGAAGCTCTCGTTGTACATGTGCATGGCGAGCGTGTCGGAGGAGTGAAACGGTCCGCCGCCGGTCATGATGTAGAGAATGTCGAACCCCTTGAGAGAGTTGATGACCGACAGCGCAATGACCACGATCGTCGAGGGAATCAGGAGAGGAACGACGACGCGCCGGATGCGCTGCCATGGCGAGGCGCCCTCGATATCGCAGACCTCGAGCAGATCGGAGGGTATCGCCGTCAACCCGGCAAGATAGATGACCATGGAAAGTCCGGTCTGTTGCCAGGACCAGGCGACGATGACCGACCACAGGGCGCTGCCTGGTCTGGCGAGCCAGGCGTGCGTGAACGGCTCGCCGGCAACGAACGAGATGACCGCGTTGAGAAGACCCCAGTCGGGCTGGTAGATCCAGGTCCATATCTGGCCAACGACGATGGCCGACAGGCAGATCGGCAGATAGAAGATGGTCTTGAAGATCCGGGCGCCGCGAATCTGCCGGTCGAGGAGGAGCGCCAGGGCAAGACCGAGGAGCGTCGGCAACAGGATGGCGGCCACCATCCACAAGGCGGTGTTGACGATCGCCCCGTAGAACAGCCGGTCCGTCCAGATCCTGACGAAGTTGTCGAATCCGACGAAGGCGTAGTTCGGATCGAATCCGTTCCAGTCGGTGAAGCTGTACCAGAATGAACTGAAAAGCGGCCATACGACGAATACCGCGAAGACCGAGAGCGGAAGAACGAGCAGGACAACACGCCAGAACCGGTTCTCGCGCTCCATCCGCTCCTCCTCCGGTTACAGGGCCGTGCCGCCAGGGGACGGCACGGCCCTGCCCTTCACGCCGTCACTGGGTGAAGGCCGAAGCTGCGTCCGAAGCCGCCTGCTCAAGAATGGCATCGACCCTGGAGGGATCATCCATGAACTCGGCGAACATCGAGAGACCGACCTCGGCCACCGGCGGCGGTGTCGCAAGGTCGTAGTTGAAGGCAAAGTTGTCCGACGCGCCAATGGTGGCGATGACGTTCTGTGTCACGTCATTGTAGTTCGCCGGATCGACATTCACATTGGCCGAAACAGCGCCGACCGCATTGGTCCACGCCAGCTGGACGTCGGTGTCGGACATCATGAACGCGAGGAACGCCTTTCCTCCTTCGGGATTGTTCCCGTGTGCCGAGACCACGAATCCGTCCACCGGTCCGACCACCGAGACCGGAACCGATTCGTCGATCACCGGAAACGGAAAGAATGCATAGTCGTCGCCTGGGACGAGGCCGATGTCGTTCCAGTAACCGGTGATCCAGGTCCCCATGAGGGTCATGGCAGCATCGCCGCGGGCAACCCTGTCCGACGCATCGGTCCAGGTGTCGGCATTGGCGTTGGCGGCAAAATACCCGCGGTCGGCAAGATCCTTCCACATCGCCATCGCCCGGGAAACCTCGTCATCGTCGTACCTGGCCGTGCCGTTCATCAGCGCCGCACGGTAGTCCGGTCCGGCCGTTCCGAGGAGCAGGTAGTCGAACCAGAACTGTGCCGGCCAGCGGTATTTGGAACCCAGTGCGATCGGCGTCACGCCGGCGTTCTTGAGAGTTTCGGCGACTTCGAGAAACTCGTCCCAGGTGCCGGGAAGCTCGGTGATACCGGCGTCGGCGAACACCTGCGTGTTGTAGAACATTCCGGCATAGTGGTAGTTGAACGGCACCAGGTAGCGCACGCCGTCATAGAGGGTGGCGCTGTCGGCGATGGATTTTGCCACGACGTCGTCAAGGCCTTCCCGGTCCCACATGTCGTCAATGGGGGTGAGACTCCCCGAATCGACCACGAACTGGACCCTGGCTCCCGCCCAGTAGCTGAAGACATCCGGCAGACTGCTGCCGGAAGCCCTGACGAGAATGTCCGTCTTGAAGTCCTCGTGACCCACCGGACTGTTGCGCATCACGTAGCCGGATGCCTCCTCGAAGCGGGCGATCTGCTCGTTGAGCGCCTTGAGACCGAGATCACCGGTAAAGTAGTGGGTGATCGTGACTTCGTTGTCCTGGGCCGACACGGATATCCCGGTCGCCGCCATGACCGCGCCGGCAACGCAGGCAATCAGCGCACGTCTGTTGAAACATGTCATCGGAGGTTCCCTCCCGGTCAATTTGCACATGTTGTACATTCAGTACCAATACCGGGACAGCATGCGCCGCTCTGCGGAGTTGTCAACGAAAAGTGTTGCCAATGCTGTAAACAAAGGGCATCTTGTGGGCAAGATTGTCCTTTTGTACAACAGTGTCGAACATTCTGTGCAGTATGTGGCACCCTCTCGCGAGGAAACACCCGATGCGTGTCTTGCAGTCGCTTTCACGGGGCCTCAGGACCCTCGACCTGCTCAGGGAGGCCGGCGAGCCCTTGCGCCTGACGCATATCGCCGACGAACTGGGTGTCCGCAAGTCAAACGCCTCCCATATTCTCAAGACCCTCGTGGCGGCTGGCTGGGCCACCCAGGACAGCACGCGCCGCTATGCCCCGGCCGCCCGTTGCGGAGGGCGGCACACCCTGTCGGATGTCGTGGCCTGCAAGGAACGGTGCCGTCCTGCACTCGAATCCCTGGTCGCTGCCACGGGCGAGTGCGCCCACCTTGCGGTTCTCGTCGAGCACCGGGTCTGGTACGTCGACAAGGTGGAGTCCACGTTGCCGCTGAAGGTCGACCATCCGATCGGAGCGCTTTCGCCGCTCCATTGCACGGCGCTCGGCAAGGCTTTCCTCGCCTTCGGCAAGGCCGCCATTCCGCCTGTCCTGTCGAGGTACACCGATCGCACGATCGTCGAACGTCATCTTCTGGCGCGGGACGTCGCGGCGACGCGGGCCCGTGGCTTTGCCATCGACAACGAGGAGTTTGCCGAAGGCATTCGTTGCGTGGCCCGTCCCGTCTACGACATTCGCGGCGACATGATCGCCGCTCTCGGCATATCCGGGCCATCGGTACGGATTGACGACAAGCGCCTGGAGGAATTCGGAGCGCTCGTCAGAGCCACCGTCATCGTTCCCGAAGACCACGCGCCATGATCGGGACACCGGTGCGAATCGGCTTCATCGGCACGGGCCGGATTTCCGATCTTCATGCGGCCGGATATCTCGGCAACAGGGCGGCCCGCATCACGGCCCTGTGCGACACGAACGTGGAGCGGGCGTTGTCGAGAGCGCGTGCCTGGGGTCTCGATGACGCGATGGTGACGGACGATCCAGACGCCCTTCTTTCCCGCAACGACGTGGATCTCGTCGAGATTCTCCTGCCCCATCATCTTCATTGTCCGCTGGCGCTCGCGGCGATCGAAGCCGGCAAGATCGTCTCGCTCCAGAAACCCATGTGCCTCACCATGGAAGAAGCCGACCGTCTGGTGGAGGCGGCCGAGGCGCACGACCGCCCGGTCCGGGTGTTCGAGAACATCCTGTTCGATGAGCCTGTCATGGTCGCCGACGCCCTTGTCGGTGACGGCGCCATAGGCAGGCCGCTGGCCATCCGCATGAAATCGAATCCCGGCAAGGGCAAGGGCGCCTGGGAGGTTCCTCCGGAGGCCACGGCCTGGCGGCAAAGACCGGATCTTGCCGGAGGCGGTCCGCTCATCTTCGACGACGGACACCACAAGTTTTCCCTGGCATGGCATTTCATGGGTGAGCCCGAGGAGATCCATGCGTTCATCGGCCAAACCAGACACAGGGACGGCAGCCTGCTGGATGCCCCGTCGCTTGTCTCCCTGCGCTTCGATGAACAGCGCATCGGCAGTTTCGAAGTCGTCTACTCCCCCGACCTCGAGATCGAAACGCGCCAGTATCCCCAGGACGACCGGATCGAGATTACCGGAACCAGTGGCGTCATCTGGATCAACAGGGGGCACGGGAGCATAGGCAATCAGCCGTCCGTACAGTGTTTCAGGAACGGGGAACTGGACTCCTCTCAACTGACCTGCTCGCGATGGGAAGACAGCTTCGCCCGCGCCACCCGGCACTTCCTCAAGAGCCTGGAGGAAGGCGGCGCTCCGGTCCTCACCGCCCGGAACGCCAGAAGCGTCCTGCGAATCGCCCTTGCGGCAGAAGAATCGGCACGGACCGGCCGTGTCGTGCGTCATGCGGAAACCTGACATGGTCCCCGACACCAGGAGCGGGCGTGCAGCGTGGCTGGCGTCCCTTGGCGGACTGGAGGAGGCCATCGGTGCCGGCCATCTCTCGGAGCCCGTGACCCTGCCGCTCACCGAAGCACTTGTGCTGGGGCTGATGCGGCAGGGCGTCACCAAGTACCTGATGATCCTCGGACATGGTTCGACGGAGCTCGCGGAGACACTCAGGGTCTATGAGGAGGCCGGGCTGGTCCGCGGATACCAGTTCCGCAACGAGGTCGAAATGTCCCATGCGGGCACGGCGCTGCGCTGGGTCTACGGCGAGACTGCCGCCGTGGTGACGTCGATCGGTCCGGGCGCCTTCCAGGCGATGGCCGGTTCCCTTGCCGCCGCATCCAATGGCGTCGGGCTCTACCACATCTATGGTGACGAAACGACCCGCGGTGAAGGGTACAACATGCAACAGGTGCCGAAGCCCGAACAGGGACTCTTCGGGCGCATTACGGCACTGATGGGCGCTTCCTACACGCTGCATACGCCGGGCGCGCTGCGCGATGCGCTGCGGCGGGGAGCAGCGACGGTCTTTCACCCTTGGAAGGCCGGACCGTTCTACCTCAACCTGCCGCTCAACACGCAGCCTGCCACGGTGGCCGTGCGTCCCGACGCCCTGCCAAGGCGGCCCCGGGTCGTGCCCCAGGCGCCCGCCGACGACTCCCTTGTCGAGGAAGCGGCGGGCATGATCAGGAACGCCAGGCGCGTTGCCATCAAGGCCGGCGGCGGCACCCGCGGCGCCAGCGACGCACTCCGGCGCCTCGCAGAGGCGGCCGGAGCGGCGGTCGTCCTTTCCCCGGGCTCGACCGGAGTCATGCCGGAGAACCACCCGCTCAACATGCATGTCGGGGGTTCCAAGGGATCGATCAGCGGCAACTTCGCCATGGCGAATGCGGACCTCGCGATCTTTGTCGCAAGCCGCGCCGTCTGCCAGAGCGACTGTTCCGGCATCGGCTGGCCCGGGGTTCGCCGGGTCATCAACATCAACGCCGATCCCGTCGACGTTCTCCACTACAACAACACCCTGGCCCTTCCGGGAGATGCGGCAACGGTGATGGACCGGCTCGCTGGGTGCCTCGCCCCCGGGCCTGGAGAGTCCGAGTGGCTGAGAGCCTGCGCGGAAAGGAAGGCCGAGTGGCGGACATTCCGGGAGGAACGCTACTCATGCGGACCGCTCCTTGACAGCGCCTGGAAGCAGCCCGTTCTCACCCAGCCCCAGGCCATCCGGATCGCCGACCGGTTCGCCCGGCAGATCGATGCCATCAAGTTCTTCGATGCCGGCGACGTGCAGGCGAACGGCTTCCAGGTGGTCGAGGACGAGAAGGTGGGCGAGAGTTACACGGAGTCCGGTTCGTCTTACATGGGATTCGCCGTTTCCGCGCTGCTCGCCGGAGGGCTTGCTGATCAGGGACGCTACGCCATCGCCATCACCGGCGACGGGTCCTTCATGATGAATCCCCAGATCCTCGTCGATGGTGTCGAACATGGCGTCCACGGCACCATCCTGATTCTCGACAATCGCCGCATGGGCGCCATCAGCCAGTTGCAGGAGGCCCAGTACGGCTGGGACTACCGCACTGCCGATGACGTTAGCGTGGACCTTGTCGGCCTTGCGTCCGCAGTCGGCGGCGTGAAGGCCCTTCATGGCGGCCGGAACGCCGGGAATCTCCGGGACGCACTTCATGAGGCTCATGCCTGGCCGGGGCTCAGCGTCGTTCACGTTCCCGTCTACTATGGCAGCAATCCCCTCGGGGGACTTGGAGCATGGGGTGCGTGGAACGTGGGCAACTGGTGCGAAGACGTCGAGAAAGCCTGGACCGGCACCCTGATCTGACGATGAAGAGCAAGGCGAGAGGACTGGACGGCGGGCTTACCGACTACGGCGATAAGGAGTTTGCGCGGTTTCTGCGCCGTTCCTTCGCCCGGTCCACGGGCCTCACCAGCCGATCGCTGGACCGTCCGGTAGTCGGCATCTGTCACACCGAAAGCGGCTTCAACCCCTGCCACAGGCATTTTGGCGACATGGTCGAAGCCGTCGCCAGGGGCGTGACCGCCGCCGGTGGTCTGCCGGTGCCGTTTCCTGTGATCTCTCTGGGGGAGGCGTTCCTCCATCCCACCTCGATGGTCTACCGCAATCTGATGGCCATGGCCGTGGAAGAGATGATTCGCGCCCAGCCGATGGACAGTGTCGTTCTACTGGGAGGATGCGACAAGACCGTCCCTGCCCTCCTGATGGGCGCCGCGTCGGCTGACAAGCCCGCCGCCCTGGTGGTGGCCGGTCCGATGATGACCGGACGCCACAGGGGCGAACGCCTGGGCGCCTGCACCGACTGCCGACGGTTCTGGGCACGGTATCGCGCCGGCAGGATCGAGCGCGAAGAGATCGAACAGGTCGAGGGCCGGCTCGCGGTGACCACGGGAACCTGCGCGGTCATGGGAACTGCGTCAAGCATGGCTCTTGTTGCGGAAACCCTGGGGTTCGTGCTTTCGGGGACGGCAGCGATACCCGCGGTTCACGCCGATCGTCTTCGGGCCGCCGAAGAGACGGGCGCCCTTGCCGTGAGCATGGCGACTGAAGGCGGCCCCACTCCCTCGACGCTCATCACGCCCCGGTCGGTCGACAACGCCTTCCAGGTCCTGCTGGCCGTCTCCGGTTCAACGAATGCCGTCATCCACCTTGCCGCCATCGCCGGGCGTGCCGGCATCGACTTCGATCCCGGCCGTTTCAATGACCTGGCGCGCGCGACGCCCGTGACCGTCGACCTCAAGCCTGTCGGCGAGGGCTACATGGAGGATTTTCATGCCGCCGGTGGCCTGGACGGCGTGCTGCGCGGGATTGCTGACGGCCTCGAGGGAGGCTGCATCGATATCACGGGACGCATGCTCTCAACGCGGCTCGAGGATCCCCTCGCGGACCCGATCGATCACCGCGTCATCCGCAAGGCCGACGATCCCGTGGATCACCAGGGGGGACTGGTCATTCTTCACGGATCCCTGGCGCCCGACGGCGCCCTCCTCAAGCGGGCGGCCGCGACACCCCGTCTTCTCGAGAGCGAGGGCCGTGCGGTGGTCTTTTCCTCCCTCGAGGATCTCGCGACGAGGATAGACAGTCCCGATCTCGACGTCCGCGCGGACGATGTTCTCGTCCTGCAGAATGCAGGCCCGGCAAGCCCCTCGGGCATGCCAGAAGCCGGCTATCTTCCCATTCCGCGAAAGCTCGCCGCCGAGGGCGTCACCGACATGGTGCGCATCTCGGATGCCCGGATGTCGGGCACGGCCTTCGGCACCATCGTTCTTCACGTGGTGCCTGAATCCCATCTTGGAGGCCCTTTGGCCCTGGTGAAAAGCGGCGACCGGATCCGGCTTTCCGTCTCGTCCGGCACCATCGACCTCCTGGTCAGCAACGACGAGCTGGAACGCCGGCGCCGCGCCTGGCGGAAGCCCGGCGTCGCCCACCCGCGCGGGTACCGCTCGCTTCATTCGGCGAGCGTGTTGCCCTGGACGAAGGGTTGCGACCTCGACTTCCTGAGACCCGTGTCGGCCGGCTCCGGGGAGCATGTCGGAAGGAGGCCGGCGACTGATGGCGATTCACCGTGAAGAACCCCTATCCTCCGGGCTTGCAGCAATGGCTGGGGGAGACAACGCGCCATGACCGACGGGCGGGAGTACGACTATGTCATCATGGGCGCGGGAAGCGCCGGATGCGCCCTGGCAGCCCGGCTGACGGAGGACCCTTCCATCCGGGTTCTTCTTCTCGAAGCCGGTCCGGCGCGGGGTACGCCGTTCGACCACTGGCGTGTGGGGATGCCCGCCGCGTTCGGCAGTACCTGGCAGAATCCCCGATTCAACTGGATGTTCGAGGGCGAAGCGGAGCCACAGCTCAACAACCGTTCCATCATCCAGCCAAGGGGCCGGGTGCTGGGCGGGTCATCCTCCATCAACGGCATGTGCTTCATCCGCGGCCACGCCCTCGATTTCGAGCGCTGGGTCGAGGAAGGCGCCACAGGCTGGTCGTGGCGCGAGGTCCTGCCCTACTTCAGGCGCCTTGAAACCTGGCAGGGCGGCGAGAACCGCTGGCGCGGCGGTTCCGGGCCGGTGCATGTCATCAAGGGCGCCTGGCCCAGCGATCTCTATCGGGCCTTCATCGAGGCGGGCATCGAGGCGGGCTACCCTTTTTCAGAAGACATCAACGGTGAACTCCAGGAGGGTTTCGGCGCCTTCCAGATGAATGTCCGCAAAGGTGTCCGCGCGTCGACTGCCGAGGCCTACATCCGTCCCAACCGGCATCGCCCCAATCTCGCCGTCGAGACCGGCGCCCTGGCCACCGCCGTCACGATCGAGGGCAACCGCGCCTCGGGTATCACCCTGCGCAGGAACGGCGGCTCCAGCGAAACCGTTCGGGCCGCCCGGGAGGTCATCCTTGCCGGCGGCGCAGTCGGCTCTCCCCACCTGCTCAAGCTCTCGGGCATCGGACCGGCCGACGAACTGCGCCACCATGGCATCGATGTCAGGGTCGACCTTCCGGGTGTCGGAGAGAACCTTCAGGATCATCCGATCATCTATATGAAATGCCGGGTCGACCAACCTGTCTCCATGAGCCGCTACATGAGGGCGCACATGATGGCCTACACCGGTCTTCGATGGCTGGCGACGCACACCGGGCCCGGCGCCACCAACAACGTCGAGACCTGCGCTTGGCTGCGGACGGAGTCCTCGCTCTCCCACCCCGACATGCTCATCCAGTTTCTGCCCGTCCTTCTCACCCACGAGGGCGAGGTCCTGCCCGGGAGCCATGGCTTCACCTACTGCCTGGGCCCGACGCGTGTCGACGGCCGAGGCTGGGTCCGGCTGCGCAGCTCCCGACCGGACGATCCTCCCCGCATCGCCTCGAACTTCCTTTCGACGGACGCGGACCTCGAGCGCATGAAGCGGTCCCTCGACATCAGCCGCGACATCGTTTCCCGACCCGCCCACCAGGCCCATGGTCCGCAGGAAGTCGATCCCGGCCCGGATGTCCGCTCCCAAGGCGACATCGAGGCCTATCTCCGCGACAACGTGGCCGGCGACTTTCACCTGGCGGGAACCTGCCGGATGGGCAGCGACTCCAGGGCCGTGGTCGATCCGGCACTGAAGGTTCACGGCATCGAGGGCTTGCGCGTGGTCGACGCCTCCGTCATGCCGACCATCGTCAACGCCAACACCAATGCCACTTCCATCATGATCGGGGAAAGGGCGGCCGACATGATTCTCGGACGCGCACCGCTGCCACCGTCCGACGTCCCCCTTCCCGAAGCGACAGCCGCAGGCAGGGGTGTGAGAACAACTGATCTTCACCTGCCTCTTCATTGGGATTGAACGACAGTCACTCCACTCCCGATCAACCTCCGTCGCGCCCCGGGCGATGGGCATCTGCGAACTGAGGCCAGCAGATTCGAGCCGGTTTCCGGTGACTGGACCACGTCGGTGGCTTCATCATGCGCCTCCCGATGACGGAACGTTCGGAAACTTGACATGACGGACGGCTCTTCCCTAGTGTCCCGTCGACTTGCCGGAGCGGGTGAACCATGGCCAAGCCGACCACCATTCTCGTGAAACTCGAGAGCACAGCCGACACGGGCTACTACTATGTGACCAAGAAGAACCCGCGCACGCAGACGGAGAAACTCTCCTTCCGCAAGTACGATCCCGTGGCGCGCAAACACGTGGTGTTCAAGGAAGCCCGGCTGAAATAGGCCCGGTTCCACTTCTTGACGCGGATGCAGGATGAGCTGAACGCTCTCGGTATCGATTCCAGCCGCCCCCTTCTCATCAGTGATGCCGATGAGGTGCTCTTTGCCTTCATGGAAGGTTTCGAGCACTTCCTCAACGATCGCGGTCTGAGCTTCTCGTGGGCGTCCTTCCGGCTCAACGGCAACATCATCGACGATCGTACGGGCGAGGCCGTGGAGACGTCGGCTGTCAGGTCGCTCATCTATTCCTTCTTCGAAAACCACACCCGGTCGATTGCCGCCGTCGACGGGGCAGCGGAAACCCTGCAGCATCTGGGCCGCCACCTGCAGATCGTTGTTCTCAGCAATATCTGGCCCGAGTTCCGCGACGCGCGGGCTCATGCCCTCAAGAGCCAGGGCATGCCCTACCCTGTCATCGCCAACCGCGGCTCCAAGGCGCCGGCTGTCGCACACCTTGCCTCACGCACGTGCGGTCCCGTCTTCTTTGTCGATGACATTCCCGAACATCACCGGGATGTCGCCAGCCTCGCCGGAGACGTCATCCGTATCCACTATGTGGCCAACCGGCGGTTGGCGGACCTCCTCGGGCCCGCGACGAACTGTCATCACCATGCCCGCGACTGGCCCGGCATCTGCTCCTACATCGAGGGTTGTCTGGGCGTGAGCCCCTCGTGATTCCTTCCCTCTTCCTGGCGGTGTCGATGAAGAGAGTGATCACCTCATGCCTGCCACATGCGCATCCGTCAGCTGATTCTGCTCACGCGGGCACGACGATGGTGGCGAACCGGCGTCCGTGATCGCCCTGGAGTTCCCGTGAGCGCACTCTACGACACGATTGGAGTTGGCTATCGCCGCCTGCGCCGCACGGATCCGAGGATCGCCGCATCCATCCATGCCCATCTTGGCGAGGCGCACAGCGTTGTGAATGTGGGTGCGGGCACCGGCTCCTACGAACCGTCTGACCTCGAGGTGACCGCCGTGGAGCCGTCCGCCGCCATGATCCGGCAACGGCCGCATGACGCCGCGGTGGCCGTTCAGGCCCATGCCGAAGACCTGCCGTTCGGGGACGGGGCTTTCGATGCCTCGATGGCCATCCTCACCGTGCACCACTGGGGCGACGCCCTGAGGGGGTTGCGGGAGATGCGACGGGTGACGCGCGACAGGATCGTCGTCCTGACCTTCGATCCCCTGATGTCGAACTTCTGGTTGCTCGACTACCTGCCATCCCTGGCAAACCTGGACAGTCAGCACATGCCTGCCATGGACGACTTCGAGGCCGCGCTCGGACCGGTCGAACGGATCGCGGTTCCCATTCCCCATGACTGCATCGACGGCGTGCTCTGCGCCTACTGGCGGCGGCCCGCCGCCTATCTCGACCCGGACGTTCGCCGTTCGATCTCGTCATTCTGGAAGATCGGGGACATTGCCGAACCACTGCGGCGACTGGAAAGCGATCTGCGGAGCGGTGCGTGGGTACGCCGCTACTCCCGGATTCTACACAGGGAATCCCTTGACTTCGGCTATCATCTTGTGGTGACGCGGTAGCACCTGTCGAGGAGTCTCCTGCAACGACAGCCATTCGCCCGTCAGTGATCTTCCTTCCGTCACCGCCGCCGGTTCACAAGACTCCCGCCCGGCGTTCAGCAGCCGCCGGCGGGAAGCTCCGTCAACTCGTGGAGTGTCAGGGTGGTGACCGTCGTGTCGTCCTCGTAGCGGATGGTGTCGATCACGCCATCATCACGAACGCGGGCCGTCACCTCCATTTCCGGCCCGATGTGTTCCGGGTCGGTGAAGACCGAGACTTTCACGGTCCAGATCGAGTGGCCATCGCTCTCTTCGACCGACTGCACAAAGGTCGTGTACTCGCTCGCCGCGGCTCCATCCATACCATCGAAAACGACGTGGTTCATGAACCTCTCGCCAGTGGCGGCGCGCTCGAGAACATCAATGGTGAAGCGCATCGGGAAGACGGCGCCAACGGGCAGGTCTCCGGCGAGCGATTCCGGTTCCTCGACCGCGATCCGTCCTGGCTTGTGCGCTTCGGTCACCACCGCCTCGCCCGAAGAGAGCTCTCTTCCGCCCGGTCCATCGAATTCGTTCTGATAGCGGTACCACGACCCGTCCTTGGCCTCGAAACTCACCTGGTTGCTGGCGAATTCGGGCGCATCATCCCCACTCCCGATGCGGATGAGGGAGACTTCGCTGAAGAGCCAGGTTTCGCAGTGATCCTCCGTTCTCCACTCGACGAATCCCTCCCCTGCCCTGGTCGCCGGATCACCTCGCAGAATCTGCACGCTGGCATGGTAGGAAGCCCGATGGGACAGCATGTCAAGCGCGTGTGCCCCACCCGCCGTCCAGACCAGCAACAGCATGGCGATGAATGTTTTGCGATTGGCCCGGGATTTCATTATGGACGTTTCTTTCGGCCTCCAACGTATTTGAAAGTCAGGAACAACCATGTCAAGCGCAGACCACCGCCCCTCGGTCTTTGTCACCCGCCGACTCCCCGACGCTGTCGAGGATCGCCTCAAGCGCGACTATCGACCCATTCTCAACGCCGACGATCATCTGCCATCGGCTGACGAGGTGGTCGAAGGATGCCGCGAGGCCGACGCCCTCGTTCCCTGCCCCACGGACAGGATTTCATCCGAGGTCATCAGCCGACTCACGAACGGCGTCAAGGTGATCGCGTCGTTCTCCGTTGGCTACGAACACATCGACATCGACGCGGCGGCCAGGCGCGGAATTGTCGTCACCAATACGCCGGACGTTCTCACCGATGCCACCGCCGATATTGCCGTGCTGCTGATCCTGGGCGCCGCAAGGCGGGTGCACGAAGGCCAGAGGATAATCTACGAGAAAACCTGGGGTGCCTGGGCGCCGACCGCCATGAGGGGTGTCCACGTCACCGGAGCCAGGCTGGGCATTCTCGGCATGGGCCGCATCGGACAGGCACTGGCCCGGCGGGTCGCCGGATTCGGCATGGAGGTGCATTACCACAACAGGTCACGGCTCGCAGGCGAACTGGAGGCGGGCGCCCGCTTTCACGACAGTCTCGAGAGTCTGCTGGCCGTCAGCGACATCCTGTCGATTCACTGTCCCTCCACGCCCGAGACCCTGCGCATCATCAACGAGGAAAGCCTTCGGCTGCTGCCCGATGGCGCCATCGTCGTCAATACGGCACGCGGCAATGTCGTTGACGATGACGCGCTGATTGCCGCGCTTTCCTGCGGCAAGCTCTTTTCCGCAGGGCTCGATGTGTTCGACGGGGAGCCAGACATCCATCCTGGCTACCGCGAACTCGACAATGTCTTTCTCCTGCCGCATCTCGGCAGTGCCACAATGCCGACCCGTGACGCAATGGGATTTCGCGCACTCGACAATCTCGATGCCTTCTTTGGCGGCCAGGAGCCTCCCGACAGGGTCGCCTGACGCACCGCCCGGGAGATGTCATGGTTCCGTGGCGTAGGTCTCCATCGCCCCCATCACCCTGTCGGAAAGGCGTTGCTGATCGACGCGCTTGACGACGCTGAGCGGTCCGTCATCCCTGCTGAACACGGTGCGCCCAAAGTCACCTGTGTCATTCCAGATCACGTCAACCGAACATGACTCGAGCGCATAAAGTTCAGGCCAGGCCAACAGCCCCGTCACCGTGACATCGTGAAGCGCCACCGGAGATTCCCGCCACATGGCGGCAACGGCCCTGCCCGGTTCCCCAAAGCCTTCCATGGCGTCGAACCAGTCCTGCGGAGGCAGGATCCCGCGGGTGACGTCCAGTGGAACGACTGTCGCCGGCACCTTGCCCGCAAGCACGATCCGGGCGGCATGGGGGTCGGCAAAGATGTTGAACTCGGCGTTCCTCGTGACATTGCCCCCTTTCCGGGCGCCCCCCATGACAACGAGCTGTCCGATCGACGGCACCAGATCCGGTCTGAGGGACATCAGCAGGGCAATGTTCGTCAAGGGACCGATCGCCGCGATCGTGAGCGGTATCGAGGCTTCCTCGAGAAAACCGGCAAGCGCCTCCACGGCATGGAAGTCCTCCACCGGAAGTTCCGCATCGGGGAGCCCCGATCCTCCCATTCCGTCGGCGCCGTGAACATCGACAGCCGTCACGGCGTTTCGCAGGAGTGGCCGGGCGCAACCGGGATAGACCGGTATGTCGTGGCGTCCCGCGGCTTCCACGATACGTCGCGCATTGCGGCTGGTGTGTTCGACCGGCACGTTCCCGGCGACGGTGGTGATGCCAAGGACATCGATGGAATCCGGCAGGGCCAGGGCGACGAAGAGCGCCAGTGAGTCGTCCTTGCCGGGATCGCAATCGAAGATGACGGGAAGCGGTTCCACTCCAGGACCGGAACGTGAAGAAGAGGGCGTCTATCTTGCATCCGCCGCCATGGCGAGGCAAACCATGTCACCCTACACCCGGATCGATGATGCCATGAACCTCCCTGAGAACGTCACCTGGACCTGGCCCACGGAAATCCGCTTCGGCCCCGGACGGATCGCCGAACTCGCGGATGCCTGCCGCGCACTGGGCATGGCGCGGCCCCTTCTCGTGACGGATCCGGGACTTGCGGGCCTCGACATGGTCACCCGTGCCCTCGGCGACATGCGCGCCGCCGGACTCCAGGCGGACCTCTTCTGCGACATCAGTCCTAACCCCTCCGGTTCCGATATCACGAGAGGGGTCGGACGCCTCGATTCCGGAGACCATGACGGCGTCGTCGCCCTTGGCGGCGGCAGCGCCATGGATGCCGGCAAGACCATCGCTTTCATGGCCGGACAGACGCTTGACATGTTCGTGTTCGAAGACAAGGGCGACAACTGGCGACGTGCCAACCACGACGCCATCCTGCCGGTCATTGCCGTTCCCACCACTGCCGGGACGGGGTCAGAGGTGGGACGTGCGGCCGTCGTCATTGACGAGGCCGAGCGCACCAAGAAGATCCTGTTTCATCCCCGGATGCTGCCGGGCATCGTCATCGAGGATCCCCGGCTCGGCGTCGGGCTTCCGCGCTCCATCACGGCGTGGACCGGCATGGATGCGCTCGCCCACTGCCTCGAGGCCTTCAGTGCGCCCGGCTTTCACCCCATGGCCGACGGTGTCGCCCTTGAGGGCATGCGTCTGGTGAAGGAGTGGCTGCCGGTGGCGGTCAGCGATGGCGCCAACCTTGAGGCTCGGGGAAACATGCTGGTGGCCGCCACCATGGGAGCCACCGCCTTCCAGAAGGGTCTCGGTGCCGTCCATTCCCTGTCACACCCTGTCGGCGCGCTCTTCGACACCCACCACGGCCGGACCAATGCCATCGTCATGCCCTATGTCATCGCCTTCAACAGGGACGTCGTGGACGCACGATACCGGGATCTTTCGCGGTGGCTCGGTCTTGGGAGCGGCGGCGTCGATTCCGTGATGGATTGGGTCCTTGATCTGCGCCGGACGCTCGGCATCGAGCACACTCTGGGCGAGATCGGGGTCGACGATCACGATGTCGACGAGGTCGTCCGCCAGGGGCTCGCAGATCCTACGGCCGCCACCAACCCCCGGCCGCTCACCGATGACACGTTCCGCCAGCTCTTCCTCGACGCACTCGTGGGCCGCCTCGGTTGATGGTGCATCAGGTACGGCTGTTCATCGCGGTGTAGGGCCGACGCGGGGGATGGTCCCACGATCCGTACCAAGTCTCGACATGCGGCAAGGCCTCCAGGGCAAGATCGTGGGAGGATGCGGGAATCGGTGTGAAGCACCACGTCACGACCAACACCAGAAATACGCCTGACTTACGCTCTTTCCACCCTCTCACCAATATGGCATATTATCCGAGACATGCATGGCCTGTCAACGGCCCTGTGGCGCGGTCCCGATGACCTTCATACACAAGTCTGATATAGAGAAAGAGTTGCATTTCCGGATCTGACGTATGAATGACATAAGATCTTCATCGATTGCGCCATGTTGCGGGTTTTGGGCAGAACACCCTGGAAGGCCGTGCACGTGACAGTGGGTATACCTACGGTAATTGTTCTGCACTAGTATCACCGACCTTCCCTGTTCTCCACAATTAAGGTCATCGGCGCCGGACCTTCTCAGGGCTCCACGGAACGTCGCCCGGCGGCTGCACAATCCGACCTCAAGAAGACCCTGAACGCCTCCTGCCGGGCGGCCTGCCACTGGACCTCAAGTTGACCGTAAGAGTGGCGGAATGCAATCATCCGCGCTGACCTCAATTCGACCATAGGCGAACCTTGAACGAAGTCGCATGGCAATGACGGCCGACGGCCAAGGGCAGGACCCGAGGGAGACCGCCGCAGTCTTCGGCATGCACCTTTCGGCCTTCATCGTTCACCGTCCCGGCGCCGCCGCCGCCCTGGCCCGCGTGGAAGGCCCGCTCGCCTGTCGCGAGGAGATCGAGCGGCTTCGTCTCATCGAGGATCCGGAGACCTGGAAGGCGATCAACGAGCAAGTGGAGACCCGCCTCGCCCTGGAGCGGGGGCTCAGATGATGACCGAGGACCGGGCCCGGCAGCGCTCGTACTACTGCTCGGCGAAGCAGCAGGCGATCATCGCCAGGCGGGCGAAGAAGGCGGGCATGAGCCGCTCGGCCTTCATGGTCGCCTGCGCCCTTCACGACGAGCCGGCGGCCGGGGAGACGATGGCGGCGCCGGACGAACTGAAGGCCCTCCTCGATCATCTGCCAGCCACGGCCGAGGTGGTCACGCACCTCATGGCTCCGGTGCCGGACCTCGGCATGTCCGTCGTCGACGCGCTCGAGCTTCTCTGCCGCCTGAAGGCGCCGGAAGCGGATCCATGAAGCGCCGCCCGAAGAGGTCGGGCAAGCACACGCTCTCGTGCACGGACGAGGCGTGGGAGAGGATCTCCGCCCGGGCATCGCGGGCCGGCATGCCGGTCTCGGCCTTCCTCGTGCGGGCCGCCCTGGCGGTCGATCCCACACGACCCCGGGAGGACGCCACCCTCGCCATGGAACAGCGGCAGGACATCGCGCAAGCCGCCCGGCGGATCATCGCGCATCTTCCTTGCGCGCCGCCGGAGACGGCGGTTCCGCTGTGGAAGAGCCTGCACGGGCGCGTCTCCTTCCTCGTGCGCATGGCGATGGACGACATGCTCGACCAGGGGCGCCGGCGAGGGCCCGGCCCTGGTCACTGACTACCTGGAGCGCACGGGGCGCGACGACATCCCGGAGTGATCCCACGCACGGGTCGCATGGAAAGACCGCGGACATCGCTTCGGGTGGAGACACCGCCTGCGCCGCCGCGCGTACCGTTGCCATCGACCGGACGGTGCCCGTCAGAGGGTTCCCTTGGCGGCAGGCCCGCATTACGGTTGGCGGTGAGAGGGCGGAGCATTCGGAGGAGAGCCATGACGACGATGTGGAGCGAACGCCGCCGTGCGATGGTCCGCCGGGTTCCCTCCGGGACGGGATGCATTGCCGGGGCGCTTCGCCGTCGCATCAGGGAGTGTGACTCCAGGGGATCCTCGCCGCCCTTGACAGCGTCACAGGAAGGCGGCAATAAGCCGAGCCGCCGACGATGAGTCTGTCCGGCGCATGGCGGCGGCTGCTTCGCCTTCCGGCATCCCCGTCTGACCTTTATCGCGACGGCAATCGTTCCGCACCGCGCCGGGACTGCGATTGTTCCGACCGCCCGCTTGGTTGCGTATCCGCAGCGGATCGCGGCATTGCGGGTGCGCTCGACGCTGTCCGCCAGCTGGGCCACGGCGTCGTCCCGACGCTGCTGTGCCTGACCCTGCTCGCCGGGGTTGCGACGCAGGCGTACGCGCAAACGCTGCCGGCGGTGTCTTTCGAATCTCCGTCGCTGACCGTGGGCGAATGGAGAGATTCTGGAGTCCGAATTTGGCTCACGCTGGATCCTGCCCCGACTTCCGACATCGTCGTCAAGTACACGGTGGGCGGCACGGCGACGGCCGGTTCGGACTATTTCCGTCCAAGGATCTTCGGCAGCCTTAAGGTACAAGCGGGCACGAAAGAGACGCTCATTACCGTATTTGTCACACGCGACAGCGCCGAGGAAGATGACGAGACCGTGATCTTCGAGCTAGCCGGGGGTGCGGGCTACCGGGTGGGCAGCGTGGACTCGCACACACTGACCATTGCCGACGACGACAGAACGTCTTCACCGCGGATTCCGGTGGCGTGGTTCCCCTCCAGCCGATCTGTTGTGGGCGAAGACGCGGGAACGCATGAGGTAACGGTGAGACTGTCGCCGGCGCCGACCTCCGATATATCGCTGGACTTCCTCGTGGCCCCATCCTGGGGATTCAATGGGTGGAAATCGACCTTGGGTGCGGACTACACGGTCAGCCCCATAGTACGGCAGGCTCGAAGAGACGACGGACAGCGTGTGGCGTATGTGCGGATCCCGGTGCCCGCGGGTGCGACGACGGCCGTCGTCCCCTTCACCATAGTTGACGACCGCGCGCAGGAGCGGAATGAGCTTGTCGTCGTGCACATGGATCTTGGTCAGGGCTACGCGGCGTCCAATCAGGACATTCATACATTTGAAATCATCGACAACGACGGCCCGTCCGTCGATTCGACGCCGGTGGCGTCCTTCGCGTCTGCGTCGCAGAGCGCGGACGAGGGATCGGGCACGAGCGATGTGACGGTGAACCTGTCGCCGGCCCCGGCCTCCGACATCACGCTCTCCTACACGGTGGGCGGCACGGCGACGGCCGGCTCGGACTTCACCATCGCCAACTCCGGCACGGTGACAGTGCCCGCGGGCGCGACGACGGCGACCATTCCGGTGACGCTCATCGACGACAGCGTGCAGGAGGGCAGCGAAACGATCGTCCTCAAGCTCGCCGCGGGCTCGGGCTACAAGGTAGGGAGTTCCGGCACCCATACCCTGACCATCGCCGCCAGCGACCCGCCGGTGGCGTCCTTCGCGTCTGCGTCGCAGAGCGCGGACGAGGGGTCGGGCACGAGCGATGTGACGGTGAACCTGTCGCCGGCCCCGCTCGGCGACATCACGCTCTCCTACACGGTGGACGGCACGGCGACGGCCGGCACGGACTACACGGCGCTCTCCGGCACGGTGACGGTGTCCAGGGGCGCGACGACGGCGACCATCCCGGTGACGCTCATCGACGACAGCGTGCAGGAGGGCAGCAAGACGGTCGTCCTGACGCTCGCCGCGGGCGCGGACTACAAGGTGGGCAGTCCCGACACGCATACCCTCACCGTTCTCGACAACGAGACGCCGCCGACGGTGTCCTTCGAACCGCTCGAAGGACGCATCGTCAGCGCCCGCACATCGTGGGTGCAGGAAGGGTCGGGCACGCACGATCTGAAGGTGACGCTGAACAAGGCCCCGGCCTCCGCCCTCAAGGTCAAGTATACGGTGAGCGGCTCGGCGGCGGCCGGGGCGGACTATGTGGCGCTTTCCGGCACGGTCACGGTGCCGGCGGGCGCGACGACGGCGACCATCCCGGTGACCATCGTCGACGACGACAGGCGCGAGCACGCCGAGGAGATTGCCCTGTGGCTCGTCACCGACGGCCCGGACTAC
>JAPPGE010000044.1 GCA_028821455.1 bacterium | reverse complement strand
TGCCGAATTTCACCAACGTCCCAGCCTAATGTCATCCAAAGTAGCCGGTCAGTGTCGTCCAACGTAGCCGCTCAATATCACTCAAGGTAGCCACCCGATATCGCCATGGGAGCCACCCGGAGCGAAGCGACGCGATCAGGCCGTGTTCGACAAGTTGGTCTCCTCTTCCGTTCCTGTTCTGAAGCTATCTCCCCGAAGGCCCTGCCGCAAGGCCAGGCCGCGAGGGCTGGCCCGCCGGCACGGGACTCCGGCGATGCGCGGGCACGCATGCGGAGCGTCAGCGACGCCTTCCTCGAATCCAAATCGAAAAGGTTGTTGTTGTTGCGGTCCTGTGGATCTTGTGGGCGAGAGGCCCGCGAGTGTGGGCAACGCGGTGGGCGACGCCCTGGCGTCGTCCACGGCTTGTCCACGCGCCCCGGAGGGCGCGGGCCGGCCCGAAGGGGTCGTCCACAAATCCACAGGACCTCCCGGGACCGACTCCTGCAGGCGTTCCGGCCTGGCGCCGGCTCCGGCTCTCATTTCCCGGCCTCGGCGCTGTCGGCGCGCATCGACGAACCGTGCAGCTCGAAGCGGATCGCGCCATGGACGAGACGGTCAAGTATCGCGTCGGCGATTGTCGGCTCCCCGATCTGCTGATGCCAGTCAGACACCGGCAGCTGCGATGTGACGATCACCGATCGGCGGCCGAAGCGGTCGTCGAGGATCTCGAGCAGGTCGCGCGCCCGGGCCGCGTCGACGGAGGCCAGGCCCCAGTCGTCGAGGATGATCACGTCAATCCTGGCGAGATCGCGGTAGAGCTTGGGAATGGTGCCTTCGCCATGCGCGATCCGCAGCTCGGTGAGCAGCAACGGGACGCGCAGGTACCGGGCCTGGAAGCCTTCGAGGCACGCCTTGTGAGCGAGCGCGCAGGCGATCCAGCTCTTGCCCGTGCCGCACGGGCCGGTGATCAGGATCCGGACGCCGTTGCGAACCCAGGTGCAGTCGCCGAGGCCGAGGACGACGCTGCGGTTGAGGCCGCGCCGCCGGGTGAGGTTGATGTCCTCGAAGCAGGCGTCCTGATGGCGCAGCTGGGCCTTCTTGAGGCGCCGCTGCAGCGCACGCGCGCGCCGCTCGACGATCTCGCGGTCGATCAGCAGCGCGAGCCGGTCCTCGAACGGCATGTCGCCGAGATCGTGGCGGGCCAGCTGCTCCTGGAAGGCGGCCAGCATGCCGGGCAGGCGCAGCGAGGCGATGCGCTGGGCGAGCGGATGCAAGATTGCGGTGTCGGTCATTTGTAGTACTCCGGTCCTCTGAGGTTGGAATGTTTGATGGGTCTGGTCTCAGGTTCCTGCCCGTCGACGAGATCGGCTCCGGTGCGCAGGATGCTGTCGAGCCCGCGCCAGGTCCTGGTGCCGAGATCCAGCGCGTAGCGGCAGGCGTTGTCGAGGCGCTCCGCCCCGTGGCTCCCTGCCAGGCGGAGCACGCCGTAGCAGGAACGGAAGCCGAACTCCGGGTTGGGATTGCGCCCCATGACCGCGATGACGAAGGCGTGGACATGGGGACCGATGTCCCGTGCACGGTCCTCGAGCTGTGCCCGGGTCCTGTCGACGTCGGCGCGCTGGTGAGCCTCGGGCTTGTGCTCATCGAGCGTGGTCGCGCGTCCCTTGGCATCGCTGCGCAGGTGGCTTGCGATCTGCTTGCCGCGGTGGAACACGTCGATCACCCGGCCGCGCAGGCGGACGTCGACCTTCTTGCCGACGTAGTTGTAGGGAACCGAGTAGAAGTGGCGGTCGATCGCGATGTGGTAGTCGGGATGGACCGTGTTCTCGCGCCACGCCACACGCTGCCAGCGCCGGTCCGGCAGCGGCTTCATGTGCGGGGCGTCGACGCTCTCGAACCGGCTGAAGCGGCTCTCGCCCGTGCCGTCGGCATAGGGCGTCCCGTTGATCTCGCGCACCCGGTCCGCGATCGCCCGGTTCAGCGACGCCAGGTCATGGAAGACATGGTTGCGCAGCGGCGCGAGAATCCAGCGTTCGGCGTGAAGCACTCCGTGCTCCACGAGTGCCTTGTCGCGAGGTTTTTTGGCCCGTGCAGGGAGGCCAAGGACGCCGTAATGCCCAAGCAGGTCGGCGTAGGTCTCGTTCAGGACCGGCTCGTTTCGTGACGGCTTCGTCACCGCCGCCTTGTGGTTGTCGGGCACGGCGATCTGGGGCGCCAGCCCCATGTCCTCGAAGCAGCGTACATGAGATCCGCACCAGTCGTCGATCTTCTGGCTGAGGGTCGCTTCGGAGTAGATCCGCCCGGAGACCCCCATCGAGGCCACGAACAGCTCCGCGTCACGCTCGATCCCGTCGATGAAGACCGGCACGGTCATGCCCGCGTAGTCGACGAACAACCGTTCGCCGGGACGGCGGTTCTGGCGCATCGTCACGTCCGTGGCCGGCCGCCACTCCCTGAACCGGCGGCACCAGGTCACGTAGCTCATGCCGTCGGGACGCGTCTCGCGCCATTCCCCCCACAGCAGCTTCAACGTCACGCCGCGGGCCGAAAGGTCCTTCTCAACCTTCGCCCAGTCCACGTCCTCGTCCACAGTCCGGACCAGCCGCGCCGGATAGAGCGCCGCCTCCAGCGCCGCATCGTCCATCCCGGCCGCTTCGGGCCAGCTCAGGCCGTAAGCCGCGAACCGTGCCAGGGTCTGCGCGACCGAGCGCCGGGCAAGGCCGCAGTGGGTCGCGATCGCCCTCGCACTGTGGCCTTCGTCAAAATGAAATTCCAGTATCTTCCTGACTTTCCTCATGGGCAGCCTCTTCTGTGCCATTCAGTTCCTCCTCGGAGTGATCGGTAAAATCCGAGGTGTTGAACGGCATGCTGAATCAAGCCAAGGCCTGTCGCCCCGAGGGGTGGCTACCATGGTGAAACCGGGTGGCTACTTTGAGTGAAATTTGGTGGCTACCTTGCCTGAAACTGGGTGGCTACCTTGCTTGAAATTGGGTGGCTACCTTAGTGAAATTTGGCAATCCGCGACACGGCGGAAAAGATCGCTGTGGAGCCAGACTCTTGAATTCACGTGATTCTGTAATGAAAGCCGCGGTCCTGAATTCCCGGTTACAAAGCAAAATGATTTCAATGTCTTGGGCTGACGGGCAAAATTGGGGGCCGGGCCATCGAATGCTGGTGATCCCGAGGCTCCTGCCATGGTTGGTTTCGAAAGGCCCAGGACCCCGCGACACGAGGCCCTCAGGTTCGGCAATTCCTTGCGTTCACACGAAGGCGTTCGTCGATGAACGTGGGCGCGCGAACGCGCGCACCGGCTGATCCTCCACGGCGCCTGGGTGCCGGCCCGGCGTGAGAATCTCATGATGCTCCAGGATCTCGTTGACACGGAACTGGCGCGGCTCCTCGATCAGGGACAGCGTGCAAGTCGCCACAAGGCGTTGCAGAAGGACATCCTCAGTCAGGCGTGACCTCCCTGCCCTTCGCGACGCCTGCACTCCGGTCCAGGCATCGAAAACACCACGAAGGAGCGGGCCGTTCCGGTCACCTGCCTTCCGGCCTTTCCCGCCGCGTGACGGCCGCAGCGCCAGCGTCCTCGGCGATCCGGATGGCAGGCCTCCAGTCGGCAGTAAGCGGTCAAATCACGACGTTTTGCCCGCGCCTTGATTTTGTCCGCCCTCGCGCGAGAGCATCTTCCGGTCCATTCACCCTGACCGGAGGTGTCTTCATGACAGACGATACGCCGACGATGGCTGTTGACGGCTTCACCCGGAAGCTCTGGAGCGAGGCCGATCGCCTGGCCCTTGTCGCGGAGTTCGAGCGCTGGGGCGGCACGCAGGTCAGCTTCTGCGAAGCCAAGGGGGTGTCGAC
>JAPPGE010000033.1:37018-38423 GCA_028821455.1 bacterium | reverse complement strand
AGCGCGTGGTGGCCGGCTTCGTCATGGGAGAGCGTGACACCCGGCGGGCGTGCCGCGATCCGCGTCACCCGCCAATCGCCGGCGAGAACGTCGCCTTCCCGCACCCACCACACCGACGTGCCGTCGCTGACGGCGGCGCGCAGGTTGCCGGCCGAGCCCAGCACCGTCACCCAGGCAAGGTCCGGCGAGGCGGGCTGTGGCGGAGGAGCGGCGATCTCCGGTTCCGGCTCGGGCTCCGGCGGCAGCGGTGGAACTTCCGCCGTGATCTGATCGAGGGTCGGCGCCGGCGGCGCCTCCTGCACGGCCTCGGGCAGGACAACGGCGGCCTGAACGGCTGTCCCGTGCATTGCCTCGCCGGCGACCAGAGACGCCAGCAGCAGCTCGGTCGACAGTACCTCGAGGACCAGTTGCTGACGGCGGTTGCACAGGGCAAGAAGCTCGTTCTCGAGCGCGATCGCCGTCAGCACATCGTCGCCCTCCACCGCCGTGGCAAGACGGGTGCGGAGCAGGTCGACGGCGCATTCCGCCATCGGCGGGCCTTCCGGCGTCTCCGCGGTCAGCAGCTGGACCAGGGCTTCCGCCGCCTCGTCGAGGGTCTCCTCCGGCGTCGGTGGTGGTTCCGGTTGTGGCGCGGCCGTTGCCACCGGCGCCGGCGCATCGGGGGCGATGACGTCCACCGTGCCCGCGGTCGGCCAGGGGAGTAACTCCTGGGCCGCCGCGAGCGTGGCGGCGAGGAGGAGCGTCGCCGCCAGGGATCCGCATGTGAACCAGATGCGGATCATCCGGTGTAGCCGGTGGTGGCCATGAGGTGACTGGCGAGGAGATCCCAGGGATATCCGGCGCGTTCCGTGATGCCGTCGATCTCCAGCACCAGGCGGCCCCGCGACACCGTCCAGGACCCGGGGAAATCCCGATCCTTGCCCCGCACCGTCAGCGCGCCGTTCTCCCCGAACCGGAAACGCGCCTGGCGGCCCATGTAGGGCAGCAGGACGTCGCTGGCTGACCCCACCAGCCAGTCGGCGATGGCGAAGGCCGGGTGCCGGCGGCCGGTGTCGACCACCGGCAGCGGATCGCCCGGACGGTGGTGGTAGTCGGCGACGTCGCCCTTGAGCTCCCAGTCGAGCTCGAGAGTCTCCGTGGCGGCGTTCCAGGTGAGGTAGCCGACATCGGTGAGGCGATCCTCGCCGTCGACGGCCCAGAACTCGTCGGTCTGGCCGAGCGCCAGCACGTAGGCCCGCCCCAGGCGATCCTCGAGGACGTTGCCGTTGGCGGCTTTGAGCGTGTCGGCGAGAGTCAGGCGGTCGAGATAGGCGAGAGCCTCGTCGGGAGACTCGGGGAGCAGGAGAGACGCGCCGTCACCAGGCGGCTCCGCACCCTCCGGATAGCAGTGCGCCGGGAGGACGGG
>JAPPGE010000033.1:23761-36918 GCA_028821455.1 bacterium | reverse complement strand
GACGTAGTTCGCGTTGGGACGGTCGGCTTCGTCGACGTCACTGAGGTCGGCGACATCGGCCTTGCCGTCGCCGTCGGTGTCCCAGCCGCCGCCGACGTTGCCGCCGCGGCCGCCGTTGTTGTTGCCGCTACTGTCTTTGGGACAGCCGCCGCCCTTGTCGCGATCGACGCACTTTTTCGGTGGCTTTGGTGGATCCGGAGTCGTGCAGTTCGGTGGCGTCCCCACCTGGCCCTGCGGGCACTGCGGCGGAGTCGGCGTCACACAGTTGGGCGGCGTCCCCACCTGGCCCTGCGGGCATTGCTGGGGCGTCGTCGGCGTCACACAATTCGGTGGCGTCCCGACCTGGCCCTGCGGGCATTGCTGGGGCGTCGTCGGCGTCACACAATTCGGTGGCGTCCCGACCTGGCCCTGCGGGCATTGCTGGGGCGTCGTCGGCGTCACACAGTTCGGCGGCGTTCCGGTCTGTCCTGCAGGGCATTGGCCCGGCGGCGGTGGAGTCGGCGTCGTGCAGTTCGGCGGGGTGCCGACCTGCCCCTGCGGGCACTGTGGCGTCGTTGGCGTCGTGCAGTTGGGCGGCGTCCCGACCTGGCCCTGCGGGCATTGCTGGGGCGTCGTCGGCGTCACACAGTTGGGCGGCGTCCCGACCTGACCCTGCGGGCATTGCTGGGGCGTCGTCGGCGTCACACAGTTCGGCGGGGTGCCGACCTGACCTTGCGGGCACTGGCCCGGCGGCGGTGGAGTCGGCGTCACGCAATTCGGTGGCGTGCCGACCTGGCCCTGCGGGCACTGCGGCGGTGGAGGCGGAATCCGCCGGCAGGTGTTCGAACTGGTCGCCCAGTTGGTCTGGGAGACCCTCTGCACCGTCGCCGAGGCGTCCCACGGCCACTTGAGGTGACGCCAGGTCAACGTGCGTCTCTGGGTGCGCGACCCGGTGTAGCCCGCGCCGCAGCTGACGGAGCGCGTCTCGCTTGTCGTCGACGTCGTCTCGGTCGGCACCGGCGGAGTGGGATTGGGATCCGTCCAGCAGGTGGTGGAGACGAACTCCGGCGCGCCGTAGCTGGTGCCGGAAGCCGTCACCGATTTCTGCCGGCGCCACACGGCATCGCCGGTGAGCGTGCCGACGTGCGGCGCGCCGGGCGTGAAGGTGCAGGACTGGCGATAGTACTCCCACGTCACCGTGTCGGCGCGGCAGTGATCGACGAGGAGCGACCACGGGCCGGTGGTTGGCGTGCCTGTTGGATCGCCGCGGCCGTTCAGCTTCTGCGTCGCCTCGCGCACCCATGTCTGTCCCGTTCCGTGGAACCCCGCCGGACACGCTCGGGCCTGATGTTCGAAGGTCACCTGGTCCGTCGTCACCGTGAAGGGATCGACGACCGGTCCGGCGAGCGCCGGCCTGTCGGAAGGCGTCGTGCCGAAGCAGGCCGGCAGGGTGATGCTCTCCCTGCCGAGGATGCCTTCTGCGGTGCCGGCGTCGAGCCAGTGGAGCGGCGCGACGTCCCGGTTCCTCGCCTTCGCCTCGAGGTGCGGCGCCAGCTGCACGACGCCGAGGTTGGTTCCCGTCCCCTTCATGGAAGCCGTGGTGACGTGGACCAGCAGCACGTTGTCGCAGTAGCGCGCGCCGAGGCCGCGGGCGGTCCAGTCGGCGAGCCAGCCGGTCGACGAGGGCGGCGTGGTCCCGGTCCACGACACGGCGGCGGTCGAGCCGTCCTCGATGTGGGTTGCCAGCGTGTCGAAGGCCTCCTGAATGGCCCTTGCGTGGAAGAGCGCTTCCGTCTCGACGTAGTCGCTGGCGGCCGCCGGCGGAGTCAAGAGGATCGTGGCGGCGGCCACCGTGGCGAGGCAGACGGCGGTGCGGCAGCGTTGCGCAATTGCGCAATTGCGCAAATCCGCAATTGCGCATTTGCGCAGAACCGCAGTGGCGAGGAGATGAGCGGTGCGGGCGAAGGACATCAGGCGCCTCCATCATGGACGACAGGCCGTTCGGCCGGTCGAGGCGGGTTCGGACCGGCACAGCGGTCGCACAGCCACAAGCTCACGACGGCGCCCGGGACGGTGTAGAGGTTGTCGAAAGCGTCGGACTCGATGCGCGGGACCTGCCAGCGGGTGCGGCGGATCACGGTCTCGCCGCACTGGTCGCAGCGCTGGCCGGTCATGGCGCGTCCCCCGCGTCGGCCAGCCATCCGGCCCTGGTGGCCACGGCCTGCCACGTCGGACAGTTCTCGATGTCGACGTCACGGCCCGCCGACACGGCCAGCGGGCATGATCGACGTTGAGTCGGCATGGCCCCGCAGCTGCAGGCCGGCGGCAGGAGCCGGCGGTCGTCGAGGCGCTTCATCGCCAGCTCCGCCATGCGTCCGCTCATCGTTCACCCTCCTCCTTCAGGCATGCCGGCGGCCGTCTCGTAGAGACCGGCGGCGGGTTGCGAGAGACGCAGGTAAGCGCTCTCCAGGATCATGCGCGGAGCCAGTGGGCGGGCGACGACCTGCCAGGCGTGGTTGGCGGTGCGGGTGAGCGACGTCACCTCGAGGCCGGCGATGGGCTCGAGGGCCTGGCGCAGGCGGCCCAGGGTTCCTCGCCCTGTGATGGTGATGGACCACTGGCCCGGCTGGAGCTGCGTGTAGCTGAGCGAGTCGGACCACGGTCCCACCCTCCTGTCGAGAGCGGCCCGGATGTTGCGGAATTCCGGACGGTGATGGTCCGGATCGACCTCGACGATCACGGAACCGAGTACCGTCACGGCCCATGCCTCCTCGCCGTGGACGATCCCTGCATGCCGCGTTGAAGGCAGCAGGTCCTCCAGCAGCCGGCGGTGCATCGCGGCGTCGTGGTCCGCGTCGAGCGACCAGCGGAGCACGAGAGCCGGACGGCCCGAGAGCTCCGGCACTGCCTCGAGAACCGGGGCCTCGACGAGTTCCGCCCTGCAGGTCGCCTCCTCCAGCGTCCAGGCCGGAAGTTCGGGAGGAACTTCCCGCAGGGCCCGGGCGCACGCCGCCAGCAGGGCCGGCGTCGAGATCATCGTCACCACCTGGCGCTCCTGCTGGACTTCCACCACCGGCTCCGGCTCCGGCGGCCAGATCAGGTCCATGATGTCCTGGCGCCAGATCCACGCCGCTCCGCCGCCGCCGCCGAGAAGGACGACAATCGTGACCGCGGCGATCACCGAGGCGAGGCCGCCTCCCGGCGGATCGGGGAGCGGCTGCAGGCGGTGGCTCTCCCTCGTCTCGATCCGTGAGACGTCGAGGACCGCGGCGTCCGGGATGCCGAGGCTCGGGCTGGCATGGATCCGGAAGCCACCTCTCATGACCTCGAGGCGCCTGGCGGCCTCCGTTGCGTCGTCGACGACGATGTCGCCTTCTTCCGCGATAGTCCCGGCCTCGCAGCGGATCATGGCGATCCTGCCGTCGCCACCGTCGACGACGGCGATCCAGGTCACATCCTCGAGCGTGTCCATGAGGGCTGCCGCCAGCGACGGCGTGCCGGTCGGGTCGCCGTCCTCTTGCCCGGCAAGACCGGTCATCGTGTCGGTCTCGATGCAGGCGACAGCGCCGGCGTCTTGCGCGGCGCGGCGGAGCTTGCGCACGCTCATGCGCGGGCGCCACGTCATGCCGGCCACCCATGCCTCGCCTCCTGCCCGGATCGTCGCCATCGTCTCAGAGCTCCACGCCGGGCCGCTCGACGACGCCCATCGGCGGACCCGCCTCGGCGCTGATCAGCAGCACCTGTTCGGTGAAGTCGTCGCCGGTCATGCGGCGGCCGAACGGGAAGGGAATGTCGGCGTTGAAGGTGCCGGATCCGGAGGTCGTCGTGCCGCGGTCGGAGAACCCGGTGATCACCAGGGTCTCTCCCCGGCCCACCGTCTGGGTGATCTGCACGGCGCGGTTGCCGAAGCTCGGCAGTTGCAGGCGCAGGTTGCCGGCGCCGAAGACGGCGAAGTCCGGGCGGTCGAGAATGGAGGCAAAGATCCTCACCAGGACCTCGTGCGGCGCCACGATCTGGGCGACGAACTCCATGGCGAACCCCGACGAGACGTTCCCCGGCGTCAGGGTGGTCTGCAGAACGCCCTCGTCGAGGGTCGTGGAGATCTCGGCGAGATAGGCCTCCGAGAAGAGCTCGAAGAAGTGGCTCGGCTGGGCGTTCAGCGTCGGCACGGTGGCGGTCAGTTCGCGCGAGACCGTGCCGGCGGTCTCCAGGGCCCCGATGGTGGCGTCGAGGGAGTCGGCGCCGGGTGCGGGCCGCACGATCGAGACCCCGCCGGAGAGAACCTCCAGGCCGGCGGACGTGCCGAAGACGCGTTCCAGGGCGCCGCCGATGCCGAGCTCGTAATCCGCGCCACTTTCGTACGCCACCCGGTAGATCGAGAACGTCACCGTCACCGGCCTCAGGATCGTGCGGTTGAGGTGGGCGATGTACCTGCGGGCGCGTTCGACGTCCCGCGGCAGGCCGTGGACCGTGAGAGACGCCGTGGAGGGGGAGGCCGCGACGCTGGCCGACGCATCGAGAACCGCAGTAAGCTGTTCGGTGACCTCGCTCCAGGGGTCGTAGGTGGCGGACGCCGCCATGGACTGCTGTGCGAGGTTGGAACTGGCGCCCTCGCCGGCGGTCTCCGTCGTCGAGGTGGTGCCGGACATCTGCTGGGTGCCGGCGAGCGCGTTCAGGGTGAACGCCACAGCCTGGGAGCGCACGACCTCGACGGTCTCGTCGGCCGGCACCCATCGCCAGGCGTATCCCCTGGCGGATGTCCAGGTGTCGAGGAGGCCGTCGAGCGGTCCGGTCCAGATGCCGCCTTCCGGCAGGGCGGCGGCCGGCAGTCCGAAGGGATCGTCCGGCGCTTCCTCGGGGCGCAGGCCCAGGAACCGCACGGGCAATCCTGTGGCGGCCTCGATGAGGGCGGCCGTGGACCGATCGTCCATGCGGCCAGCGAGGGAGAGGCTGACCGCATCGTCGCTCGTCCACGGCGAAGGGAGTGATGCTGCCGGCGGCTCGAGAACCTCGATGCCGGTGAAGGGGCGGTCCGGATCGACCTGCAGGACATGAAAGTCCGGAGCGGGATCCGGCGCCGCGGTCTCGATCGCCACGGTGACCTCGTCGGCGCGCTGGCGAGCGGACTCAGTGTCGTAAAGGGTGCAGCCGGCAAGCAGGATCGCGGTCGTGCCGACCGGCAGGAAATGCGGCTGCCGAACAAGCGAGTTGACGGTGGCCGCAATTCGCAGGATATTGATAGTCACTGGCGCGACCACGACTAGGTGGTGGTGTTATAGGGTACTGCATAGTGAGCGCACCCCGTACCGGGTGCCGCGCTATCCGGTCGCCCCTGGAGAAAGGGTGCCGGAAGAGGACTTTGACATCATCGAGCGCATGCCGGTGAAATCCCTGGTGACGTCGCCGGAACATGGCGCCGCGGTCACCCGCGAGGTCGAGGTGCGCGGACATGCCTGGTCGGGCGACCGGACCGTTTCCGCCGTTCACATCTCCATCGACCTTGGCAGAACCTGGATGACGGCCGAACTCGAAGCGCCGGTCAACCCGGGCGCCTGGCAGAACTGGCGTCGCAGGATCGCCTTCCCCCAGGCCGGCTACTACGAGGTCTGGTCACGGGCGAGCGACAGTGCGGGCGACATGCAGCCCTTCGCCATCGACTGGAACCCGAGAGGCTATCTCAACAACTCCGTGCACCGGATCGCACTGCGCGTGACCTGATCACAAGGCCCGCCTTCCCATCAACTCCGCCGATTTCCAATGGGAGTCCTGACGTTCCCGTCTCTCGCATGAGTCGATCATGGGCCCGGCGACCGTAGGCTGGATCACCGGTGAGCCTGAACACAACGTACGCCTCAAGGGATGGCTGCCATCGTCAGATTCCGCCAGTAACTTGCCATTCTGTCGGAGGGCGCAATATTCGGCGAGCGCATAGGCGAACAAGCATTTCTCAGAGCTTGAAACTACGCTACTAGAATCGTAAGAAGCTACGTTACTCCCTCGATCAGTCCGTTTGCAGCTGCGCCCTTCAGCAACTCACTAGGACCTCGACTTCTCTCGCCTACAAGGCGCAATGCATACTTGGCTCTAGAAGACGCAACATACAGGCGATTGTGTGCTGCATAGTTTGCGTATGTGCGTGAGTTATCGGTTGTGGACTCCCCTTCATGCGGTACGCGTCCTTTATCAACACCCACTATGATGACCGCATTGAACTCAAGGCCCCCCACGAAATCTGCGTGAGCTAGGACCAAATGTCCTGACATCTTTGCTTTTGACACCTGCCGGAAATCCCCTCGCCGTTCCAAGTGGGTAACTGGCTTATTGTTCTCCCCTGCGTACCGTTTCATGTTGGCAAGCAAATCATCGGAAAGTGTTGTGATCAATACTTCGGCTCTGTTAGACTGCGTTTCATCTCGAAGACGTTCAGCCAATTGAAACGAGCCGGCTATCATCGTCTTATCATCGGCGAACGAAGTATATTGCACATTTTGCGACCGTCGCTCTTCGTCAATCGTAAATGAACTTTGTACCGAGGACATTGTGTTAACAAAGCTAGTAAACAAAGTGGCACCTGAAGCAAGAATTGCATAGCAAAATTCGGCAATATTGGGGGCGCACCTAAATACAGTATTTACCTCCGTTACGTCATCCCCGGATACTTGAGTGCCAAACAACGCGTCAAACGATCCCATATCATTCCAACCCCTGTCGCCAACTGCTTGTGCCTTGTCTACCGTGAAAGATATCGGGAATCGCTCAATTCCTCTGGTGAAGTGATGAAAAACCTGCAACTCATTGATGTTGAATAAGTGTGTTTCGTCAATAGCAATAAAATCAAATGCCTCTCGAATTCTACGACGCCTCCATATCGGCGTGTCGAGCTGACCGACGGCAGAAATGACCACGTCATCTGTATCAAACTGGTTTGCTTCCTCCAGCTGTTGTTGGTATGCCTTGAAGACTGTAAAGGAAAAGCCCTTATCCGCCCCATTCTCGATGGGAAGACCGTACTTAAGGGAAGGGCAATTTTTGTATACTTCGAACGAATCTCCGGCCCGCCCCTTGATCAGCACGCCAATCTCATGCTGAAACATAGCGGACAGTCGATCATTGGGTTCCTTCTGCAGAAATTCGCGAAACCTTGCGCTCAAGTGTTGCAAAAATGACGGCAACTCAGTCTTTCGGCATTTTTCGATTGCTTGTTCAACGTACAGTTGTTGAAGCAATTTGGAGTCTTGAGCATCTCGGTCTACGAATTCGGTCTCGCTAATGCTGGTTTGCAGAAAGGCGGCACACAGAGAAGCCAATGTCTGTATCGAGAGAGATACTTGCCCTTGGTCACGAGGCTGGGACTGAAAGTCATTCTCATCGATAGATAGAAGCGCATCTGAAATTGCTTCTCGTGTCGCCTCACTGTGGGTCACCAGAAGAGCATGGCATTCTCGCCCCTGCCTCTTCGCTTCATTCAAGACTTGAACGGTACGCAGTACAAGAGAAAGCGTTTTGCCAGTGCCGGCTGGTCCTTGTAGTCTATGTGGTGTGTCGGGGGGTGCATACACAAACTTCCTTTGTTGATTCGTAAGGCGTGTAATCCAGTGAGCAACCGGTGTGTGGATGGGTTGCGTTAAGCCAATAGGGTCGCTTAGTTCCGTAGTTGCCAAGTGTTTCGCATCAAGTGTGTTGGTGAAATCAGATACAGTCTTGGAAACTTTCAGGTAGACCTCCGGAAGCCTCTCATAGACTCTTCGGAACACCGTTTCATCTGCAGTTTCAACTGAAGAATTCGCAGTCTCCCGACCAGATTTGTAAACCAGCAGAAAGCGACCATCCATACCTCGTTTTCGAAGTCGCTCTCGTAGTGGATGTCGCTCTATAGCCACTCTAAAGGGCATATTGTTTTCATATGGAAGGGGGAATAGAATTGCCTTAGTGGTTCCCTGAATAATCCTTTCGGATTTGTTGAAAACACCGTCCGCCCAGTGTTTGGCACAAAAGCGGAGGAGTTTCTGGAAAGACATCAAAGATTCGTCGGGGCGGAGTTGGTTAAAAAGTGCGGACTGTTCGCAGTCAATAACTACAAAGTTTTTTGTTCTCCAAGCTCCTGATGTTGTCAAGAATGGGCCTTCTTGATCTTGGTAGAGTACGATATCTCCTTGCTTTTGGAAAAACTGTATATTGCCTGATAATGCGTTGACAAGGCGTTCGCCTTCCAAAAAATCAATAGACTGATACTGTCTTCCAGAAGTCAGTTCGCGAACGGCACCATCGTCAATGCAGATGTATCGCATCATTTCGGACTCCGCTTGTCGAGCATGTTGAGACAGACTATTGTAGCAATGTTAGCTGCAACGGGCTCAGGTACGCCTATGCGCCCGAACAGGTTCGAGAAAGACTGCAATATATGTTCAATCGTAGGAGAGGTTATTTCCACAATTGGCATGGCAAAATCTTCTTTGTCAAAGGACAGGCCCATAATATTGGACTCATCGCAAAGTGCTGAACACTCTTCGGCAGTTAGACCACTGCCCAAGCGTTCTGCTATTGGTCGAGGAAGCGTAAATACTTCCCGGAGCAAGCAAACGAAGCCGGGAGATTGTTGCGTTTCGGGATTGAGTGACTCCAAAAAATAGTGCCCAAGAACCATATGTCGACTTAATCGGTGTATTATAGCCTGAACTTCGCTGGGTCGATTGTCACAAAACCAGCTATAGATGTTGTCAGGACTGCGTTGTCGGACTGAGCAAAAGGTCTTCATTAGGGCAATATGACCACGAAATTGCTGAGCCAATTTTCTATCGGAACGAGACCCCTGTTCATGGGGGAAATGGGTGTCTGCGATTGTGTCTATGGGAATTGAGGACGCTAGTGAAGGAGAGATGTTCTTGTCGAGCAGTAGTCGGTGCAAGTCACCGGACTGCCTCTTGATTTCAGTTTCGACTAGGATATCAAGTCCATCGCGCCGTAGCCAATCAGGTAAAGAGACAATTGGTAAGTAATTCAATACTGGATATTTGCGTTGGGCAACGTCGCAACGTGCGGTAATGACCAATCCTTGTACAGTGCATTTCTCATAACGAGAGGCTCGTGCACAGCAGAATACGGTGCCTTGAGTGATGCTCCGGTAAGTGGGAGCACGAAGTTGAGGTCGCATCGATGGCATTAGATCAAATGGCTCCAAATGTTAGGTAATTCAGCACAGCAACGGGGGAATAAGAGAGAGGAGTTGGAACGAAGGAGGAGATGGACAACTCTGCATCAGGCGCGCGTTGGCATGTGAGTGAGTCCAACATGGGATTTGCTGGGCATGCAATAGCTAAGGGGTGGGATCTGTACATGAAGCGCATTTATAGTATCGGAACGCAGATGTAGAAGTGCAGTTCGCGGTGCCGTTATGATTGTGTTTGTCCAGTTTGGAACATCGATGTGGAGATTCTTGTTTTTCAGGCTTGGCGCCGGCATTGATTGATGGCTTGGTTAAGGCGCTCGATGGCGAAGGTGATGTCGTCCGATGTAGTGAAACGGCCGATGCCGAGGCGGATGGATGAAGCGGCTTGTTCGGGCGTGAGGCCGATGGCGCGCAGCACGTAGGAGGGCTCGACCACGGCGGACGTGCAGGCCGAACCGGTGGAGAAGGCGAGTTCGGGGACCTGTGATATCAGGTGTCCGGCATCGACGCCTCCGATGGCGAGATTGAGATTGCCTGGCAGGCGGTTCTCGAGTGGTGGTCCGTTGAGGGAGGTGCCGGGGAGACCGTCCATGAGGGTGCGTGCGAGGGTGCCGATCCGTGCCGCCTCCTCTTCCGGGCGTGTTGCGGCAAGCTCCGCTGCCTTGCCGAGGCCTATTGCCAGGGGTGCCGGCACGGTGCCCGAACGCAGGGTGCGTTCCTGGCCGCCCCCGGAAAAGAGCGGATCTATCCGCGCCCGCGGCCGACGGCGCACGTAGAGGACGCCGATGCCCTTCGGTCCGTAGACCTTGTGGCCGGAGAGACTCATCAGATCGATGGTTGCCGCGTTGACATCGAGCGGAACGCGTCCGGCGGCCTGGGCCGCATCGCAATGGAAGAGGGCGCCGCAGGCACGGGTCATGGCGCCGATGTCAGCGAGGGGCTGCAGCGTGCCGATTTCGTTGTTGGCCGCCATCACCGACACCAGGATGACGTCGTCACCGAGAGCGCGTGCGAGGCGTTCGGTTTCCACCACGCCATCGCTCCCGACCGGCAGCACGTCCGTGGTGAATCCTTCCGCAGCAAGCGCCTTCACGCTTTCGAGAACGCACTTGTGTTCGCTGGCCACGGTGATGATCCGGTTGCGGGATCCCCTCATTCTCCTCTCGAACCGGGCCGCACCCTTGATTGCCAGGTTGTTGGACTCCGTGGCTCCGGACGTGAAGATGATTTCTCGCGTGTCGGCGCCGACGAGGCGGGCGATGGATCGGCGGGCGTCCTCGACTGCAGCAGCGGCAGCCGTCCCGAAGGCGTGGTTGACCGAGTGGGGATTGCCGAACTGCTCGCGGAACCAGGGCATCATGGCATCGACGACCGCGGGATCCACCGGAGTGGTGGCGTTGCAGTCGAGATAGAGGGGTGTCATCGCGCTGCCTGTCTTCTTGTCCGGTGCCGGGTATCGGCGGCCTTCCAGGCCCTCACCGCGGCGTCGCAGTCTTCCGCAGTACTCGACCACCCGAGGCTGAGGCGCACCGTGTGGCGGCTGAGCGACGGGAACCCCATGGCCTCGATGACAGCCGAAGGTTCCATCCTGCCCGAGGAACACGCGGCCCCTGCACTGATCGCAACACAATCGAGATCGAAGCTCATCACCATGGTCTCGGCATCGATTCCAGGGTGGGCGATGGCCAGCGTGTTGTCGAGGCGCCTGGCGTCGCCCGAGAACACCACGGCGTCCGGCACGGCATCCAGCATGCGCGCCTCCATGTCATCGCGAAGCCTTCGCAGGCGCCTGCAATCGTCTGCGGACGCAGCGGTTACGGCCGCGCCGAAAGCGGCAATGGTGGCGAGCGATTCGGTGCCGGCGCGCAATCCATACTCCTGGCCGCCGCCCCGCGAACGGGCGGCAAGGGGAACGCCATCCCGCACGATCAGCGCCCCGGCACCGGCCATGCCACCGAACTTGTGTGCCGAAAGACTGATGAGATCCGCCTCCTGCCAGGCGCCGTAGTAGCGTCCGGCGGCCTGCACGGCATCGCAGTGGACCAGGGCGCCGTGCTGGCGGGCGATATGCATGACATCGGCCAGAGGTTGCACGACTCCGGTTTCGTTGTTGGCTGCCATCACCGAGATCAGGGTCGGACTCGGATCATGGGCAAGCTCGCCCTCGAGAGCCTCCAGGTCGACGCATCCATGGCGGTCGACAGGAATGGTGACGGTACCTGAGACGGCCTTCGCCACCGATGGATGCTCGATGGCCGAGATCAGGACGCGTCTCAAGTCAGGGCCGAGGAGCGCCAGATTGTTGGCTTCCGTTCCGCCAGAGGTGAAGACCACCTCGAGGGGGCTGCACCCGACATATGACGCCACGGCCTCACGGGCATCCTCGATAAGCGACCGGGCATGGCGGCCGTAGCGGTGAACCGATGAGGCATTGCCGGCGCATGCCATCGCCCGGGAGGCAGCCTCGCATGCTTCCGCCCGCAAGGGTGACGTGGCGTTGTGATCAAGATAGTGGGCCGCAGTACGCTGCGGCCCCCGGCACACGTCCTCGAGGGTGACGCCGTCAAGGTAGGATTCGATGTGGTCGCCAAGTCCGGCCCACAGGTCATGGGTGAGGCAGCGGGTCCGGTTCGCCATGCATCCTCTGGAAGGGCTCTCGTTGCGGCACCGCGTCATCCGTGTCGGTTCATCCACCGCCGCCACGACGTCCATGATCGAGATGTGGTGGGCTGGATGGGCGAGCAGATATCCCCCGCCGGGTCCACGGACGCTGTTGACAAGCCCGTGGCGGCGCAGCCGGGCGAACAGTTGTTCGAGGTAGGAGAGTGGGATTTCCTGCCGGTGCGAGACATCCGCGAGACGAACAGGGTGCGCTCCGGCATTGAGGCCAAGGTCGACCATGGCCATCACGGCATAGCGTCCCCGGGATCCAAGCTTCATGAGTCGCCGGCCCGGTGCCCGTCCCGGGCGTTGCCGCCGTTGCCGGCTGTCTCCGGACTGTCGTTGGAAGGTTGCGGACTCCCGATACTGGCAGGGTCTTCGGGTTCCTCGATCCGGGCGAGGCGTGACTCGAGATCGTCGATGTGGTCGAGAACACTCTTCAGCGCCTTGCTGACCGGGTCAGGCATGTCGGCCGAAGAGACACCGTAGGCGGCGAAGAACGAGTCGCGCTGCTGCGCGCCGGAGTCGACAGCGCGCGCGGGGATTCCGACGACCGTGGTTCCCGGAGCGACGTCCTTGACGACAACAGCATTGGAACCGACCAGAGCGCCCTTGCCGACGACGACAGGTCCGAGAATCTTGGCCCCGGCGCCAACGACGACATTGTCGGCCAGCGTTGGATGCCGCTTGCCCTGGTTCCAGGTCGTCCCGCCGAGCGTGACGCCGTGATAGAGTGTGACGTCATCACCGATTTCGGAGGTTTCGCCAATCACGACGCCCATGCCGTGGTCGATGAAGAAGCCGCGCCCGATGGTGGCGCCCGGATGGATCTCGATGCCGCTCAGGAATCGGCCGATGTGGGAGATGAACCTCCCGAGCAGCTTGAAACCGCGGATCCACAGCCAGTGGCTGATCCTGTAGAAGGCGAGGGCGTGAAAACCGGGATAGCACAGCACCACCTCCAGAAGATTGCGTACGGCAGGGTCGCGCCCGAAGGGTGCGCGCATGTCCTGCTTGAGGGTCTTGAACATGGTGCTTTCCAGCCATTCTTGTCGGTGACGGAGCCAGTCCCCGTCTTTCAGAGATAGATATCCGACCGCAGGAGTCAAGTATTTCCGGTGCGCCACGATGGAGGACACCATGCCTACACGTCGCGCCCGGGTCTGCCGGCGCCCCGGACACCGGGGCGGTTGTTGCGCCCGTTATCGCGCGCAACCCGAGGGAATCAGGAAGTGTCGTTGATGAACAGGTCGTTCCGCATCGCAACACTGACCGTGGATTTCTTCAATGAGCCGGAATGAGCCGGAATGAGCCGGAATGAGCCGGAATGAGCCGGAATGAGCCGGAATGA
>JAPPGE010000033.1:0-23661 GCA_028821455.1 bacterium | reverse complement strand
AATGAGCCGGAATGAGCCGGAATGAGCCGGAATGAGCCGGAATGAGCCGGAATGAGCCAACGCCGCGCTCTAAAGAGGTTTCCAGCGTGCTCCCCGACCGACCCCGGTGGACTCCGCCAATCCTCTGGTCTTCAGAGTGGCGAGGTCTCCCCGTAGTCGTCGCTCGTTTGCCTGAGCTCCCAGTGCAGCGCGGATATCCCGGAGCGCTAAACCGCCGTCGGACCGGCGAAGAAGTGTCAGGACGACCCTCTGCTGTTCCGTGAATTCGCCGTGATCACGTCGAGGCGGAATGTAGTCGGCGCGCCGGAAGCGTACCGTCACGCAGTCGCCTCGTTCCTCGATCTCGGGACGTGGTAGCCCGGCCGAGGTCGCCAGGTCCGCCATCTTGATCGTGCCCCGGCCCCACTCCTCGACAATGCCGCGCCGATAGAACGTGCGGGCAATGAGTGGGTTCCAGGGCCGCGACTCGTGCGGCCTAAACAGGTCGTCTGGAGTCAGCCCGAAGTGCAGCGGACCGGTCGAGGTCACCTCCAGTCGGTCGTCATAGATCGCAAGACCAATGGAGCCACCGCCCATGGCATAGTCTCGGTGGCACAGCGCGTTCGCCACAGCCTCCCGCGTCGCCAGGGGCGGATAGAGCGGCTCGTCGATGCGCGTCATGCGACCGGATTCGAAGCGGCCCGCGATGGGGAGCGTGTCGCGCAGAAAGCGTACGGCACTCGCAAGGAGGGAGAAGGCGTTTCCATTGAACTGTCGATTGTCGAGGAACTCCGAGCGGTCCAGACCCCGGAAACGCGCAACACGAAGCAAGCACTGCGGCATTTCGCTTTCGAGGCGCTCCGCATTTCCGAACAACACCGCGGCGGCTCGAAACAGAACGCCGCCGCGGAGCAGCCCCAACCCGCGTAGCAAATCCTCGGCAGTCCGGCCGCCAGGTTCGTCAAGTCGACCGATCTGTACTGCCTCCGCGACGGTATTGCGAATTTCCGCGAGATCCAGGTCGTCGACCGTCCACCCGTCGGCGGGCTGGTTCTCCCAACGTCGCTCGTTGTGCATGCGCTCGAAGAGTATACGGTTGTACTCTTCGGCGGACATGGTCCGCGTCGTGTTGCCGACACGCAGATAGGAGCGGCCCTGGTACTGATACGGTGGCGACGTGCCAGGGCTCACCAGTACTGCAATCACTTCCAGATCCTCCGATACACGAATCCGCTCGACTTCCGGAAACGCGGGCGGTTCGATCCGTTGAATCTCGGCGCTCACCAGCTCGATCGTCCGCTCGCTCACCTGCTGGCCCGCGACCCGGCTGTCCGGCGCGACCCCGAACAGCACATGCCCGCCCCGCTGGTTGAGCATGGCGCATACAGTCTTTGCCGCCTCGCGGCGCGTTCCGGTGGTGGATTTGAACTCCAGCACCTCGGATTCGCCCGTCGAGGTCAACGCCGCAACCTCGTCGCGTGTCAAGGAGGCGTCCTCATCGCAAGCATACCCGTACGACATCCGTTCACGTGCAGAATTTCCTTCTACAGTAGCGCGTTGACCGCTCGGAAGACTGATTCAAAACGATCAACGTCCTCCTCTCTTAAGTGCTCAGCGAGTGAGTTGGCCTTCGCGCTGAAGTAACGAGCCGGGCGGTAGTGACTAAAGCGAGCTTCCTGCGGTAGTGGATTCTCCGTCAGATGATCTTCAATTCGACGGAGAATACGAGGGTGGCCGACGGCCAAATCCGCAGACTCAATCGCACACCCAAACTCCCCATTCACTAGGCGTAGGTAGAATTCAACGCTAAACAAATCTTCAACATCGGCTTCATCGTCCTCGGTGAAGTCCGCAAAGGTCAGCACCTGCTGCTTCTTCAACAACTTCTTCCTATACAGATTATCCAGTTGCTGCCGGTCATGCTCATGGGAATCAACTAGTACCGTCACATTCAAGTGGGTCTGCGCACCGATCAATGCCACGAACATTGGCACCTTTCCGGTGCCCCCTACGGGCGTAATCGTCCATCGTCTGTCAAGACCGCTCCGACCTTGTTCCTCAAGGAGAACCGACATGGTCTGGAGGTAAAGAAGGTCCGAAGCACCTTCAACAACCAGACAATTAGGGCCTACGAACAGAGTCTGGTGAATTTCATATCCGAGGGCACCTTGAAGCGGAAAAAGACTGTCTGGAGTTGCATCGAGAACCTCAGTAAAGACCTTTGTCCCCTGTTTGCTATCCGGCAGATCATCAGACCCCTCTTCCACGCTCAAGTCTTGAACAATCCGGATACGGTCGAACCGCGTGGCGTCAACCATGAAAGGTGAATGCGTCGTATAGATGAGCTGGTGATGCGGCATGAGTTCCTCCTCAAAGTAGCGAAGGAGATCGGCTTGGGCCTTCGCGTGGAGGGATAGCCCCGGTTCATCCAACAACAAAATGATGTTCTTGCCCTGCTTACGCAGTTGCGAATACCATGCGAGAAACGAAAAAAACCAAATGAAACCGCGAGATCTCGTACCGAGAGCGGTACTTAACATGTGTCTGGTATCTTCAACCCGGCCAAGGATGTTCATTCCGTCCTTCATACCGGGAGGGTCTTCAGATTGAGCAGGACGAACATCAAACTTCATACGTAGGTGGCGATTTTGAGACCAGTATCTGAGCACCTTGTTTGTAAGCTGGTTCTCTGCTGCCTCAAGCCGGGCGATTAACGCCTCAGTCTGTCCGGGAGTCGTAAGTAGATCAAGGTCTAATCCGGCAAGTTCAATAAGTCCAAGAAGTGGCTCATCAGCTTCTTCAAGACTCCCTTGGTCGCGGCGGTTCTTGAGTGCATCGAGGTTATCTTGCCCCTTCATCTGGTAGTATTCGTCGAAATATAGGAATTTCGGCAGATTCTGAGAAATTATTTGGTTGTATATTGCGCTCTCGACATCACCATCTGGGATTTTGGCAAGACGTTGTTGGAGTTTTTGCGAGGCCTCTGTTTTCTCAACGTCTTTGAGGGCCTCCAGTACATTCGGCACAGTCTTTTGGCACTTCAACGTGTCGTTCACAGAATTCGGAAGATCCGCATTGGCAACGAGGTGAGACACTGCAGCTCCATGGTCCACCTGTAGTCCGGAGTAAGCTACTTGATTGGCGTAGTCCTTGCGCAATGTGACGGCTGGATTGCGGTCTATCAGACAATTCTCTCCATACATGGCCTCGATCGCCCTGATGCAACCCGTATCGAGCGCGTAGGTTGCATGGACGACTGGTGCAGATGCTTGTGTTCCAGCCGCAAGACCTTGTTCATAGTCCACCAAGTCGCGCCTCGGATAGTCGCCGGTCGCATCGAACTCTGCGTCAGAAGTGCGAATGGGGTTCAGTCGATAGAGCGCCTTTAGCAGCGCGGTCTTACCGGCCTCGTTTTTTCCGACAAGGCAGGTGACATCGCTGATCTCGAATTGCGTGGAATCTTGGATGCTTTGAAAATTCGTGATTCGTACTTGCTTGAGTATCATGGTGCGATCATTCCAGATATGTTCATTTGGCAGTAACGGTTTCTCGCGAGACTTTGCCTCAGCACCGGCGAGCATCCTTTTGAGGCGGAATAGACTCCGTCCGCTGTTTTCCTCTTCCGTCCCTGGCGAAAACTTGGCTCAACTGTAAACAATAGGCGGCCTCAAGAAGTCTAAGGAAAGTCATCCGTTCTTGTCCGAAATCAAACCGAGTTCGCGGAGCGGCTCGATGACTCCGTTCTCCAACTTGGCCTTGTCAAAGCCTTGGGGCGGTGTAGCCTTAGCGTTGATGGAAACTTCGCCAGCTAGGTCGGCAAGGTTGGCGAGCGCGTTCCATGCTGCGTACAGGTCGCTCTGGCCTGCGGTGAAGGAAAGGATGACATCTAGAGTGTCCGATCTGGAAGAGGTGGATTTGTCGTTATCTGTATCGTCGGTTGTGTTGGTCTCGCCTTCATCACGTATTTCACTGGATTTGTCCTCGGGAGTGTCGCCGTCGCCAGTTGTCGCGTCAGATGCGGTGGGCAGCTTGGGCAACGCTGTCGGGTCGATCAGGAAGCCCGTATCCAGATCAATTTCGTCTTCTCCAACCGTGCGCTCGAATGCGACGCGGTGCCGGTCGATCTTATAGCGACCGTCATCGCCGAGCTGCGGGCGCCCAGTGATGTAGCCAAAGAGGCCTGTCTCCACGCCTCGTGTGACGGCCTTACGTACCGCCTCAGAAGAGAGCAGACGCGGGAAGCCGAGGAACTCGTAAAACCCGGATAGTATCTTGTTAGTGGCAATGCCGGTAGCGTGGTCTCCTGACTCACCAAGCTTGAAGAGCTCGATAAGCCGACCGGGTGCTACCGTGCCAAACACGCACCGCTGAACATTCGTCAGTAATTCCATTAGACGCTGATGGATGAGTGCGCGCTTATTCTCATCGAGCGTTGTCTGGAGCGGACGGCCCCCAAGATTGACTGGGTCAAAGGTCAACGTCTTGTCGCCTGAAGCGGGGAGCCAGACTTCACCGTATAGCCTGAGTAACGCGGATTCGGTGGCCGCCTTCTCCGTAGCGGCGCGCTCTTTGAGTTGGCTCCGCTGCGTGTTCGTGAGGTTGTGTTCGCGCCATTTTCCTTGAATTCGTTCGATCGCGAGAAGATAACGCACGCTACGTCGGAGGATCTCGACCTGATCGGCGGAAGGGACGGCAAGCCCTAGGCCGTTGCGGAACTCCCGCTGTCGGGTGCCGCACTGCTCGCACAGCGCGAGCGCCTCGCGGCGGCGTTCTGCCTCCGGTCGCGCTGCAAACTCAAGTGGTAGGTAAGCGATGAGGAACTGAGGCTCCCGATCCGGCACTTCGTTCGGCTTTGCTGGCCAGACGATGGCTTGTTGTCCGGCAAGTCGTTCGTCCAGCATTTGCCGGATGCGCGCATGAACTCGGCTTTCATCCCTGGCGATAGCGTCGGCTTCCTGTTCGACGAGCAACGTAACGTTCGGATCCCTCTTGAAGCAGTAGCGCACGCCGTCGAAGTGCAGATACAGACACTGTTCCCTGAGTTCCTTGAGGCAAGCCTGGATGGTGGTCGTATCGAGGTCCGGCCCGATGTTCGCGCCGAGCAGTTCGTACTCATCGATGCCGGGAGGCAGCAGTTCGCCGTGCTCTTCCTCTCCCCGGCGCAACCCGCCGAAGGAGTAGAGCAGCATGGTGGTGGCGAGGCGCGTGGCGGGTTGCTTTCCAGCTGCGGCAGTGACTTCGCGGGCGCGCCGGTCGTCGATGCGGCGCGCGCGAGCGTTGGCGCCGACAAAGTCATGCTCCAGGCAAGCTTGGAAATCTTCGCGCTGACCAACCTCCTTGAAGAAAGCGAGGCGCACGTCGCTCTCCTGAATGGGCACGTCGCCGAGCCCGAGCAGGGAGCGGGAGGCGCCGGCGCGGTGGGCGGCGCGGAGGCAGGAGGCCAAAAAGCGCAGCGAGCCACGGGTGCGTTGGAAGTCCGGGATGGCGGCCCAACGCTCTCGCATCAAGTCGATTAGTGCAGGGTGGAAGGGATACGACGCCTTGATGCGTTCGCGAAGCGCTGCGCCTTCCTCCTCTGCCTGCAGACGCTCCGGCTCGCCCTGCGCACGGGCACGCCGCATCTGTGTGAACACTTGGGCATAGGCATCTGCTGCGATGGTTGCCGCGTTTGCGTCTGGTGTTTGGGCGAGCAGTCGGTGCTGGACGACGCTGAGGATCTCGTTGCCCTCCACCGGTTCACGGCGCTGGTCCTTGCGGGCGGCAAGGTGCTCGACGATCTGGAGCAGGCTGCTGTATTCGAGGGACTCGCGTTTGCTCGATTGCAACGAATACACAAGCACCGCGTCATCCACACTCCCAACCGCCGCCGTCAACCGCTGAAGGAACGAAAGCGTTTCATCACGGAGCGTGGTTTGCTCGACGCGTATGCCACCGGCGCTGATAAGATACTGTAGAAGTTCGTCGAGCAGGATCAGACTCGGCCCACCCTTGAGCAGGTCAACTAGCACGTCAGCGCCAGGCGCAACACGAGCCTCATCCTGCACACTCAGCAGATCATAACCTTGCGCACCGCCAAGTGCCCATCCGATCCAGCCCCAGATGGTCCTCACGGTGATGTCTGTGCCGGGCGGTTGTTTCCCTTTGGCTGTGTCAAAGAACTGTCCGTCGACTACCGCGACACGTACACCCGTCGGTCTCGGAATTTCGGCCGCTTCAGGCACCGCGTCGAGCGCCGCGCGGAACCGGGCTGCATGTAGCAAGGCTGCCAATGTATGAGACTTACCGCCGCCGAAGGGCGTCTGCAGCCTCAGCACGCGGTTGCCTCCCGCGCCGGCAAGGCGCCCGAAGACATCTTCAAGCAGGGACTTGAGGCCGCTGGTCAAGTAAGACGCAGCGAAGAAGCTGTGCGCGTCGCGGTACACGGCCGGGACACGCCTCAGTTCCGTGGCAGGCCGTCCCAAGTCTTGGCCGATCAGGTAGTCGGACAGGGTCCCGAGATCAAGCGCAAAGATATCCTCGGAGAAGTCGTCGGAAAGCACATCGGGATGCAATTCGACGCACTGCAGCCAAGGGTGGGAATGGGTGCTCATTGAGATTCGTCTCCGCTAAACAGGTCCTGAAGTCCGGTTGCTAGCGTCTCCATTTCATGCGTGTACGCCGCACCTTCGACGACGGCCTGCCAGTTGGAATTGAGTCGCGTGAGTGCACCGAGTTCGGCACTCGGCGACGCATCCAGCGCATCCGGCCGTCCGAGCACCGGAGCCGATAGCGCTTGTGTAACCAGTCGGAGCTGTTCTCCGTTCGGGCGGACCGCGTCGAGGTACTCCCGAACTGCAGCCGGCCGCTTGTCGAGCAGGTAGAGCAGTCGGTGCAACGCGTCGACCAATGGTGCAGCCCTGCCATTTGCAGGGAGGCCGAGCGCGTCATCGTTGCCACGCTCGGTATAGTTGCGCACACGGAACTTGCTGCCGGCTTTCTCGACAAGCTTCGGGGCGTTGCCCGTCAGTCCTTCTGGACCATCGATCTCGATACCTTGCGGGTAGCAGAAGACGTAGGCGTCACCGGCCTCGATAGAAGATTCACGGTAGGTGAACCGCCACAATATGTAGAATCGGGTGATGGAATCGACCGCAGCGACCGCAGCACCGCGCAAACCGAAAATCTCATCGAGCATCACGTCAAGTACGACCCCTTCGACATCACGCAGGTACTGCTCGGCGGAAACAGGCTCGCCATTGGCGTAGTCGACGCGGGCAAACTGTGTATAGGCACGTAACCCGGCACCGACCGCCGCCATTAGCAGATCGGCACCGCCAATACCCTTGCCGCCATTCCAGAGGGTCTTCACACGCTCGCGCGCGATCTGGCGGAGTTGTGGCCCAACTTCTGTTTCGTACCGCCCGACAGTGGTCTGTTCGCGCCTGCGTGCAACGAAGAATATGCTGTCGGAGAGAGCTGCGGCACCGAGCGCGTTGACGCGGCCACGCGACTCCGTCTGCACTGGCCACGCTTCGGTAACGGTCATGCCGGCACCCACGAGTGCGCGGATCAGAGTCGCCCAGCCTTCCGTCGTTCGGTGCGCGTAAACGCACACGAGAGGTGCGCCCGGCTTCAGCACTCGTCGCGCTTCAGCGAGCGAGTTGCGCATCAGACTTTCATAATGCTCCTTGGCTTTCTCTGTGTCACCGTCGTGTTCGCTGGGCTGCGCTACGGCTTCGCGGCGCTTGGGAGGCACGGGAAGGGCGAAGTGTTCAGGATAGAGGTCGCCGACGATCCGCTTCAGCCAGACATAGAAGAATGCGGAGAGGTCAGCGTAGTAGATGCTGCTGTAGTAGGGCGGATCTGTGACCACCGCATCGAACGTCTCGTCATCGAAAAAGAGCTTTTCGGCGTTACCCCGCGTGACAACGCAGGGGAACTTGATGCGCGCAAGCTCCCTTATGCAGAACGCTTCACGGTCCAACGCAAATGGCAGGCTGCCAGTGGTAGCGGCAAATGGATTTATGTCGGAGAAGTCGTAGATCATCTTCAAGGCTTGCCGGTCACCAATTGCGCCTCGTGTAATTTGATCCTTAGGCTCCCACCGAGAGAACTTGTTGAACATGATCACAAATCGACCGAACGCCATTGCGAAGAAGGTCGCCAAAGCCTTCGCTCGATCTTCCGGCATTCCGTCAGCGAGCATCTCCGTGTGGGCGCGCCGGAGATGCTTGGCGAGCGTAAACAGGACGAGCAGTTGCCGGGGCGTGAATAGCGCTCGATAGCTTTCCAATCCGTAGGCAGGTAATTGGTCGCGGAGCTTTCCTTGAAGAGATTCTTCGGGACGATTGAAGTCGAGTTCCGCCTCAAGCACAGCTAACCGCTGTTCGATTTCGTCCGGCGATGGTACGATAGCGGCATCCGGCAGTAGATAGACCTTGTGACGCTTCTTGCCTTTGACCTTCTTGGGAGGCAGCGCGGCAACGACTGCGGCGAGCGATTCGCCCATCAGTCCCGCAACTGCCATTTCCTTGACATAGTCCGATGGTGTTGGGGTGTTGCAGGCCACGCACACCGCCTGTCCGGAACCGGTCTGTTCGGTCTGCCGCGACACCGCACTTGCCGAGGAGCCCGAGACGATGTCCCAGCACAGGAGATCCCCGTTCTCGATCCTGGGCATGGCTGCGATGGCCCCGCCTTTCCGTCGCAGCCACGACTGTCGCACCAGAGGAACTGGTGCAGAACAATCAGGACGACGGCAGGGAACGGTGCGCGCCCAGATATATGCAACGGGGTCGGCGTGCGCATCGGACACAGACTTCGCGCTGCCGAAGAGTTCGTACTGTCGAGCAATTTCCGAGGTTTGCGGTATCTCGATAGGTGGGTAGAGATCTCCAACTGTGTTGCGCATTCGCTCCAAAATCGTACCGCTCCAACGCTCGAAGTCGTCCGCGAGACTTGCGCCGAAAGTCTGCGGGTAGACGAGTGTGCAAAGTTCAATCAGATGGGCGACAGGGTTGTAGTCCAAGGCGTAGCTCTTGCAGCCCAATCGCGCTGCTTCGAGCGGAATAGCCCCACCACCAGCGAACATGTCGAGGACTTTGGGTGATTGCCCGCCATTCTGCTCCTTGATCAGTTTGCGTGCCTCGGAAACCGCACCGGGATCGGGCTTGTAGGCGGCGAGTTTCGCAATGAACGATGCGGCCTCATTTCGTTCGGCGTCGGTGTGCGGCGCGGCTACCAATGCGGCGTAGATAGCGGCTCGGCATGCGGTGATCGGACGGCGGGCTGGCCAGTAGTGGACCAGTTCCACATAGCGCCGAGGATGCAGCTTCTCCTTCGATGCAAGGGCATTGAGGACATCGAGTGGCAGATAATCCTCAATCAGGCGCCGGACGTCGGTGGTCATGCGACGCCCTCCTGTTGGTCTTGCGCCGCTTGTTCGATGGCGTTCGCAGGAACGTCGTAGTAGCGCGCGGCTACGATTTCCTTTTTGGCGTAATCCAGATATTTGGCGGGATTGCGGACCATGACAGGATCGGCATCCGGGTTGTCGAGAGGGTCCCATACCACGTAGAGCCAGTAGGTGTCGCCGAGCTGCTGCGCCTTATACCACTCGTTCGTGGTAAGCCGGACCGGGCGACCCGCTTGGCGGCCCTTGACCTCGATTCGCCGCACGCCGTTCACCGGGTCGCGATATCCGGTCTGGGGATCCGGAACCGCGAGGCTGCGGATATCGAAGCCGATCTTGAGGTGGCCCACGCGCTCGCATTCGCGGTTTCGGGCCTCTTCGTGCGCAACGACGATGTTCTCGGCGGCAAGCTCGATCTGGCGCTTGAGCCCCGTATCCTGCTCCTCGGCCAGTTCCGGGAAACTATCGATTGCAGTGTCCGACGGCAGGACCAGACAGCTGGCCACGTGACGCACCGGACCGTGTCGGGCCACGTGGAGACGGTCTACGCCGACGATGCGTTCCCGCCGGGCGCGTTCGAGGTCGGCCAAGTTCTGTTCCGCTCGCTGGCGGGCGAGGGCTACTTCCGGTTCCGTCTGCTCGCGGCTCTTTAAGCGCATCACGCGGTTCTGCGCGGCCCTCACTCGTGCGTCAAAGGACCTCTTGAGGTAGTCACGCGCGACATCGGCGTAGCGGCCTCGTTCGTCCCGGGCAGCGCTACGGCGTTCCATCTGGACCGTAGCCTTAACGTAGTCGCTAACGGGTCCATAGTCGATGTCCGGAAGCGTCTCCGGGGGGTGCGGATGTTCCGGAAGGTCGATCAGGATGTCGTTTGGAACCACCTCGAACCTCTCGTTGCCGACCATGCCTTCGGTGACCTCCTCACGCACGGCCGCGAGCTCGGCATGGATGGTTGTCGCCTCTCCCTCGGTCGTCTGTCCCCGAACCGTGATCTCGTAGAAATGCAGCCGGTACGGTGCCGAAGTCATTGAGTCGACATAGACGGCGGTGCGTCCCACGATATCCTGAAGCAGTTCGTTAAGCTTCTCGTCGACCGCTGCGTAGATGGCATGGCCAGGGCCGAGCAGCACGGCATCGAGGTGCTGATCCTTTTCCAAGTGCTCCTTGTAAAAGGTCAGCTTGCGGTAGCTCGCGTTTGGAGCCCCCAGACGCCGCACGGCGGCGAGGCGTTCGGAGCGGAGATCGGCACGCACGTGCTCGATCCGCCAGAGTCCGTCGGCTCTCGCTTCCGCGCGGAGGCCCACGGTCTTTGCGGCACTCACGAAGTGGGACTCCACATAGCGCGGCATGAGCCGGCGTTCTTCGGACTCCAGATTGGCTTGGGCGAAGGCCGAGAAATCTACGTGCCCGCGCGCCAGAGCGATGCCGGTCGCCTGCTCATAGCGACCGAGGAGACCGGGTTCGATACGATCAATCGCGTCAAGATAGTCGTCCAGCCGTCTGGGCTCGTAAGCAACCTCCCGGAGCATGTCCGGGAGGTTGACCTTGTTCAACGAGAGCACTTCGCCAACGACGTCGAACACGCGGTCTCCGAGTGCGTCACGCATGCGATCCAATTTGCCGAGAAGCCGTTCCAGGATGCGTCCCTCAATGACCGGCTGACCATCATCGGAGGACGTCGCCACGAAGTTGAATGCATACACGTCGCGCGTCTGCCCGATGCGGTGGATTCGGCCTAGGCGTTGCTCAAGTCGAGTCGGGTTCCAGGGCAGATCGTAGTTGATCATCAAGTGGCAAAACTGGAGGTTTATGCCTTCGCCGGCCGCTTCAGTAGCCACGCAGATCTGCCGGCTCGTCCTGAAATCCTCTTGGGCCTGCTTGCGCTCACGCGGATTCATCCCGCCGTGAATCTGGCAAGTCGAGTAACCCCACACCTTGAGGTGCTTGCGTAGATAATCAAGCGTATCCCGATGTTCGGTAAAGACAAGGAGCTTGCCGCGACCATCCTTCAGCTCCTCGAACTCCGATCTCTGCACACACTCGCGTAGGGCAACCAACTTAGAATCGCGACCGCTCTCCTGAGCCCGTCCGACTCGGGCCACAAGATCCCCAAGTTCAGCAAGCTCAGCGCGGAGCTGGTCTAACTCGGCGGCCGTGGTCGCCTCGTCGATGAGCGCATCGCGGGAGACTTCGTCAAGGTCGTCCTCGTCCTGTTCGGCGTCCGATAGCCGGCCTTGTAGTTGGGCGAGCCGTCGTGCGCGTCGGGCGGGCGGTAGCGTCTCGAGTTCGTGGAGCAGGTCATCCAGCTTCTTCCTACGGCGGCGCAGTGACTCGTGGATCGCATGTGTCGAACTCGCAAGGCGTCGCTGGAAGACGGTGCGCGCCAGTGCGATGCTGTTCTTGCGGCGTCCAGTGGCCTGCGGGAAGAATTCGTTGATGTAGGCAGTCACCGCCTTGTAGATGGCGTATTCCTCCGGGCCGAGCGCGAAGCTTACAGTCTGGACATGACGATCTGGAAACAGTCGGCGACCGTGCAGGTCTTTCAAGTCTTCCTTCAGCCTGCGAAGTGACCAGGGGCAGTCCTCTCCAAGCTTGAGGATGTCGCGCCGGATGCTACCGGCGGCTTCGCTGAAACGGTGAGGTTCAGGAAACAAGTCACGGTCGAGCAAGCGGATGAAGTGGGCGAACCGGTCCTCATCGCCGTGATGCGGGGTGGCCGTCAGCAGCAGTAGGTTGTCGCACTGTTCTGATAGATGCTCTGCAAGTTGATACCGCTTCGTGCGTTCGACTTCGTCCTCGCGTCCCGACGCGCGCTTCGTGTAGGCGCTGCATTTGTGGGCTTCGTCGATGATGATGAGGTCCCACTGTTGCTGCCACACGCGCTGGCGGACATCGTCCTGCTTAGCATAATCGATGGATGAGACGACTTGGCGTTCCCTCTCCCACAAGTTCAAGAGCTGCTGCTGGTCGTTTGCCGAGTGGATGATCTGAAACGGCTCGTTGAAGAAGCGTAACAGTTCGTCTTGCCATTGAATTGTTAGGGGTGCGGGGACAAGGATGAGGCAACGCTCAATGGCCTCTCGCAGCTTGAGTTCCTTGATCAGCAAGCCGGCCATGATCGTCTTTCCGGCCCCGGGGTCGTCAGCCAGAAGGAATCGTAAGCGTGGCTGCGGCAGCATCTTCATGTAGACCGCTTCAATCTGGTGCGGCAGCGTCCTGATGCCGGAAAGGCTCACTGCGAATTGCCGATCGTAGGTATAGGCAAGACGAATGCGGACGGACTCGACAAGGAGTCGCAGGCGATCCGCGGGCACGGGTCGAGGCGTCGCATCCGCGTGCGCCGCTTCCATACCGAGTAACGCAGCGGCCTCATCGGGCGTGATGACGGTCTCATCAAGCGCGCCGTCGGGCAGGCGAACGCGGCACTCGTATCCAGCGGAGCCGTTTGCGCCCAAGGGCCGCACTTCCTCCAGGGTAACCGGTACGTCGAAGTGCCCTGTAAGAGACACCCGGTTCCCGATCCGTGCCGCAAGGGAATGCTCAACCATTGTTCAGATCGTTCAATCCTTTGGCGACCGCCCTACTCTATTTGCGGCTTGTAGCCACATGGTCTGTGCTGTCCTCGACCCACTCGCCTATCTGCGAAAGCCTGAAGCGAAATAGCCGACCGATGCGGTGAGCTGGTAGACCCTGCGTATCGACCCAGCGGTGGTACACCGTGACTTTGGCCACTCCTTGGTGAGCGGCTAATTTAGCGATTCCGACCCAGGGTTGCTCGGAAACCATGGTTCCACGACCTCAATTGACAGGAGGACCATATTGTTCCAGACAAGACTATGTAAACATGGCATATGCCGTCAAATTCAGAAGCAGCAGGCGCCCGAGGGAGCGAAGGCGGCAGTGGGCAGTCAAGGCAGACTGCGGAGACCTGAAGGTGTTGTGTGCTGTACATACGTGCGGCCAGATCTAGGTAATCGACCGCCCCAACCCACGTTGCCAATGGGGTTCGGATATGTCGAAGGCTATGCTCTTGACTCTATCCGGTACGGCGCCACGACGCTGTGTGCCGTCCTCGACGTTGCTTCAAGCAAGGTGCTTGGCCCCGCTCCAGGCACCATCGCCATCAGGAATTCATCACCTTCCTGAGGCTCATCGACTGCGAGACGCCATCCAAATCTCAAGCTTCGAGTCTATTTTCGCAAACCGGAACGACTGTTTGCGCGCATTTGCAGGACACAACAGCAGGAAACTGTCGAAGTCGGTGACACAACGCTTGTCTGTTCGCTCTGACGAACGATGTCGGCATGGCGGTCGGCTAGCCGTCGGTGGGGCGACGACGGTCTGAAGTCTGCTGCTACATAAGGAGTCGTCCCGCGGCCTGTACGGACGGCTTGAACTATGGGATACGTCTCGTGTTCCCATCAGGGTCCTACTGCTAGGGCATGCACCCACTTGAGGTTCCAATTCGGGTTCACGAAGGTCCATTCGCCGTTTGCGACCTGCAGGCATCGCGATTGAAAGCGCCGAAAACTCATTACGTCTTTGATCATTCCGGACACCATGCCTGAATTCTTCCTCCCCGGTCCCCGGGGCCGGCTCGAAGCGCGTCATGCCGGTGCGGCCGATCCCACCCGCCCGGTGGCTGTCGTCCTTCATCCCCATCCGCTTCATGGCGGTACCATGAACAACAAGGTGGCCTACGCCATCTTCCGCAGCCTCGTCGAGGCCGGATGCCACGCGATCCGCTTCAACTTCCGGGGTGTCGGACGCAGCTGCGGAGAACATGCCGGCGGCGATGGAGAGGTCGAGGACGCGCTGGCCGTCGTCGACTGGATGCAGCGCCGGCACCCTCAGGCATCGGCGACATGGATTGCCGGATTCTCCTTTGGAGCCTGGATCGCCGCCAGGGTTCTGGTGAGGCGCCGCGACATCGACCGGTTCGTGCTGGTGGCTCCCGGCGCGATCACACGCGACTGGTCGTTCCTCGATAAAATTCCCGCCGATGGCCTCGTCATCCAGGGCAGTGCCGATACCGTCGTCGCTCCCGATGATGTGGCGGCACTGGCCGGGACCCTGGATACCCTCGCGCGGTCACTGCGTTTCGAGATGATCGAGGGCGCGGGGCATTTTTTTGAAAACGACATGGAGACCGTGCGGGGGCTGGTCCGGGATCACGCCCTCCGACCACGATGAAAGGCGCCTCCCGTGACCGGCTCGCGGCAACCGGTGGTCGAGGGCTGGCTGAGCGGCAGGCCGGCAAGTGAGCGCACGGCAAGGTAGGCGAAGGCCTCGGCTTCGAGGCTGTCTCCGTCCCAGCCGACATCTTCAGCCACCCTCACCTCCGCCGGGAGGCGGTGCTGCAATGCGTTGATGAGATGCCGGTTGCGACGGCCGCCACCGCAGACGATCCAGAGCACCGGTTCGCGCGGCACGAAACGGCGGGCGTGCTCCACGGCCTCGGCCGTGAGGTCAACGAGAGTGGCGGCGCCGTCTGCCGCGGACAAATCGGCGATGTCGATGGCGATCGAGTCACGGTCCAGAGACCGGGGAGGCGGACGATCAAACCAAGGGTTGTTGTCGAAGACGGCCGTCACGCGGTCGTGATGCGATTGTCCCCGGGCGGCGAGACTCCCGTCCCTGTCGAAGGGCTCCCCGGTTCGTGCCAGGGTCCAGTCGTCGAGCAGGGCTCCCCCGGGACCGGTATCGAAGGCGATCAGCTTCCCGTCGCCAATCCACGTCACGTTCGCCACACCACCGATGTTGAGAACGCAGACCGGAGACTGGTCCAGGGCGGCAGCAAGGGCGGCATGGTAGAGAGGTGCCAACGGCGCTCCCTCGCCACCCGACGCCATGTCCCGGCTGCGAAAGTCGCAGATGACATCGATGCGGGTGGTCTCGGCCAGGAGGGCGCCGTTGCCGATCTGCCAGGTCAATCCTTCGGCAGGCCGGTGGGTGATGGTCTGACCGTGGAAGCCGATCACATCGATGTCGCCCGACTGCATGCCGGCTCTGCCGAGCAGGCGACCGACAGCTTCTCCGGCCATCAACGTGAGGTGGTGCGCTGTTGCCGGAACATCGCCGCCACCGCCGAGACAGGCCTTGAGACCGCTGCGCAGAGCGGTATCGAATGGAAGTGTCAGTGCCATACCGCGACGCACGGTCGTCATGCCGTCGGTCTCGATGAGCGCGGCGTCGATTCCGTCGAGGGAGGTGCCGCTCATCAGTCCGATGGCACTCTTCAACAGCCTCGAGCTCCCCGGGCGACCGTCACGACGCCAGTCTATTCCGGTGCTCCCGTCGCCCGCAATGCGACGCTTGCCTTATCCGGTTAGCGGCGGCAGATTGCGCCATCATGAACAGTCCCGCCTCCGAATTCCTGCGGACAATCATCGACCGCGGGTTCATGCACCAGTGCACCGACACGCAAGCCCTCGACGAGAAGGCTGCAGCCGGCACATTGGTCGGCTACATCGGTTTCGATTGCACGGCGCCCAGTCTCCACGTCGGCAGCATGGTCCCGATCATGCTGCTGCGGCACCTGCAGCGGTGCGGTCACAAGCCCATCGTTCTCATGGGTGGAGGCACCACGAAGGTCGGTGATCCCTCGTTTCGCGACGAGGTGCGGCCGCTGCTCGATGATGAGGCCATCGCCGCGAACAAGACGAGTATCAGGAAGGTGTTCTCGAGGTACCTCGCGTTCGGCGACGGGGCCACGGATGCCGTGATGGTCGACAACGACGAATGGCTCTCGGAGCTTCTCTACGTTCCGTTCCTGCGCACCGTGGGGCGCCATTTTTCGGTCAACCGCATGCTGTCGATGGATTCGGTGAAGTCCAGGCTGGAACGCGAACAGCCCCTGTCGTTTCTCGAGTTCAATTACATGATCCTCCAGGCCTACGACTTCGTGGAGCTGCAGCGACGTTTCGGATGTACGCTGCAGATGGGCGGATCTGACCAGTGGGGCAACATTGTCAACGGCGTCGAACTTGGACGCCGCCTGGTGGATGCACCGCTCTTCGGACTGACGACGCCGCTTATCACGACAGCAACGGGCGCCAAGATGGGCAAGACGGCAAAGGGTGCCGTGTGGCTCGATGCAGGCATGCGTTCGCCTTGGGATTTCTGGCAGTTCTGGAGGAACACCGAGGACGGTGACGTCGGTCGCTTTCTTCGCCTGTTCACCGATCTTTCAATCGACGAAATCGTCCGTCTCGAAAGTCTCGAGGGCGCGGAGATCAACGAGGCCAAGAAGGTCCTCGCCAATGAGGCGACCCGCCTGTGCCACGGGGAGGCCGAGGCGGTTCGCTGTTCGGCAACCGCCCGAAGCACCTTCGAGGAAGGGGGAATGTCGCGGGGCCTGCCAGTGACGACGCTCCCGCAGGCCTGTTTCGATGACGGGCTGGTGGCCTTCGAGGCGTTCCATCGCGTTGGTCTCGCCGCGACCCGCTCGGACGCCCGCCGACTCATCCGGGGTGGTGGCGCCCGCCTCAACGACACCGTCATTTCCGACGAGTTTCTGAAGATAACCCGTACCGATCTCAACGACGGCGCGGTCAAGCTTTCCGCCGGCCGCAAGCGTCACGCACTCATCGTGCCTGATTCCTGACCGCAAAGGGCAGGCGACGGACCTGCGCAGGACAACTGGCAGTGTGCGTCGCGCGCGTTCCCGGTCAGGGGTCTGTTCGTCCCCGGGGCGACTCGGTGAAGAGCTTGCGCAGAATGCCAGGTGCGAGGATGGAGAGAGGGTTGACACGAATGTCCGGATCGTCGGCCGATCCGTCGACGTTGAAGGTGAATGCAAAGATGCCGCCGTCGTCTTCGGTCCCGGTGATGATGTCGCCCAGCAGGGGGATTTTCCCGAACACGGTGTTGAGGGGATTCGTCGGCACCATGGTGCCAGCGAGACTGACCTGTTCCTGATCGGTGTGGATGTCGCCGTCGAGGAGAATTCTGATTCCCTGCCCGTAGAGACGTCCATCCGAGACGGTGAGCCGTTCGCCTTCCTGACGGAAGGGAAGCAGGGCTGCATTGAAGACGAGGCCCTGGTTGTTCAGGATGTTGACCAGACCGGGCAGGGAAGCGGCGGCGAAGAGATGCGCCAGGGCGGGTGCGTCATGCACTGCGAAGCGGTCGGCCGTGACGGTGCCGATGACGACCGATGGAGTACGTGATTCATCGAACCAGCCCTTGACCGCAAGTTCACCTCCATGGATGTTGTCCATTCCGGCAAACACCCGCACGGTATCGCCCATGTCCTCGGCGCGGTAATCGAACCGGCGTTCATCTTGTGATACCCGCCAGATCTGCAGGGCCACCAGCGATCCGCCCTCGATCTCTCCGGCGGCATTGAGGCTTTCAAACCTGTTGTCGTCAAAGTCGGCGTCGAAGACAAGGTTGCGCACCAGCCGGTCGTCCGTCGTCCACAGGCGGTTGACCGTGCCTGCGACCTTCAGGCGAGGCAGTATCCCGGTCGTTCCGTCATTGTCGCCCAGCGGGACCATGTCGATCGATCCCGCATCGATTGTGATGGAATAGAGGCCGTCTGGTGAAATGTCGAGCGTGCCCGTGACATCCGTGCGACCGAACGCCAGTCTTTCCACATCAAGATGCACGGAGTGCGGCGCGACGGTTCCGGCTGCACGGGCCACAATGCTTCCCGCCTGGACGTCGAGTGCGCGGATCACGAAAGTGCCGTCTTCCACGCTTGCAAGAAGGTGAGCGGATCCGGGTTCGCCTGCCGACTTGGTTCCGACAGGGGTGTGAGGGCCGAAGGCGAGATGCCGAAGGTCCGCATCCACGCTCCATGTGATCGTACCGTTCCCGGAAACGGTCCTCGAGGCGGTGACATCTACGCTCCCGGTGGACGCGAAGGGATCAACAAGGCCGAGTGTGGTACGTTGAATCTCATCCATGCGGGCCGTGATCTCCAGCCTCTCGCGCACCTCGGCGTTGCCAGCGAGTGCCAGCCGCCAGGCGCCAGCCACAGGCACGCCGTTGAGCTGCAGCTCTCCGTTGACGTCAATCACACCGGGCTCCGCAAAGGAGAATGTGCCGTTGCCCCCGGTGGCCTGGTAGCCGGCGACGGGAAGGCCGAGACCGTCAAGACTGCCGGCAAAGCGATAGCCGATGTCGTCTGTTCCGGGCGCGACCAGGTCTGCGACAGTGACGTCCAGGGTGCCGGACAGCGATCCGGCGATCGTGTCGGGATCAAACCGTTCATGTGAAGAGTGGGACAGCGGTTCATGGGCAGTGACGGCCAGTACATCCCGGATCGGGCCGGCGAGATCGACACGGATTTCCAACACGCCATCGAATCCGTCCAGTGTGACGAGACCCCGTCCGGCCGTGATCGCGCCGATGCTGCCGCCGGACGTTTCGATGGTGACTGCATCTCCGGCAATGGTGACGTCACCGTCGACGCCGGCAAGGGGTGGCATGCCATGCAGATAGTCGATCGTGACACCGTCGACATCGACCGTGATCCCCAGGTCTGTCGTCGGAGGATCACCCGAAGCGAGGTCGCCAAGCGTGGAGCGCATGCCCAGTGTGCCCTCCCGGATGACACCGTTCGAGAGGTTGTTGACGATCCAGTGCCGCGCCGGCGGCGCGGCGACGACGGGCCAGTAACGGGAAAGATGGTCGACCGGCAGGTCGGCGACGGCGAGGGTCCACTCGATGGTGGAGTCCTCGGTCCAGCCGTTCACTGCCAGGTCCGCCTCAAGGCTTCCTTCCTCGATACCCGCGACAAGGTAGCTGATCTCCAGTCCCCCGAAGGCGGGCAGGAGGCGTCCCGCCAGCGTCGTGGGGCCGAGCTCGATCGGATTCCCGAAAATGCCCGGCATGGCGAGACGCCCACCTCCGGTGCCGAGAACGAAGGATCCCTGTGCCAGCTCCAGTTCATCGTCGAGGGCAAGTTGGAAAGAGGCATCAAGCAAAATCATCGAGTCGGAGAGATCACCCAGCGACGGCATGATTCCCGGAAGCGATGCGAGGTCGAGATTCATCAACTCGCCGGACACGTCGATGCGCGACGTCCCTCGCTGGTGAACTGCGGCGAGTTCGAGAGGAAGCAGCCCGGCTTCGGAGACGAGAACAGTTTCGAGGTCTATGCGCATGGCCTCGTCGTCGCGCGCGATGACGAGAAGGGACTCGGGTGCATTCCAGGAATGACCGCTGCCCAGGTCTTCAAGGGTGATGTCGGCCCCATCGAAACGGACATGGTGCAAACGGTCCAGGGGTGGCTTGGAACCGGCGTGGAGAAACCAATCGAGAAACGAGGTCTCCGGCGATGCGTCTGTCAGCGAGTCGGCCAGCGCATAGTTGATGTTGCCGTTGATTTCCCGGACCAACAGGATCCTGGCCCCGTCGATCGTGATGCCAACGGGCCGCAACTCCGCCTCGATCAGTGACGGCAGGGACATGTCAAGTTCGATGTCGCGTGACTCGAAGACGATTCCACCTTCCTTGTCGAGGACCTGGACGTCAGAAAGACTGAGGCCGTAGGTTGTCCGCCAATCACCGCCGGAGAGAGCGGCATCGGACGCCCGAAAGGAGAAGTCCGGGACGCTCCTTTCGATCATCCCCATGACCCAGGGCGTTGCCGGACCGAGAACGATCGGTCCGTCCTGGAGCCTCCAGGCAAGACCCAGAAGCACCAGAACGATCAGTCCTGCGAGAATCCCCAGACCGTGGATGAGGGTCCGCAGCAGGCGACGGCCTACAATTGCCGCATACCGCACGGGAGCCACTTGACCGTACCGGCCAGTCTGACCACGGTTGACGGAGTGCTTGCTGGTGCCGACATGACCTTCCGGACCCTTGAAGAGATCACCACCCTGCCGGAGCCATACGACAGGGAACAGGCAATCGTGCGGCGGGAACGCTGGCTGGCTGCCTGCGATCTCCTGCCCGAAGTCAGGGAAGTGTCGCATGAGTTGAGCCGTGATGCCACCGGAAGTGCCCTTCTCGATGCCGTGTTCGGCAACAGCCCGTATCTGGCTCGCTGTCTCGTGCGGCATCCGGGAGTCGTCTCGCTCTGGGCGAGCGAAGGCCCCGAGGCCAGCGTGCGGGCCGCTCTCGCAGGTCTCGCCCGGGATGGGGCAGGAATCGACCTCGCGCGCCGGCTGCGCCACGCGCGGGCCATGATCGCGGTGGCGGTGGCGCTGGGCGACATATCCCGGTTGTGGCATTGGCGGGAGGTCACTCAAGCCCTCTCCGAATACGCTGAAACGGCCTGTCGTGTCGCCACGGCCCACCTCCTCGCCGGTATCCCAGGTGGTGACGCCCGGAGCGACGATCCTGCAAGGGAGAGTGGCTTCATCGTTCTTGCTCTGGGCAAGCTCGGAGGTCGCGAACTGAATTACTCAAGCGACATCGATCTCATAGCGCTGTGGGACGATGAACGGTTTGCCCGCTTTGGCTCCGACTCTCTGGCGATCTCGGTGCGCCTCGTCCGGAGTTTCATCAGGCTGCTCCAGGAACCCACGGCCGACGGTTTCGCCTTGAGGACGGATTTCAGGCTGCGGCCCGACCCTCGCGCCACGCCGCTCGCCATGTCAGTCGATTCCGCGGAACTCTACTACGAGAGTCTTGGCCAGAACTGGGAACGCTCGGCAATGATCAAGGCACGCCCGGTCGCCGGCGACCTGGAGGCGGGCGAGGCCTTCCTGGCACGGCTCAGCCCCTTCGTGTGGCGCCGCCACCTGGATTTCGAGGCGATCAGGGACATTCACTCGATCCGCAGGAAGATTCATGCGGCGCGGGGCGGAGAGGTCATCCGCATCCCCGGTCACAATCTCAAGCTCGGCCGCGGTGGCATACGGGAGATCGAGTTTCTTGCCCAGGCGCACCAGCTGATCTTTGGGGGCCGCATGCCCGACCTGCGCCGACGAGCAACCTGCGATGCCCTTGACGCCCTCTGCGAGGCGTCGCTTATCGATCGCCAGACACGCCTCGACCTCACCGAGGCGTACGGTGAACTGCGCCGCGTCGAGCACCACCTGCAGATGATCGACAATGCGCAGACACACGAGATTCCCGGCACCCCGGGAAGCCTCGATCACGTCGCGACATACCTCGCATATCGTGACCGCAAGGCATTCGCCGATCATCTCGAGGATGTCCTGCACTCGGTGGAACGCCACTACAGCCGTTTCTTCGAATCGGACGACGAGGCCCGGCCGGCGCCTGCAGCCCAGGGAGGAGACCTGGTCGTGACATTGCAGGACATGGGGTTTGTGGACTGCGCCGGAATGGCCGCCCGCCTCGGTGCCTGGCGCGCTGGCGAAGTCCGTGCCCTGCGTCACGAACGGTCACGCGAACTTGTCGAATCGCTCCTCCCGCGTCTGCTGGCCGGGCTGGCAGCGACCGGGGATCCTGACCGGGCCTTTCAGGCATTTCATGACTTTCTATGCCACTTGCCTGCCGGAGTGCGGATCTTCTCCCTCCTGGAACGTCATCCGCACCTCATCGATCTCCTGGCCGGCATCATGGCAACGTCTCCACGCCTTGCTGCCATGCTCGGCGCGTCTCCCGTTCTCCTTGACTACGCCCTCGCCAGCGAGTTCAGCGAACCGCTCCCCTCGAAGCGCCTTCTGGATGAGGACCTCGCAACCTACCTCGGCTTGGCGGAACACGAGGAGGATCTGCTCGATCGGGTCCGTCGCTGGTTCCATGATCGCGAGTTTCGACTGGCGGTCCGTCTCCTCGAAGGCGATTGCGATTCCGCAGGAGTCCTGAATGGCCTCGCCGACCTGCGTGATGTGGTCATCAGTCATCTCTTCTGCCGTTCGGCTGCCTGGTTTGTTGAGCGGCACGGCTGCTTGCGGGGTGGCGCGCTGGCCATTCTGGCAACGGGACGCTACGGCAGGCGCACGCCGGCCTTCGGAGCGGCCATCGATCTTGCCATCGTTCATCATCACGGCGACCCGGAGGCACGCTCCGATGGACCGAGACCGCTCGGCGCGCGGACATGGACTGACAGGCTGGTGCAACGCCTGATGACGGCGTTGACTGTCACCACCAATGCCGGCTCCCTCTTTCAGGTCAGACTCGGCCTTCTTGCGCCGGACGGTGCCGACTCGCGGACGTTGAGTCTCGAAGGACTGCAGAAACGCTGCGGCGCGGATTCGTCCGCAGTGACCCGGTTCGCTCTGGCCGATGCCAGGGTCGTCGCGGCGACGGGATCCTTCGGTGACGAGGTCGACCGGGATATTGCCCGTGCCCGGTCCGGAGCCGCAACCGACCCTCTTTCGCTGGACGGGGAGGTGATCGATCTGCCGGAGTGGCTCTTCGACATGATTGCGCCTTCCCCTGACCTTGCCGCTGCGAGGACTCTGTTGCTCTGCGTGCGTGCGTTCACGGAGTGCGCCCTGGGTGACGTGTCCCTGGACCCCTCCGGCACCTTCACCGAACGCCTGGTCAGGCTCACCGGATCGACGGACGCCGTCGACCTGCAGGAGCGCCTCGACCGCGCACGGCATGGCCTGGAATCCGAATTCGCCCACCTGCGGTCGGGGTCACCCTGAGTCAGGCCCGTCCCGATCCCGTCAGGATCTGTGGTCCGCGGCCGAGGTGATCCGGTAGCAGCAGCGATCGCTCCCGGACAACAGGTGGTCGATTCGTTCGACCTTCACCTTGCGCCCGAGAATATTCTGGAACATGAAGAGTTCCGCCGTGCACAGTTCGTTGCACGTTCGCGCGGCAGCGGCGATGGAACAGTGACTCTCGATGAAGATGTGACTGCCGCCATTTTCCCGGTGCCACTCGGCCATGAAACCGTCGGCCGTGCGCTGATCGGCGAGGACAGCGAGACGGTCCTCTGTGGAACTGCCGGGCTCGATGAAGGAACGATACCTTTCTGTCGTCTCTCGGCGATAGGCCGTGATCAGCTTCCTCACGCCCGACGCGCCGAAGACCTTGCGTACGCCACGAAGGAGTGCTTCGGAAAGATCGAGATGGTTGTCCGGAAACTCGCCGTTCCCTCTCGACGTCAGGGCCCAGATCCTTGCCGGGCGACCGACGCCCGACCAGGATTCCCGATAGTCGGTCAGGCGATCCGTATGCAGACGTCTCAGGTGCTGGCGAACGGCGACGGTGCTGATGTCCAGATGGGAAGCAAGAGTTGATGCTGACATCGGCCCCTGCGTCTTCAGCAGAAACAGGATCCTTTGCCGTGCATGTCTCCTGATCTGGGCCATAAGGCACAGTGATGCATGCGCCCATCATGGTCAAGTTGCCTCAGGGCAATCGCTTTTGGATTTTTCATGCAGCGGCACGGATGAGATTGAGCA
>JAPPGE010000012.1 GCA_028821455.1 bacterium | reverse complement strand
TGCTGTGCTTCGAGGCGGGCGGGTTCTGCATCTGGGCCAAGCGTCTTGAGAAGGGACTGTTTGCTTCCCTGAGCTGCGGCAGACTAATCAGGGGTTCAGGACGTCTGGCGTCAAGGACGTCGCAGGATGTCCGTCCTTCGGTTGAAAGGCACTCCGGTGGCCCATAGAGTTTAGGGGTTGCCGAAGTGCTGACAGTCAACGGTTCAGCCGAATGGGCGCCAAAGGAAAGGGTCCGATGAACACGGTTCTCGACGAAGTCACCAGCGACGCCATCGACGCGATGCATGTGGAGCGTCGCGTTAAGGACTGGGAGAGGCGTCTGACCGGTCTCTATAGGAAGATCTGCGAATGGTTGCCGGACGATTGGGAGGCCCGCCGTGGTGCTCCGGTGCGCATGCACGAGAGAATGATGCGCGAGTTCGGCGTCGCGGCGAGGCAGATGCCCACGCTTGAACTTCACGGACGGACCGGCGAGGTGGTCAGCCTCAGGCCGGATGCACTGTGGATTATCGGCAACAATGGCCGGATTGACGTGAAGCGCGACGAGCGACGCTATCTCATCGTCGATGCCGCCGAGAATTTCAAGGAACCCGACTGGCAGGCGGCGTCCGCCGAACGCCGGTGCGATCGCGAGGCCGTCACCCCGGACTGGCTGATACGACTCCTGAGGTGAGCGACCTTCGCACCATCGCGGGATCGTATGAACGGATCGACGGCTTTCTCAAAGACCTGCGCGAACGACACGATGAAGCCGGCGAGGACGACGAGCGCGACCGTGTCGCGCGCGAGCAGGAACTCAACGATCAGGCCTGGTTCGTGCTGGCCTGGGGTCAGTTGGAAGCGGACATCGACGAAGCCTGCCGAGACGCCATCCGGCGCGGACAGTCGCATGACAACTGGCAGCTTCGCCGTGCATGGTCGCTGTACAACCCGGACGACCGCCGACTATCGGGCTTGAGCTTTGAAAGCCGTCTGACGTTAGTCTTGGAGAGAAACAGCGTCGAGTGGAGGCGGACCATGCAGTTCTACAACGTCCGCAACCGGATTGCCCATGGCACACTCCTGTCCGAACGCATCGATGTTTCAGCCGAGATTCAGGAGTTCTTGCGGGTTCGGGAATCGCTGGCACGGAACTGACGGGAGACAAGGGATTTTCCTTCGCTGCGGCAACCCCGCTATCAATTCATGGGGTAGCCCGTCCCGGCGACCGTTTTCGGACGATGGGTTCCGGCAATCCGTTTCCTCATGTTCGTGCGGCGCGTCGATCATCGCCGCCAGCGACAGCGGTATCCGTCATTCCGGGCGGCAGTGGTAGCTATGCCAAACTCGGCATGGCTACAACGGACTTCAACTGTGACGCATGACGAACTCCGGCGCGGCCTGACTCACGAGGTGACGCAGAAGTTTACGGACTTGCGGAACACCCTGGCCGACTTGAATGTCTGCGCGGTCGAAGCCGCCACCGGCCAGGTCTCAGCCGTGCGCGGATTGCGTCCTATTCGGGCCGTCCCGTTGCGGAGCCGGCCGTTTAGGCGGCGACCTCAACCACCGTCGCCGTGCAATGCGGTGCCGGAACCGACTCGCCGTGCTCGCGAAGGCTCTCGATGTGCAGAACGATGGCCGTGCCGATTTCCCGTATGGCCTCGTCGCGAGTCGCCCCGGTGGCTATACATCCAGGCAAGTCAGGCACGTAGGCGGCGTAATTCTCCGGCGCCTTCTCGATAACGATTGTGTATTCCATCTCCATCCTCACTTCTTCAGTCCCGCCTGCTTCAAGATGCTGGCCCAGGTGCCCGGGGGAAGGTCGTCGCTGGCCTTGCCGGCTATCGTCCTATCGTCCCCGTCTTCTCGGAATGCCTGTACTGGCGATGGCTGCCCCTGACCCGGACCAGCGACCAGCCCTCACGTTCGACGAGGCGGATTGCATCACGGACCTTGGGCATGCGGCACGGACTTCGACAGTAACACATGACGAACCTCTGTGCCGCTTGCCCGACCTGGCTCACGAGGCGACCCTGCGTTTACGGCCTCGCAGGGCGACCTGGCGGGCTTGAACGTCGGCGTGGTCGAAGCCTCGATTGCCACGGGCTCGCCCGTGCGCAAATTGCGCGCTGTACGAGCGGGCCGGGAGCGGGTGGCGAACTGGCCGAACTCGGTAGTCCTTCCTCGCGCCGGGCAAGCGCCTCGGTGACCGCCTCGAACACAGCTTCTACCGCGCCGGCTGCCTCCTTCCGGTTCAATCCGGTTCGAGCGGCCACCTCGCCGACAACTTCGGACTTGTTCATGCTTTCGCTCTCTGAAGATCTGGCCAGTTGCGCTTCCGGCTACCTCGCACTCCCCGCGGTCGGGAGTGTCGTGGCCAACATAACATTAATCGTTGCCTCGACGATCCCGGCGGTCGATTGACAGGCGCTCCGGAGATGCATTCCCGCAGCGAGTGCTTGCCGGATTGCGCGGTTTGGCAGGCGATCTGCGGAAGGACGGTGCGCCGGTGGACCGGACCTCCGTCTCGTTCCCGTTGGTTCGAGTTTGGTCACGCGCGCCCGAAGTGGCGCGAGACACCGCCGCAGACTCACCGGAAGTGTTGCTGGCTATGGTGAATGCATGGGGCACCGTTGATGTGGTCTCATTGGGGTGCGCCCATATGGTGCTTTTGTGGTCCCGCGTTGTGGTGTTATTGTGGTGCTGGATGAGAGCCCGCTCGCTGTTGATGAGCGCCTTGCGCCACTGTCCCTCACATGAGTTCGAAAGCCAGTGACCGGGACGACATTGGGTGGTCGCGATGGCATCTGAAAGCGGGATTTCTGGCAATCCGAAGGTATGAAACACCCATGCATTACATGGGAGACCATTGTTGGAGTTTTTTCTAGAGGTCGATGTTCTGCGGAGTATGGACCATCTCGAAAATGTTAGAGATGTCTTCCTCAAATGCAACTTGGAACCTCCGCATTACTAATGTTACATAGGCCTGATGTTGTGCAAAGGGGTTGACGTGGCTGATATTTGCGTGTAGATACAGACGAATAGAGAGGGGCGTATTCACTGTTCGTTCAGTTGTATATACATAAAGTCGGTATTGTGTGGGTCACACCAGACCACTCGGGCCGTGGCCGTCGCAGCAGATGGTAGTAGGCGCAAGTGCGATCCGAAATCTGCAGATCGTAGACACGCTCGAATGCGCCGGAGTCGAGACGTCTCTTGTGAGTCAAGACGCCGGCCGGCTTCCACCACACCGGCCGCCGGTCGATCCATACCTCGTCGAACCAGCCGCCGGCGCGGCCAAGACCGGCGTAGGCCGGACGTGTCAGAAGCACGATGCGGTCGGTGTCGTGGAAGGCGCGGATCGATGCGAAGGCGCCGCTGGCCATGACGAAATCCCCGAGGGCTCCAAGCTTGATGACGAGAATCCTTCCCGTCATGGCGGGGCGGTCAGTTCCCGATAGACCTCGAGGGTGGCATTGCACATGTTGCCGAGGGCAAAGTGCGACACCGCATGGGCCCTGGCGATCGCTGCATGCCGGATGCGCGCCTCCGCATCGAGATCCAGAGCCGTGTTCAGTGCCCCGGCCAGGGCGCTGGCGTCGCCCGAGGGCGTCAGCCATCCGGTCACGCCCTGGCGGACGGTTTCGCTGGTGGCGCCGGTATCGGACGCTACGACGGGAACACCCATGGCCTGCGCCTCGACGGCGACACGCCCGAACCCCTCCGGAAAGAGGGAGGGTTGTACGACGACATCGGCGAGGCGGTAGGCTGCCGGCATGTCGTGACAGCTGTCGATGAGTGTCACCCGTCCCTCGAGGCCGGCCTCGAGGATGCGATTCTCGATTTCCCGGCGCAGTGCGGGGCGAGCGCCGGCCACACCCACCATCAGGCACATGACGTCACGGCTCAGCTGCTTGAGGGCGTCGATCATCACGTGGTGACCCTTGAGCCGTGTCAGGCGTCCGGGAAGCATGATGATGGGAACGCCGTCCGTCAGGTTCCAGTAGTCCGCCAGGGTGGTGATGCGGTCAATGCTCACGGCCGCCGGGTCGAACCGAGCCATGTCGATACCGCGGAAGATGCAGCGCAGCCGGTCCTCCGGGACTCCGTACTCCTCGCGCACGTGGCGGGCCACGTATCCGGAGATGGCGATCACCCGGTCACCGCGCGCCATCACTGAGTTGTAGAGCCGCTTGGCCCTGGAGCTGATGGTGTAGGGGGCATGGAACGTGGTGACGATCGGTGTTCCGGTGCGCCGCGCCGCAGCCAGTGCTGACCAGGCTGGCGCCCTGGAACGGACATGGATGACGTTGACCTGATGCATGCGGATCAGGCGGACGAGGCGCAGGGTGTTGAGAGCGATGGTCAGGGGATTCTTGGAGGCGACG
>JAPPGE010000035.1 GCA_028821455.1 bacterium | reverse complement strand
CCTGCTCAATCTCATCCGTGCCGCTGCATGAAAAATCCAAAAGCGATTGCCCTGACTCGTCGCCCCGGTGTCTTGCGCGGTGAGAAACCCGGAAGTACCGTGTAGGTTTGCTTGAGCTAGGGTGTTGCCATGAATGGCTTGCACACAACAAAACAAATCAATGCCAACCTCGCTCATGCGGTGTTTCTCGTTCGACTCTGACCGGTGAGCATGGCGGAACGGAACACTTCAACATCCGCGAGCCGAATCATTTCAATGTTTCGAGCAACTTCAATGTTTCGAGCAACAAGGGAGATCTCACCATGAGACGTGGACTGGATAAACTCTACTATCGATTGAAGGACGGTGAACTCAGTCGCCGCGAAATGCATGCTGTACTTGCTGCCGGCGGCTTCACCTTTGCCAGCATGAATATCGGCGGCAAAGCGCAGGCAAGTTGCGGTGTGGACGGTCCGACATTCTTCATCTGGTCCGGCTACGATGTTCCGGAGTTCTATCCGGAATACATGGAAAAGCATGGCTGCCTGCCGAATTTCTCGCTACTCGGCGACGAAGAAGAGGCTTTCGCCAAGATGCGTGCGGGTTTTCGCCCCGACCTTATGCAGCCATGCACGTACAAGGTTAAACAGTGGTACGACGCCGGTCTCTTGGCACCGATCGATACTGCGCGCTTGACCCATTGGGACGAGCTGATTCCAGCCCTCACCGACATGCCGATCGGCACCCAAGGTGGAGAGAGGGTGTTTGTGCCGTCGGACTGGGGTCTCACCTCGGTCATCTTCCGCACCGACCTTGCGCCCGAGTATGTCGGCAACCACACCTGGGGTATTCTCTGGGACGAGAAGTATGCTGGCCGCCTGTCGATGATCGACAGCTTGATCGACGGTGTTGCCGTTGCTGGCATTTACACGGGCGTGTCGAATCCGTACGACCTTTCCAAGCCCGAGGACATGGATACGGTGCGCGAAGCCCTGGCGATCCAGCTTCCGCTTCTGCGTTTCTATACGAATAGCATGACCGACGTTGAAAATGCGCTCGCGTCAGGCGAACTGGTCGCCGCGGCGACTTGGAACAGCTCTTGGCTCGCCCTGAAAGACCAGGGTCTTGCGGTTGAGTTCATGACGCCGAAGGAAGGCCCGATGACTTGGGTGTGCGGAATCGTGCGCAATCCGGCAAACGAGACCCGAAGCGAAGAAATGATCGCATTGGCTTACGAGGTCATTGACAACTTCATCAGCCCCGAAGCCGGCGCCTTCGAAATAGCGAACTACGGCTACGGTCATTCGAATCTCAAGGCGTTCGAGATTGTCGGGCCCGAATTGCTTGCTGAGCTTGGTCTTCCGCTTGATCCCGGACCGTATCTGGAGGCCGGTATCTTCCAAGAAGCGATGGTTCCCGAAGACGAGATTCAGATCATGTTTGAAGAGGTCAAAGCCGGCTTTTAGATCGGACTTGCTGCATCGTTGTGGAAGGGGGGCTCAGCCCCATGAGAGTCATCTTGGTTGCCGAGCCCCCAGCGAAGGCCAGTAGTGGAAATGTATCCGGTCATTCCAGGACGGCCTTGAGGCTCTGATCACTCGCGATATCCCTTGGCGTTTTGTCGCACGCGCGAAGGAAGAGTTTCATGTCAGACTGCGGTGTTGTCCGCTCACGGTCGCCGAAGAGAGGTGCGGCCCGGTGGCGCGGTGTATATCACGTCGCCGATTGCATCGTTGATCAACGCGGTCCCGGGCGTGTTGCGAACATCGAGATCGACTCCCTTGATCGTTCGACAGACCTCGACCGCCAGGGCGGTCGAAACCGGCCGGCGCTTCAGCATCTCGAAACCACGGTAGAGGGCGGTGCGACAGCGCAGAGCCTCCCTCGTGGCCGGGTCCGCCTGATCCTTCACGTCGTTGGCATGGCGGAATAAGCGGTCGGTCGTCGTGACGATGTTCTCGATCTCGGAACTCGCCTGCGCTTCGAGCAGAGGAATCGAGTTGATCAGAATCGCCTGGCTCGGGATGAGCCTGCCGGAGAACCGGAGCTCTTCCAGCGCCGTGCGCGCAGCAATGCAGCTGCGGAGGATGGCGCGTGTCTCGGTTTGAAAAGTCGGTGGCAAGTCCGCAAGGTCATTGAAGGGACGGCCGGAATCGAAGGCCATGTCGATGCCGTCGACATGTGCCCATCACGTGTCGATGAAATGCAATTCTATCGACACGTGCGACCCTTGCGAGGGTGTGCGCTACCGATCAGAAGCGGGAGCGGCCGGGTTCCGGGTCACACGGGTGTTCTGCTAGGTTGGCTTCCATGAGACCTGTTCGCTGGAAGGTGAGCGACCGGCCGGTGGCCTATCCGGATGCCGTGCGGGCCATGGAAGAGACGGCCGCCGGCATTCGCACAGGCCGGGCGCCGGAAACGGTGTGGCTGCTCGAACATCCGAGCCTCTTCACGGCGGGAACGAGTGCGCGGGATGACGAACTCATCGATGCCGGAGACATCCCGGTCTTCCCTACCGGGCGCGGCGGCCGCTACACCTGGCATGGGCCGGGTCAGCAGATCGCCTACGTCATGCTCGATCTCGCCCGCCGGGGACACGACCTGCATGCCTTTGTCGCCGACCTTGAAACCTGGATCATCCGGACGCTGGCGCGTTTCGGTGTCGAGGGTCAATGCCGCCGGGACCGTATCGGGGTCTGGGTGGTCGACGCCGGCGGGCGCGAGGACAAGATCGCGGCCATCGGCATACGCGTGCGCCGCTGGGTGACGTTTCATGGCATCAGCATCAACCGACACCCTGATCTCGCGCCCTACAACCGCATCGTGCCGTGCGGCGTCAGGTCCCACGGCGTGACCTCCCTGGCGGCGCTCGGTATCGACGTTGAAGGCGATGCGTTGCGCTCGGCCATGGAAGAGACGTTCCGGGAGGTCTTTCAGAACGTTGGTCGTTGAGCGAAACCGCGAGCCACCTCTTCCGTGAATGGCTCCCAGGCGACCGTCTCGACTGCGGCCAGCGGCGGTCCCTCTTCCAGGAGGCACAGCATGGCGTCGATATCCTTCCGGCTGCCTGCAAGGATCGCCTCCACCGAACCGTCGCTGCGGTTGCGAACCCAGCCGTCAAGGCCGAGGTCGCGCGCTTCCTCGGCCGTCCAGGCCCGGTACCACACACCCTGCACGCGGCCGGTGACCGTCACCCTGATCCGCCGCTCGTGACCCGGGTCCGTGGTCATGAGGAGGCATATTCGAGGAGGGTGGAATCAACGGAAACCGAGTCACCGACGGCGACATGGACCTTCGCGATCTCGCCCGAGCGCTCCGCCCGCAACACGTTCTCCATCTTCATGGCATCGATGACGACGAGCACCTGGCCCATCTCGATCGCGTCACCTTCCCCGACAGCAAGATCGACGATCCGCCCGGGCATCGGTGAGGTGACAAGGCGGGAGTGATCCGCAGCGGGCCGTGCCGGCATCCGCGACAGCAGCTTCGCCGCTCCGCGCGAGAGCACCGTCATGTGCTCGCTGACGCCGGCATGGACAAGTTCCCAGGACGTGCCCTTGCGCTCTACCTGGACGACGGCCGGGCAGCCATCCACCTCACCCTGAAACAGTGTCTGGCCCGGCTTCCAGGAGCTCTCGACCGCGACGTCGCGCTCGCCGCTCCTCCACATGATGCCATCTCCGGTCAGCCAGGCCGACACCTCGAACTGCTCGCCGAGGAACTGCACGACCCAGTCACGGGCCATTGGCTCCGGATCGCGCAGGGTGCCCGTGATCCTGCGGTCCCGCTCGAGAACCCTGAGGTGGGCCAGGAGGCCCACACCGGTCAGCACGGTCCTCTCGCGCTCCGTCACCGGCGCCCCGGAAAAGCCCTCGGGCCAGGTGCGATCGATGAAGGCGGTGGTCGTATCGCCGGCGGCAAACTGCGGATTGCGCATGATCGCCGCCAGAAAGTCGATGTTGTGCTGCACGCCCCTGATCTCGAAGGAATCGAGCGCCTTGCGCATGGCGGCGATGGCGGCCGGCCGGTTCTCGCCATGCACCACCAGCTTGGCGATCATGGGGTCGTAGAACATCGTCACCTCGGAGCCCTCCTCCACACCGCTGTCGATCCTCAGCGACCGGTTGGTCTGCGGAGGCCGGTAGGTGCTGAGGCGGCCGATCGAGGGGAGGAACCCGCGGCGTGAGTCCTCGGCGTAGATTCGCGCCTCGATGGACCAGCCGTCGATGCCGACATCGTCGGCGGTGAAGGCGAGGGGTTCGCCGGCGGCGATGCGGATCATCTGTTCGACGATATCGACTCCGGTGATGAACTCCGTCACCGGATGCTCGACCTGGAGACGGGTGTTCATCTCCAGGAAGTAGAAACTCCTGTCGGGGTCGACGACAAACTCGACCGTGCCCGCCGAGCGGTAGTTGACGGCGCGCGCCAGGGCGCCCGCCTCTGCCGCCATCGCCCCGCGCGTCGCCTCGTCGATGAGCGGGCTTGGCGCTTCCTCGATCACCTTCTGGTGGCGCCGCTGGATCGAGCACTCCCGCTCGTTCAGGGCCACCACGGCACCGTGATTGTCGGCCAGAAGCTGGATCTCGACGTGGCGTGGGAGGGTGATGAACTTCTCGAGGAAGACCCTGGTGTCGCCGAAGGCGGTGGCGGCTTCCGATTGCGAGGCCCGAAAGCCCTCGACAAGCTCATCGTCATCTCCGGCCACCCGCATCCCCTTGCCGCCGCCACCGGCGGCCGGCTTGATCATGACCGGGTATCCGATGTCGCGGGCGGCCGCGAGCGCCTCGTCGACATCACCCGTCTCGGACGCGCTGCCGGGAACCACGCTGACTCCCGCCGCCCTGGCGATCCTCTTGGATTCGATCTTGTCGCCCATGGCCGCAACGGCGCTGACGGGCGGACCGATGAAGACGGCGCCAGCGGCCTCGACCGCCTCGACGAAGCGGGGGTTCTCGGCGAGAAAGCCGAAGCCGGGGTGGACCGCCTCGGCGCCCGACCTCACGAGGGCATCGATGATCCTGTCGATGGCAAGGTAGCTCTCACCGGGCGCCGGCGGTCCGATGGGAAAGGACTCGTCGGCCATCCGGACGTGGAGCGAATCCTCGTCGGCTTCCGAGTGAACCGCGACCGTGGCAATGTCCAGTGCCCGGCACGTGGTGATGATCCGGCAGGCGATTTCCCCCCGGTTGGCAATGAGAATTCGGTTGAACACGTCCAGACACCACCTTGACTACAGGGGAATGTTATCGTGCTTCTTCCAGGGATTGAGCAACTCCTTGCCACGCAGCATGCGAAGCGCGTTGCACAGCCGCCGGCGCGTGTTGCGGGGCTTGATGACATCGTCGACGAATCCCCTCGACGCAGCGACGAAGGGATTGGCGAAGCGCTCCTGGTACTCCGCCGTACGAGCCTCCATGCGCCCGGGATCGTCGAGGTCGGAACGGAATATGATCTCAACCGCCCCCTTCGATCCCATGACCGCCACCTCCGCCGTCGGCCAGGCGTAGTTGACATCGCCACGCAGGTGCTTCGAGGCCATGACGACATAGGCGCCGCCATAGGCCTTGCGCGTGATGCAGGTGAGTTTCGGGACCGTTGCCTCGGCGTAGGCATAGAGGAGCTTCGAGCCGTGCTTGATGATCCCGCCGTACTCCTGATCGGTTCCGGGCAGAAACCCCGGAACGTCGACGAAGGTGATGATCGGAATGTTGAAGCAGTCGCAGAAGCGCACGAAGCGCGCCGCCTTGCGCGCCGCCTCGATATCGAGGCAGCCGGCCAGCACCATGGGCTGGTTGGCGACAAGGCCCACCGTCGAGCCTTCCATGCGACCGAACCCGACAACGATGTTGGCCGCGTGGGCAGGCTGGATCTCGAAGAAATCCTGCTCGTCCACTACCCTCGTGACGAGTTCCTTGATGTCGTAGGGCTTGTTCGGATTGGAGGGCACCAGGGTGTCCAGGGCAGGTTCGACCCGATCAAAGGGATCGGACGTCTCGAGAACCGGGGGGGACTCGCGATTCGAGGCCGGCAGAAAATCCATCAGGCGGCGTGTCTGCGCCAGGGCCTCGACATCATTGTCCCAGGCGAGGTCCGCCACACCCGAGCGCGTGGTGTGGGTCACGGCGCCACCAAGATCCTCATGGCTGACAATCTCGTGGGTCACCGTCTTCACCACATCGGGACCGGTGACGAACATGTAGGAGGTGTCCTTCACCATGAAGATGAAGTCGGTCATCGCCGGGGAGTAGACCGCTCCGCCGGCACAGGGGCCCATGATCAGCGACACCTGTGGCACGACCCCGGAGGCAAGGACATTGCGCTGGAACACCTCGGCATATCCGGCAAGGGAATCCACACCCTCCTGAATGCGCGCACCGCCGCTGTCGTTGAGACCGATCACCGGAGCCCCCACCTGCAGGGCGCGGTCCATGATCTTGCAGATCTTCGTGGCGTGGGATTCCGAGAGTGAACCCCCGAACACGGTGAAGTCCTGGCTGAAGACGAAGACCAGGCGGCCGTTGATGGTCCCCCAGCCGGTCACGACTCCGTCACCCGGCACCTTTTGGTCGGCCATGCCGAACTCCGCCGAGCGATGTTCGACAAACATGTCCCATTCCTCGAAGGAGTCTTCATCCAGGAGCAGCTCGATGCGTTCGCGTGCGCTCAGTTTTCCCTTGGCGTGCTGTCGGGCAATGCGCCCCTCACCACCCCCCTCGCGGGCACGGGCGCGGCGCCCCGTCAGTTCACCGATCACATCCTGCATCATCCGGTTCCGCCTGATTGAGGTCGCTGGCCAGCATACCAAGGTTCATGTCTGGTGACGAAGAAGACGCAGAAAACGGTCAGCCTCGCCAATGTCCGTCTGCCTGACATCCAGTCGGCGCCGTGCTTCGGCATCATCGCCCCACACCTCGAGGGACCACAGATCGTCGAGGGCGCCGGCGCGAAAGGCCTCCCCGGCGCGCAGGCGCCCGGCAAGGAGCGCCAGGGCAATGACAAGGGAACCGGTCGCACTCGCGACACTGTGGACCGCAACGAGGCGGAAACAGTCAAGGCCCGAGAGGACCGATCGAAGGGCGAGAATCGATTCAGGCGGATGTTCCTGCGGCATGATTCCGGTGGTGACGGCGAGTGCCGCACCGTGCTCGGCCGCGACCCAGTCGACAAGGGGCTGCCAGCACGCCGCCTGGCGGGCGACCAGCTCCACCGGATGATCAGCGCGAAAACACACGAGATCGCTCATCCCCCAGGCCACGAGATCGCTGACGACGCGTTCGGGTTCGGGAGCTACACGGTCAATGGCCGTTGCCGCAAGGCGCATGAGGGGCATGGTCGAGGGATCGACGCGACCCTCCTGGCGCGCCCACTCTCCGGCGATGGCGTCGCCCAGGGCCCTTGAGGGAACGCGAAGGGGATGCCGTGCCGGCGTCATCACCGGCCGGCCGTCGAGCTCGACAAGGCAGTCCCCTTCACTCCCGGCGACACCGGTGACCGCGTACCGGCGCTTCATGGACCGTCCCCGCTCACACTGAGTCCCAGCGTGTTCCAGGCCTCCTGCAGGTCCCGTGGCAGGGCACACGCGAGATTCAGCATGCCGCCGCCCTCAGGGTGAGGCAGGCGAAGCGACTGCGCGTGGAGGTGAAGGCGCCGCACGTGCGTGATCCGTCCCGGCGTGCGGCTGCCGTACTTGCCGTCCCCGAGGATCGGATGGCCGATGGCGGCGCAGTGCACCCTGAGCTGGTGGGTGCGCCCGGTCAGAGGGCGCAACTCGAGCCATGCAGCGACCCGGCCGGCGGTTGCGACGATACGCGCGAACGTCACGGCGCGCCGGCCATCCTCTTCGGCAACCTCGACACGCTCGCGCCCCGGCTTTCCCCTCTTGGCGAGCGGCATGGCAAGTCGGCCATCCCGCGGCAGGTCCGGGACACCGGCGACGAGTGCCCAGTACGTCTTCTCGACCCTGCCTTCCCTGAAGCAGGCCTGCAGGGCGCGCGCCGCCGGGGCGTGACGGGCGAGAAGCAGGATGCCGCTGGTCTGCCTGTCGAGGCGGTGAACCAGGCGCGGCCTTTCCGCTGCGCCGAAGCGCAATCCGTCCAGCAGGGCATCGAGGTGGCGTGACAGTCCGCTGCCGCCCTGCACGGCAAGACCCGCCGGCTTGTCGATGGCCATCACCCAGTCATCCATGTGAATGACCCGTGCGGCGATGTCATCGAGTTCGCGAGCGTCGGGCAACCGGCGGGCCGGTCCTCTCGCCACAGGCGCCTCAGGAAGAGGTGGCAGCCGTACCGCCTGGCCAGCCTGCAACCTGGCTCCAGCACTGCACCTCCCGCCATCGAGGCGGATCTGGCCTGTGCGCAGGAGTTTCGAGAGATGTCCGTGGGTGACATGGGGAAAGCGCTGGCGGATCCACCGATCAAGGCGCATGCCGGCATCGGCGTCGGCGACGGTGAGATGGGTGACTGCCGTCATGCGAGAACGAGGCGCATGAGGCGAAGCCCTGCCAGAAGCGCCAGGACCGAGAGCACCACCGAGGCAACGACGTAAAGCAGCGCAAGCCAGTTCAAGCCACGCTCGAACGCGCTCACCACGTCAAGGGAAAAGGCCGAGAAGGTCGTGAAGGCTCCGAGAAAGCCGGTAGCCAGAAAGAGCCTCATGTCTCCAGTCGGCGTCCAGGCGGCCGACAGCAATCCGACCAGAACCCCAAGCAGGAAGGAACCCGCCACATTGACGATGAGGGTGCCCCAGGGAAATCCGCTTCCCAGCCAGGCCGCGGCGCCGGCCGTCACGAAATAGCGGCCAAGAGCGCCCAGCGCGCCACCGGCGGCAACGAAGAGACAGGCCTTGATCACCCGTCCTCTCCGGTCTGCTGGCGCAGCCGCTCCCAGTAGGCCAGGCGCTTGGCGATTTCGCGTTCGAATCCCCGTTCCACCGGCCGGTAGAAGTGCTGCCGTGCCATGCCTTCCGGGAAGTAGTCCTGTCCGGAGAACCCGGCCGGAGTGTCGTGGTCATAAGCGTATCCCTCGCCGTAGCCCAGATCCTCCATGAGGCGCGTCGGCGCATTGAGGATGATCTTGGGCGGCATCGGACTTCCCTCGACTCTGGCGCTCTTCGTGGCCGCCGAATAGGCGCGGTAGGCGGCGTTGGACTTCGGAGCAGTGGCGCAGTAGAGGACGGCCTGGGCGATGGCCAGTTCCCCTTCCGGCGATCCGAGGAAGGCGAAGGCGTCCCGGGCAGCCACGGCCTGGGGAAGCGCAGCGGGATCGGCGAGACCGATGTCCTCGACCGCCATGCGGATGACGCGGCGGGCAACGAAGAGTGGATCCTCTCCTGCCTGGAGAATGCGGGCGAGCCAGTAGAGAGAGGCGTCCGGATCGGATCCCCGGACCGACTTGTGAAGGGCGCTGATGAGGTTGTAGTGGCCCTCCTCGGCCTTGTCGTAAACCGGAACCCGGCGCTGCACCACTTCCGCCAGGCCATGCCGGTCCAGAAGCGTCGACACATCGAGAGCCAGGAGCTCCTCGGCAATGTTGAGCAGGAAGCGGCCATCACCATCGGCCATCGCGGCAAGGGCCAGACGGGCATCGTCGTCGAGCGGCAGGGTGCGTTGCCGGAGTTTCTCGGCCCGGCACAGAAGTTGGCCCAGCGCGTCCAGGGTCAGCCTCTCAAGCACCAGCACCTGGCACCGCGACACCAGGGCCTGGTTGACCTCGAAGGAGGGGTTTTCGGTGGTGGCTCCGACAAGAACGACGGTGCCGTCCTCGACGACGGGCAGCATGGCGTCCTGCTGTGCCTTGTTGAAGCGATGGATTTCATCAACGAAGAGCAGTGTGCCAAGGCCCGTGGCACGCCTCGAACGGGCCCGTTCGAAGACCTTCCTCAGGTCGGCCACACCGGAAAACACGGCCGATACGGGATCAAATGCAAGATCGACCCGTTCGGCGAGGAGCCGGGCGATGGTAGTCTTGCCGGTTCCAGGCGGTCCCCAGAGAATCATCGAGGCAAGGCGTGCCTGGTCGACCATGCGGCCCAGAGGACCGTCCTTCCTGAGCAGATGATCCTGGCCGACGACATCCTCCAGCGCCGTCGGACGCATGCGATCGGCCAGTGGCCGCGGCACCTCGCTTTCAAAGAGACCCGTCAAGCACCCGTTCCTTCCCTGGGCAGCGGGATGTCATGGTGCACCGACCGCGGTCGAGGCGGCAACCGCCGGTGGTCCCCGACGACGGGATCGGTCATCATGACGCCATTGCCTGAGGAGGATTCCTGCGATGATGAACCACGCCCGCCAGGAAGCCTGAACCCTTGTCCGTCCGGCTCGCCTCGGCTGTCTGGGTCCAGGCCTTCCTGCGCCGTTGCGACCTCGCCGCCGTACCCGTTTACGTCCTGCGGCGCGGCGACACGGATGCCGGGGAAATCTGGCTGAAGCTGGTGAAGGGTCACGATGAGGTCAGCATTCTGCAGGTGTCGCGGCAAGACCTCACGCCCACCGTGCACGCGGTCCTGGACGAGGCGGAGGCGGACCGCCACCTGGCCCGCCAGGAGACCTACGATCCCGATCTCTGGGTCATCGAAGTCGACGACCGCGCGGGGCGGGGCGACAATCTGTTCCACGGCTGAGCACGGTGGAGCGGGGGGCGACCGTGCCCCGAATACTCAGTCCTCGTCTTCGCTCTTCGGCGGCGGGCCCGAATCCTGGCCCTTGGCGTCCTCGTCCCGGTCAACGAACTCGACGACCGCCATGGGCGCGCTGTCACCGTAGCGAAATCCTGCCTTGAGCACCCTGGTGTAGCCGCCGGCGCGATCCTCATAGCGCGGCGCCAGGGTCTCGAACAGCTTCACCAGCATGGCGTCGTCGCGCAGCCTCGCATGGGCAAGGCGCCGGGCATGAAGCGTACCGCGCTTGCCCAGAGTGACGAGTTTCTCGACATAGGGAGAGACTTCCTTCGCCTTGGCAAGGGTGGTGGTGATCTGCTCGTGCTTGATCAGCGCCGCTGCCATGTTGCGCAGCATGGCGGTACGGTGAGCACTCGTTCGATTGAGCTTGCGCCCCGAATGCCGGTGTCGCATGACCCTCTCCCCGTCCTCGTCAGCTGAAAGGATTCTCGTAACGCCGGGCCAGCTCCTCGATGTTCTCCGGCGGCCAGTCCGGCAGATTCATGTCGAGGCCAAGCTGCATCTGCGCCAGCACTTCCTTGATCTCGTTGAGAGACTTGCGGCCGAAGTTCGGGGTTCGCATCATTTCCGACTCCGACTTCTGAACGAGGTCGCCGATGTAGACGATGTTGTCCCCCTTGAGACAGTTGGCCGAGCGCACCGAGAGCTCGAGTTCGTCGATCTTGCGCAGCAGGTGCCTGTTGAATTCCGGCTCCCGCGCATCGTCGTGATCGACAAGATCCTGCGGCTCCTCGAAATTGACGAAAGGCTGCAGCTGTTCCTGGAGAATGCGTGCCGCCAGAGCCACCGCGTCCTCGGGGTTGACCGCGCCATTGGTCTCCACCGACATGGCAAGCCTGTCGTAGTCCGTCACCTGCCCGACACGGCTGTTCTCCACCTTGAAGGCAACCTTACGCACCGGACTGTAGATGGCGTCGATGGGGATCAGTCCGATCTGCGCTTCCTCGTCACGGTTGCGCGAGGCGGGGACGTAGCCGTTTCCCGTCGCCACAAGGAGCTCCATGTCCAGGCTGGCGCCGGCATCGAGAGTGCAGATGACATGGTCGGGATCCAGCACCTCGAAATCCGCACCGCCGTCGATGCGGCCGGCCAGCACGGCGCCGGGCTCGCTGGCGCTGAGAAAGACGCGCCGAGGCTGCTCGGGCGTATGGTCGCTGTGCATCTTGATGGCCAGCGCCTTGATGTTGAGGATGATGTCGGTCAGGTCCTCGTGCACGCCGCGGATCGAGGAGAATTCGTGAACGACGTCGTTCACGCGCACACCGACAACGGCGGCACCGCGCAGCGATGACAGCAGAATTCTCCGCAGGGCATTGCCCAGGGTCGTGCCGAAGCCCCTCTCCAGGGGCTCGACAACGATGTCCGCCTCGCGCGAAGCGTCCATTCCGGGAATGATCTGCAGTTTCCTGGGCTTGATCAGAGCCGTCCAGTTCTTGTCCATTGCTTGTCCATTGCCTCATTGGTGACGCCGCCGCATCGCGGCGTCCGTCAGGGTCACGATGTCCGGGGCAGGTCAGACCCGGCGACGCTTGCGCGGTCGACACCCGTTGTGCGGGATAGGGGTCACGTCCTGGATGGCGGTGATCTGGAAACCGATTGCAGACAGGGCGCGCAGGGCCGATTCACGTCCCGAACCAGGACCCTTGACATAGACTTCCAGGGTCTGGACACCGTGTTCCTGCGCCTTGCGGCCGGCGTCCTCGGCCGCCATCTGCGCCGCATAGGGCGTCGACTTGCGTGATCCCTTGAATCCCATGGACCCCGCCGACGACCACGAGATGGCGTTGCCCTGGGCGTCAGTGATGGTGATCATGGTGTTGTTGAACGAAGCGGTCACATGGGCCAGGCCCGACGTGATGTTCTTCCTTTCGCGCCGCCTGACGCGGGTCGTTTCGCGTGCCATGGTCGAGGATCTACTTCTTCTTGCCGGCGACCGGCCGCGCCTTGCCCTTGCGGGTTCGCGCATTGTTGTGCGTGTTCTGACCGCGTACCGGCAGTCCCTTGCGGTGACGGATACCACGGTTGCATCCCAGATCCATCAGCCGCTTGATGCTCATGGCCACCTCGCGGCGCAGGTCACCTTCGACCATGTAGTCGCGGTCGATCAGTTCGCGGATCTGGACGACTTCCGCGTCCGTGAGTTCGTTGACACGTCTGGCATCGGGTATCTGCGCCACACGGCAGATCTGACGCGCACTTGTGCGGCCGATTCCGTGAATGTAGGTCAGCGCTACTTCCACCCGCTTGGACGTCGGGATGTTCACTCCTGCAATGCGCGCCAAAGCCGTCTCTCCCTGGCCAGTAACTGAAGGGGATATGGATGAATTTGATTGAAGGACAAGGACGTCATTCTAGGGGGCGCCCGCCGTCGCTGTCAATCGTCGAAGACGCCGCAAGCGCCGCCAGTATCTGCTCCGTCACCGCATCGATGCCGGCCATGCCGTCCACCGTGACGAGAATGCCGCGGGAAGCGTAGTACGGCAGGAGAGGCTCGGTGCGGCAGTGGTACACGGCCAGCCTCGATCGCACCGTATCCTCGTTGTCATCGGCGCGCCGGACGAAGTCGGTTGAGCCGCAGACATCACACACGCCGCTCCTGGCGGGCTTGCGGAAGACATCGTGGTATCCTGCCCCGCAGGCACGGCAGGTGAAACGTCCGGTGATGCGGCTGACGAGGATGTCGTCATCAACGCCGATCTCGATGACGCGATCCAGCGCGCTGGCGCGCGACGACAGCATGGTGTCAAGAGCCTCGGCCTGGGCTGGAGACCGGGGAAATCCGTCCAGAATGAAGCCGTTCCGACAGTCCTCCTGGTCGATACGACCCGCAATCATGGCAATGATGAGGTCGTCGCTGACAAGATCACCCCGTTCCATGATTTCAGCGGCGGTGCGGCCGAGTTCGCTACGGTCTGCCACTTCCTTGCGCAGCATGTCCCCCGTGGCAAGCTGGGGAATGGAATAGCGCGCCATCAGGCGGTGCGCCTGGGTTCCCTTGCCGGCCCCCGGGGGGCCGAGCAGAAGCAGCCTCAACGCCGCCTCCCCTTGAGCTTCGCCTTGCGGATGAGACCCTCGTACTGGTGTGCCAGGAGGTGAGACTGGATCTGGGAGACCGTGTCCATGGTCACGGTGACGCAAATCAGAAGCGATGTGCCGCCGAGGAAGACAGGAATGGCAAGGCTGCCGATCAGGTACTCGGGAAGCAGGCAGACAAAGGCCAGGTAGAGCGCACCCACGGTTGTCAGCCTGGTGAGCACGAAATCAAGGTATTCGGTGGTGTTCTTGCCCGGTCTGATGCCCGGAATGAAGCCGCCGTTCTTCCTCAGGTTGTCCGCGGTATCGGCCGGATTGAAGACCACCGCCGTGTAGAAATAGCAGAAGAAGACGATCGCCGAGCCGAAGATCAGCAGGTAGAGGGGCTCGCCACGGCCCAGCAGTCTGGTGACCTCTGTCAGCCAGCTCGAACCGCTCCCCACTGCCGAGAAGCTGGCAAAGGTCGCGGGCATCAAAAGGATGGAACTGGCGAAGATGGGGGGAATGACGCCGGCCGTGTTGAGCTTGAGGGGGAGGTAGGAACTCTCGCCGCCGAACATGCGGTTGCCGACCTGGCGTTTGGGATACTGCACGATGATGCGTCTCTGGGCACGCTCCATCCATACGATCCAGTAGATGATCAGGGCCGCGCCAATGAAGATCGCCATGATGGTGAATGCGGAAAGGGACCCGACCCGGCCCAGTTCCAGCAACTGCGCGATGGCGCCCGGGAAACTGGCGACGATACCGGCGAATATGATGAGGGAGACGCCGTTGCCAACTCCCCTCTGGGTCACCTGCTCGCCAAGCCACAGCAGGAACATGGTGCCGCCCAGCAGGGTGACCACCGTGGTGAAGCGGAAGAAGAGACCGGGTTCCATGACCGCCGAACCCTGACTTCCCGCCATCGCCTCGAGACCGACGGCGATGCCGTAGCCCTGGACGATGCACAGCCCCACCGTCAGGTAGCGGGTGTACTGGTTCATCGTCTTGCGCCCCGACTCGCCCTCCTTCTTGAGCTGGTCGAGACGCGGCGAGACTGCGGTCATGAGCTGCATGATGATCGCGGCGGAAATGTAGGGCATGACGTTGAGCGCAAAGATCGTCATGCGTTCCAGGGCGCCGCCGGCAAACATGTTGAACATCGACAGAATGCCGCCGGCCTGCTGCTGGAAGATGTCGCCCAGGATCGAGGGATCGACACCGGGAATGGGGATGTAGGTGCCCAGGCGATAGACCACCAGTGCGCCCAAGGTGAACCAAAGGCGCTTCCTGAGTTCCGTCGCCTTGCCGATTGCTCCGAGATTGAGCTGGCCGGCGAACTGGTCCTGACGGGTAGCCATGCCCCTTTTCGTCAGCCGGCGGTCACGTTGACGGTACCGCCCTGTTCCTCGATCTGCCGGCGTGCCGACTTCGTGACACGGGCGACCGTGATCTCGATGCGCGCCGCCAGGTCGCCCGAGCCGAGGAGACTGACACCATCGCGAAGCCGCCTGATGACACCGGCTTCACGCAGGGTCTCCCCGGTCATGGCCTGGCTGGCGTCGAGCCTGCCGGAATCGATGGCCCGCTGCAGGCGCTCCAGTGTCACCTCGACATAGCGCTTGCGCGAGGGATTCGTGAACCCGCGCATGGGCAGGCGACGGTAAATCGGCATCTGGCCACCCTCGAACGTGGCGAGAGCCACACCGGAACGCGATTTCTGGCCCTTGTGGCCACGTCCGCCCGTCTTGCCAAGACCGGAGCCGATACCACGCCCGCGGCGCTTGCGCGCATGGGTGGCGCCGTGATTGTCACGGATCTCGTTGAGTTTCATGAGCTGGAGTCCCCGCCAATCTCTTCCCAGTTCACCAGGTGATGCACCTTCCTCAGCATACCGCGCACGGCCGGAGTGTCCTCGAGGATGCGCGTTCTCGACACGCGCCCCAGGCCCAGGCCGACGAGCGTCTGGCGCTGGTCCGCCGGGCGGCCGATGGGGCTGCCGGTCTGCGTGACCCTGATGCGCCCGGTCCTTGCTTCTTCCATCAGGTTCTCGACTCCTGGATCAGGCGGTTCGACTTGTTGCGCTTGGCCGCCACCTGGCGTGGTGACATCGTCCGCGCCAGCGCATCGAAGGTCGCCTTGACCATGTTGTGGGGATTGGCGCTGCCGGTCGACTTGCAGACGACATCCTGGGCGCCGAGCGCCTCGAAGACGGCGCGCATGGGACCACCGGCAATGACGCCTGTGCCCGGTGGCGCGGCGCGCAGGACCACGCGTCCGGCGCCATAGCGTCCGGTCACGTCGTGATGCAGGGTCCGCCCTTCACGCAGCGGCACCCGGATCATGTTGCGGCGTGCCTGCTCGGTCGCCTTGCGGATTGCCTCGGGCACTTCGCGCGCCTTGCCGGCGCCGTGACCGGCGCGGCCCTTTTGGTCGCCAACAACCACGAGCGCAGCAAACCCGAAGCGCCGGCCGCCCTTGACGACCTTGGCGACGCGGTTGATGCTGACGAGCTTCTCGAGAAACTCGCTTCCCTCCCTGTTGTCACTGCCGCCGCGACGTCCGCCGCCTCGTTCACGACCCGATGATGCCATCCGCTATTCCTTCCAGAACACGTTCTAAAGTTTGAGACCGCCTTCACGGGCGGCGTCGGCGAGTGCCTTGACGCGGCCGTGGTAGCGGTAACCTCCCCGGTCGAAGACCACCTCCGTGACCCCGGCAGCGATGGCGCGCTCGGCAATGGCCCTGCCGATATGCGTCGCTGCCTCGATGGTGGCGCCGTTCGCAACCTCGCCCTTGATGCCGCTGTCGATGCTGGAGGCCGAAGCCAGGGTGACTCCGGCGTCGTCCTCGATGATCTGCGCATAGATGTTCCGCGACGAGCGGAAGACACAAAGCCGCGGCCGACCGGCGGCCCGCGCCTTTACCTTGAGTCGTGTCCGCGCCCGGCGGCGCGCCTGGAGTTCCCTTGCCGTCTTCATGGCCGCCCCTACTTCTTCTTGCCTTCCTTGCGCAACACGACCTCGCCGCGGTAGCGAATCCCCTTGCCCTTGTAGGGCTCCGGCGGCCGCAGCCGCCTGATTTCGGAGGCGAGCTGGCCGACGCGCTGCTTGTCGATGCCGCTGACGACGATCTCCTGCTGGTTCGGACACTCGATGGCGATGCCATCGGGCACCGGAATCTCGATATCGTGACTGTATCCGACCTGCAGCCGCAGCATCTCGCCCTGCATCTGCGCCCGGTAACCGACGCCCTGGAGTTCGAGAGTGCGGCTGAATCCCGAGGTGACCCCGGTCACCATCGACTGGATGTTGGAGCGCGTCGTGCCCCACAGGGCCGTCGCTTGGCGCGATGACGAATTCGGCGTCACCACCACCATGCCCTCCTCGAGGGCAACCGACACCTCGGGCAGAAAGGACTGCGTGAGCGACCCCTTCGCCCCGGAGATCTCGATCGAGGACTCGCCAACGGTGACGTCGACTCCCTCGGGCACGGCGATCGCATTCTTTCCGATGCGGGACATGGCTCCCTCTCCTCGCACGCGACTGCGTCAGAAGACGCGACAGAGCACTTCGCCGCCAACATTGGCGGCCCGTGCCTCGTCATCGGTCATCACGCCCTTGGGCGTCGACATAATGGTGATTCCCAGGCCTCCATAGACGCTGGGCATGTCCCTGACGCCGGTATAGATCCTGCGCCCGGGCGTGGAAATCCTGCCAATCTCGCGGATGACCGGTTCGCCCTCGTAGTACTTGAGCTCAATCACGAGTTCGGGCCGTGACGGCATCTCGCTGTTGCGGTGCCAGTCACGGATGTACCCTTCGCGCTTGAGCACACCGAGCACGTTTTCCTTGAGTTTCGACGCCGGGCAGTTGATGCGCGACTTGCCGCGCATGTGCCCGTTCCTGATGCGGGCCAGCAAATCGCCCAGGGGATCGGTCATCGTCATGACGCTTGTCTCACCTCGCTCACCAGCTTGACTTGACCATGCCGGGAATCAGGCCATCGGAGGCCAGTTCGCGCAGCATCACCCGGGACATGTCGAACCTGCGGTGGTAGCCGCGCGCCCTGCCGGTCATGGCGCAACGGTTGCGGACCCTGACCTTCGCTGAATTGCGCGGCAGCTTGGCGAGCTTGAGTCTCGCCTGGAAACGCTCTTCCATGGGAAGGTCCTGCGCGTTCGCCTGGGCAAGGAGTGCGGCCCGCCGGGCAGCGAAGCGTGCGACGAGCTTCTTCCGCCGCTTGTTTCTTTCGATGGCGCTCTTCTTTGCCATGATCGTCCTTTCGTTGGGAACTCCCTCGACAGATGTTCACGTCCTGGTGAATGGCATGCGGAAACCGTCAAGCAGGTGCCAGGCTTCATCGTTGGTCCTGGCCGTGGTGCAGATGACAATGTCGAGTCCGCGAATGCGGCTGACCCGGTCATAGTCGATCTCGGGGAACACGATCTGTTCCTTCAGGCCCATGGCGAAGTTGCCCCTGCCGTCGAAACTCTTCGAATTGACGCCGCGAAAGTCACGCACCCTGGGGAGAGCGATGGTGACGAGACGGTCGAGGAACTCGAACATGCGGCGTCCGCGCAGCGTGACCCGCGCTCCCACGGGCATGCCTTCCCTCAGCTTGAAGTTCGACACTGAACGCGAGGCCCGCGTGATGACCGCCTTCTGTCCGGCAATCAGCGTCAGTTCCCCGGCGGCGGCATCGGCCTGCTTCGAATCCTGAACGGCATCGCCCACGCCCATGTTGAGGATGATCTTGTCAAGCCGGGGAACGGCGTGGATATTCTTGTAACCGAACGTTTCCATCATCGCCGGACGGATGGTGCTGTCGTACATCGCCTTGAGACGCGGCACAGCCATGGCGTCGCCCTCCATCATCCGTCAATCACTTCGCCGGAACGCTTGGCCACGCGGACCTTGCGGCCATCGTCCAGGGTGCGGAACCCGACACGGGTCGGTCTGCCGTCAACGGGATCGGCCACCGCCAGATTCGAAAGATCGATCGCGAGTTCCTTGGTGACGATGCCACCCGGGTCCCTCGCCGTAGGTCTGGTGTGACGCCGCGCCACGTTGATGCCGGAGACGATTGCCCGGCCCTGGCGCGGCAGCACCTTGAGAACCTCGCCCTGCTGGCCCCGGTCGCGGCCGGCGAGCACGACCACGCGGTCCCCGTGCTTGATCCGTGCAGCCATCAGAGCACCTCGGGCGCCAGAGAGATGATTTTCATGAAATTGCGGGAACGCAGTTCGCGCGTGACCGGACCGAAGATGCGTGTGCCCACAGGCTCGTTCTGCCGGTTGATGATCACCGCGGCGTTGCGGTCGAAGCGAAGCGCGCTGCCGTCCGGGCGGCGGATTTCCTTGGCGGTGCGCACGATCACGGCGCGGGCCACATCACCCTTCCTGATCTTGGCGCTGCGGTCCGGCGACTGGGGATCGGCATCCTTGACCGTGACGACAATGATGTCGCCCACACTTGCGGTCTTGCGTTTCGAGCCACCGAGCACCTTGATGCACTGCACGCGCCTCGCGCCGGAGTTGTCGGCCACAAAGAGATTGGTCTCAGCCTGGATCATCGATCACTTCCCCCAATAGGCGCGCCGGTCAGACGGCGGGCTCGAGAACCGTCCACCGCTTGAGCTTCGACAGCGGACGGCTTTCGCCGATCCGGACCTTGTCGCCGACCTGGACCTCGTTGGTCTCGTCGTGGACGTGATAGCGCTTGGAGCGGCGGATTGTCTTCTTGTAGAGCGGGTGCTTCATCAGCCGGTCGACCCTGACCACGACGGTCTTGTCGCCCGACTTCCCTGTCACCACTCCCTGCATCGTGCGTCGCGGCATGGCTCACGTGCCTCCTTCAAGGCTGGCCCCGGACCGGCCTTCTACGGTCTTGATGCGCGCGATGTCCCGGCGGATCTGCCGGACACGCGCGGTGTTGCCTTCGCGCCCGTTGGCCTGCTGAAAACGCAGGTTGAAGAGTTCCTTCTTCAGCGAAAGCAGCTGCTGGCGCCTCTCGTCGGCGCTCATGGCCCGGATCTCGACAGCCCTCATGCCATGCCTCCGGAGTGGCGCTGGATGAAACGTACCGGTATCGGCAGTTTCGCGGCACCCAACCTGATGGCTTCGCGCGCCGTCGTCTCGTCGACTCCGTCGAGTTCGAACATCACGCGCCCTGGCTTCACCCGGCACATCCAGTACTCGGGCGAACCCTTGCCCTTGCCCATGCGCACCTCGGCCGGCTTGGTGGACACCGGAACGTCGGGGAACACGGTCACCCAGACACGCCCGGCGCGTTTCATGTAGCGGGTGATGGCGCGCCTGGACGCCTCGATCTGCCGTGCCGTGATACGTCCGGCAGCCTGCGCCTTCATGCCGTAGGCGCCGAAGTTAAGGCTGGTGTATCCCTTGGCGTTGCCGTGGATACGGCCCTTTTGTGCCTTGCGGTAGCGTGTTTTCTTCGGAGAAAGCATGACCGTTACATCCTCGCCTGGGTGCCGTGAAGTTCCGTTTCACGGCGCTCGTGGGCCCCCGGATCGTGGGTGAACACCTCGCCCTTGAAGACCCAGGCCTTGACACCGAGTGTCCCGTAGGCGGTCTTGGCCGTAACCCGGCCGAAATCGATATCAGCCCGCAGGGTGTGGAGCGGCACCCTGCCCTCCCGATACCATTCCGCCCGGGCAATCTCCGCGCCTCCCAGACGTCCTTCGACATTGATGCGAATGCCCTCGGCCCCGAGCCGCATGGCCGACTGCACGGCGCGCTTCATGGCGCGACGGAAGGAGACTCTCCGTTCCAGCTGCTGGGCGATGTTCTCGGCGATCAGGTAGGCATCCACTTCGGGCTTGCGGATCTCGACAATGTTCACCGCAACGGTCGATTCGGTCAGTGCCTGGAGACTCTCGCTGAGCAACTTGATGCCCTTGCCGCGCGTGCCGATGACGACCCCGGGTCTCGCCGTATGGATCAGCACCCGCACCCTGGACGCCTGGCGTTCGACGACCACCTTCGAGATGCCCGCTTGCGACAGCTGGCTGCGCACCAGGCGGCGTATGGCCAGATCCTCGTGCAGCATGCGGGCATAGCCCGCACCACTGGCATACCAGCGCGAATCCCATGTCCGGTTGATGCCGAGGCGCAAGCCGACGGGATTGACCTTGTGTCCCATATCAGTCCTCACCTTCCTGGGTTTCGCACAACACGATCTCGAGATTCGAGAACGACTTGCGATAGGGGTGGACGCGGCCGCGGCCAGCTGGCCGGAAACGGCGCATCTTCAGCCCCGGGCCTACCGTAGCCTCGCTGACGACCAGGCGATCGACATCAAGGCCGTGGTTGTTTTCCGCATTCGCCATCGCCGACAGCAGCACCTTGCGCACATCGCCGGCGATACGACGGCGCGAGTACAGCAGGTCGTTGAGCGCCCTGTCGAGGGTCTTGCCCCTGATCGGCGCCACCACCTCATTGAGCTTGCGCGGACTGACCCTCAAGGAACGCGCCCGGGCATACACCCTGTCGTCTCCCAGATCGGGCAGTGTGTGCCGTCTCGCCATGGCTTCAGCCTCTCCGCGCCTTCTTGTCGGCAGCATGTCCGTAGTAGGTCCTGGTCGGTGAAAATTCGCCGAACTTGTGGCCTACCATGTTTTCCGTCACCAGCACCGGAATGTGCCGGCGGCCGTTGTAGACGCCGAATGTAAGGCCGACGAACTGCGGCACGATGGTCGAACGCCGGGACCAGGTTCTGATCACCTCCTTGCGCCCGGACTCGCGCACTGCCTCGGCCTTCTTGAGCAGATAGCCGTCCACGAAAGGTCCTTTCCAGACAGATCGGGTCACGTCGGGTCTCCTAGCGTTTTCTGCGGTGGCGACGGGCGATGATCAGCTTGTCGCTGGCCTTCTTCGAACGCGTGCGCGCACCCTTGGTCGGCTTGCCCCACGGAGTCACGGGATGTCGGCCACCACTCGTACGCCCCTCGCCGCCGCCATGTGGATGATCCACCGGGTTCATCACGACGCCACGCACCGAGGGTCTCTTGCCAAGCCAGCGCGACCGGCCGGCCTTGCCGAGCTTGCGGTTCTGGTGTTCGGGATTGGACACCGCGCCGATGGTGGCCATGCACTCGCCGCGCACGACGCGCATCTCGCCGGACTTGAGCCGCAACTGGGCGTAGCCCTGGTCCTTGCCGATAAGCTGGGCGTAGGCGCCGGCCGATCGGGCGATCCTGCCGCCGGCGCCGGCCTTCAGCTCGATGTTGTGCACCACGGTGCCCACCGGAATGTTCTGCAGCGGCATCGCGTTGCCGGGCTGGATATCGACACGCGAACCCGACACCACGCGGTCGCCGACACCGAGACGCTGGGGAGCGAGAATGTACGACTGTTCGCCGTCCTCGTATCGCACGAGCGCGATGTGGGCAGAGCGGTTGGGATCGTACTCCAGGCGCTCGACCGTCGCCGGGACATCGAATCTCGCACGGCGGAAGTCGACCTTGCGGTAGCGACGCTTGTGCCCGCCGCCACGCCGGCGGGTCATGATGCGGCCGTGGACGTTGCGTCCGCCCTTCCTGTTGAGCCCCTCGGTCAATTCCTTGACCGGCCCACCCTTGTGAAGGTGACGGCGGTCGACCTGGACGAGGCCGCGTCTGCCTGGTGTAACGGGTTTCTGGGGTCTGAGTGCCATGGTCAAAGTGTCCCGGTCACATCAATCCGCTCCCCCTCGGCCAGCGTCACAACCGCCTTCTTGACGGCATTGCGACGGCCGAGGCGGCCACGGAATCTCTTGACCTTGCCCGTCTGGTTCATGGTGTTCACCGCCTTGACCGTGACGCCGAAGATCGTCTCGACGGCCTGGCGGATCTCTTTCTTGGTCGCCCTGCGGTCCACCTGAAAGGTGACCTGGTTCCACTCGGCGCCCCGCATCGACTTTTCCGTGATGACGGGCCGGTGAATGATGTCGTAGCACCGCTCTGGCGTCATTGGAGCCGCTCCTTCAGCGCCGCCACGGCATCAGTGGTCAGAACCAGCGTGTCGTGACGCAGGATGTCGTGGACGTTGATGCCGCACGAAGGCAGCACGTCGATCCCGGGAATGTTGGAGGCGGCACGCCGGAAACCGGCGTCAACCTCACGGCCGTCGACGACGAGCGCATTGCTGATACCCATCTCCTGCAGGCGAGACCTGAGATGGCCTGTCTTCGCCTGGCTGAGCCGGGTGCTGTCGACCACGACCAGCTTGCCCTCGCCCGCCTTGAGGGAGAGCGCCGTCTTCAGTCCCAGGGCGCGGACACGCCGGGGCAGCGCGTGGGCGTGGCTGCGCGGACGCGGTCCATGGGCCACGGCGCCGCCGCGGAAAATGTTCGTCTTGCGGCTGCCATGGCGGGCGGTGCCGCCGCCCTTCTGGCGCCGGAACTTCGCCGTGGTCCCGGTCACCTCGCCGGTCGTCCTGGTCATGTGGGTGCCCTGGCGCCTCCTGGCCAGTTGCCAGCGCACCACGCGCGCGAGAATGTCCGGTCTGACGGGAAGGCTGAACACCTCTTCGGGCAAATCGACATTGCCCTTCGCGCCATCCTCGAAGGAATGGAGGTCGATCTTCATGACGTCTCGTCCGGGTGATCGTCATCGCTGACGAGGGCACCGGGAAAGGGAGCGTCGTCTCCGGGCGGAGCCTTCACCGCATCGCGGATCAGCACCCAGCCCGAGGGCGCGCCCGGCACCGCGCCCTTCACCATGATGAGACCATTGCCGGCGTCGGTCGAGACGACCTCGAGATTCTGCACCGTGACCTTCACGTCCCCCATGTGCCCGGCCATCTTCTTGCCCTTCCACACACGGCCCGGATCCTGGCTGTTGCCCGTGGAACCATGGGCGCGGTGAGAGACCGACACGCCGTGGGTGGCGCGCATGCCGCCGAAATTGTGTCGCTTCATGGCGCCGGCAAAGCCGCGGCCACGCGTCAGACCGGTGACATCGACCTTCTGGCCGGGCACGAAGTGATCGACCGAAAGCGTTGCCCCGACCGGCAACATGGCCTCGTCGCTGACGCGGAACTCGACAAGCTTGCGCAACGGCTCGGTGCCGACAGCGGCAAAGTGCCCCCGGCGGGGCCGGTTGAGATGCCTGGCCTTCGCCTCTTCCGCGCCGATTTGCAGGGCCGTGTATCCATCGCGCTCAACGGACCGCCGAGCCACGACACGGTTCGCACCGACCTCGAGAACGGTGACCGGGATATGGCCGCCGTCAGGCGTGAATATCCTGCTCATTCCGAGCTTTCTGGCGATCATGCCGCAACGCATGGCCTTCACCTCACAGCTTGATCTCGACATCGACGCCAGCCGCGAGGTCGAGCTTCATGAGTGCATCGACGGTCTGGGGTGTCGGTTCGACGATGTCGATAAGGCGTTTGTGGGTGCGGATTTCGAACTGCTCGCGCGACTCCTTGTCGATATGGGGGCCTCTCAGGACGGTGAACTTCTCGATTCGTGTCGGCAGTGGAATGGGCCCCTTGACCCTGGCGCCGGTGCGCCGCGCCGTGGAGACGATTTCGCTGGTCGACTGATCGAGCAGGCGATGATCGAAGGCCCTGAGCCTGATCCTGATGTTCTGTCCCGCCATGGCCTTCGCCCCCTCGCCTCAACCCTAGTCGACGATTTCGGCGACGACGCCGGCGCCGACGGTGCGGCCGCCCTCGCGGATGGCAAAGCGCAGGCCTTCGTCCATGGCAATCGGCGAAATCAGTTCCACGTCCATCGTCACGTTGTCCCCCGGCATCACCATCTCGATGCCCTCGGGCAGCTGCACGTGACCCGTCACGTCCGTCGTCCGGAAATAGAACTGCGGACGGTAGTTGGTGAAGAACGGCGTGTGACGGCCACCCTCCTCCTTCGTCAGAACATAGGTCTCCGCCTTGAAACGCGTGTGCGGCGTGATCGTCCCGGGGCGCGCCAGAACCTGGCCGCGCTCCACGTCGTCTCGCCTGGTACCCCGAAGAAGAACTCCGATGTTGTCCCCAGCCTCGCCGGAATCCAGCAGCTTGCGGAACATCTCCACTCCCGTGCACACCGTCTTCGACGTCTCCCGAATACCCACAATCTCAACCTCGTCGCCAACCTTCACAACACCGCGCTCCACGCGCCCCGTCACAACCGTGCCCCGGCCCGAAATCGAAAACACATCCTCAATCGGCATCAAAAACGGACGGTCCACCGCTCGCTCCGGCGTCGGAATGTAGGAATCAACCGCCGCCATCAACTCAAGTACCGACTTCTCACCCGTCTCCAGGTCGCCATCCTCCATCGCCGCCAGAGCCGATCCGCGCACCACAGGTATGTCGTCCCCAGGAAAACGGTACTCGTCCAGCAACTCGCGTACCTCAAGCTCCACAAGCTCCAGAAGCTCCTCGTCGTCAACCTGGTCAACCTTGTTGAGGTACACCACAATCGCCGGAACACCCACCTGACGCGCCAGTAGAATGTGCTCGCGCGTCTGCGGCATCGGACCGTCCGCCGCCGACACCACCAGAATCGCACCGTCCATCTGCGCCGCGCCCGTGATCATGTTCTTCACATAGTCCGCATGCCCAGGACAGTCGACATGCGCGTAGTGACGCGCTTCCGTCTCATACTCCACATGCGCCGTGTTGATCGTAATACCCCGCTCACGCTCCTCAGGAGCCTTGTCAATCGACGCGTAGTCCGTGTACGTCGCACCGCCCGTGCGCGCCAGTATCCGCGTGATCGCCGCCGTCAGCGTCGTCTTGCCGTGATCCACATGCCCAATCGTACCAATGTTCGCATGCGGCTTCGTTCGCTCAAACTTCTCCTTGGCCATGAGGTTGCCTCATCTGTCCTTATCGAAAGTGTCTCGCACTCAGGCGATATGGGCCCGCAGGTCTTCCGAGACCAAGTCGGGCACGGGTTCATAAGAATCGAAATGCATGGTGAAGGTCGCCCGTCCCTGGCTCATCGAGCGCAGGTCGTTGACATACCCGAACATGGTGCCGAGCGGCACCCGGGCCCTCACCACCTGGGCGTTTCCCCTGGGCTCGAGCCCCTGAATCTGCCCGCGGCGGCTGTTGAGGTCGCCCATGACATCTCCCATGTGCTCCTCGGGTGTCACGACCTCGACCCGCATCACCGGCTCAAGCAGCCTCGGCGCCGCCGCGAGGGCGCCCTCGCGGAACGCCGCGCGTGCCGCCACCTCGAAGGCCATGGCGCTGGAATCGACAGCATGGAAGGCGCCGTCATGGAGTGTCGCCCTGAAGTCGGTCATCGGAAAGCCCGCCAGGACGCCCGAAACGGCCGCTCTCTCGATTCCGGCCTTGACCGAGGGGATGTATTCCTTGGGCACGTCGCCGCCGACAATCTGGCTGACGAATTCGATTCCTGACCCGGGTTCGCCCGGTTCGAAGAGAATGCGGACCCTGGCGTACTGGCCGGCGCCGCCGGTCTGCTTGCGGTGCACGTAGTCGACGTCACGGGACCGTGTCAGGGTCTCGCGGTAGGCGACCTGGGGAGCGCCGATATTGGCCTCGACGTTGAATTCGCGGCGCATCCTGTCAACGATGATCTCGAGGTGCAGTTCGCCCATGCCCCTGATGATCGTCTGCGCCGATTCCTCGTCCGTCGACACCCTGAACGACGGGTCCTCGTCGGCGAGCCTGGTCAGCGCCATCCCCATGCGATCGTGGTCGGCGCGGGTCTTCGGTTCGACCGCGACCTCGATGACGGGATCGGGAAACTCCATGCGCTCGAGGACCACCGGTTCTCTGGGCGAACAGATGGTGTCACCCGTGGTGGTCCCCTTGAGACCGCACAGGGCGACGATATCGCCGGCGCGGGCTTCACCGATATCCTCGCGGCTGTTGGCGTGCATGAGCAGCATGCGTCCGGCCCGTCCGCGGGCCCCCTTGGCCGCATTGAACAACTGGTCGCCGGTCTTCAACACACCCGAATAGACGCGGGCGAAGGTGAGTGTGCCGACGTACCGGTCGGCCATCACCTTGAAGGCAAGGGCGGCAAACGGCGCCTCGTCGCTGCATTCGCGCGTCACCTCCTCGCCGGTCTTCGGCGCCACGCCGCGAATTGGCGGCACATCCAGAGGCGACGGAAGATAGTGCACCACCGCGTCGAGCAGTGGCTGCACGCCCTTGTTCTTGAAGGCGCTGCCGAGCAGCATCGGGACCGAGGTCCTGTCGAGAGTCCCCGCGCGGATGCACCGCACCAGGGTCTCGGCATCGGGATCGGCGCCATCGAGATAGGCTTCCATGGCGTCGTTGTCGTGCTCGATCACCGCGTCGACGAGCTTCGAGCGCCATTCGCGGGCGTCGGCCTGCAACTCCACCGGGATCTCAGTCTCCTCGAAGCGCGCGCCCTTGACATCGTCGTGCCAGATCAACGCCTTCATGCTCACGAGATCAACGATGCCGCGGAAGCCCGCTTCCGTGCCCACGGGCAGTTGCAATACCGCCGGCTTGACGCCGAAACGTTCGACGATCATGTCGACGCATCGAAAGAAATCGGCGCCGACACGGTCCATCTTGTTGATGAAACAGATGCGCGGCACGCCGTACTTGTCGGCCTGGCGCCACACGGTTTCGGATTGCGGTTCGACGCCCGAGACCGCGTCGAAGACCGCCACGGCGCCGTCAAGGACACGCAGGCTGCGCTCGACCTCGATGGTGAAGTCGACGTGACCGGGGGTATCGATAATGTTGATCCGATGGTCGCACCAGTGGGCGGTGGTCGCGGCCGAGGTGATCGTGATGCCACGCTCCTGTTCCTGCTCCATCCAGTCCATGGTGGCCGTGCCTTCATGGACTTCGCCGATCTTGTGGGATCGGCCGGTGTAGTAAAGGATGCGCTCGGTCGTGGTCGTCTTGCCGGCATCGATGTGGGCCATGATGCCGATGTTGCGATAGCGCTCTATTGCGTGACGTCGTGTCATTCCTGCTCGTCCTTGGGGTCGCTTCGGGGGCCCCGGGTTACCAGCTTCGACCGCTACCAGCGGTAGTGCGAAAACGCCTTGTTCGCGTCCGCCATCCGATGGGTGTCTTCACGTTTCTTGACGGCAGCGCCGCGTTGTCTCGAGGCATCCAGGAACTCGCCCGAAAGGCGCTGCACCATGGTGGTTTCCGAGCGGGCTCGCGCGGCGCCGATGAGCCAGCGGATGGCCAGCGCCTGCTGTCTGTCGGGACCGACCTCCACCGGCACCTGATAGGTGGCGCCGCCGATGCGCCGGGAGCGCACCTCGACAGCCGGCCTGACAGCGTTCAACGCCAGATGAAAGACGCCGATGGGATCCTGGCCGGTGGTATCGCGGATTCTGTCAAGGGCGCCATAGACGATACCCTCGGCGACCGCTTTCTTGCCATCCCGCATGACGCTGTTGATGAACTTGGTGAGCACGATGTCACCATGGAGTGCGTCGGGAAGGACATCCCGCCTTTCGGCGGCGCGGCGGCGTGACATGGCGGGGTCCTTTCCTACCTGGGTCGCTTGGCGCCGTACTTGGAACGGCTCTGGCGGCGCTGGGCGATTCCCTGGGTATCGAGGGTGCCGCGAATGATGTGATAGCGCACCCCGGGAAGATCCTTGACACGACCGCCCCTGATCATGACCACCGAGTGCTCCTGCAGGTTGTGACCCTCGCCAGGAATGTAGCTCGTCACCTCGAAACCGTTGGTCAGACGGACCCGCGCCACCTTCCGCAGAGCCGAATTCGGCTTCTTGGGCGTCGTCGTGTAGACGCGGGTGCACACGCCGCGTTTCTGAGGACAGGCCTCGAGGGCCGGCACCTTGTTACGCGCCCGCCGCGGCTTGCGCGGCTTGCGGATCAGCTGGTTCACGGTCGGCATGCGCCTGGTTCCCGTTTCCGTCGCACAAACAAAGCACTTCCCGTTCTCCCGCGTGGCCCGCGCCCCGGGATCGTGAGAGTGTGTTCAAGGGCTTCCCCTTCCCCTCCCCCAAAGGGTGGCAAGGGGAAGCGGACTATAAGGCCGGCCCATCACCCGGTCAAGTCCCCCGAAACAGAGAAATTTCGGGATTCTACTCCGCAACCAGATGCGACACGTCGCTCTCGAACGACAGGTGGCCGGCATCCGGCATGTCCTCGTCCTCCACGGGCAGCCGGGGCCGGTTCATCTCCTCGATGGTGCGCAGACGCTGGGTGACGCGTCCGGTCCCGGCGGGAATGAGGCGGCCGACGATGACGTTCTCCTTGAGGCCGGAGAGCGTGTCGCGCTTGCCCGTCACCGCGGCCTCGGTCAGCACCCGCGTGGTCTCCTGGAACGAGGCAGCCGAGACGAACGAGCCGGTCTGCAGGCTGGCCTTGGTGATTCCCTGGAGAACCGGCGTTGCCGTCGCCTCTTCCAGGATGCGTTCCGCCGCGTCCCCGTCCTTCTCGATCTGGTCCCTGATCCGGGCGTTGGCATCCTCGAACTCGTTCTTGTCGACCTGTTCGCCAACGAGGAACATCGTGTCACCCGGAGTGCTGATTTCGACCTTCTGCAGCATCTGCTGGCAGATCACCTCGATGTGCTTGTCGTCGATCCGCACTCCCTGGAGGCGATACACACCCTGAATCTCGTCGATGAGGTAGTTGGCGAGGGCCTCGGTGCCGAGCACCCGGAGAATGTCATGAGGCACCGGGCTGCCATCAATGAGAATGTCGCCGCGTCGCACCTCGTCGCCGTCGTTGACGACGATGTGCTTGCCCTTGGGCAGCAGATACTCCCGGGATTCGAGACCGTCCTCGGACCTGACGTAGAGACGTCGCTTGTTCTTGTAGTCCTTGCCGAAGGTCACCCTGCCATCGTTCTCGGCGATGACCCAGTGGTCCTTGGGCTTGCGCGCCTCGAAGAGTTCGGCCACCCGTGGCAGACCGCCGGTGATGTCCGTGTTGGTGACGGAGTCCCGGGGAATGCGCGCCAGCACGTCTCCCGGCCGCACCTGCTGTCCGTTCTCGACGGAAAGCACCGCACCCACCGACAGCTCGAAGTCCTTGGATTCGTCCTCCCCGGCCGAACTGACGACAATGCGCGGCCGCAGACCGGCGCCACGTGACTGCTGCGCCCAGTCGACAACGACCTGGCTGGTCATGCCGCTTGTCTCGTCGAGAGTTTCGCGCAGGGTCTTGCCCTCGGTCAGGTCCCTGAACTCCACCTGGCCGCTGCGGTCGGTGATGACCGGCCGGGTGTAGGGGTCCCAGCGCGCCAGGGTGTCGCCCCGCTCGACCCGGGTGTCGGTGCCGGCCAGCAGGCGCGATCCATAGGGCAGGCGCTTGGCAAATCGCTCGCGGCCTTCATCGTCGGTGATGAACACCTCGCTGTTGCGCGCCAGGACGATGATGTTGTTGTCGCTGTCGGTCACGAGCTGGGAGTTGCGGATGCCGACTGTGCCGGCAACCGGAGTGTCGATGGACGACGTCTCGTCACCGCGCTGGGCGGAACCGCCGATATGGAAGGTCCGCATGGTCAGCTGGGTCCCCGGCTCGCCGATGGACTGCGCCGCAATGACGCCGACTGCCTCGCCGATGTTGACGGGCGTGCCGCGCGCAAGGTCGCGTCCGTAGCAACGCGCACAGACCCCCGACCTCGTCTCGCAGGACAGCACCGAACGGATACGGATCTGCTCCAGCCCCGATTCCCGGATCGCCTCCATGTGACGCTCCTCGATCATCGTGTCGGCCTCGACCAGCACCGTGTCGTCCTTCGGGTTGACAACCGCTTCAAGCGTGAATCGGCCAAGCACCCGCTCGGCGAGGGAGACAATCTCTTCCGACCCCTGAACCACGGCCTTGACATCGATGCCCTGCGTGGTGCCGCAGTCCTCCGTGATGACAACGCAGTCCTGGGCGACGTCGACCAGGCGGCGCGTCAGATAGCCAGAGTTGGCGGTCTTGAGAGCGGTGTCGGCCAGTCCCTTGCGGGCACCGTGAGTGGAGTTGAAGTACTCGCCAACCGAGAGGCCTTCCTTGAAGTTGGCGATGATCGGCGTCTCGATGATCTCACCCGAGGGCTTGGCCATGAGACCGCGCATGCCGGCAAGTTGCCTGATCTGCGCCGGTGCGCCACGGGCGCCGGAGTGAGCCATCATGTAGATTGCGTTCATCCGCTGGCTGTCGTTCTCGCCGCCTGGCTGCGAGAGCCCGGACATCAGGGCGTCCGCCACCTTGTCGGTGCAGTGGGACCACTCGTCGATCACCTTGTTGTAGCGCTCGCCCTGGGTGATGACGCCATCCATGTACTGCTTCTCGTACTCTCGCACCTTGTCCTGGGTGGCGCGCACCAGGGATTCCTTGCCGTCGGGAATCACCATGTCGTCCTTGCCGAAAGAGATGCCGGCATCGCAGGCGTGGCGGAACCCAAGGTTCATGATGCGGTCGCAGAAGAGCACCGTCTCCTTCTGGCCGCAGTAGCGGTAGACCTTGTCGATGATGCCGGAAATCTCGCGCTTGGTAAGGACCTGGTTGACAAGTTCGAAGGGGAGTTCCGGGTGGTCGGGAAGCAGTCGCCCGAGCATCATGCGCCCGGGCGTGGTCTCGACAATGGTCGAGGTCCGGCCGCCCTCGCCATCGTCGACGTGAAGGCGTGAACGGATCTTTGCGTGCATCCTGACGGCGCCCACGTGCAGGGCATGTTCGATTTCACCGATGCCGCGGAACACCATGCCCTCTCCGGTCTGTCCCGCGATCTCGAGGGAAAGGTCATAGAGGCCGAGAATGATGTCCTGCGAAGGCACGATGATCGGCTTGCCGTTGGCAGGCGACAGGATGTTGTTGGTCGACATCATGAGGACGCGGGCCTCGAGCTGCGACTCGATCGACAGGGGTACATGCACCGCCATCTGATCGCCGTCGAAGTCGGCGTTGAAGGCGGCGCAGACCAGAGGATGAAGCTGAATCGCCTTTCCCTCGATCAGAACCGGTTCGAAGGCCTGGATGCCGAGGCGATGAAGCGTCGGCGCCCGGTTGAGCAGGACCGGATGTTCGCGAATCACCTCCTCGAGGATGTCCCAGACCTCGGGCCGCTCCTGCTCGACGAGACGCTTGGCGGCCTTGATCGTCGATGCCTTGCCGTACATCTCGAGCCTGGAATAGATGAAGGGCTTGAAGAGCTCGAGGGCCATCTTCTTGGGAAGGCCGCACTGGTGAAGCTTGAGCTCCGGTCCGACGACGATCACCGATCGCCCGGAATAGTCGACCCGCTTGCCCAGAAGGTTCTGGCGGAAGCGTCCCTGCTTGCCCTTCAGCATGTCCGAGAGGGACCGCAGCGGCCGCTTGTTCGCGCCGGTGATGGTGCGGCCACGCCGGCCGTTGTCGAACAGCGCGTCGACCGCCTCCTGCAACATGCGCTTCTCGTTGCGCACGATGATCTCCGGCGCGTGCAGCTCAATGAGCCGCTTGAGCCGGTTGTTGCGGTTGATTACGCGGCGGTAGAGATCGTTGAGGTCCGAGGTGGCGAAGCGTCCACCGTTGAGCGGCACCAGCGGTCGCAGTTCGGGCGGGATGACCGGAATCACCTCCATGATCATCCACTCGGGCCTGTTGTCCGAGGCGCGGAAGGTCTCGATGAGCTTGAGGCGCTTGACGATTTTCTTGCGCTTTGCCTCCGACGTGGTCTCCGCGAGTTCCTCGCGCAGGATCCCGCTCTCGTCGTCCAGATCGATCATGGAAAGCATTCGGCGCACCGCCTCGGCGCCCATGCCGGCGACAAAGGCGTCCTCACCGTACTCGTCCATCGCCTCGTCATACTCGGCGTCGGTCAGCAGCTCGCCGCGTTCGAACGGCGTCAGTCCCGGATCGATGACAATGTACTGCTCGAAGTAGAGCACCTGCTCCAGCGACTTCAGAGTCATGTCGAGCAGCAGGCCGATACGGCTCGGCAACGATTTCAGAAACCAGATGTGGGCAACCGGCGCCGCGAGCTCGATGTGTCCCATGCGTTCACGGCGCACCTTTGCCTTGATGACCTCGACCCCGCAGCGCTCGCACACGATGCCCCTGAACTTCATGCGCTTGTACTTCCCGCACAGGCACTCGTAGTCCTTGGTGGGGCCGAAGATGCGGGCGCACATCAGGCCATCGCGCTCCGGCTTGAATGTCCGGTAGTTGATGGTTTCCGGCTTCTTGACCTCGCCGAAGGACCACGACCGGATGGTCTCGGGACTGGCGATTGAAATCCTGATCTGGTCGAAGCTCTCGATGCCGGTTGCCTGACCGAATATGCGCATCAGCTCATTCATGCCCTGTCTCCTGTTGACTGGCGGTCAGCCTGCCTGTTCAAGCTCGACATTGAGGCCGAGCGCCTGCATTTCCTTGACCAGCACGTTGAAGCTCTCGGGAATGCCCGCCTCGAAGTACTGATCACCCTTGACGATGGACTCGTAGATCCGCGTGCGGCCGGCAACATCGTCCGACTTGACGGTGAGGATCTCCTGGAGCGTGTACGCCGCACCATAGGCCTGCAGGGCCCATACCTCCATCTCGCCGAATCGCTGGCCACCGAACTGGGCCTTGCCGCCAAGGGGCTGCTGCGTGACGAGGCTGTAGGCGCCGACCGAGCGGGCGTGGATCTTGTCGTCGACGAGGTGATGGAGTTTCAGGATGTAGTGATAGCCCACGGTGACCGGCCGGTCGAAGGGTTCCCCGGTCCGGCCATCGATGAGGATCTCCTGGCCGCTGCCGGAGAAGCCGGCAAGCTCGAGCATGTCGGTGATCTCCTTTTCTCCGGCGCCATCGAACACCGGAGTGGCGACCGGAATGCCGGATCTCAGCTCGTTGGCGAACTCCATGAGTTCGGTATCCTTCATCGCCGAGAACCGTCCGTTCTCCGGGCCTTCCCCGTAGACCCCGGAAAGCAGGGTGCGCAGGTCGTCGTGGGTCGACACGCGGTCTCCGTCGAGAGGCATCTCGATGGTCATGCTGTCGACCATGCGGCCGATCTTCCTGCCGATCCCGGCGCAGGCCCACCCAAGGTGGGTTTCGAGAATCTGCCCGACATTCATGCGGCTGGGCACACCAAGCGGATTGAGCACGATGTCAACCGGCGTGCCGTCCTGGAGATAGGGCATGTCCTCGATGGGCACGATGCGGGAAATGACACCCTTGTTGCCGTGGCGTCCAGCCATCTTGTCGCCGGCCTGCAGCTTGCGCTTCACGGCGACAAAGACCTTGACCATCTTGAGCACGCCGGGCTGCAGCTCATCGCTCGCCTCGAGTTTCTCGAGGCTGGCCCGGTGCAGTCTCTCGAGGTCCGCCATCCGGTCGTCGTAGCGGGCCTTGAGCTCCTCGATGGCCTCCATGGTGGCACGGTCGGCCACGACGATCTGCCACCTCTGGCCGTGAGTCAGGGAATCGAGAAGTTCCCGGTCGACCACGGCTCCCCGCGCAACGCCCTTGGGGCCGCGCTTGACGGTGCCGCCGTCGAGAAGGTCGAGGAGACGCGCCTGTACCGTTCGCTCGATGATCGAGTGCTCGTCGGCCCGGTTCTGTTCGAGGCGGTCGACTTCGGCACTGTGAATGGTCTCGGCGCGCTGGTCCGTGTCGTAGCTTGCCCGCGAGAAGACCCGCACCTCGACCACGGTTCCCTGACCACCTGGTGGCACGCGAAGCGACGTGTCGCGCACATCCGAGGCCTTTTCGCCGAAGATGGCGCGCAGCAGCTTCTCTTCCGGAGTTGTCGGACTCTCCCCCTTCGGGGTGATCTTGCCGACGAGGATGTCGTCAGCCTCCACCTCGGCGCCGATGTAGACGATGCCCGCCTCGTCAAGATGGCGCAGCGCCTCGTCGCCGGCATTGGGAATGTCGCGCGTGATCTCCTCGGGGCCAAGCTTGGTGTCGCGGGCCACCACCTCGAATTCCTCGATGTGAATCGAAGTGAAGACATCATCCCGGACAATGCGTTCGGAAATGAGAATCGAATCCTCGAAGTTGTAGCCGTTCCACGGCATGAAGGCACACAGTACGTTGCGGCCGAGCGCCAGTTCACCGTGGTCGGTCGACGGTCCGTCCCCGAGAATCTCGCCCCTTTCCACCCGTTGGCCGGTCTTGACCAGCGGCCGCTGGAGAATGCACGTGCTCTGGTTGGAGCGCTGGAACTTCAGCAGCGGGTAGATGTCGACATTGAGAGTGTTGAGCGCTTCCTCCTCGTTGACCCTGATGACGATCCGCTGGGAGTCGACCTGGTCGACCACACCGCCCCGGCGGGCGACGATGGTGGAGACGGAATCCCGGGCCACCACGTCTTCCATGCCGGTCCCGACGAGCGGCGCCTCGGCGCGGATCAGCGGCACGGCCTGACGCTGCATGTTCGAGCCCATCAGGGCGCGGTTGGCATCGTCGTTCTCGAGGAAGGGAATGAGGGCGGCAGCGACCGACACCAGCTGCTTGGGCGACACGTCCATCATGTCGACATAGGCCGATTCCGCCATGACGAACTCGCCGTTCCGGCGGCATGACACAAGCTCGTCGGCGAATTGGCCGTCCTCGGTAAGCCTGGCATTGGCCTGGGCAATGGTGTGCAGGCGTTCCTGCATCGCCGTCAGGTACTCGATCTGGTCGGTCACCCGGCGCTCGCCATCAACCAGTTCCACCTTGCGGTAGGGACTCTCGATGAACCCGTGCTGGTTGATGCGGGCGAATGTGGCCAGGGAGTTGATGAGGCCGATGTTGGGTCCTTCCGGCGTCTCCACCGGGCAGATCCGGCCATAGTGGGTCGGATGCACGTCCCGCACCTCGAAGCCGGCGCGCTCTCGGGTGAGCCCGCCCGGACCGAGCGCCGACAGGCGACGCTTGTGGGTCAGCTCCGAGAGCGGATTGGTCTGCTCCATGAACTGGGAGAGCTGGGAGGCTCCGAAGAACTCGCGCACCGCCACTGCCGTGGTCTTGGCGTTGATGAGATCGTGTGGGACTTCCTTGTCGAGTTCGGCCTGGCTCATGCGCTCGCGCACCGCCCGTTCCATGCGCAGCAGGCTCGCCCGGTACTGGTTTTCGAGCAACTCGCCGACGGATCGCACGCGGCGGTTGCCGAGATGATCGATATCGTCGATGTCGCCGCGGCCATCCCTCAACTCCACCAGCGTCTTCAAGCAGGCCATGATGTCGCGAGGCGTCAGCACGCGGCCGGTCTCAACGTGATCCGGACCAAGGCGCTCGTTCATCTTGACGCGCCCGACCGTCGACAGGTCGTAGCGGTCGGCATCGAAGAAGAGGCCTCTGAACAGCGTCGCTGCGGCTTCCGGCGTGGTCGGATCGCCAGGCCGCATGACCTTGTAGATCTCGATCTGCGCCTCTTCGCGGTTCGATGCCTTGTCGATACCGAGAGTCTTGCAGATGTGGGGGCCCACCTTGACGTGATCGATGTCGAGGGTTGTCACCTCGTCGTTCGCATGACTGGCGAGGAGATCGAGCAGTTCCCGGTCGATCTCGGCGCCGGCCTCGGCGAGAACCAGCCCGTCTGTCTCGTCGATGTGATCTCCGGCAAGAAACCTGCCCAGAAGCAGTTCATCGCCCACGAACTGCTCCTCGAGTCCGGTCTTTGCCAGTTTTCTCAGCTGCAGCCTGGTGAGTTTGGTGCCGGCTGTCGCCATGACGGCGCCGTCGGCGGCATTGACAAGATCGCGCGTCAGCTTGGTGCCCAGCAGGGCCGAGGATTCCGAAGCGTCGAACGGCACTTTCCAACCCGGGCGAACGAGACGCTTCGCGGTCACGGTGCCGCCTTCTTCGAACAGCGAGATGCTCTCGACATCGGAACGCACCAGCTTGTTGAGCAGCTTGCGGTCGACATGGGCGCCGGCAGCGGCAACCACGGTGTCACCGGGGCCCTGGGCGTCAACGGCCAGCGTCCGCCCCTCAAGCTCCTCCCGGGTCACCTCGACACCGAGAGGCCCTCCGTCGGCGCTTGCGAGGATCTCGTCACGCCATGCGTCCGTGATCCGGGTCCCCGCCGGAGCGACCAACTGGCCGGAACGGACGTCACAGAGGTCGTGATCGAGCATGTCCCCGGTCGCACCGGCGACATCGAATAGAACGAACCACTTCCTGTGTTCGCTCGAACGCAGGGCGACGGTGGGCGAATCGCCACCAAAGAGGGAGATCTCGTCGACCTCGACGGATCCCAGGGCGGAAAGATGGCGACGGGTCAACACCGTGCCGGAGTCGACAATGACCAGACCCGTTTCCGGATCGATGACGTCCTCGGCAAGGCAGCGCCCCACAAGGGTGTCATCCCTGACATGGCTGGCAAGATTTCTGGAAGACCTTCCCCTCTTGGGCAGGGTCGAGCCGGCTTCGGCCGCCACGCGTCCCTTCGCCAGGTCAATGACATCGTGTCCGAGGACCCCTCCCGCCCGGGCGGCGTCATCGAGGGGCAGTGCCCACTCCTGGTGGACGCGCACGAACGGCACCGTGTCGTAGAACGTCTCCAGAATGTCCTCGGCAGTATAGCCCAGAGCGAAGAGCATGGTCGTCGCCGGCAGCTTGCGGCGGCGGTCGATGCGCACGTGAACGATGTCCTTGGCGTCGAACTCGAACTCCAGCCAGGAACCGCGATAGGGAATGACACGAGCAGCGAACAGGAACTTGCCGGAGGCGTGGGTCTTGCCCTTGTCGTGATCGAAGAAAACGCCTGGTGACCGGTGCATCTGCGAGACGATCACGCGCTCGGTGCCGTTGACGATGAAGGTGCCCTTGTCTGTCATGAGCGGAATGTCGCCCATGTAGACATCCTGCTCCTTGACGTTGCGGACCTCCCTCTTGCCGATGTCCCGGTCGACGTCATAGAGAACCAGGCGCAGCTTCACCCGCAAGGGCGCGGCGTAGGTCAGATCCCGCGCCAGGCACTCCATCTCCGTGTGCTTGGGCGGTTCGATCTGGTAGCGCACGAACTCGAGATCGGCGCGGTCGGAGACATCGCTTATCGGGAACACCGAGCGGAACACGCCCTCGAGCCCCTCGTCGAGGATCTCGTCCGGGGCAGCATCGCGCTGCAGGAAATGGTCATAGGAGATGCGCTGCACATCGATCAGGTTGGGCATGTCGATCACCGGCGGGATCCGCCCGAAGTTGCGCCGCCTGGCGGAACGCCTGTTCATGTGCTTTTCCATGATGTCAGCCCCTGCAATCGATCAGTCCGGGAAAGTACGTTGACCCCCGCCCCTCGCCGGCAGGAACCACGGGCCCTGCCGGCAAGGAAACAGGATTGCCACAAGGAGGTGGCCCCCTTGTGGCACAAACACGTGTTGACCTACTTGATCTCGACGGTCGCGCCGGCGTCCTCGAGACGTTTCTGCAAGGCATCGGCCTCGTCCCTGGAGACACCTTCCTTCACCGCCTTCGGCACATCCTCGACGAGAGCCTTGGCTTCCTTGAGGCCGAGATCCGTGATCGCGCGGACCTCCTTGATGACGGGAATCTTGCTGGTGCCAAAGCCGGTGAGGACGACGTCGAATTCCGTCTTCTCCTCGACCTCGGCCTGCTCGTCTCCCGCGCCTCCGGGTGCGGCCGCGACAGCGATGGGCTGGGCGGCACTCACGCCCCACTTTTCCTCGAGCAGCTTCGAGAGCTCCGCCGCCTCGATGACGGTGAGCGACGACAGGTCCTCGACGAGTTGTTCAATCTTGCTCATGGTCTTCCATAACTCCAGTTGGGGTGTTTCGGTTGTGTCCGAACCGGATCATTCCGCCGTTTGCCGGGAATCGAGCAGCCGGGCAATGCGGCTCCCCGGTTCCTGCAGGACTCCTGCAACCCTCGTTGCCGGCGTGTTGATCAGCATGATCAGCTTGGCACGCAGTTCATCGAGCGACGGCAGCTGGGCAATCGTCCGGACACCGTCCGCGTCGAGCGGCCGGCCGGCCATGGTTCCACCGACAATGACCAGCTTGCTGTTCTTCTTCGCATAGTCGACGGTGACCCTGGCACCGGCCACGGGGTCCGTTGCCGTGGCAATGGCGGAGGGCCCGTGGAACATCTCGGCAATCGCCTCCATCCCGGCATGCTGCAGGGCACGCAGAATCAACCGGTTCTTGACCACCCGGAAGCTGGCGCCGGCGTCGCGCACCGAACGCCGAAGCTCGGTCGCCTCGGCAACTGTGAGACCCTCGTGACGCGCGACGATGACGATCCCGGCTCCGCCGAGAACGCTCTCGAGTTCACTGACGATCTCTTCCTTCCTTGAACGTTCCAAAGGACTCCTCCATCAGATCGAAACGCCGGGCCGAAACCCGTCGATCCGGTTCACTGGTTGTCCACCTCCCCCGATGCCAGGGACGAGGAGGACGTTGGTGTCCTGCCCCGGAATCCCCTCCTGGTCCCGGAATGCCGGAACCGGCTGGTATCCCGTCTCATGCCGGCGGCTTCGCCATTGAACCCGCCATTGGGTACCGGCAGTCTCGGACAGGGTTGCGGCACGCCGGAGCATGCCGCAGGACGGCCGGAGCCGTCCCTTGGTCCCGGGGCCGTCAGGCGGCCACGAGGCTTTGCGTGGCAACGTGGACACCCGGCCCCATGGTGGTGCTGAGTGTCGCCCGTTTCATGTAGGTGCCCTTGACGGCCTGGGGCCGTGCCTTCGCCACGGCATCCACCAGCGCCCGGGTGTTCTCGGCAATCTTCTCGACCGGGAAAGACACCTTGCCGACACCCGCGTGGATGATGCCCGCCCGCTCCACGCGGTACTCCACCTGGCCGGCCTTGGCGGCGGTCACGGCGCCGGCAACATCCATGGTGACGGTGCCGAGCTTCGGGTTGGGCATGAGACCGCGTGGTCCGAGGATCTTTCCCAGCCGGCCGACGACCGGCATCATGTCGGGTGTGGCGATGCAGCGGTCGAATCCGAGATCGCCTTCCTGGATGCTCTGGGCGAGATCCTCCGCACCGACCCTGTCGGCGCCGGCTTCGCGGGCCTCGTCAGCCTTGGCGTCGCGGGCAAACACGGCGACCCTGACCACGCGTCCGGTGCCGTGCGGCAGACTGACCACGCCGCGCACCATCTGGTCGGCATGGCGCGGATCGACATTGAGATTGAGCGCCAGTTCGACAGTCTCGTCAAACTTGGCCGAGGCCGTGTCCTTGAGCGCCTGGATCGCCTCTTCGAGAGCATAGTCGCGCTCGCGGTCGACGGTCTGATAGGCCGCGTTGAGTTTCTTGCCGTGTGCTGCCATGTCCCTACTCCACCACCTCGACACCCATGGATCGCGCCGTTCCGGCGATGATCCTGGATGCCGCATCGATACCGTTGGCGTTGAGGTCCGTCATCTTCGCCTCGGCAATCTCGCGCACCTGCTCCATGGTCACCGATCCGGCAACGGCACGGCCAGGCAGGGCCTCACCCTTTTCGAGACCGGCCGCCCTCCTGATGTACCATGCCGCAGGCGGCGTCCTCGTGATGAAGGTGAACGAACGGTCCGCGTAGGCCGTGATGACCGTCGGCACCGGAGTACCCTGCTCGACATTCTGCGTCGCCGCATTGAAGGCCTTGCAGAACTCCATGATGTTGAGGCCGCGCTGACCGAGCGCCGGACCGATGGGAGGCGACGGATTTGCCGCTCCTGCCGGAACCGTGAGCTTGATCATGCCTGCGATCTTTTTGGCCATTGTCTTGCGATTTCCATCCTCTGGTGGAGGTCTCAGGTCTTTTCGACCTGGGTGTATTCAAGCTCGACGGGCGTGGGGCGGCCGAAGATCAGCACCGCGACCTTCAGGCGCGCCCGGTTCTCGTCGATTTCCTGGACCGTACCGTTGAAGGACGTGAACGGCCCGTCGGCCACGCGCACACTCTCGCCAATCTCGAAGGTGATGGATGGCCGCGGCCGCTCGACCCCTTCCTGCACCTGGCTGATGATGCGCGCCGCCTCGGAATCGGGAATTGGCCTGGGACGGTTGCCGGCCCCGAGGAAACCGCTGACCTTCGGCGTGTCCTTGACCAGGTGCCAGGTGGCATCCGTCAACTCCATGTGCACCAGCACGTAGCCGGGGAAGAACTTGCGGTCGGTCGAGATCTGCTTGCCGCCACGCATCTCCATGACCTTCTCCGAGGGGACCAGGACCTGGCAGATCTGCTCCGTCATACCACTCGCCTCGGCGCGCTCCCTGATCGCGTTCTCGACCTTCTTCTCGAAGCCGGAGTAGCAATGGACGATGTACCAGCGATGCGTCACAGCCCCTGTCTCCCCAGCCCGAGGATGATCTGGATTGCCTCGGCAAAGACGAGATCGATCAGGAAAAAGAAGATGGCCACGAGCACGATCATCGCGAACACGGTGAGCGTCGTGATCCCCGCTTCCCTGGTCGTCGGCCAGGTCACCTTCCTGATGGCCTCGGCCCGGACCTGTCTGACAAATTCGGCCGGTGACACTTTCGCCATGAGCTGATCCGCTGTTTCCCTGCTCCTCAATCAAGGGGTCCGCCGGTGGCAGGAGTGGCAGGACTCGAACCCGCAACCCCCGGTTTTGGAGACCGGTGCTCTACCAGTTGAGCTACACTCCTTGACGATCGTTCCTCTAGTCGACGATTTCGGCGACGACGCCGGCGCCGACGGTGCGGCCGCCCTCGCGG
>JAPPGE010000087.1 GCA_028821455.1 bacterium | reverse complement strand
CCCTTCACCCCCCCCCATTCCCGGTTAACCCCCGGCCGTTTTTCCCCCCCCCGCACGGGCGGGGGGGGGGGTTTCCCCCCCCCGCCACGGTTTTGTGCACAAGGCTGACGGCTCTCCGCTTGGCCGTTGCGTTTCTTCGTGATACCTGTCCGTGCCACTTCTGGTGGGTGGCGCATGACAATACGGGAAGCTCTCACATTCGATGACGTTTCCCTCGTGCCGGCATTTTCGCAGGTGCTGCCGGCATCGGTGGCGACAGCGACCCGGCTGACGCAGTCCATCGAACTCGGTATTCCACTCCTTTCCGCCGCCATGGATACCGTGACGGAATCGGCCATGGCCATCGCCATGGCCCAGAACGGTGGCATCGGCATCATCCACAAGAACATGACCGTGGCCGAACAGGCCGACGAGGTGCGCCGGGTCAAGAAGTTCGAATCGGGCATGGTCGTCAATCCCCTCACCATTGGTCCCGGGGAGACGCTGCAGGCGGCACTCGAACTGATGGCGAACAACGACATTTCGGGTGTCCCGGTGGTCGAGGATGCAAGCGACCGCGTCGTCGGAATCCTGACCAATCGGGATGTCCGGTTTGCCAGTGACATGGCGCAGCCGGTGTGCGAGCTGATGACCGCCGAGAATCTCGTCACCGTGACCGAGGACGTGACGGCCGACGAGGCAAAGCGGCTGTTGCATCGTCACCGGATCGAGAAGCTTCTCGTGGTCGATCGGCAGGGACGTCTCAAGGGCCTCATCACCGTCAAGGACATCAACAAGGCGGCGACACACCCCGACGCCTGCAAGGACGAGCAGGGGCGGCTGCGCTGTGGCGCGGCGACAGGCGCCGGACAGCAGGGATGGGAACGGGCCGAGGCGCTGATTGATGCCGGTGTCGACGTGGTTGTCGTTGATACCGCCCACGGTCACTCCGGCGGTGTCATTGACACCGTCGACATGATCAAGAAGCAGTCGAACTATGCGCAGGTGATCGCCGGGAACGTGGCGACGTCGGAAGGCGCGCGCATGCTCATCGACCATGGAGCCGATGCCATCAAGGTGGGTATCGGTCCAGGCTCGATCTGTACCACGCGGGTGGTGGCCGGTGTCGGTGTGCCCCAGTTGACGGCCATCCAGGACGTCGTCGAGGAGGCAGCCGGGACCGGAACACCGGTGATCGCCGATGGGGGCATCCGGTACTCCGGCGATCTCGCAAAGGCGATCGCCGCCGGTGCGGATGCGGTGATGATCGGATCCCTTCTGGCCGGCACGGACGAGAGCCCGGGCGAGGTGCTTCTCATCAACGGCCGTTCCTACAAGCAGTACCGGGGCATGGGGTCACTTGGCGCCATGGCCCGCGGTTCGGCTGATCGCTACTTCCAGGAAGGCATCAGCGACATCGTCAAGCTGGTGCCTGAAGGCATCGAGGGGCGCGTACCCTACAAGGGGCCACTGCATCACATCGTGCACCAGCTTGAAGGGGGCCTGCGCTCCTCCATGGGCTACACCGGAAATCCCGACATCCAGGCGATGCGCACCCGCTGCCGGTTCGTCAGGGTGACGAGCGCCGGAGTGCGTGAAAGCCACGTCCACGATGTTGCGTCCATGCGCGATGCACCCAACTACCAGACCGAGAGGTAGGTGGTGGCGCCCGGCCCTGGCAGGGTCCTGATTCTCGACTTCGGATCACAGCTGACCCAGCTGATTGCCCGGCGGGTCCGCGAGGCAGGTGTCTACTCGGAGATCATGCCGTTCAGCGCGGCCGATGACACCATCCGGTCCTTTGCTCCTGCCGCCATCATTCTCTCCGGCGGGCCGGCTTCGGTGACCGTCGGCCAGGCGCCGCAGGCGCCGCAGGCGGTGTTCGACGAAGGCGTCCCGGTGCTGGGCATCTGCTATGGCGAGCAGACAATCTGTTCCCAGTTGGGCGGCGCCGTCGAAACAGCAAACGAGCGGGAATTCGGGCGTGCATTTGCCGATGTCACCGGGACCTGCCGGTTGTTCGACGGTGTCTGGTCCCCTGGAGAACGTCACCAGGTCTGGATGTCACACGGCGACAGGATCACGGCCATTCCTGAAGGGTTCCGGGTTGTCGCGACGTCTCCAGGTTCGCCTTTTGCCGCCATCGCCGACGATGCGCGACGCATCTACGGTGTCCAGTTCCACCCGGAAGTCGTGCACACGCCCGATGGCGCCCGGCTGATCAGTTCCTTCGTGCACCAGGTTGCGGGCATCGCAAGCGACTGGTCGATGGCCGCCTTCCGCACGCGGGCGGTCGAGGGCATCCGTGCCCGGGTGGGAAGGGGGCGCGTCGTCATGGGGCTTTCAGGCGGCGTCGACAGTTCGGTGACGGCCCTCCTGCTTCACGAGGCGATCGGATCGCGGTTGACATGTGTCCTTGTCGACCACGGACTCATGCGCCTTGATGAGGCGCGCGACGTCGAGCACCTCTTCCGCAGCCACTATGCCATTCCCCTCGTCGTGCGCCATGTCCCGGACCTCTTTCTTGAACGGCTCGCGGGAGTCACCGCGCCTGAGGACAAGCGCCGGATCATCGGGTCGACCTTCATCGATGTCTTCGAGGAGGCGGCCGCCGCCATCGGCGGCGCCGATTTTCTGGGCCAGGGGACCCTCTATCCTGACGTCATCGAATCGGTGTCGTTCCACGGTGGGCCGACATCGACCATCAAGTCGCATCACAATGTCGGCGGCCTCCCCGAACGCATGAAGCTGGAACTCGTCGAACCCTTGAGGGAATTGTTCAAGGACGAGGTGCGCGAACTCGGCCGCGAACTCGGTCTTCCCGATGCCCTGCTCAACCGCCATCCGTTTCCCGGTCCGGGCCTCGCCATCCGCATCCCGGGCGAGGTCACCCCGGAACGGGTGGCACTCCTGCAAAGGGCCGATGCCATCTTCATCGATGAACTGAAGAGCGCTGGTCTCTATGACGCCATATGGCAGGCCTTCGCTGTCCTGCTTCCCGTGCGCACGGTCGGTGTCATGGGAGACGAGAGGACCTACGAGCATGTCTGCGCCTTAAGGGCCGTCACCTCGACAGACGGCATGACGGCAGACGTCTTTGCGTTCGACCATGCCTTCCTCGGACACGTCGCAGGCCGTATCGTCAACGAGGTCAGGGGCATCAACCGGGTCGCTTACGACATCACCTCGAAGCCGCCCGGGACGATCGAGTGGGAGTGATGTCGCACGTGCGGAGCGACAACCGGGCGTGAGGCGAGGCCGTCGCCCAACGCAAAGACATCCCCACTATCTGAAGGGTGTCTTTCTGGTCATCGCCGGCGGTGTCTTCATCAGCCAGTCGGGCGTCATCATCGGTTCGATGGAAGAGGCGGGGTTCTGGCAGGTCCAGTTCTTCCGCTCCGTTGTGGCCATCCTGGTGCTGTCCAGTCTCCTTGCCATGCGTCATCACCGGGACCTTCCGGCCATGGTGCGGTCAAGCTGGAGGGCCGCCCTGGCAACCGGGTTCTTTCTCGCCGTCAGCAATCTTCTCTACATCCTCTCCTTCTTTCACACGCGGGCGGCGAGCGTCTTCTTCATCATCAGTTCCCAGCCCTTCTTCACGGCTCTGATCGCATGGGTCGTGCTGCGGGAACCGGTGCGGCGGATCACCTGGATCGCCATGAGTGTCGCCATGGCGGGGGTGGCGATCATGATGTGGGAAGGCCTCGGCGAGGGACGTCTCTTCGGCAATCTTCTGGCCCTTGGCGCGGCCGTCACCTTCGCTGCCTTCGGTGTTTCCCTGCGCGGCGGCCGGGAAGGCGACATGGTGCTGGGCGTGGTGATGGCGTCATGCGCGATCAGCACAATCGCTGTTGTTTTCGTCGACAGTTTCCGCATCAGCACCCATGACTTCATCCTGTGTGTCTACATGGGATGCTTCCAGGTCGCACTGGCCCTGGTCCTGTTCGCCGCCGGCGCCAGATACGTTCCGGCTGCCGAACTCATGGTGCTGGCGCTCACCGAGGTCATCCTCGGTCCGCTGTGGGTGTGGCTCATCATCGGAGAAAGCCCGACTCTGGCCGGTTTCATTGGCGGGAGCATTGTCATTGGCGCCGTACTTGCCAATGCCCTGACCGGAATGCGCGCCCGGGCTGAAGGCGGGGAAGCCGCCTTAGACGACGACTCCCGCAGGGCCCCGGATGCCGGGAAGATACCTGATCAGTGAGCAGCCCATGACCGCGGCGCAGTCTACGAGGGCAGGCTGACCATCAGGCACATGGCGCGGGCCACCAGAGCCATGCCTGCGGCCGGGAGACCGTCTGCCTTCAACGATCCGCAATGCTGGCGAGGGACGGCCCCTGAGCGTGGCGCTCCACTTCTCCCGACATGCGTCCGGTGAGCATCAGGAAGAACATGTGGAAGTCACCGACAAGACTCCAGACGGGATGGGTGAAGGTCGCCGGACGGTTGCGCTCGACAAAGGCATGCGCCGCCCACGCAAATCCGTAACCGCACACCGGCATCGCCAGAAGCAGCCATGCGTTGCCGGTGATGAGTGTGGCCGCAGCAATGCCGAAGACACCCGCCGTTCCGATGAAGTGAAGCCGGCGGGTTGCCGGTCTCAAGTGCTCACGCACGTAGAAGGGCCAGAACTCGATGTAGCTGGCGGGTCTCTCCATGACGGTAGGATGGAACGCCACGACGGTGTTGGCAAGGTTGCGGGAGGGCCCGCTGGTGGCTAGATTGCCCGGCCCATGCGACTTCCGGAGCGGTACCCGTGGCCAATGCCGGCGACCAGTTGATTCGCGAGGTCGAGGAAGACCTTCAGCGGGAACGATGGCTGCGACTGTGGCGGGCCTATGGCCGTCAGGTGCTCGGCACTGTCGCCGTGGTGGTCCTTGCAGTCGCCGGCTACACCGGGTGGATCGAATACCGCGAGTCCCGACTCGGCGACGACGGCTATCGATACTGGCTTGCGGACCGTGAGGCCGATGCCGGCGACATCGACGAGGCGATGGCCACTTTCGGCGCTCTCCATGTAGAGGGCCATGGCGGCTATCCGTGGCTTGCAGGCATGCGCGAGGCGCAGCTTCTCGCCGAAGCCGGCGAACGGGACCTCGCATTGCAGCGCTATGACGAGCTTGCCGCCATGGACGATGTCCTGCCCGTCTGGCGGGAACTGGCGGCCCTCTATGCGGTCATGCTGATGGTTGATCATGCCGACCCCGACGACGTCGATGCACGACTGGCGCCGCTTCTCGATGGCAGCTGGCGTCATCTTGCCCTCGAGCTCAAGGGTCTTCTCTATCTGCGGACCGGTGACACGGAGGCTGCCGCGGCGAGTTTCGAAGCGCTGGCCGGTGACGATGAAGCGCCGCCATCGGCCGTGCTCCGGGCACGTGAACTGCTGTCGCTGACGACGGGGGGATACTGACCATGCGGTGGGTTTTCCTTGCCATGTCGTGCCTTTCGCTGGTCGGCTGCGAAGGCGACTGGTTCGGAGATCCGCCACCGCCGCCTCTCGAGGGTGAGCGCATTGCCATTCTGGAACTCGGTTCGGGGCTGGCGAGCGACCCGGAGTACGCCGCCATTCCGGTCGAACTGCCGCCTCAACGTGTCAATCCGGAGTGGCCCCAGTACGGTGGCAGTCTTGACAAGGCCATGCACCATCTGGCCCACGGTGGATCCTGGGAACGGGTCTGGTCGCGCGGCATCGGCGACGGACAAAGTGATTCGCGCCGGCTGGTGGGCACGCCCATCATCGCCGCAGGCATGGTGTTCACGATCGATTCCAATACCCGGGTCTCGGCTTTTGATGAGGCTACCGGCACGCCCTTGTGGAGCACCGATATCACCGCCGCCGAGGAAGATGACGGCTGGGGAGGTGGCCTTGCCTTCGATGACGGCCGACTCTTCGTCACCACCGGCAATGGCGAGGTCATGGCGCTCGATCCGGTCGACGGCATTCCCCTGTGGCGCGTCAATGCCGGTCCGCCGATCCGCACGCCTCCGGCGGCAAGCCAGGGGCGTGTTCATGTCGTCACCGCGGACAACATGCTCCTGACCCTGGATGCGGCGACCGGTGACTCTCTGTGGGTCCACCGCGGACTTCTCGGAACCGCTTCCCTCATGGGCGGCGGCGCGCCAAGCATTGCCGGATCCTTTGTCGTGGCCACGTACACGACGGGCGAAGTGGTAGCCCTGAGGGCGGAGAACGGCCGCGTGGTGTGGAGTGACATCCTGGCCCAGGGCGGACAGGCCGGCGTCCTGGCGGCGCTTGATGACATTAACGGCAGCGCCGTCATCGATCGCGATCTCGTGTTCGTCGCCAGCTACGGCGGTCGTCTGGCCGCCATCGATGTGACACGGGGAATCAGGGTCTGGGAGCAGGATCTCTCGATCACGCAAACGCCATGGGTGGCTGGTGACTATCTTTGGGTGGTGACCAGCGACGCGGAACTTATCTGCTTCCTGAAGGAAGATGGCCGGGTGCGCTGGATCACCCGGTTGCCGTTGTACGAGGATCCCGAGGACAGGGAAGGGGCCATCCTGTGGTCCGGGCCGGTACTGGCGGGCGAAAGACTGATCGTGGCGGGAAGCCACGGGAACGCCGTTGTTCTTTCGCCCTACACGGGCGACGTCATCGACACGCTGTCTGTGGACCGCGGACTGCCCCTGCCACCCGTTGTCGCAAACGCGAGGCTCTACTTCGTTGGCGACTCGGGCACCGTGACCGTCCTCGACTAGTCGGGTGTCGTTCGCGGTCGCCATCGTCGGCCGGCCCAATGTCGGCAAGTCCACGCTCTTCAATCGCCTGACTGGCCGGCGCGCGGCGCTGGTCGATCCGCAGCCGGGCGTCACGCGGGACCGCCGGGAGGGCGAGGGCAGGATCGGGCCTTTGACATTCCGTCTCGTCGATACGGCGGGACTCGAGGATGCGGGGTCGGGAACCATGGCCGGACGCATGAGGGCACAGACCGACGAGGCTCTCCTTGAGGCTGATGTCCTGCTCTTCGTCATTGACGCGAGGCAGGGCGTGACAGCGCGTGACAGGCAGTTTGCCAGTGAACTGCGCAAGGCGGAAACGCCCGTGATCCTGGTGGCCAACAAGGCCGAGGCCCGCTCGGCGATGGCCGGGGTCTGGGATGCGTTCTCGCTGGGATTCGGTGACCCGGTTGCCGTGTCCGCAGAACATGGCGACGGCATGGCCGCTCTCCATGATGCCCTGGTGCAGCATGCCCCGGCCGCCGACGGGGAGACCGCCGATGACGACGGGCACCGCCTGCGCCTGGCCATCGTCGGCCGCCCCAATGTCGGCAAGTCGACTCTCGTCAACCGTCTCCTTGGCAGCGAAAGGGTGATCACCGGGCCGGAACCGGGACTGACGCGTGATGCCATCGCCGCCCGCTGGACCTCGTGCGGCCGTGAGATCGAACTCATCGATACCGCTGGTATCAGGCGACGTTCGCGGGTGGCGGAACGAGTCGAGAAACTCTCGGTGGCAGACAGTTTTTCGGCGATCCGCAAGGCGCACATCGTGGTCGTCATGCTGGAGGCCCTTCAGGCGTTCGATCACCAGGATCTGGCCATCGTCGATCACGTCGAGCGCGAGGGCAGGGGCCTCGTTGTCGTGGTCAACAAGTGGGATCTTGCCGACGAGCCACGATCGCTCAAGCATGAACTGAACCTGCGGTTTGCGGAACTCCTGCCGCAGGTGCGCGGCGCTCCGATGCTCACCATGAGCGCAGTCGACGGCAAGGGCGTGGCAAGGCTCATGCCGGCGGTGGTGGAGGTCCAGAAACGCTGGACACGGCGCCTCTCCACGGCGGACCTCAACAGATGGCTGGGGGTGACGGTGGAGCGGCACCCCCCGCCCGTGATGCGGGGCGGCAGGGCGCGACTGCGCTATGCGACCCAGGTCGCAACGCGACCCCCGACCTTTGCCGTCTTCGGCAGCAGGCTTGCCGGGCTCCCGGACTCCTACCGGCGCTACCTCGTCAACAGGCTGCGGCAGGACTTCGATCTGCCTGGCATCCCGCTCCGGTTGCGCTTCCGCTCGACCCGTAATCCCTACGCCGGCGCCTGACAAGGAGCGCGACTGTTGAATTCCGCTCGACAGGCGCTACCCGGAGACTTCTATGGATCATCTTGTTCCAAGGGAGGGATGTGGCGAGGCAGGTCCATCGAGTCGTGCAGCAATCGGAGCACATCGATCACCGGCGGATCGGATGGCGAGCCGACCCGGTACAGCACCAGATGCCGGCCTCTCCGCCCCCCTCTTGCAACGTGAAGTGCCATGAGGCCATCGGCGACGTCATTGCGTGGCCTGGTTCCAGCAACGTTCGGTCCGAACGAGAGCGCCTGAATGGCCCGGGTCAAGGTATCGGCGTAGATGCGTGCCTGGGCTTCTCCAAACCGCTCCTCGGTCCAGCGGAGAATGTTCCGAAAATCCTCTTCGGCAGTCGAAGCAAGACGGATCCGCCATCGGCGGTCGTCCGTCACCGATTGCCGTCCCTGTGCGGCGGTCGATCCGCAAGGGCTTCATTGGCCTTGGCTGACAAATGGTCGCGCAGAGACTCAGTCGTGTCGAAATCACGGTAGCGCCCTTCATCGATGTCGGTGGCACCGATGTCGACGGCCTCGCGCAACGCCCTCAGGCGGGCGTCGTCTTCGATTTCCCGTCTCTCGACCAGCCTGAGACCTTCGCGGATGACTTCACTGGCATTCTGATAGCGACCGGAGCCGACCAGTCTCGTAACCATGGCTGCCTGACGGTCCGTCAGGACAACGTTGCGTGTCGGCATGATCCAAACTCTCCGCCGGGTCTCATTGGCAGATTATGCCATCATGTTCTGCGGAGCAAGGGAGAGAGAGTTCGCTGCAGGAGCGGCGCTACTGGCGTGAGCTGGCGGACCCATCCGAGCTTCTCGACGCGTCGGTCCGTTTTCCGCCAGGGAGATCGTCTCGACGGGCGTGGTTTCGGCCATCCGGCCGGCGCGGACAGACACCCTGCCGGCAGATGGCTTGTCAGGGACGAGCAGCGACGATCCGGACACCGTTCAGTGTCCAGTCGGGCATGGCCATGGAGATGAAGGTTTCGACGACACTCGACGGCTCGGCGAGTGATTCCGGGTTCTCGCCCGGGAAGGCGCGGGCACGCATGGCTGTCCGCAACACGCCCGGATCGACGAGGTTGACCTTCAGTGCGGTCTTTGCCAGTTCTCCCGCCCAGCACGTCACGAGGGCTTCGAGGGCTGCCTTGGTGGCGGCATAGGCGGACCAGTAGGGTGCAGGGGATGCCGTGATCCCGGACGTCACGAAGATGGCACGGCCGGAAGGCGACTGCCTCAGCAGCGGATCCATGGCCCGGATCAGGCGCCAGTTGGCCGTCAGGTTGACATCCAGGGAGCGCTGCCAGTCCCGCGGCATGATGTGGTGGGCCGGGGAGAGAGCATTCAGAAAAGCCGCGTTGCCCACGAGGACATCGAGCCGGCCGAATCGCTCGAAAAGCGCTCCGCCAAGGCGGTCGACGGCCTCGCCGTCGGCAAGGTCGAGAGGCACCAGGACCGGGGTGAGGCCGCCTGCGGCGCGGATTGCGTCGTCGACTTCCTCGAGACCGCCACTGGTTCGTGCAACGAGGACAAGACGCGCGCCCTCGGCAGCGAAAGCCTCTGCGACGGCCGCTCCAAGTCCCCGCGAGGCACCGGTCACCAGGGCAATGCGGCCCTCGAGCCGTCCGCCTGCAGGTCCGGTCATGTCACAGGGATTCGTAGTGGAAGGAGAGCTGATTCGTCTCGTAACCGCCATCCCGGTCAACCAGGGGGATTGGATAGTGACCGGTCAGGCAGGCATCGCAGTACTGGGGTTTCGCGGCATCGCGCCCTTCCTCATGTCCGGTTGCCCGGTAAAGGCCGTCGGCCGTGATGAAGGCCAGACTGTCCACGCCGAGGAATGCCGCGATCTCGTCGACGCTGAACCTTGAAGCCAGCAGTTCATCGCGCGACGGCGTGTCGACACCGTAAAAGCACGAATGAATGGTTGGTGGACTGGCAATGCGCATGTGCACTTCCCGGGCTCCGCACTCCCTGACCATGGAGACGATTTTCGTCGATGTCGTGCCGCGGACGATGGAATCGTCAATGAGGACGACACGCTTGCCGGAGAGTTCCACGCGGTTGGCATTGTGTTTCAGCTTGACGCCGAAGTGGCGGATGTTCTGGCCGGGTTCTATGAAGGTGCGGCCGACATAGTGGTTGCGGATGATGCCGAAGGTCAGCGGCAGGCCGGACTGTTCGGCGAATCCCAGCGCCGCCGGTGTACCGGAATCGGGGACGGGCACCACGACATCGGCGTCGGCCGGACTTTCCCTTGCCAGTTCGGCGCCGGTCCGCCGGCGAACCGTGTAGGCGGAATGGCCCTCGACCAGGCTGTCGGGCCGCGAAAAGTAGATGTATTCGAAGATGCAGAACCGGCTGCGGCGGGCCGCAAAGGGGCGGTAGGAGCGCAGGCCCGATGCATCGATCACGATGAGTTCACCGGGTTCCACGTCTCTCACGAACGCTGCGCCCATGATATCGAGGGCACAGGTTTCCGAAGCGAGGACGAAGGCGTCTCCCAGGCGGCCAAGCACGAGGGGACGCACGCCGAGGGCATCCCTCACCCCGATCATGGCTTCGTTGGTGAGCGCCACCAGGGAGTAGGCGCCGACGACCTGTTTCAGGGCATCGACCAGCCGGTCCGGAATGGTGCCGTGCGCCGACAGCGCCACCAGGTGGACGATGATCTCCGTGTCGGATGTCGACTGGAAAATGGCTCCCTTGCGCACCAGGCCGTCTCGCACCTGGTTCGCATTGGTGAGGTTGCCGTTGTGGGCAACCGCCAGGCCGCCCTGGTCGGTCTCGACGAAGATGGGCTGGACATTGCGCAGCAATGTTCCACCTGTGGTCGCATAGCGGTTGTGTCCGATGGCTGACCGGCCCGTCAGCGCGCCGACATTGGCGCGGTTCGAGAAGATCTCCGAGACCAGGCCAAGGTTGCGGTGGACATGGAACTGGGAGCCGTCGAAAGAGACGATGCCGGCGGATTCCTGTCCGCGGTGCTGAAGGGCATGCAGACCGAGCACCGTGTGGGCGGCTGCGTCATCGGCTCCGAAGATGCCAAAGATACCGCACTCCTCGTGCAGCCTGTCGTCATCAAGGGGATGCCGCGGCAGGAATCGGGTCACATCTGTCGGCCCTTCTTCATTCGTCGCCAGCGATGATGGATTCGAGTGCCGATCGGTCCTCCTCATTGTACCCTTCCTCACCCTCCGCGTCAGCATCACTGGCCGGCGCCTGGGGATCAATCAGGTCGCTGTAGGATCGCAGGGCCTCTTCGGCTGCGGCGTTCCTGGTCCGGATCAGGAAATCATCGCTGTCGAGGTCCCATTCCTCGGGCGCCAGTTCGATGAGCAGCAGGGACCCTCTGTCAATGACGGGTGTAAGCCGTGCTTCCTCGATCCAGCCCGGCCGTTCCCCGGCGGGGGCGAGCAGGCCGTAGACCAGGAAGACGAGGCAGACCACCAGCGCCCCGCGGACAAGGCCGAACACGAACCCGACCGACCTGTCGAGCATGTCAAGCCCGGCTCCCCGGGTCCGCCGCACCACCAGTGACGACACGAGACTGAGGCAGGCGAGTGCGATGACAAACAGGCCTGCCGCATTGGCAATGGCCACAATCAGCGGATCATTGCCGATCCAGTTCGCCAGGATGGGCCAGGAGTGGTCGTAGAGGTAAACGGTCGCGAGGGCGGCTCCACCCCAGGTGGCGAGGAAGAGGAACTCGCGCATGGCCCCGCGATAGTAGGCGAGGAAACCTGAAATGAAGATCACCCCGAGAATGACGAGGTCCGTGACGGTGACCGGCAGGTCGTTCATGCCGCTTGCCCTGCTCTCAGGTGCTGCCGCCGGCGCTCACATGCAGAAGTGACCGCGCCATCATGGCCGCCGCCGGTCCCTCCTCTTTGCATGACTGATGGCATTGTGTCCAGAATCCGGCTCATGCGCCGCCCCGGGGACTCACGGGCGCAGCACGCTCATGGAAATGGGGCCTTCGGCGCGGCCGTTGATGAACTGGTCGACATGGGCACTGCCGCTTCGGTCGATGTCGGCGGCGTTGCCCTGCCAGACCAGGCGTCCGTCATGCAGCATCGCGATCCTGTCGGCGACCTTGCGCGCACTTGCCATGTCGTGGGTGATCGAGATGGTGGTGATGCCGAGACGGCGGCTCACCGAGACAATGAGATCGTTGATGACATCGGCCATGATCGGATCGAGGCCGGTTGTCGGCTCGTCGAGGAAGACGATGTCGGGCCGGGCCGAGATGGCGCGGGCCAGGGCGACCCGTTTCATCATGCCCCCCGACAGTTCGGCGGGGAGGAGATCGGCGACGTCCTCTCCGAGCCCGACCAGGCCAAGGGTTTCACAGGCGGAATCCCTCGCATGCGCGCGAGTCATGGCGCCGGTGTGGATCTGCCGGAAGGCGACATTTTCCCATACCGCAAGACTGTCGAACAGCGCCCCGCCCTGAAACAGCATGCCGAACCGCGCCATGAGACCCGCGTCCGCCGGCCGGGTGGCCATTCCGTCGATCATGATCTCTCCCGCATCGGGCTTCATGAGACCGAGGATGCACTTGAGGGTGACGGACTTGCCGGATCCGGACCCGCCGATGATGACGAATGCCTCGCCTCTGGCAACGTCGAAGCTCACGCCGTCCAGAACGCGCCGGGCCGGGAAACTCTTCCGCAGGTCGCGAACGCGGATCATGGGCTGGTTCATCGCGAAAAGAAGATCTCCGTGACAATGTAGTTGAAGGTCAGGATGAGAATGGATCCCGATACCACGGCAAGGGTCGTCGCCTGTCCCACGCCCTGGGCTCCCCGCCTCGAATGCCAGCCGTGATAGCACCCCGTGAGGGCTATGAGAAAGCCGAACACGGCCGCCTTGACGAGGCCCGAGATCACGTCGATCGGTTCGAGGATGTCGATCGTGCTGGCGAGATAGGCCGACGGGTTGAAGCCCAGCTTGTGGATCGACACGAGATAGCCGCCCAGGACGCCGATGACATCGGCCACCAGAACGAGCACGGGCAGGATCAGAGTCGCGGCGATGAGGCGTGGTGCGACGAGGTAGCGGCGTGGAGACGCCTGCAACGTCAACAGGGCGTCGATCTGCTCGGTGACACGCATGGTGCCGATCTCGGCCGCCATCGCGGCGCCGACCCGTCCGGCAACCATGAGGCCGGCGAGGACCGGGCCGAGTTCACGGGTGACGGACAGCACGACGATACCGGCGATGGCGCCTTCCGCCTCGAAGCGAGAGAAACCGGTGTAGCTCTGCAGGGCCAGAACCATGCCGGTGAAGATCGCCGTCAGGCCGACGACGGGAAGCGAATAGTAGCCGATGTCGATGAACTGGCGGGCGATGTTGCGCACATGCCAGGGTGGTGTGACGGAGCTGGCGAGACCGAGGGCGGCAAAGAGGACGATGCGCCCGGCTGCGGCGAGAAAGGCGAGGAACGTCGCGCCGATGGAGGCCAGCGGGTTCATCCGGGCAGCCACCGGCGGCCACGACCCGCCGGGGATGACGACGTGGTCATCAGCGCGTCCCGCCGAGCCATTGGCGCGCGTAGCGGGCGCCAAGCGATGTCAGCAACTCGTAGCCGATGGTGCCGGCCCTCGCGGCCAGATCGTCCAGCATGGCGCGCCCCCTGATCAGGTCGACCCAGGTTCCCACATGGGCCTTTGCCTCCGGCAAGCCGCCTATGTCCAGTGTCATCAGGTCCATGGAAACGTGTCCGACCACCGGGACGGCGTGGTCACCGATGAAGGCATGCGCCAGGTTGCCAAGCGCCCGCGGGTAGCCATCCGCATAGCCGACCGGCACGGTGGCAAGGCGCGTGGCACGTTCCGTCGTGTAGGTCCCGCCGTAGCCGACACGCGTGCCGGCCGGCACCTCGCGCACCTGGACAATGCGGGCCTTCAGCCGGATGACGGCTTCCATGGGATTGGTTCCGGAGGGTGTCGGGTTGCCGCCGTAGACAGCATAGCCCGGGCGCACGAGATCGTGATGCCAGGCGTCTCCCAGAAAGATGCCTGACGAATTGGCCAGGCTGGCACGAACTCCCGGAAAGGAGCGCATGGCATCCCGGAAGAGCTCCAGCTGGCGGTGGTTCTCAGCCTCTTCAGGCTCACTGGCGCAGGAAAGGTGGCTCATCACGAAGTGAAGGTCGAGCGGCGCCAGGAGTTCCGGAGCGGCGGCCAGTCTCTGCGCCTCCGCCGGTGGCAGTCCCAGTCGCGACATGCCGGTGTCGATGTGAACGACGGCGCCCAGACGTCGTTCCAGACGCCGCGCCTCGTCTGCCCAACGGGCGATCTGCCCGAGATCGTTGAGAACGGGTACAAGGTTGCGGGCCGCAAGGTCATCGGCCTCGGCAATGAGGCCGTTGAGCACGTAGATTCTCGCCGTCTCGTCGAGAACGGACCGGAGTGCCGCAGCTCCATCCGGATTCGCGACAAAGAAGCGCCGGCATCCGGCGTGAGCCAGGCACTGCGCCACCTGAACCGCGCCCAGGCCGTAGGCGTCCGCCTTGACGACCCCGGCACACTCCGCGGGCCTGACCATCCGGGCGAGGGTCTGCCAGTTGCGTGTGAGCGCATCGAGATCGATGACAAGTCGGGAAACCGGAGCGTCAATAGGATCCGTCATGGGGACCGTAGCGACTGTCCAGATCCATGAACCTTGTGGTCTTGGAATCGAAGTGCAGCTTGGCCCCCCCGGTAGGTCCGTGCCTGTTCTTGGCGACGATGACCTCCGACACGCCGCGCATGTCCTCCATTTCTTCCTGCCACCGTTCGAGGCGGCGGCGGTAGCCCGGATCGTCCTCGCTCTCGTCGTCCTTGGGTCGCGGTTCCCGGTGTTCGTGGTAGTACTCGGGGCGGAACAGGAACATGACGATGTCGGCATCCTGTTCGATGGATCCCGATTCGCGCAGATCGGACAGCAACGGCCGCTTGTCCTCGCGCTGCTCGACGGCCCGAGAGAGTTGCGAACAGGCAATCACCGGAACGTCAAGCTCCTTGGCCAGGGCCTTGAGACCCTGGGTGATCTCGGATACCTCCTGCACCCTGTTTCTGTCTCCACCCGGACGGTGCGCCGAGACGACAAGTTGCAGGTAGTCGACGATGAGGAGCGAGAGCCCGCCTGACTGGCGCTTGAGGCGGCGGGCACGGCCACGTAACTGGGCGATGGTGATGGCCGGCGTGTCGTCTATGTGCAAGGGCAGGGCCGAAAGGCGGTGAGCCGTGGTCACAAGATTCTCGAAGTCGGACTGCTGGATTCGACCGGTGCGGATCAAGTTCGAGGGAATGTCGGCTTCCACGGCCAGCATTCGCGCGACCAGCTGTTCGGCGGACATTTCGAGGGAAAAGATGCCAACCCGGCCGGGAGAATCGCCGCTGGGGCCGGCTTCCTCGAGATTGCGGCCGGCGACATGGAGGGCAAGTGTGGTGGCAAGCGATGTCTTCCCCATGCCCGGGCGGGCGGCAAGAACCAGGAGATCGGTCCGCGACAGGCCGCCGATCTGGTCGTCGAGGTTCTTCAATCCCGTGGACTGACCCGCGAGTCCGCTGCCGTCGCGGAACGTGGCCTCCATCAATTCCAGGGTCGGAACCGTGACGTCGCGGAAGGACCGGAAGGCCCGCTTCACCTCGCCGTGTTCGGCAAGGTCGAAGAGGGACCGTTCGGCCTCCTCGATCTGCGCCATCGCATCGTGGTCGATGGTGAACTCGTACGCATCGCTCACCATGGTCTCGCCGATGTCGACAAGCTGCCGGCGCAGATGGTGTTCCTGGATCTGGCGGGCAAAGTCGTCGGCGTTGATGATCATGGCCGCCGATGCGGCGAGCTTGGCAAGATAACCGGTGCCACCAACGCCGGAGAGAGCCTCGTCGTCGGCAAAGAATGCGCCCAGGGTGATGGGGGTGGCAATCTGACCCTTGTCGACGACGTGACGAATCGCCTCGTAGATCCGTCGGTGCACCGGAATGAAGAAGGACTCGGGCTGCAGGATGCGCTCGATGTCGTCGAGGATGTCGTTCTTCACGAGGAGCGCGCCAAGCAACGACTGTTCCGCCTGCTCGTTGTAGGGCAGCGGACGATACCCGGCCTCACCGTGGGGCTTGAGATCACCGAGACCGGTTTGTGTCATGGCGCGCGCGGATCTTTCATGCGCCGCAGTATGGCATGAAACCATTCCCGGAGTGGATCCATCGCAGCGAAAATAGCCGGGGATCGTCTGTGGGAATCAGGATCTCCGGGGCGGCCGGCTCAGCTGTGTGCCCGTTCCCAGTCGACCATGTAGTCGCGAATCTCCGGAGTTGCGTGACGTTCCCTGGCGAGTTGCAGCTGGAACACCATATGCTCGCTGTTGCGGAAGGAGGACTCACTGCCCAGGAGATAGAACTCCCACATGCGGCAGAAACGCTCGTCGTACCGGTCGCGAATCCTGTCCCTGTTTTCGGCGAATCTCCGGTACCAGTGTCTCAGGGTTTCCGCGTAGTGGGTTTTCAGGATCTCGATGTCGGTGGCCATCAGTCCGGCGCGTTCCAGGGGCGCCAGCACCTCGGAGAGCGAAGGCGTGTAACCGCCAGGGAAGATGTACTTGCGGATCCAGGGATTGGTGTTGCTCGGCTCACCTGTCCAGCCGATCGAGTGCAGCAGCATGACTCCGTTGTGCCGCAGCAGGTTGTTGACCTTGCTGAAGAACTCCGGGTAGTGGCGCGACCCGACGTGTTCGAACATGCCGACGGAGACGATCCGGTCGAAGGTTTCGTCGAGCTCGCGGTAGTCCTTCAGCTGGAACCTGACCCGGTCTTCGAGGCCGTGTTCGCGCACGCGCCTGGTGGACACTTCGTGCTGTTCCCTCGACAGGGTCACGCCGGTGACGTCGACATTGGCAACCTGCGCCAGGTAGAGGCCCATGCCGCCCCAGCCCGAACCGATGTCGAGCACCTTCATTCCGGGTTCCAGGAGAAGCTTGGCGGCAATGTGCCGCTTCTTGTCCGCCTGGGCCTGGTCCAGCGTGCTGTTGGGGGTAACGAAATAGGCGCAGGAATACTGCCGGTCCTCATCGAGAAAGAGATCGAACAGTTCGTCCGAGAGGTCATAGTGATGGGCGACGTTGCGCCGGGCCCTGCCGACGGGGTTGTACTGCTGCATCGGTCCAAGCAGGTAGCGGTGCAGCCACGTGGCGATGCGGCCCATGGAATCGCGGCGGGCGAGGTTGCGGTAGTTGCGGCCGATCACCTCCCAGAAATCGACGATTGTCCCGTCCTCGATGGTGAGCGTGCCGTCCATGTAGGCCTCACCGACCGCCAGGCGGGGGTTGAGGGCAATCTTGCGGACCAGTCCCGGATCGTGGAACCGCACGGCAACTGACGGTGTTTCGCCCGGAGTGCCGAAGTCATGAACACGGTTCCGGGCATCGATGATCCGCAAATGACCGACCGACACGAAACGCCTGAGAAGCCCGGAGATAAGCATGCCTCCTCCCGATCGCTAATCCGACACGGTCATCGTCACTCCTGGATCGGCGTGTCGTCAACGTCCTCCCCGACCGTCTCCTCGACCGCCTCTTCTTCCACGGCTCCTTCTTCCACCGCCTGCTCGTCCACGTCCTCCTCGTCATCGTCGGCGCGGTGGAACGTGCGGCCGGTAGCCTCCTGGATCATCGCCTCGTCAGCCGTGCGTGCCACGTTGGCGACAACCGTTACCGACACTTCCGGATGAAGGAGGGTGGTGACCTTGAAGAGACCCAGGGTCTTGATGGGGCGATCGAGGACGACCATGCGGCGGTCGACCGGAAAGCCCATGGCTGCAAGCCCGTCAGCAATGTCGCGCGCCTTGACGGAACCATAGAGCTGCAGGTTGTCGGCTGCCTGGCGAATGAGGGTGACGTGGACGCCCTCCAGCCTGTCCTTGAGGGAACCCGCCACGTCGCGCCGCTCGAGGTTGCGTTCCTCGCGCTCGGCCCGTTCGGCTTCGAAGCGGGCGATGTTGTCCCGCGTCGCCCGCAGTGCCTTGCCCCGGGGCAGCAGAAAGTTGCGTGCATAGCCGGGGCGCACCGCGACCACGTCACCCATGTTTCCGAGCTTGTCGATGCGTTCAAGAAGAACGATGTCCATTGTGGGTCTCCATACTCAGGCGTCGTCGGCGACGCCAAACCGTTCACGAAATCCCGCCCAGCAGTCGGCAAACCCGACGGCCGCGAAGGCGAGGGCGCCGAATGGCTGGAAGACGAGCACGACCACGTACGCTGCCATGAGAAACAGGGGTTGCATCCCCATGCCGCGGGTGAGGGCGTGCAGGACCGCCAGACCCTGTAGCAGAAAACCCGTGCCCAGGACCAGAACAATTCCTGTGGCAAGGTACACCACAAAGACCGTCAGTCCACCGGTCGACCCGCCCAGCGTGTCGACACCCAGCGCCACCGCGGCGGCGACGAGGGCGGTGATGGAAGGCCACATGGGAAGGCGCAGTTGCCAGAACACGGGCGAGGGACGCATCGGAGCGGCGAAGCTGACCAGCAGGCCCTGGGCCAGGGCTCCCATGACCGCATGACCGATCATGATGCCGCCCACCAGAGTGCCTGGTACCAGGGAATCCCAGAAATCAACGAGGTCAGCCAACGCCTGGCGCGACTCCTCGTCGGAATCCTCGAACCAGCCTGCAACCTCGTGAAGATTGCCGCGCACCGTGCCTGCGAGTCCGGCCTCGGTCATCGAGAGAACGATGGTGAGAAGGGTGATCTCGATCAGACCGACAACAAGGAACACGCGGGCGAGAGCGGACGCCGGGAGCCAGCGCGGGGCCTCGTCGGTTCCCGACACAGGCTGGATGGCGAGATGCGTGAGAATGAAGGCGGGAACCACGAATCCAAGGCTGTAGACGCTGGTCATCACCGGATCGAAGAACATCAGCAGGCACGCCACGGCGAGGACGCCGGCGAATCCCGATGCCAAGGACCCCCATCCAAGACCCGCCAGGTACATCGGCAGGGGCGAAGCGATGACCAGGAACAGGCCCCAGAACGACGATGCCATGCCGAAGCCGAACAGCAGCGCGCTGACGAAGGCCGCGACCATCGCCACCAGGGGAACGAACGGGTTGAGAGGGGTTGCCTTGTCCTTCACGGGCAAGGGCGGCGCCTACTGTGCGACGTAGGGCAACAGCGCGAGATAGCGGGCGCGCTTGATCGCCTTGGCGAGTTCGCGCTGTTTCTTGGCCGAGACGGCGGTGATGCGTGAGGGAACGATCTTCCCCCGCTCGGAGATGTATCTCTGCAGCAGCTTGACGTCCTTGTAGTCGATCACCGGCGCATTGGGTCCGGAAAAGGGACAGGACTTGCGACGGCGCCAGTAGGGTCTGCGGGCAGGGGCAGCCATCACGAGTCTCCATCCTTCGCTTCAGCGTCCGCAGGCTCCGAGGACTGTGGTGGCTCCTCACCGGTGTTGCGCCGGATTGAGCGATCATCGCGGCTCGACTTGTTGCGCATCATCGGCGAGACCTCGGAATCCAGTTGATCGACGCGCACCGACATGAAGCGCAGCACGTCCTCGTTGAAACGCAGGTTGCGCTCCAGCTCACCGAGTGTCTCGACGGACGCATCGACATTCATGAAGACATAGTGGCCCTTGCGGTTCTTCTTGATGCGGTATGCCAGGGACTTCAAACCCCAGATTTCGGTCTTGGGAACATCGCCACCGCCCTCCTGGACCAGGGCTTCCATCTTGCCGGCAAGAGCCTCGACCTGTTGCGGAGAGGAATCCGGGCGGACGATAAAGACACTCTCGTAGAACGGCATCGAACCTTCAGCTCACATCGTTGATCCGGAACGTCAAACTCTTAATCGGGCATGGTGCAGGCACGACAGCCTGCCACGGACGGGCCAGGCGCCCGCTCGCAAGGGTGGCGCACTATAGGGACTGCACGGGGGGATGCAAGCGATTTTGCCGTCCGGCAACTGCTGGGGTCTTGACAACCGGTAGGCGGCATTCGTTGAGTGCCCGTCAGGCAACCACGGCAGGTATGGAGTGTCATGACGCGCATGTTCGTGTTTCCGGGACAGGGCAGCCAGCGCCCCGGCATGGGAGCGGCGCTCGCCGATGCCTTTGCGGCATCGCGGGAGGTGTTCGAGGAAGTCGATGATGCCCTCGGCCGCCACCTTACGCGCCTGATGCGCGAAGGCGATGCCGATGACCTGACGCTCACCAGCAATGCCCAGCCGGCTCTCATGGCGGTTTCCGTGGCCGTGCTGCGGGTGATCGTGTCCGAGAGCGGCCAACCGGTTCCGGCCTTGTGCCGACTGGTTGCAGGACATTCCCTTGGCGAGTATTCCGCTCTTGTGGCCTCCGGGGTCCTGGGCCTCTCCGATACGGCACGCCTGCTCGACCTGCGTGGCCGGGCAATGCAGGAGGCGGTGCCGGCCGGCGAAGGCGCCATGGCAGCAGTGCTCGGACTGGAGATCGATGACGTCACCGACATCGCTGCCGAGGCATCACGCGCTGGTATCTGTGTTGTCGGCAACGACAACGCGCCGTCGCAGGTCGTGGTCTCGGGAAAGAAAGAGGCGGTGGAGTTGGCATCAGACCTGGCATCCGAGCGCGGCGCAGGCCGCGTCGTGCCGCTCCAGGTGAGCGCGCCCTTTCACTCGCCGCTCATGGAGCCGGCTGCCCGGCGCATGGAAGAGGCCCTGGCGGCGGTGACGTTCGGCACTCCGGGGATTCCCGTGGTGAGCAATGTGACGGCAAGACCGGAAACAGCGCCGAGTGACATGCGCCGGCTCCTGGTCGACCAGATCACGGAGCGGGTGCGCTGGCGTGAGAGCATGAGCGGACTCGCGGACCATGGGGTCGTGTCGGTGGCCGAACTCGGCGCAGGCAGGACGCTGTGCGGACTGATGCGCAAGATCGACCGGGACATCAAGGCCGTCCCGGTGGAGACCCCGGGTGACGTCGAGGCATTCCTCAACGCCCTTTGACGATCGGCGCCGGACGGATAGCCTGCTGCAACGGCGCAGGCTTCCGGAGTGAACAACAGAATTGGGAGATGACGCCATGCCTGACGATCTGACGGGACGGACGGCACTCGTCACCGGAGCTTCGGGCGGTATCGGTGCCGCCATCGCGAGGCGGCTCCACGCCCTAGGCGCGGCGGTGGTGCTCTCCGGACGCCGCCGCGAGACCCTCGAGTCCCTGGCCGCGGACCTCGGCGAGGCGGCGAGGGTTGTCGTTGCCGAACTGGGCACCGCCGAGGCTGCGCGGGCCCTCGCCAAGGCCGCCGGGGACGTCGACATCATTGTCAACAATGCCGGGGTCGTCGACGACTCCCTCGCCCTTCGCCTTGGCGACGATCAGTGGCAACGGGTCATTGACCTCGATCTGTCATCGGCCTTCCATATCATTCAGCCTCTGCTGCGCGGCATGATCAGGAGACGACACGGCCGCATCATCAACATCACGTCGGTGGTGGGCCATACAGGCAATCCGGGGCAGGCCAACTACGCGGCGGCCAAGGCCGGCCTGGCGGGAATGACAAGGTCGCTGGCCCTGGAGGTGGCGCAGCGTGGTATCACGGTGAACTGCGTGGCGCCCGGCTTCATCGATACGGCGATGACAGACCAACTGCCGGACTCGCTCCGAGATTCCATTCTCGACCGGATTCCGGCGGGCCGCCTCGGAACGGCCGACGACGTGGCGGCAGCCGTAGCCTGGCTTGCCGGTGACGACGCTGCCTATGTCACGGGACAGACGATCCACGTGAACGGCGGCATGGCAATGCCGTAGGCCGCCTGTTGATCATTCCCCTGCCGCGGTGGAGTCTTGACCTATCGCCTTGTTACGGAATTATGGTAGAGACAGGCGTTCCCCGGAGAGCATCCGTCGAGGCGGCACAAGGAACGTGACATCCCAGACTCATTCAGGACCGGAGGCGGCTCGACCATGAGCGATACAGCTGAACGTGTACGATCAATCGTCATAGAGCATCTTGGAGTCGATGAATCCAAGGTTGTCGATGGTGCCAGTTTTATCGATGACCTCGGGGCCGACAGCCTCGACACGGTCGAACTCGTGATGGCATTCGAGGATGCCTTCAGTATCGCCATACCTGATGATGCCGGCGAGAAGATCGTCACTGTCAAGGATGCGATCGACTACATCGAACAGCACATCTGAGACCGTGACCGGTAATCCTGCCTCCCGCTCGCCATGGTGACAGCTGCAAACCGGTCCCGCAGGGTCGTGGTGACCGGCCTCGGCATGGTGACGCCACTTGGAGCGAGCGTTGTCCACAACTGGTCCCAGATCGTCTCGGGCGCCTCAGGCATACGCCGGATAGAGAATTTTCCCGTTGACGAACTGCCGGCAAAGATTGCCGGGCAGCCGCCACGCGGCAGCGGTGACGGTGCGTTCGATGCAGCACGTTACGTGGAGCCGAAGGAGCAGCGGCGCATGGATGACTTCATCATCTATGCCATCGCCGCAGCGCAGCAGGCCGTCGAGGATGCCGACTGGATCATCGATGACGTGGAGGAGCAGCGGCGCACCGGCGTCCTGATCGGCTCGGGCATCGGCGGACTGAAGACCATTCAGGACGGATCCCTGATTCTGCGGGAAAAGGGACCGCGCCGGATCAGCCCCTTCTTCATTCCGTCGGCTCTCATCAACCTTGCCTCGGGCCATGTTTCCATCCGTTTCGGCTACCGCGGCCCCAACCATTCGGTGGTGACGGCCTGTTCCACCGGCGCCCATGCCATCGGCGATGCGGCCCGGCTGATCGCGTGCGGCAACGCGGACGTCATGGTGGCCGGAGGCGCCGAGGCTGCTGTCTGCCAGCTGGGAATTGCCGGGTTTGCGGCATCACGGGCGCTTTCCACGAACTTCAACGACGAACCGGAGCGGGCTTCCCGACCCTGGGACAAGGGCAGGGATGGATTCGTCATGGGCGAAGGAGCCGGCGTCGTCGTTCTTGAGGAATACGCCCACGCGCGACGACGCGGAGCCCGGATCCACGCGGAGATCCTGGGCTACGGCCTGTCGGGCGATGCCCATCACATCACGGCACCGCCGCCTGACGGAGATGGCGGATACCGGTCGATGAAGGCTGCCATCGAGGACGCCGGACTGGCCCCCGGAGACATCGACTACATCAACGCCCACGGAACCTCGACGCCGATGGGGGACGAAATTGAGATTGGCGCCGTCAAGCGCCTCTTTGGCGACACCGTCTCGAACATCAGCATGTCTTCGACGAAGTCGTCGATCGGACATCTGCTCGGTGCCGCCGGCAGCGTCGAGGCGATCTACACCATCCTCGCGGTCCAGAACAATCTGGTTCCGCCGACTCTCAATCTCGACGACCCCGAGGATGTCTGCCAGGGACTCGATCTCGTTCCTCACGAAGCGAGGGAGCGTCCGGTCCGCCGGGCGTTATCGAACTCGTTCGGTTTTGGCGGCACCAACGCCACGCTGATCATCGGCAAGTGCCACTGAGATTCCGCGGTGGGCCGGAAAGCGGGGGTTGTCGCCAGTCTCCTCGGTACCGGCGTCATTGTCCTGGCCACCGCATTCCTGTGGTTCCAGGCCGCCCTTGACAGGCACGGTCCCCTGGAGGCTCCGGCCACCCTGATCATCCCTGAAGGAGCCAGTGCGGCGGAGATCGCGGAAGATCTCCACGCCGGCAACATCATCACCAGCACCACGCTCTTCCGGCTGCACACACTTGTGCGCGGCGATGCCCACCTCCTGAAGGCCGGCGAGTATGCCTTCGGGTCCGGTGAGACCCTCGATAGCGTCATTGCGAGGCTGGTCAGTGGCGACACCGTGGTCCACGCCCTCACCCTTCCCGAGGGATTGAGCAGTGCCGCGGCGCTTGCCATCATCGAAGCCCACCCTGCCCTCGAGGGAGCGGTCGCCGCCATGCCCCGGGAGGGCTCGCTGCTGCCGGAAACCTATCACTTCGAGCGCGGCACGACGCGCCAGGAGCTCGTCGGACGCATGATGCAGGCCATGGAGGCCGCTGTCGCCGAGCTGTGGGCCGGTCGGGCCGGAGAGTTGCCGCTGACCTCGCCGGCAGAAGCGGTGATCCTTGCCTCGATCGTCGAGAAGGAAACGGGCAGGGCGGACGAACGCCGGCATGTCGCCGGTGTCCTCGTCAACCGTCTCGAACGCGGCATGCGACTTCAATCGGATCCGACGGTCATCTATGCCCTGACGAGGGGGGTCGAACCGCTTGGCCGGGACCTGCTGCGTTCGGACTGGCAGCTTGATGATCCCTACAACACCTACCGTCACAAGGGGCTGCCTCCCGGACCCATTGCCAACCCGGGACGCGAGGCGATCGCGGCGGTCCTCGATCCCCTCGACACCCCGGATCTCTACTTTGTTGCCGATGGGTCAGGTGGCCATGCCTTTGCCGCCACTCTCGAGGAACACAACCGCAACGTTGTTCGCTGGCGGCGCCATCGTTCCGGCAACTGACAGGTGCCGCCCGCGCATCACCCCTGCGGATGAGCCTCCGGCGCCGCCGGCTTTGACGGCATGCGGGAGAGCAGCCGGTCCGTGAGCGCTGGCGGCAGGATCGCAAGAAGCTGGACGAGCCAGGTCGTCTGCCATGGGAAGGCAATGCGTCCGCGGTCGCGTTCCAGTCCCTTCCTGATCAGGCGAGCGGCGCGCCCCGCGTCCATGAGAAACGGCATGGTGTAGGGATTGCCCCTGCTCATCGGGGTCTCCACGAATCCGGGACAGATGACCGAAAGGCGCACGCCGCGGTGGCGCAGCCAGACTCGCTGGCCCTCGCCCCACACGCGCAGGGCCGCCTTGCTGGCGCAGTAGGCCGGCGCGCCCGGGAATCCCCTGAAGCTGGCAAGGGAGGACATCACCGCGATCTGTCCCTGGCCCCGTGTCACCATCATGTGCATCGCCGGCAGGACGGTGTTGAAGACTCCGTCCACGTTGACGCGCAAGAGGTGGCGCACCTGGTCTGCAGACTCGCCCGTGTAGCCGGAGCCGGCGGAGACGCCGGCGTTGGCGATCACCAGATCGAGGGCGCGGGTGTCGTTGCAGTCCGCCATCCAGTTCGCCATGGCGTCCTGGTCGGTCACATCCACCTTTTGCGCGATGCAGCAGGCGCCGGCACGGCGACAATCGTCCGCGATCGCCGCCAGGCGCGGTTCATCGCGCCCGCCGAGAAAGAGCGTGGTGTCCGGGGCGGCATAGAGACGGGCAAGGGCGGCTCCGATGCCACTCGATGCGCCGGTCACGAGAATGGAAGAGGGGGGGCGGGTCATGGCTTTCCGGGGCGAGAGTGACACAGGTGAAGCACCCATGATATCACCCGTCAATCTTGCGCAGTCGGAGGCGGTTCGTGGCGTTTCAGGGCATGACGGGTATCGCCAGTGTGGCCGGTCGCGCCTGGAGTTGGAATGCGCGCAGCGTCAACGGCAAGGGCCTCGATGTCCGCTGCCGGGTTCCAGGCGGCCTCGAGTGGCTGGAGCCTGTGGCGCGGGAACGGTCCGGACGACTGATGACGCGGGGCAGCATCTCGCTCTCCCTGGTGCTGGAGTCCGACCAGGCGACAGGCGTGGCGGTGAACCATGCCGCTCTCGATGATCTCGTTCACGTCCTGGAGCAACGGGCGGGCCCGCCCTCGCCGGCAGCGCTTGCCGGACTGCTGGCGGTGCCGGGAATTGTCACTGTTGGCGCAAGGACGGATACCGGCGCCATCGCCGATGAACTCACCACGGATCTCGAGGCAGTTCTCGACCGCCTGGTCGCATCCCGCCTTGGCGAGGGGGCCGGTCTGGCTGCGATCATCGGCGGCCTGCTGGACGACGTCGACAACCTTGTTGCGCTGGCCCAGGACGAAGCCTGCGGCGAACCCGAACGCCTCCGCCGTGCCCTGGACGAAAGGTTGCGTGATCTTGTCGACGATGCCGCGATCGATGACGCAAGACTTGCCCAGGAAGTCGCCTTTCTCGTCTCGCGCGCCGATGTTCGCGAGGAGATCGACCGCCTGACCGCCCATGCGGCGGCGGTGCGCAACCTGCTTGAAGAGGCGAGTCCCGGGCGCCAGCTGGGTTTCTTCTGTCAGGAACTGTTGCGCGAGGCCAACACGCTTTCATCCAAGTCCCAGTCCGTGCCTTTGACCAACGCCGCCGTGAACCTCAAGGTGGCCATCGACCGCTTGCGCGAGCAGGCCCAGAACGTGGAATAGGATGCCATGTGGAAGTTCATGCGCATGACATCGCTTCCCAAGATCGTCAGCGACCGCCTGCACGGGCGGATCAGGGGTGGGGAGTAGCCCGGTGCCGGGGTGCGGTCGCCGGGGCTTCATGCTGGTGCTGTCGGCGCCGTCGGCGGCCGGCAAGTCGACGCTGGTGCGTCGGCTGGTCGACGAGGACGGCTCCGTCGCGTTTTCGGTCTCTGTCACCACACGGGCTCCCCGGCCGGGAGAAGAGGCCGGCCGCGACCTTCACTTTGTCGATCGCGAGCGCTTCCGGGAGATGATCGACCGGGACGAACTCCTCGAACATGCGACGGTCTTCGGCAATTTCTATGGAACCCCGCGGGCGCCGGTCGAGACGGCGCTGAACCAGGGTCGTGACGTGGTGTCGGATATCGATTGCCAGGGCGCGGCCCTGCTTCGCCGGTCCCTCGGGGACGATGTCGTCCTGGTTTTCGTGCTGCCGCCTTCGGCAGCGGAACTCAAGCACCGGCTCGCCGCACGGGGTACCGGAACAGCCGAGGACATGGAGCGCCGCATGCGCGACGCCGTGGGCGAGCTCGCCAGTTGGGAGGCCTTCGACTATGTCATCGTCAACCACGATGTCGACGACAGTCTTGCCGCCCTGAAGTCCATCCTCGCCGCCGAACGTCACCGGCGCGATCGTCTCACGTCGCTTCCGGAACTCGTGGCAACCATGCGCCGGGAGCTCTCCGGCACCTGAGGAGTAACGGTCACCGGGACGTTTCAACGCAGCGGCGGCGAGTGCTCAACATCCATCCTGGCGCGTTCCACGGCGTCGATCACCACTTCGGCGGCGTCATCCGTGCGGTGGCCGCGCCGTGTCGAGGCGCGAAGCCAGTCATACTGCTCCGCAGACATGAGCACGAACTCGCGGCGTCCATGTCGGGTTATCTCCACCGGCTCGCGCCGCGCCTCGTTCTGGAAGCGGCCGAACTTGCGCTGGAACTCGACGGCACTCACTGTGGGCATGCTGGCCTCTCCAAGTCGCAGGCATCCGCCGCAATCGTACTTGCAGTGCAAGGCAGCGAGAGGGTTTGCCCGATAGGTGCAGTCTCCCGCTGCCGGGAGTACTCCAGCCTCTTGGCGCGAGCGTCACCTGTCGATTGCCGGTTACTCTTGCTATCGACCTGCCGTTTGGTGAAGCGGTTTGTTGATGTGGCATCGTCTTCAATTCCGGTTACACCGGACACCGAGACAGCGTGAATCCGTTTTCCCTGCCCGAGCGTGCAAGAAAGAATGTGCATTGAGTCGGTGTGTCGCCTCTCGGTTCAGCGTTCAAAGTGCCGGAATGGTATCAGGGCGCACCGCGCCCGAGAGACCTGCAAGGGCGTTAGGGACCAGGGCGAGAACGTGGAGCCGTTCCCGGTCACGTGTCTCGGCCAGCGTGATGTCCCGTGGCAGCGCGGGCTCGAATCCGTAACGAGCGTAGATGTCGCCGTCGCCAATGAGGACCACGATGCGGTGGCCGAGGGTGCGCGCCCGTTCCAGGGTCGTGGTGATCAGCACCCGGCTGATGCCGCGGCCCCTGTGGTCGGGGTCGACGGCGACGGGACCCAACTGGATCGCCCGGGTTCCGGCGCCGATCAGCACCGGCCAGCACCGGATGGTGGCGACGACGTGCCCGCCTTCAAGAGCCACAAGGCTCAGTTCCGCGATCTTGCGGGAGCCCTGACGCAGCCGAGCCGCCGGGCTGTCGACAAGCCGTTGGCCAAGCGACATGCGGGCGATCGTCTCGACAGCGAGCCTGTCGCGGGGACGTTCTTCGATGATCTCAACCAAGGGGGAAGACCGGAGTTCAGGCGGGATGAGGAGCCTGCCATAGCATCGATTGTGATGGCGGGAAACGGTGCACACGACCCGAACCGCATTGGATGACGATGGCCGTTTCCCTATATTGGACATCTCGAAGGGCGGCGCCATGGCAGCCGCACGGCGAAGTGCTGCACCTGCAGGGATGACAGCATATGGTCCTCGTCTTCACGATGTCCGGACCGGCAGCCATAGCAGGAGAGTGACGTGCAGGATCATGTCAGGGTTGTCATCATCGGCGGCGGGGTGGTCGGCTGTTCCATCCTCTTCCACCTTGCCAGGCACGGGTGGAAGGAGGCCCTGCTCCTGGAGAGAAGCGAGCTCACATCGGGATCCTCCTGGCACGCTGCGGGACAGATTCACACCATCTCCTCGGATCCCAACATCTCGAGGCTCCAGGGATACACGATCAATCTCTACGCCGAACTCGAAGAACTGTCCGGTCAGTCGGTGGGGCTTCACAACACCGGGGGCTTCTATCTGGCTTCCAACGATGCCTGGCACGACTATCTCAAGCGGGAACGGTCCAAGGCGCGGTACATGGGTCTGGACCAGGAGTTCATCAGTGTCGAGGAAGCGGCCAGGCGCCATCCGCTGATCGATCCCTCCCGCTACATTGCAGCCCTGTGGGATCCGCTTGACGGCGACATTGACCCCTCGGGCGTGACCCATGCCTACGCGCGGGCAGCGCGCGTCCTTGGCGCGGATTTTCGCACGCACACCCCTGTTGTGGAGACCAGACAGCGTGCCGACGGCACGTGGGACGTGGTGACGCAGACGGGCACCGTTCACGCCGAACACGTGGTCAATGCGGCCGGGCTCTGGGCGCGCGAGGTGGGACGGATGGCCGGCATTCACCTGCCAGTCCAGCCCATGGAGCACCACTACCTCATCACCGAGGACATTCCGGAGATCGTCGAGCGGGAGGAACGTTTGCCGGCCGGGATCGACTACGAAGGCAACATGTACTTCCGCCAGGAACGAAACGGCATGCTGCTCGGCACCTACGAGCCCCATGCCACTCCCTGGTCCGTTGACGGAACCCCGGCTGACTTCGGCCACGAACTCCTGCAACCGCAACTCGACAACATTGCCGAAAGGCTGGAGCTCGGGTTCGAGCGCATTCCCGCACTCCGCGAGGCCGGTATCAGGAACATCATCAACGGTCCGTTCACGTTCGGTCCGGACGGCAATCCGATGATCGGACCTGTTCCGGGCATGAGAAACTACTGGGTGGCGGTCGGCGTGATGGCCGGATTCTGCCAGGCGGGTGGCGTGGGTCTGTGCATGGCCGAGTGGATGATCTCAGGCGAACCCTCGATCGATGTCTGGGCCATGGATATCGCCCGCTTCGGCGACTTCGCGACTCCGGACTGGGGAACCACCAAGAGCGCCGAGAACTACGAACGCCGGTTCGTCATGACCTTCCCCAACGAAACGCTGCCCAAGGGACGCCGCCAGATGACGACGGCGCTCTATGACAGGCTCACCACGAGGGGGGCCGTCTGGGATCAGGCGTTCGGCCTGGAGCATGCGCTGTGGTTTGCCGATGGTCCCGATGACGCCTTCGAGGACCCGACCTTCCGCCGTTCGAGGGCCCATTCCTACGTCGCCAGGGAAGTCGACGCGGTGCGCACAAAAGTGGGGGCCATCGAGATCGCCAACTTTGCCAAGCACGAGTTTCGCGGTCCCGGTGCGAGATCCATGCTCGAACGTCTGCTCGCCGGGCGCGTGCCAGGCCCTGGACGACTGACCCTAACACCGATGCTGACCGCGAAGGGCAGGCTCGGTGGCGATCTGACCGTGGCCTGTCTGGCGGAAGACCGGTTTGTCGTCATAGGCTCAGGTGTGATGCAGAACGCCCATCGCCGCTGGTTCGAGGCGGCGCTTCCGGAAATCGGCGTCGCCTATCGCAATCTCTCGGCGGACCTTCACGGCATCGCGTTGTCCGGGCCCTCGTCGAGAGACCTGCTGGCGGCGCTCACCCGTGACGATGTGTCGGCCGGGGCGCTCAGGTTCCGCGATTCCCGTGAAACGATCGTGGGCGGCGTACCCGTGCTTCTCAACCGTATCTCGTTTTCCGGCGAACTTGGCTACGAGATCTACACAGCGCCGTCCTATCTGCTGCGGCTTGCCGAAGAGGTTGAGAGAGCAGGTGTCGATCATGGCTTGCGCTGGTACGGCGCCCGGGCCCTGATGAGCCTGCGCCTCGAGAAATCATGGGGGGTATGGGGGCTCGACTACCGGCCCGACTTCACGGCTGGAGAGAGTGGCCTTGATGTCTTCATTGACTGGACGAAGGATTTCGTCGGCAAGGAGGCGGCGCTGAGGATGAGGGAAGAGGGTCCCTCAAGAAAGCTCGTCACGATGAGGGTCGAGACCGACGACATCGACGTCTCCGCGGACGAAGCCATTCTGAGGGATGGCGAGGCTGTCGGATACGTGTCGTCCGGAGGATTCGCCCACAATTCGAAGGCATCGGTGGCCATGGGCTACGTGCCGACGGAACTCGCCCAGGGCGATACGGCGCTGGAGGTCGAGATCAACGGCGAACGTTACCCGGCCCGGATCCTCGGGCAGTGTCTCTGGGATGCCAACGGCGGCCGCATGCGATCATGATCAGGGAAAGACGGCGACGGGACGACCGAGGCTGTCGTAGTCGGGTTCGACGCCAAGCCCAGGGGTATCGGAGGCGAAGAGTCGGCCTTCGGCGACCCGCGGCGGGGGCGTGCCGGAGGCGGTGGTGTTGTAGTTGTGAAGGTCCGTGGTGCTCAGCTGGAAGGCGGCTGGAGTCGACGCGGCGAAGTGAGCGCAGGCGGCCGTGCAGATCTCGCCACCCCATGTGTCCTCGCAGACTACGTCGATTCCATGTGCCACGAGGAAATCGCGAACCCGACGGGACTTGGTGAGACCACCGAGATTGGAGATCTTCAGGCAGACGACTTCGGCCGAACGATCGGCGACGATGCGCGCAGCGACGTCGAGGCCGGTGACGCACTCATCAAGCTTCATCGGATGATCGCAGCGGCTGCGGACCTGCAGGCATTCGTCATAAGTGAGGCACGGCTGTTCGACGACGACGTCAACGTCGCGGACGGCCCGGACGACACGCACCGCGTCGCGAACCGAGTACGCGGTGTTGGCGTCCGCAAACGCCGTTTCCCCCGGCCGAAGTAGGCCGGCGATCGCGCGGATCCGCTCGATGTCGCTGTCGGGGTCCTGACCGACCTTGATCTGGAACTGGCGGTAGCCGGCCTGCCGGTGACTCTCCATCTCCTCGATGCTTGCCTCGAGCGGCTTCTGGGGTACCACGCGGTACATGGGCGCACCGTCCGTCAGCCTGCCTCCCAGGAGTGATGACACCGGCAGTCCGACAGCCTTGCCAAGGATGTCCCAGCATGCGGCATCGAAGGCGGACTTGGCGTAGCCGTGTCCCTTGAGAGCCATGTCCATGGCCTCATCAACGACGCCTGTCTGCAACGGATCAAGACCGATGACCGCGCGGGCAAGGGTTGGTGCAGCGGCGATAATGCCTGGCGCGTGGGCGGCAAGGTAGGTGGCGCCGAGCGGACACGATTCGCCGCATCCCTCGAGACCGCTGTCGGTTTCGAGGACCACCACCGTCGTTCGTGCGACCTCGAGACTGCACCCCGGTCCCCAGTCGTAGCGGCCGCCGACATATGGCAGATCCATCTGGTAGACCCTGACGGCGGTGATCTTCATGACCCCGGTCTCCCGCTCCGCGCGATTCCGATCGTGTCATGCCCGGCCTTACCCGGGAAGGATCGCCGATCGTCTCCGGCAGACGGAGACAGAAATGAGATTGTCATGCGGTCACGCATGTCACCATGCAACCGGCCGCAACCTGGCGCAGGACGTACCCTATGGCGCCGGTTCGGATTACCGCCGTTCGTACTGTGCGCTGCCGAACAGGATGTCGCGCTCCTCATCCGTCATCTCGGCGGAGCGCTGACGGTCACTCAGGACCGCACAGCCGCGAACGACCGCAGGGCGCTCCTCCAGGCGTTGCTGCCAACGGACCACGTTCGGGTAGTCTGCCGGGTCAACCCCCTGCCGTTCGATGGAGCGCGTCCAAGGATAGGTTGCCATATCGGCAATCGAGTAATCTCCTGCCATGTAGTCGGCTTCGCCCAGCCTCTTGTCGAGCACACCGTAGAGGCGCCCGGTCTCGTTCGTGTAGCGATCGATGGCATAGGCGATTGGCTCGGGCGCGTAGTTGCGAAAATGATGGCACTGGCCAAACATGGGCCCGATGCCGCCCATCTGGAACATCAGCCACTGCAAGACGAGAGTGCGGCCGCGGGTGTCGCCGGGCATGAAGCGGCCGGTCTTGCCGGCGAGGTAGACCAGGATGGCGCCCGATTCGAAGATGCTGATCGCTTCGCCGTCAGGCCCGTCGTGATCGACGAAGGCCGGCATCCTGTTGTTGGGGCTGATGGCAAGGAATGCGGGATCGAACTGGTCGCCGCGGCCGATGTCGACGGGGATGACACGGTAGGCGAGGCCGGTCTCCTCCAGCATGATGTGGACCTTGTGTCCGTTGGGTGTCGGCCAGGTGTAGAGGTCGATCATCTCCGCCTCCAGGCGTCCAGTTTGCGCGCCACGAGCCTTGCGATGGCCAGGGATGCTGTCAATCCCGGTGATTCGATCCCGAAGAGATTCACGAGGCCGCCTATTCCGTGTGCCGCGGGACCGTCGATCCGGAAATCCGAGTCCCCCGACGTCCCGAGTTTGGGACGGATGCCACTGTAGTCGGGAGCCAGGGCATCATCGGGAAGGCTGGGCCAGTAGCGGCGCACGGCATCGCGGAAGGCGGATGCACGGGCCGGATTGACGTCATAGGAGGTGTCGCGCACCCATTCGACGTCCGGTCCAAACCGGCAGCGGCCAGCCAGATCGAGGGTGGCATGGACGCCCAGGCCACCGGCGACCGGTGTGGGATAGACGAGCCGGGAGAAGGGAGAGGGGCCTGACAAGGCGAAGTAGCTGCCCTTGGCGAGATGGAGCGCGGGAACATGAAGGGAGTCGAGCCCCGTTGTCATCGATGCCAGGTGCTGTGCTCCAAGACCGGCGGCATTCACCAGTTCCCGCGCCTCCAGGTTCATCGTCTCCTTGCCGCCGACCGAGAGAATCAGGCGATTTCCGTTGGCTACAATGCTGCGTACGGGGGTCCCCAGAGCCAGCCAGGTGCCGGCTGCCTCAGCCTCTCCCAGCAGGGCCAGCATCAGGCCGTGACTGTCGATGATGCCGGTTGACGGTGACAGGAGGGCGCCGCGCGTCTCAAGTTCGGGCTCCAGGACCGCCACCTCCGCCGCCTTCAGGAGCGCGAGGTCGTCGACGCCATTGGCGATGGCCCGCTGCCTGAGCCGCGAGAGGATGTCATGATCGTCGTCGCTGGCGGCAACGATCAGCTTGCCACAGGGGCGAAACGCCACATGGCGTGACCGGCAGTAGTCATAGAGCAGGGTTCTGCCGGCGACACACAGGCGGGCTTTCAGGCTACCCGGCGGATAGTAGATGCCGGCGTGGATGACCTCGCTGTTGCGCGACGAGATGCCGGTTCCCAGGGCGTCGGCGGCGTCAAGCACCATGACCTCGCGCCCGCTGTTGGCCAGCGCGCGCGCCACAGCAAGACCGATGACACCGGCGCCGACGACGACCGTTTCAACGCTCTCCACGCGGTTTCAGCCCCCCTGTTGGTTCCGGACCCGGCCGACGGCCGCCAGAGCTGATCTGCCGCTTGCGGGACCCATGGCCCGTCCCCGGAGTTGAGTGTCGGCGTCATGGGTGCGACAACTTGGCCGGAAGGATGGCCATGCGTGCCCTGTCATGGCAAGCACATCCCCGCTATCGAGATTCCGGCGGCAAGAGGTTCATGCGACAACTCGTCTACGTCTTCGCTGTCATCGTTCAGGGTACCGCATGGGGCGCCCAGTTCGCGATGCTGAAGCTCGCTGCCGAGGGAGGCTACGGCGAGTTGACGGTTCTGGTCATCGCCATGCTTCTCGTCAGCGCCAGCTACGCCGTCATTCTCCTGGTGCGCCGGTCCCACTTTCGCCTGACGCCGAAAGCCATCGAATTCTTCGCCATTACCGGGTTGCTCGGCTATGCCCTGCCACTGGCGGCCGTGCTCCATGCCGCACCGCACCTGCCAGCGGGCGTCATCACGCTGATCGTCTGTTTCACGCCGATGGTCTCGATCGTCGTGGCGCTTCTCGCCCGGACAGAACGGGTGTCGCGAACCAGGCTGGTGGCGGTGGCGCTGGGCATGGCCGCCGCTGTCATGGTGCTGGCGCCACAGCTTTCCCTGCCGGGAATGGGGGTCCTGGAATGGATGCTGCTCGTCGGCTTCGTACCGCTTTGCTACGGCATCGAGTCGATCTATGTCGACAGGCGCTGGCCGGAGGGTTTCGATATCTGGCAGGTCGGATTTGGCGAGGCCGCCGCCGCCTTGATTCTCGTGGCGCCACTGCTCATCGTGGTCGGTGAACCGTGGCCGGGCCTTGCCTGGACCACGGCCGAGATCGGTATCCTGCTCTTCTCCCTGATCGGTCTTGTCGAGATCATCATCTACTTCTGGCTCATCAACAGGACCGGCGGTGTGCTGGTCAATTTCAGCGTGTTCGCAGCCCTGTTCGCCGGCATCGCCTGGGGCATCGTCATCTTCGGTGAGCGCCACGACATGCTGGTGTGGGGCGCCGCCGCTGTACTGCTGGCGGCCATGGCACTGCTGTCTCGCGAGACCGTGAGAGAGGCCAGGGCCACCGATTGACGCTCAGGACACGAGACTGCGGGCGATGACGACGTTCTGGATCTCCGTCGCGCCGTCGAGCCACTGGGCCATCCGGGCGCAGGCAAGGTGGCGCGCCAGGGAATGACCGTCATCTCCACGGAACCCCCGGGCGCCCATGACCTGCATGCAGTCGCTGATCGCTTTCCAGGCCACCCGCGTGGCGAACTTCTTGGCATGGGCGCATGCCACCTGGACGTCCTCGCCGCTGTCGAAGGCGGCGGCGGCGTCGCGGGTGAGCAATCGGGCCGCCCTGAGGTCCGTTGCCACGTCGGCCAGCATCCACTGCACCCCCTGAAAGTCACCGATCGTGCGGCCGAAGGCGTTCCGGGAGGCCACGGCATCGAGCGCCTGGTCCAGCGCCGCCTCCACCATGCCGCAGCACATCGCGGCCACTCCGGCCCGGGCGGTATTGATGCCTCGCATGGCGGTCCGGAAGGCGTCGCCGGGAGCGAGGATCATCGCCGCGCGGTCCACCCGTACGGATGAAAAACTGAACCCACACACCCCGGCGGAATGACCGCCAAGAAGCGTGTAGGGATCGGTTCGTGCGATGCCCGGGGTGTCGGCATCGACGAGGAATCCGGCGATGCCGCGCCACCCCTGGGATGCGTCGGTCTGCAGGAAGACCAGCAGGACGCCCGCGGCCACGCCATTGGTGACCCAGGCCTTTTCTCCGTCGATCACCCAGTGGTCGCCGTCCGCACGTGCCGATGCGGTGATGGCCGCGGCATCGCTGCCGGCTCCGGGCTCGGTGAGGAGGAAGGCGCCGATCCGCCTTGCCCGGAGGAGATCATCGAGATGACGCGCAATGAGATCGTTCTTTCCCGACCGGGCAAGGCTGGCCGTCATGTTGGCGTGGACCTTGAGGGCGAAGGCATGGCCGAAGTCTTCGCCAGCAATGCGCGCAACGACATCGCAGGCATCGCCGAGAGCCAGTCCGAGCCCCCCTTGTTCCCGCGGAACCAGCATGCCGGCCAGCCCCGATCTGCCCGCCTCGCGCATCGCGTCGAGGGGATAGTGCCGGGCGCTTTCCCAGGCAGCGGCATCTCTGGCGACGCGAGCGCAGTGGGCCTCCACCGCGTTACCAATCATCCGTTGCATCCTCCTGACTGGCGGCGGACTTCTTGCAGCAATCCACCGCGACCCTCAAGCCCGGAGACCGACATCTGCCCAGCGCGGCCGGTCCTCCTCTGGCCGGGACCTGCGGTCCCGCGCGACCTCTCGGCGCCGAATTCGGATGGCGCGCCGGAGCAGTGCTGGTGAGCGTCCAATCGATGTGCAAAATGATTAGAACTCTACACATTGGGTGGAGATGCGTACCAACATCGACATTGATGACGCCCTGATGGCTAAGGTCATGGAGTCGGGCGAATTCAAGACAAAAAAGGCAGCTGTCGAGGAAGGCCTGCGCCTGCTTGCACAGGTCAGGGCACAGGGACAGATACGCGCGTTGCGTGGCAGGCTCAACTGGGAAGGCTCGCTCGACGACATGCGGAGGGACCGATGATAGTTGTCGATTCCTCGGTTTGGATCGACTACTTCAACGGCACGGATACGCGCGAGACGGCTTTGCTTGACGACATTCTCGGCAAGCAAGCGGTTGCCATTGGAGACCTCGTGATGGCCGAAGTTCTGCAGGGCTTTCGCGACGACCGCGAACTCCGCTTCGCGCAGGCAGTGCTGGAAACGCTTTTTTCCGGCCGATGGTTGGTCGCGCCAACGCTCTTGCGAGCATCCGAAACTATCGCACTCTGCGTGCCGCTGGCGCCACTGTTCGCAAGACGATTGATATGTTGATTGCAACTTTCTGCATTGAGAACGGGCACATGCTGCTTCATTTGGACCGGAACTTCCTGCCCATGGAACGCCACTTGGGCCTTCGCACCCTATGAGAGGTGCCCGGTTCATTCGGAGTGTCCGTGAAGATTGTCATCTCCCGGAACAAGAGTCGTTCTGATGGTGGGTTGCCGCGCGGCAACCCTGGATTCCGTCAGAGGAGAGGGTCTGGAGATATCCTGTTCTCCAGCCTAATGTCGATCGGACGATGACTCTGTCGCCCCCTTCTCGTGATATGTCTTCGCTTGTCGCCGATGTCGGTGGCACCAACACTCGGATCGCACTCGCCCGGGGAACGGCCGTGATTCCCGGCTCGATTCGCCGCTACCGAAATGTCGATCATTCCGACCTCACATCGGTGCTCGACCACTACCTGGTGGCTGCGGGCAGGGATTCGTGTGGCATGGCCTGTGTTGCGGTCGCCGGCCCGGTACAGGACGGCGTCGCCGAGTTCACCAATATTGGCTGGCGCATCGACATCCCGGGGATTGCCCGCGCCACCGGATCAGGAACCGTCGCGCTCCTGAACGACCTGCAGGCCGAGGGTCATGCGCTGGGCCATATCGCGCCCTCGTACCTGCGCGAGATCATGCCGCAGTCCGGCGCCGGCAGCAGCGCAGTGCAACTCGTAGTCGGCGTCGGCACCGGCTTCAACGCTGCAATGGTTCATCACTTTGCTTCGGGACGTCACGTGTCTCCGGCAGAGGCCGGTCATGTCAGCATGCCCGTCGGCAACGACGCGGATCTCCGCCTTGCACAGTTCATTCAGGCGAGACAGGGATTTGCCGTTGTTGAGGACGTCCTGTCGGGGCGCGGGATCGAGAACATTCACGCCTGGCTGGGGCACATGGAGAACGCGCCATCGAAGATGTGCGCCAACGAGATCGTGCAGGCACTTGCCACGCCCGACCCACGCTCCGAAGCGACATTGCGTGTCTTCGTCCGCCTGCTCGGAGTGTCCGTGGGCAATCTCGCACTCACTACACTCCCATATGGCGGAATCTACCTCGTGGGCGGGGTGTCTCGCGCCATCGCTCCCTATCTGAAGGATCTCGGCTTTGTCGAGGCGTTCCGTGACAAGGGTCGTTTCAGTGGTTTCATGGAAAGCTTCGGCGTCTCGGTGATCGAGGACGAATATGCGGCGCTTACCGGGTGTGCAGGCCATCTCGCCGACTGCTTCTGACTTCCCTGCAGTCGCCACGCTTTCCCCGGAGCAAGTCCCCGGTGACAGTCTACGGTTTTCCGGCGGCGGTAACTTGCTGTCGCCCGCCGCCGGAAAGTCCGAACCCGAGCCGCCGGCGCGCGGATTCCGCCCCGACCGTCGCCCGGCTATCAGCGCGTGCGTCCGGCTCCGAAGGCGCCGACCAGCGCGACGGTGCTGCCGTCGCTGGCCGATGCCCGGGCGTCGAAGGTCCCGGCCGCCAGGCGCGGCGCGCCCGAGCTGTCCGGGATGTTGGAGAACTGGCCGGCCCACTTGCCGCTCGACCCGGTGACCTGCACGATGGTTGTCGAAAGGGTCACGTTGGAGCCGTGAAACGTGCCGTTGGCGCGATCAAAGGAGACGGCCCCGAGTTCCAGTTGGCCGATCCCGTCGATCAGCCCGTAAGAGCATCCGATGCAGCCCTCGATGGTCCCGGACCCGAAGTCGGCGCGGAGGCTGGCCTCCGAGGTGAAGTCGCCCCTCACCGCCAGCCCCGCATCGTCGAGCTGGTCGGCGAACGCTCCCTGGAACGAATAGACACCTCCAGCGTCGCCTTCGTAGACGGCCGTGCCGGAGACCGGCAGGCTGGGCGGATTGCTCAGGCTCAACTCCGGGCCGACCACGTAGGCGCCTGCTTCCCAGTCGGTCGAGCCCGGCCCGGCATGCAGCCAGTACCCGCCGGCGATGTAGTCGCTGGGATCGCTGTTGGACCAGTCGATCACGAGACGGCCTATGGTGGCGCTGTTGCCGGTCCGGGAATAGACGTATCGGTTGCGCGCGGTCCGCCCCGATCCGGTGTCGCCGTAGAACACCGAGACCGTATGGCCTTCGTCCAGGTAGGTGTCGCTGGTGTCGAGAACCACGGAGCCAGCGTTGCCCCGGTCGACGGTGACGGTCGCGCGGCTGCCGTCGAAGGTCAGGCCCAGGTCCGTGACATCGGGACCGGCCGACAGGGCGGCGCTTCCGAACCAGACTTTCGAGGCGGGCACCAGGGCGTAGAGCGACGGTGCGGCGGACTCCAGCACTTCGTCCGCGTCGGCGGGAACGGAGGTGCCGAATGGCGGCTGCGACGGCGTGTCCGGCGTGCCGGTCCCGGGCGTTGAGGGCGTTCCCGTCATGCCCGTCGATGAGCCGCCGCCCCCGCCGCACGCGGCGAGCAACAAAAGGGCGGCGATGGCATAGAGGTAGCGTGCGGTCATGTCGGTCTCCCCGCTTGCTTGGGCGTCGATCGGGCAGCGCTCCGGTGGCGGCGCCATGGGTGGAATTCGCGCTGCATGCGAGCGAGGTTGGGATGCACAACGAACGCGGTCGCCACCCAAATGGGTGGGCCACGATCACGGGCCGGCGATGCAGTTCATGCCCGGCATCCCGCGGGCGGATGGAGCCAGAATTCGCGGACGCTGTCTGCGCCACGTGCCGGAAACTGGTCCCGAATCCACCAGTCTTGACCTGGAATTCCCCCAAGTTGGGGAAGCGAGACAAGACAGGGCTCGATTACGATGCCTCGATCGTCGGCGGGTTCGGAGTGTTTCCTGCAGCCGACGAGACAGGCACCAGTCAGTCGAATGGACGATCTTTTCGAAAGCACCGTGGATATCCTTCTCGACGCCGCGTTCGACGACGCGCGCTGGGGCGACGCCTTTCGGGCGATTGACCTTCTGTGCGGTCTCAACGGAGGTCAGTTCACCGCGCTCGCGGCCGATGGCGAGGCGACTTTCGCGGCGTGCTGGATCGACGGCGACCCGCACCAGGAGATCGTGGCCGACTGGATCGCGAACTATGCGGCGTTCAGCGAGAACGTGCCGCGGATCGGCAAGCTGCCGGCCTGGCGGCTGACCCACAACGAGGAGTTGTTCACCCCGGCCGAGAAGCGGAACTCTCCGATGTACAACGAGTTCCAGCCGAAGTACGACTGCCGCGACCAGTTGGCCGTGGTGGTCGACCGTCCGTCAGGCGAGCGGCACCGGGACGGCTGTCTGTTCTGGACCATGGCGAACGGCGAGGCGGGGTGGGCGCCGGACAGGCTCAAACGGATCGGCGCTCTGCTGCCCCACATTCGCCAGGCTGTCCGGGTGCGCCGGGAGCTGGTGGCGGCGGAAGCGCATGCCCATGCCGAGGTGACCGCATTGCTGGAGCACGATTCACTGGGCACGATGTTCCTGGATCGAAGCGGCAGCATCGTCTCGGCCAACCGGTCTGCGCGCCGGATGCTGGCCGCGAGAGGCGGACTCGACGAATGGCGGGGCGCCCTGCGGGCCGGCTCGCCGAACGACGATGCGAGACTCCGCAGGCTGGTATCCGGGGCCTTGCCGCGTTTCGGACACATGCCGGTCGGTGGCTCCATGCCCGTGCGGCGCCCGGCCGGTCTGTCGCTGATCGTCCACGTGCATCCCGTTGCGCCACGCCGCGCCGACTTCGGGGCGGAACGGATTGCGGCGGTGGTTCTCATCCGCGATCCGGACGCCGGCCGGCTCGATCCAGAGGCGGTCGGCGACATGCTCGGGCTGACCGCCGCCGAGAGCCGCGTTGCTATTCTGCTCGGACGGGGCCGAACCGTGCGCGACATCGCACGCGAACTCGACCGCTCGGAGAACACCATTCGCTGGACGCTGAAGAACGTGCTCTCGAAGACCGGCTCGGCGCGGCAGGCCGATCTGGTGCGGCTGCTGCTCCAGCTGCCGCCGGCCGGCCGGGACGCGTAGACCCTGCGGGTCCCCAACTCGTCATGGCCGGACGTGTTCCATGCACGCGTGCGGTTGTCCGGCGAGGTGCTGTCCTTGCCGCGAGAAATGCCCGCAACGAAGCCGACATCCCTATCTTGAGAACGCAACCGCCCGGACCTCCTCGATCCGTTCGTCCTCGGTGAAGCGCCAGATGCCGATATGGCCGCGGCGCAAGTCGCCGTGCTCGTCCCAGTCCACGCTGCCCGACGCACCTTCGTAGTCGATCTCTCCGCCGTCGGCGAGGATGCGAAGCCCTTCGGCAATACCCGTCGGGCCGGCAATCACGACGGCGCCTGGCGAACCGGTCACTGCGCGCAGCCGGTCGCGGATTGCGGCGCCGTCCGTCCGGCCCGCAGCCTGGGCGGCAAACGCCAGCGCGACCGTCGCGTCGTAGGCCTCCTTGACGTAGACGAGCACCGGCAACGCGCCGAACTCGGCGACCCAGGCCGCTTCCCACGCCGCAGACCCGGCGCTCTCCGGCGCCGACGCGGGCCCGGTGCCGTACATGTCGCCGAGGCGGGCGCCGCCGAGAGAACGGACCAGGCTCACGCGCTTGGCGCCGTCGCCGAAGACGAAGCTGTCGTAAAGGCCGTTGTCGATGGCCTCGCGGACCATGGCGAGAGACGCCGTCTCGGAGGCGATCACCACGAGGGCCTGTGCGCCCCTGCTCGCAGATTCGCGCAATGCCGGCAGGAATCCGGTCTGAGCACGTTGCACGGGGACGGTCTCGACGGGACCGTCCCAGGCAGCCTCGAAAGCGCCGGCGAGTCCTCGCCCCCAGGGGTCGTCGACATGGAGCAGGCCGACATTGTCAAAACCCCGCTCGCGCGCGAGACGGGCGAGGACGGGTC
>JAPPGE010000032.1 GCA_028821455.1 bacterium | reverse complement strand
GTCTGAATCCTCAAAACCAAAACGTCACCAACTCTTCAAAAGCGATTCCCCTGGTTGTCAACCCCTCCCACCACCCAGCCTTGCGAAGGGCTTCCGGGTGCTCAGACAACATACCAGGATGAGTCCGCGCGACAGGTCCGTTGTGTCGCCCAGTCGGACGCTGTCCGGACGCCTCAGTGCGACACGCCTCTACCGGTCATCTACCTCGCGAAGCTGTCCAGGGCATCGCCCGCCTCCCAGGCCATCTCGACGCGGCCGATAGCCTGGGCCGAGACTGCCGCGGCCGCCGCCAGGACGGCAATGAGGGTGGCGGCGCCGATAATGATTCCGCCCAAGGCGATGCATGGTTGTGGCAACAGGCGCGCTGGCACGATGTGGCAGGCACGGTCGCCCTCGAGGGCGAGCAGGAAGCCGAAAGCAACCCCACTGGCTGCGAGGAAGAGCGGATGCACGTCGGTGAGAACCACACCTCGACGAGGCCAAGGCCGAAACCGAGGACGGGCAGGATGAAGGACAGCCACACGAGAAGCCTCCCTCTTGAGGCCGGTTTCGGTGCGCTTGTCAGTCATCATCCCCGCCTCTCCATTGATGACCGTCGCCAGTCGCACCACTGCCTCCGTCGGCCCGATCTATGTCGACCCTCCAGTCAACTCCATCTCTGCCTACGGCGCGGCCAGCGGCTCCCAGCACTGGCGAGTCTCCGCCGCGGGTGGCCTCGCCAGCATGTTTGTTCGCGCCGCATGTTGCGCTTGCTGTCGAAAGTGACCTCGTCCGGGGCGGGGCGGGACAAGAGATCGAAACGATGACCGAAAATGTCACAAACGAACCTATCCTTGCACACCTTAAGCTGACACAGGCCAAGCTTTCGGATCATGATGAACGGTTTTCCCGCGTCGAGAGTGAGCTTCGGGCGATCAAGGTACATGTGGCCAGGCTTGTTCAAAGTGTTCTGACGCGAGTCACGGCTCAGGCATCCCTGTCGATCCGGCTTGATCGCATCGAGCGGGGCCTCGATCTCACGGACTGACGGACCACGCTTGGCGGCCGTCCACGGGAGACGCTTCCGCCGATTCACCCACCTCCATAAAGGCGACATCGCGGTCATCCAGGCCAGGTCATGTGAATGGGTTGCAGGCAGACTGCACAGTTGGCGGCCGGCGGCCCATCGTCGCTCCACAAATCAGGGAGAAGACATGTGAACAAGGCCGAAATCGCGAAACGCATGGCTGATCGGTGGGAACTACCCGAGCCGGCAGCAGGGGCGGCCCTCGACTGTATGCTCGACACGATCGGCGAGGCCCGGGCCAAGGGTGAGGACACCCAGCTGGCCGGCTTCGGGGTTTTGCCGTGAAGGAAAGCTCTCCCGTCCCGGACGCAGTTTCCGGACCGGCGAGGCGCGGTCGATCCCGGTCTCGAAGAGACCCTCGTTCAAGGCTGACAAGGCCCTCCGCGATGCGATGGACGGCGGGTTGAAGCGGTCGGGAAACGCCGGTCTGGCGGTAGAGATCGACCTTGGTGTGCTGATGAAGCGAGGGATGGTAATGTTCCAATTCGACTTTGACCCGGGAGGCAGAGATGGCCGTTGACACCCTGGACGACCTCCGCGAGGTCTACGCTCCGCCAGCCGATCGGGCGAGCCTGAAGGTTCTGGACCGCTTGGACGTTCATTGCCGCAACTTCATCGCCCTGTCCCCGTTCTATGTGATCGCTTCCGCCCGGGCCGACGGGCGCGCCGATGCGTCGCCGCGTGGCGACCCGACCGGATCGCTGGCGCATGTGCTCGACGAGAAGACCCTGTTGCTGCCCGACCGGCCGGGAAACCGCCAGGTGGACACGCTGATGAACTTGGTAGAACGGCCCTATGTAGGCCTGGTGTTCTTCGTGCCGGGTCTGAACGAGACCCTGCGGATCAACGGGCGGGCGGAGATCTCGACCAATCCGGAGTTGCTGGAACCACTGGCCATCAAGGGGAAGCCGCCGCTTTCCGTTCTCAAGGTGACGGTGGAGGAGGCCTTCCTTCACTGCGCGAAAGCCCTGATCCGGTCCCGGCTGTGGGAGCCGGACGCGCGGGTCGAACGCTCCCGATTCCCGACCTACGGCAAGGTGCTGGCCGATCAGATCGCTGGCGCCGATGCCGCCGAGATCGACGCCGGCGAGGAGAAGAGCGCCCGGACCGAGCTCTACTGAAACACGACCCTGTGGACGGGCCGCACGACATCGACAAGAGAGCGGCGTAGCCCCAAACAAGGCCAGTCCGCCTGATAGCAGGAAGTGGCAGCCCGTACCAGACGATCTGGACCGGCGACAAACTTCATGTCCTGAGAGGCCTCAACAGCGCCTCGGTCGATCTGATTCGCCTCGACTCGCCGTTCGACTCCAGCCGCACCTTCAGCGCACCCGTAGGCTCGTTGGCCGCTTCCGCCGTACAGCCCACCTCCACCACGGTGACATTCGCACTCGTCCCGTCTAACTCAGGTGCGGCGGCGGCAAGCAGATGTCGCAGTTGGCGACGGTTGCTCCATCATCGCTCCCCCACCCAGGGAAACGACATGGGAACAATGCCGACATCGAGAGGCGCATAGCCGAGCGGCTGGATCTATCGGGGCAAGCAGCAGGAGCGGCCATCGAATGCATGCTCAACATGATCGGCGAAGCCCTGGTGCATGGCGAGGACATCCGTCTGGCCGGTTTCGGAACCGTTGTCGTGAAAGACAGCCCCGCCAGGGCCGGACGCCATCCCCAGACCGGTGAAACGCTGTCGATCCCGGTCTCGAGAAGACCATCGTTCAAGGCAGGCAAGGCGCCCCGGGATGCGGCAAGCGGCGGCGGTACAGCTCTCGGATCTGCAGCCGGTGGGGTCTCGACCCCGTCCGCGCCCGGGTCGTCGCCAGCGAATTCGGCCGGCGCCGCGCGACTTGGTCGCTGCGCACTGACGGTCTCGTCGGCAATCCGGACGCGCTCCTTCGCGACAGCACCAACGACCGCCTCATCGCCGGCGAGGCCAAGGGTCGACACTACAAGGGCTCGGTCACGCCTTGCGAGCTCTAGCAGGTCACTCGCTATCTCGGCATGGTCGAGCGCCTCTGCCGCCGCCTGTGCCGGATCCGGAAGCGGCTCTGGTCTTCTACCACTATGCCGAATTCGGCATAGTGGCCATGGCCACCGGGAATCGCAGGTGTTGCTGTCGTTGGCACCGATGTATCCGTTTCGCGGGATTGATACTTGCAGAGCACCTCTGCGGTTCCTATGATTCCGTCATGTCCGAGGCCATCGCGTTCGATACTCACCGCTTCGTCAAGCGCCTGACCGACTGCGGCTTCACCGAACAGCAGGCCGAGACACTGGCCGACGAGCATGTCTCGCTGCTCAACAGCAATCTCGCGACGAAGGTCGATATCGCCGCAGTGAAGGCCAATGTTGAGGCGGTGAAGGCCGATATCGAGGGCCTCCGGCTGGCGACGAAGGCCGACATCGAAGCCCTGCGGCAGGAGACCAAGACATCAATCGCCGCGGTCAAGGCCGATATCGAGGCCCTTCGGCTGGCGACAAGAGCCGATATCGAGGCCCTGCGGCAGGAGACCGGGGCCGCCATCGAGACGGCGAAGTCCGATCTGATGAAATGGATGTTCGGCGGGCTGATCGCCCAGGGCGGTCTGATCGTTGCCCTGATCAAGCTTCTGTAACGGTCGCGGCGCGGGCGCGGCTGGCGGCGTTCGCCGCAGCCAGGCCCCAGCTTCAATGTTCGCCCGCGCGCCCGAGGCGTCCAGCAGCCAGTCTGGGCGGGCCGGGTGCCGCGCCGGGCCCGGTGCCCATCGCCGCCGAGTCCTCCCGGTTACCGACGCAACTGGAAACGGCCAGGGCGGCGAGCATCGCCGACAACGCAATCAAGGTGCGCATGCTCTGCATGTTCTGTTTTCTCCGCGCGGGTGAATGAACTCGGTCGCTGCTCCGCTCGCGGCAAGCACGCACAGACGGAAGCTTGTCGTTCCCGCTCGGCCGAGTTCGCGTAAATCCGCAACGTCTCCGCGGCGACCTCTCCTGCGTTACCGGATCGTGTCCAGTGCGGAAGTCGCACACTGGCATCGCGGCGTCCGCCAGGGCGGACCGGCGCGCACGGCGTCCCCTCTCGACAGTGGTGCCGGTCTTCCCCGTCTCCCCGGCAGGGCACGAACGCGCATGGGCTTGTGACTTGCACTCCGTCGAGTTTAGGTGCGAAGTGCAGCGCTGAAGGCATGGAGCAACCGTGCAGACAGGAGGACGGGTGGAGATGACGGTTTCGATCCTTGAGGCGCTGGAACGGTTGGCAACCCCGCGCGTGGCGATCGCCGCGCTGGCCGGCGCCATCGCCTGCATTGCGGGGCTGGCCTGGCGTCAGGACCGGCTGGGCGGCCTCGAACTCCTCGACAGCCGCGTCTGGTACACACCCGACGAGGCGGCGGCGCTGTTCGAGGCGCTCGATGGGCTCGACGCCGGCGCGC
>JAPPGE010000052.1 GCA_028821455.1 bacterium | reverse complement strand
CGCACCACATCTGGAAAGTCATGGATGTGGGTAGTCTGTGACGTGTTCCTTCGATGCCGACCGTCTCAAGGTCTGGCCCGATATCGCGCCCGAGATCAAGGACATCGCCGGGGCCATCCACAACGGCAAACGGTACTTCATACCGGCCGAATTCGGGCACACGTCGGTGCTGTTCAGGACCGATCTCGTCGATCCGAAGTATGTCGAGGAGAACACTCTGGAGATCGTCTTCGACGAACGCTACGCGGGTCGCATCGCATGGACCGACGACTCCGGCGCGAATGTCCGCGTCGCGGCGCTCGTGCTCGGCTACGAGAACATCTGGAATCTCAACGACGATCAGCTCGAGGAGGTTCGAAAGCTCCTGACGAAGCAGCGGCAGCTGGTTCGATACTACTGGACCGACCCGACCGAGATGGAGCAATCGATGGCCTCTGGCGAGGTCGTCATGGCCTGGGGCTACAACCAGTCGCTGGTGTCGTTGAAGAGGCAGGGCCTGCCGGTTGCTTTCATGACCCCGAAGGAGGGCCTCTTCGCCTGGGGCAGCGGGTTCATCATGCACAGGGACGTCAAGGACGAGCAGGCGGCATACGACTATATTGACGCCTGGATCGCACCTGAATCCGGCGCCTGGCTCATCGACAACTACGGCTACGCCAGTTCGAACCTCAAGGCCTACGGCCTTGTCGCGCCCGAACGGCTCGACGAGCTCGGGTTCAGCAATCCCGAGGAGGTGATTCGCAAGACCATATTCTTCCGGGCGCTGGAACCCGAGGTCGACGCCAGGTACGAAGCCGTCTACATGGAAGTCCGGGCCGAAGGGTGATCGCGCAACCTCCGGCCGCAATGGCGATTGGCCCCGGGCATATGCCCTTGACCGCCGCGCGGTCGCCTGCGGCGTGGCGGAGCCGCTGACTGTGGAGTGATCAATCATGGCGATCGGCACGACGCCGACAACGGTCCCCAACCCGGATCTCGTGGTCGGCGAGGACGACAAGTCAAACTGGAACCTTCCAGATAACCGGCGGTCGGGCTTCCACAACCTGCACAATCTGACGCGTTACAGCCTGGGTATCCGCGCGTCGGACGTGCTGCCGCTGAGCAAGGCGATCGACGGACGCATCGGCGACATGCCCGAAGTTCGCCGGTACACGGGCACGACGTATTTTTCGGCCATGGCGGTGGTGCGGGAGCAGTCGGTGCTTTTCGAGGTCTATGCGCCGGATTTCGGTCCGGACCGGCCGCACAGCATGCAGTCGGTCAGCAAGACCGCCGCGAGCCTGATCATCGGCCGCCTGGTCGAGGACGGACGGGTCGAATTGGACCGCAAGGTGGCTCACTACCTCCCCGAGATCGGATCGGGATACGCGGAGGCCACGGTGCAACAGGTCCTCGACATGGACGTCGTGAACAACTTCGACGAGGGCTATGACGCGCCCTATTCGGCCGATCTCCGCCGCGGCGTGCCTGTCGGTTACAACAACGAGGAAATCGCCTTGGGCTGGCGCCTGCCGCCCGCCGGCGAGCGCGAGTTCGGATGCCGGGCGTTCGCCGGCGCCCTGGTGAGTGACGACGTTGTCAACTCGACCGGCGAGACCCGCTACGCATCGACAAACACCGACATTCTGGGCTGGATCGCGGAGCGCGCCAGCGGTCGCGGCCTGCGGGAGTTCCTGGTTGATATCGTCGAAGCCGCCGGTATCGCGGGCGTCTATCACATCGGGACCGATTGCGAGGGCGTGCCGCAGATCGCCGGTGGCGTATGCATGACGGCGCGCGACTTGGCACGGTACGGCCTGTTGTTCGCGCGGTTGGGAGAGGGCGTCCATGGCGAGGCCGTCGGCAGCGCCAGGTTCATCCACGAAACCAGGAGCGGGCGCGGCACGCGCTTGCCCGACCCCAGCGGCTGGATTCGCTACAGCAACCACACGACCACCGATGGGCGTTGGCTCGGACACGGCGGTTATGGCGGCCAGTATCTGCTGGCCGATCCGGAAACCGGAACCGTCGTTGCCTTCTTCAGCGTGCTCGAGGACCGCCACGCCTACACGGAGGACTATCTTCCCGGCGTCATCCGCATGGCTGAGGACATCATCCGGCTCTACGACGCGTAGCGCCGATGCCCTCAGAGAGAGACCGACGGATGGGTTGCGCGAAGTTCGGTCCATGATTCAACACGCAAAACAGCAACGGGTTCTCCATCGCGGCTCCGGTTCCCTTGCGATCGGACCATGTGGGCAACGATTCCGGGCTCCAGTGTCAGCGTCGGTCTGCGAAGGCGCTTCGCGGTCGGACGCACCCAGGCTTGGGCGCGTGACCCCTTGGGCCGTGGGGGGCTCGGTGATCCGGTTCAATGCCGAGAGGCCTGACGGGCAGATCAACCGCAAGGCGTCGGACCGGCCCTCGATTGTGAGCAACGGGCATCGCGGCGTGAGATCGTCCGTCCGAAGGGACGCCGCGGTAATCTGCGAGATGTCGAGAACAATCTGAGTTGCGCACATCCCCACAGATCCCATGAGGCCGAGTCGGGACCGGCGTTATGGTCCTGTTGTTTCGAAGCCTCATCAGGAGACACCGAGTGCTTTCGACGAATGAGATTGCCGCATCCGCCAGTGCGGAGCACGGCACGCTGTATGTCGCGATCGAGATCAAAGGGAAGAGTTGGGTCGTCGGCATCACGGGTCCGAAGGGTGAACGCATCGACCCAGACGCGCTTGGCAGCGCGGATGTGGAAGGCCTGCAGGATTTGATCAAGCGTCAGCGGTCGAGAGCGGAGCGGGCTGTTGGCCACGAGGTGCGCGTCGTGTGCTGCTACGAAGCCGATTACGAAGGGTTCTGGCCTGCGCGCTGGCTGGAGCAGGAGATGTCCATCGAGACGGTCGTGCTTGACACTACGGTCCTGCTCGTGAACGGCAAGGCAAAGCAGCGCAAGACCGAACGGATCGCTACGAAGAAGATGGTGCGCGCTCTGCTGGCTCATGCCGCCGGCCGACGCGCCTCTCGTCGCCGTGTTCTGCGACCCTCTGTGACGCTGACGGTGGCGAAGCGTCATCATCGCCGCTCCAGTCCGGTGCCGGCATGATTTCGACGGGCGTCCTCCTGATGGTGCTGGGCGCCGCTCTGCTGCATGCGGCCTGGAACGCCGTGGTCAAGGCGCAGTCCGATCCGTTGGTCGGCATGGCATGGATGTCGGTCGCTTCGGGGGTGGCAGCCGGCCTGGCGTTGCCTTTCGTGGAGGTCCCCGTGGCGGCCGCTTGGCCCTTCCTGCTGGTGTCGACGGCGGTGCATACGATCTACTTCCTGTGGCTGGCCACGGCCTATCGCCATGGCGACTTCAGCCGTGTCTACCCGATTGCCCGCGGCGCCGCGCCCCTGATCGTGACCCTCGCATCTCTGGTCTTCCTGCATGAGGACCTCGGCGACCGTGCCCTCATCGCAATCGGTCTGATCCTGCTGGCGATCCTGGGGGTCGCGTGGCGCAGGGCCGATGCGCATCCCAGCCTCCGCGATCGTTCCCTTCTCTTCGCCGGACTGACCGCCTGTACGATTGCCGCCTACACGATTGCCGACGGTCTTGGCGGCCGGGCCGCGGGCGACCCGATTGCCTATGCAGTCTGGCTGTTCTTTCTCGATGCCTGGCCTACCATCGCCGTGATCTTCTGGTTGCGCCGCCGTCGTGTCGTGCAGGTGCCAGGACGCGACATCGCGAAATCGCTCGCCGGTGGCCTGCTCTCCATGCTGGCCTACGCCATCGTCATCTGGGCCATGGTCCATGCTCCGGTCGCGATTGTCGCTGCGCTGCGAGAAAGCAGCATTCTGTTCGGAGCCCTGATTGGCGTGTTCGTGCTGAGGGAGAGGCCGGGACCGGTGCGCATTGCCGCGATTATCCTGCTCGCAGCAGCGGTTGCCCTGCTCCGTCTCGCCTGAACTCGAAGCCAGGCCCGTTTCCCCGACTGTCACCGGATACTCCCCTCTTGTATCGTCTTCGACGTGCAGCCGTCGGGCTGCGAGCGGGAGGCCACTATGCTGAAGATTGACCCAGACGATCTGGCTCCGTGCGAGGAGTTTTTCGAGCACCCTTCAGGGCCGCACGGTCCGGACCTTCAGCGCCTGCTGACCATCATGCGGGCCGACACGATCGACGATCCGCACGTCATCGTCGAAACGGGGGGCGGGGCATTCGGGCTCGGCACGGCAAGCGACCGGCGCGGAGATCCTGTCCTCATCTACGAGGGTGTGCGCTTCGAGACCTATGGAGAGGCGCTGAAAGCCATGTTCAAGCTCCGCTGGGAGATGCTGACCGGGTGTCCCTTGCCCCTGGGCGAGAACCTCGCGCTGGACGATCGTTCCCGGCACCCGGTGGTCGACGAGCGTCTGCTGGCCTACGCGGACCGCTGGGACGTGCGACCCGGAGAGACGGTCAACTTCAAGGTGTCCACGGGCAATCTGGCAGGGAGCTACCGCTTCGATGTCGCCAGAATCCGTTCTGCCGTCGGTCATCCGGAAGGGCCGGGTCTGCACCTGACGCCAATCAACACCCCGGCGGACGGCGACTACGAGGGTCGCAAGCAGACGACATCGATCGGCTCCTACATTGCGTTCGACCGCCCGTGTCCGGTGGTGCTGGACGCATTCTCTGTCCGCGTAAACGTGAAGGCGACGCTCAGGACCGGCAGGCCACAGGCGCTCGTCGATGCCTGGGATGCGGAGCACGAGACAGGCTTCGCCCTCTGTCTCGACGACGGGGGCCGCCCCAGCGTGACCGTCGGCGCCGGCCCCGGCGAGGTCGTCGCCATTGCGACGGAAAAGCCGCTGCCGCTCCAGTCCTGGCACGACGTGACAGCCAGCTTCGATCCGAAAAGTCGCAGACTCGCCGTGTCTCATCGTTGCCTGGAAAGGGGGCATCTGCTCCTGCGCGAGGCGCGGATCGAACGCACAATCGGGTTTCAGCCGGATCTCGGGTCAGGTGAGTTCTTCATCGGCGCCTCGAAGGCATCCGATGGGTCCATGACCGCGCATTTCAACGGCAAGCTGGAGGCGCCGGCGCTGTTCTCGTCGCCGCTCTGCGACGAGGACTCGCTCGTCGCGTCCTGGGACTTCTCCCGCGAGGTGTCCGGCACCGGGATCGCGGACACCTCGGCCAACGCATGGCACGGCCATACCGTCAACCTGCCGGCCCGGGCGATGACGGGAAGCCGGTGGGATGGCACGGCGCACCGATGGTCGGACAACCCTCATCACTACGGGGCCATCCACTTTCACGAGGACGACGTGGTGGATTGCGGCTGGGATGACGACATCGCGTTGACGATCCCGGAATCCTGGAAGAGCGGCGTCTATTGCGGGCGCTTTCATCAGGGCGCCAGCACGTCCTATGCCACCTTCCATGTACTCCCGGCCAGGGGAAAGCCGGGTTCGCGTCTGGCGGTGCTGATGCCGACCGCGACATACGTGTGCTACGGCAACGACGGCACCCATGTTCAGCGCCGGCGTTTCCTGGAGCGAACCATGAACCGGTTCGCCACCCTGACCAGGAACCAGATGTTCCTGCAGATGCATCCGGAACTCGGCGCCTCGACCTACGACATGCACAGCGACGGCAGTGGTGTGTGCTATGCATCCCGGCACCGGCCGTTCGTGGAGATGGCGCCAGGAAAGTCCGTGTGGAACTTCGGTGCGGATACGCTGATTCTCGACTGGCTCGAGGAGAGCGGCCATGCCTACGATGTCCTGACCGACGAGGCGCTGGACCGGGAGGGTTCAGCCCTGCTGGAACCCTATGACTGTGTCATCTCGGGCAGCCATCCGGAGTACACCTCCCAGTCCATGTCGGACGCGTTGCTCGCCTACCTCGAAGAGGGCGGCCGGTTCATGTATCTGGGCGCCAACGGCTTCTACTGGAAGATCGCCTACCATCCCGAGGACCCCGGGCTTATCGAGACCCGCCGGGCCGAGGACGGAGGCCGCAACTGGATCGCCGAGTCGGGTGAGTACCACATGGCATTCACTGGCGAGCTCTCCGGTCTGTGGCGGCGCAACGGCCGGACGCCGCAGCAACTGTTCGGCGTGGGCTACACCGCCTGCGGATTCGACTCCGCCTCCTACTACGAGCGCACCGCAGCGAGCGGTGACCCGCGCGCCGCGTGGATCTTCGAGGGCGTCGGGGAGAACGAGAGGATTGGCGATTTCGGATTCGCGCTGGGCGGTGCCGCGGGAGCGGAACTGGACAGGGCCGATACGAATCTCGGCACGCCGGAACATGCGCTCGTGGTCGCCAGCGCCACCCGTCTTCCCGCCAGCTACCTCACCCTGCCCGAGGAGTTCTACCATCTGACCTCCGACATCAACGGCGAGACGTCGCCCCTGGTCAGGGCGGACATGGTGTTCTTCGAGACTCCGGCCGGCGGTGCGGTGTTTTCCACCGGCTCCATCTCCTGGTGCGACGGACTGTGCCACGATGGCTATGACAACAACGTGGCCACGATCACCGGGAACGTGGTGCGGCGCTTCCTCGATCCGGCCCCGTTCGACCTTCCGGAGTAGCCACGTTGACCTGCCGCCTCTCCGATTCTTCCTGCTGCATGGTCGCACGTCGCCGCACCGGGAACACGTCCCTGGGCTTGCTCGCGGGCACTCATGGCCCGAAACCCACTCGTTGACCTGGAGTGTTCCATAGCAAGCTTTGACTACATCATCATCGGAGCCGGTTCGGCGGGCTGCGTGCTGGCCAACAAGCTCAGCGCCGACGGCCGCCATTCCGTTCTGGTACTCGAGGCGGGTCCGATGGACCGCAATCTGCTGATCCACATCCCGGCAGGTGTCTACAAGGCGCACCGCGACCCCCGGATCAACTGGAACTACATGACCGAAGACGAGCAGGAGCTCCACGGCCGCCAGGTTGTGATGCCGCGCGGCAAGGTGGTGGGCGGTTCGTCGTCCATCAACTCCATGGTCTACATGCGGGGCCAGCCGCAGGATTACGACCGCTGGGCCGACGAACTGGGTCTCACCGAATGGCGTTACGCCGACTGCCTGCCCTACTTCAAGGCGGGCGAGACCAGCGACCGGGGCGCCAGCGACTGGCGCGGCGACAGCGGTCCGCTCGGTGTCACACGGGGCGCGACGGAGAACCCGCTCTTCGACACCTTCATCCAGGCTGGCGGACAGGCCGGGCAGGGCACGACTGACGATCCAAACGGCTACCAGCCCGAGGGCGTCACGAGGCTCGATGCGACCAAGCGCAACGGCCGTCGGTGCAGCGCGGCGGTGGCGCACCTGCGGCCCGCTCTTTCGCGCCCGAATCTCACGCTCCTGACACGTGCCATGGTTCAGCGTCTCGTGATCGACGGCAATCGTGCCTCGGGAGTCGTCTTCACCCAGGGTGGCGCGACACGCAGGGTCGAAGCCGAGAAGGAGATCATCCTGTCTGGCGGGGCGATCAACTCGCCGCAGACCCTGATGCTCTCGGGCATTGGCCCCGCCGATCACCTGCGCGACCACGGCATCACGGTGCGCTGCGACCTGCCCGGCGTCGGGCAGAACCTTCAGGATCACGCCAGCGTTGTGATAACGGTGTCGTGTACACGCTCGTTTCCGATGCACCGGGTCGACCGTCCGCTCAACAAGCTCATGGCCGGCGCCGAGTGGTTCCTTACGCGTCGCGGGCTTGCTGCCTCGAACGTCTGGGAGGCCGGCGGCCTGATCCGCGGCAACGACGACGTCCCCTATCCGAATCTCCAGTACCACTTCGGACCCACGGGCTACGAATACGAAGGCGACAGGATCAGGCTGAAGCAGGCCTTCCAGCTGCAGGTCGACCAGCTGCGCCCAGGCAGCCACGGACACATTGCGCTCAAGTCCGAGGATCCGGGCATGAAGCCGGCGATGTTCTTTCGCTACCTCAGCGATCCCGAGGACCTGCGTGAACTGGTCGAGGGCGTTAAGAAGATGCGCGACCTGATTGCCCAGCCCGCCTTCGACGGCTTGCGCGGCGTCGAGCAGTCTCCGGGGCCCGACGTCAGGACGGACAAGGAGATCGAAGAGGCCGTGCGGGCGCTGACCTCCACGGACTTTCACCCCTGCGGCACCTGCAAGATGGGCTTCGGCAGCGACGCGGTCGTCGATTCCGAGCTCAGGGTCCACGGAATGGAGGCCCTGCGCGTGGTCGACGCCTCGGTCATGCCCAGGGTGATCAGCGCCAACCTCAATGCGCCGACCCAGATGATCGCGTCGCGCGCCGCCGACTGGATCCTCGGCAAGCCCCAGCTCGAGCCGTTCGAGGCCCGGTTCGCGTTTCAGGAGTAAGGCCCGCGCCGCTCACGCCGTCCAAGCAGCGTCCAAACGGACTCCACCAATGCGACATCGGTGATGAGAACGCGATTATCACCTTGAAGGACCGCACGTGCCCGGTCAGCCTGCGCCTCGTCGTCGCGCAGCAGGACAATTGTCCCGGCTGCGATCACGATGAGTTCGCACGCTTCGCTGACACCGCGTCCTGGCGCGACTGCTCGTCGCAGACTGTCTCGTCCGCCTCAAGATGAGCGAGACACCCCCACGCACTGCCGGGCTTTTGACGAATGATTGTGATGCAACCGTCGAAGGCAAAACTGCGGTACTGGTCTCCCGGCTCGATGCCGGCCAGACGGCACTGACGAGCCGGAAGTGTGATTTGTCTCTTGGCGCTGACTCTGCGCATTTCCTTGGGCTTCATGACTCGTTGCAGTTGATCGAGTGTGCATAGCATTATCTTTACAATACAACAAGATGAAAAGAAAATGGAGAACAGACTTGGTGCTGTGAGAAGCCTCTTTGGCTTGAGGCCAACAATCCTCCGCGACGATCCCGTTGATACCTCCGGCCAAGGCAAGGCTCATCAGGGGTCCTGGAGGACCTGGGTGAGGCTGATGTTGCCGGAGCCGGGTGTGAGGGGCTGCTGCTGGGATGTGTGGGGAGCCCAGGCTGTCAGGAAGATGATGTCGAAGGTGGCGGGAATTCTCTTTTCGTGATCTGCGTGGCGGTCCTGGTAGAGGGATGCGGCATGAAAGAAGACGTCCCTGCGGGCAAGGGTGCGGGGACGGTCGGCGAGAGCATTGTTCTCACCCATGGTCTTGAGGTCGCGCATGAGGGCGAAGACGTCGGGGTAGGTCACCGTGATGCGGTCGGTGTCGACGACCGGCAACGCGAACCCCGCACGTTGCAGGAGGGCTCCGGCATCCCTGACATCGACCATCGGCGAGAGGCGTGGCGAGAGTCCGCCCGTGATGGCGATCTCGGAGTCTGCCAGCGCATGCCTCAGCTCCACGAGTGTCTCGCCGCCGAGGAGCGCGGCCAGGAGGAGGCCGTCGGGCTTGAGTGCCATGCGGACCTGGATCAGCGTACCGACGAGATCGTTGACCCAGTGCAGGGCGAGGTTGCTGATGACGGCGTCGAGCGAGGAGGGTGCGAAGGGGAGGAGCTCCTCGTCGACGGCGAGGTGACGGGCGAAGGTGGACGACAGGTCCGCCTCGACGAGAAAGTCCGTCTTGTTCTTGCCGGCAAGGGCCTGGCTGACGGCGCCGTGACGGGCGCCGAGCTCGAGAGCGACGGGAAAGCGTCGCGTGATGTCATCGAGGCGGTCGGCGAGGCGGTCGGCGACGTCGACGAAGAGGAATTCCGCCTGCCTGCTCATGGCAGCCGCAGCGCGGTGGAGCCGGACCACGCGGCGATCGAAGGGACCATCGTTCATGGGGGCCATGGTGACGGGCGAGGCGGGGTGGCACAACCTGGAGCGGGACTGCTATGGTCGCGCGAGACACGCGCATGAGGATCGCCATGGCGGAGGTCGTCGTCTACACGGCCATGTTCTGTCCCTACTGCACCGGTGCCCGCAAACTGCTTCGCTCGCGCGGTATCGCGTTCGAGGAAGTCGACGTGACGATGAATTCTGGGCGACGTGCGTCGATGGCCCGCATGGCCGGTGGCCGGCATACCGTGCCCCAGATCTTCATCGACGGAGAGGCGGTCGGAGGCTACTACGAACTCGTCCAGCTCGAACGCAGCGGCGAACTTGCAGCCAGATTGGGAGGCCGGGCATGACACAACTCACCATCGCCTGCGTTCAGGTCAACGCACAGCTCGACATGACGGCCAACATCGAGGCGGCATCAGCCCTGGTGCACCAGGCTGCCGATGCCGGCGCCGACCTCGTCGGTCTGCCGGAGAATGTCGCTCTCATGGCTGCGAGCGAGGAAGAACGGCTGGAGAACGCCTGGCGCCCCGCCGATCATCCGGCGCTTATCGCCTTCGCCGATCTTGCCCGGCAACGGCGAATCTGGCTCCAGGCAGGGTCCGTGGCGGCCCTTCGCGATGACGGAACACTGGCCAACCACGCCTTCCTCTTTGGTCCCGATGGCGAAACCACGGATTACGAGAAGATCCACATGTTCGATGTCGACCTTCCCGACGGGTCGCGCTACCGGGAATCGGCCATGTTTCATCCAGGCGACACAGCGGTCCTGGCTCCCACTCCGTGGGGTCTCTTGGGCATGACGGTCTGCTACGATTTACGTTTTCCCCATCTTTACCGGGAACTCTCGAAAGCCGGCGCCGTCATGCTGACGGTCCCTTCGGCCTTCACGAAGGTGACGGGAGACGCCCACTGGGAGGTGTTGCTGCGCGCCCGCGCCATCGAATGCGGCGCCTTCGTCTTCGCTCCCTGCCAGACCGGCCACCATCCGGGAAACCGGCGAACCTGCGGTCACTCGCTGATCATCGATCCCTGGGGCGTGGTTCTGGCCGACGCCGGCACGGACGTCGGGTTCTGCATCGCCGACGTCGATCTTGCCGAGGTGGCGCGAGTCCGCGGCACCATCCCGGCCCTTGAACACGACAGGCCCTTTGCGCTCTCAGGTTTCCCGGCGGGCGCACAGTCTCTGAAGAGCCGCCGGCCGGGGATCGACGACGACGAGGTCCTCGTACGCCAGCACGCGTAGGTTTCCGGCCACCGCCTCGAGAAGTTCTCCGGGTCTGAGGAGGAATGCCGGATTGCGCGGTCGGCCGAAGCGCTCGTTGCCGACGGCGAAGGTCTCATAGATGAGAAGACCGCCCGGACCGGTATTGGCGACGATGTCCTTCAGTCCCGGACGCCACAGATAGTTGGTGACAATGACGCCGGCAAAGGTTCTGCCGGCCAGGGGCCACGCGCCGCCACTCTCGAGATCGCATTCCAGAATGGTGACCCGTTCATCCCCGGCGAACCGGGCCAGAGGTCCCGTGTCACGGTCAAGCGCAGTGACCCGATGGCCGTGTGCAAGCAGGAGTTCTGTGTGGCGGCCACTTCCGGCGGCGAGGTCGAGCACGTCTCCGGCCGGGGGAAGAAGAGAGATGAAGCGTCGAACCCAGTCGCTGGCATCGGAGGTGGCGGAATGAGGACGTGATGGTGTCATCGAGGGCTCCGGCGGAACGAACGGTGAGGCTCAATCCAGTCGCGATCGACGGGCGTGAGGAAGTGGTCGCCGAGACGTATGATCCGGGTTCTCGAGGGGTGCATGGTTACGATATCCCTTGTTCCGCAGGAATTTGTGCCTACATTTCACGTGACGGTTCAGGATGTTCTCATGATCGTCTTCGATATCCAGTGCGGCAATGGCCATGTCTTCGAGGGATGGTTCGCCGATTCCGCATCCTTTGACGCCCAGGTGAAGGCGAAGGATGTCGCCTGTCCCATGTGCGGCGATACCGCGGTCGAGAAGGCCCTGATGACACCCAGCGTTGCCGTGGCGCCCCGCACCGGTGGCCCGGCTTCTGAGGAGCCTCCCGACACCAGGACCGTGGCGCTTGCCAAGCAGAAGGAAGAGACCCGGCGGGTGATGGCGATGGCCCGCGCGGTGAAGGCGCACGTCGAGAAGAACTTCGAGAACGTCGGTCCGCGCTTCGCCGACGAGGCGCGCAAGATCCACTATGGTGATGCGGAAAAGCGCAACATTCACGGTGTGGCGACACCGGTCGAGTCCCGGGAACTGCGCGAGGAAGGGATCGAATTCGGCGAACTGCCGGCCTTGCCTGAACTCGACAGCTGAACCGCGTCAGGTTCACTTTGTGACGGCACGGATTCTAGGTTCGGTCAGGACGTAGGCCACCAGGAAGACCATCAGAAGCGCATTCATGACGAAGGGCCCCGGGGTCCAGACCATGTAGAGCGGCATGGCGATCAGCGGGCTCAGAACATGGCCGGCGGCGCCGGTGCCGATCAGGGCTCCTGCTGCCGTTCCCTGTTCCCGGGGCGAGACCGCGAGTGACGCCGCCGTGGCGAATCCCGGGCGCAGCATGGCCATGCCGACACCGAAGAGCATCATGGCGGTGACCATGAGCGGGTAGGAGTTGGCGACGAGGATGACGACGAATCCCGCGAGGGCCAACGGACCACCGGTCTTCAAGAGGAAGCCCGGACCCAGGTTGAGGCGCGGCACGATGACAATCTGGAAAACGAGTGCGGCGACGGCCGCCAGCGTCAGCCCGAAACCTACCTTGCGCGCCGTCTCTTCAGGACCGAGGAGAAGGGTGTCCATCATGTAAAAGGCGATGGTCTGCATCGACGCTGCATGACAGATGCTCATGACCACGCTGCCGATGACGAAGGGCAGAATGCGGCGATCGAGGAGCGAGATGCGCGGCATCACCTTCCTTGATGAAGCGGAAGACGATTCCGGAAGGTAGAGGGCGATGACCACGAAGCTGCACGCGGCAATGATGGAGACGGCCACCAGCGGAGCCAGCAAGTGCAGACTGACCAGGAGAGCTCCCAGACCCGGTCCCAGCACGACTCCGGTGGTGAAGGCCGCGTTGAGCATGGAGATGCCGCCGGTTCTCCTCGACCGGCTGGTCCTGTCGGCGATGTAGGCCTGTGCCGCCGGGAACGCGCCCGAGCCAAAGACGCCGTTGATGAGGCGGGCAGCAATCATCAGGGGAAAGGCGACCATGACCGGCAACCAGCCGGCGAGTCCCGACTGAATCGCGAGAATGAAGAGCAGCATGGAGACCGCATAGGTGCCCACACCCTGGGTGATGATGGGTTTGCGGCCGACGATATCGCTTCGGCGTCCCCAGAACGGGCTCATGGCCGCCCACATGCCCCCGGAAACGGCGAACACCAGCCCGACATGCCACTCCTCGAGCTGCATGGTCCGGGCAATCGGTGGCAAAACGGAAAAGAGGAGGGACTGACCAAGCCCGACACAGACCAGGCTGGCGAAGAGGATGCGAAGGGCGGTCCTGTCCTGTCCGGGCTGACTTATCCCCGGGGATAGTGATGTCAAGATCTGTTCCCGGACCTCACAGCGGAGGACGCAGGTGCGCCCAGGGGCGAAGCTTCTCGATGACAGCGCCGATCTTCAGGACAGTGAGGTCCTCGAAGCGTCGCCCGACGATCTGCAGTGCGGTGGCCAGACCGTCTGCGGACATGCCCGAGGGCACCGAGAGTGCCGGACACTGCGACACGTTGTTGAAGACGAGAGTCATGTCGTTGGAAAGCATCTTGCCGTCCGGCGTCTCGCCAAGCTGGTCCGCATCCGATCCGGACGCCTGGGGCGCGACGGCCGGTGTCGTCGGGCAGATCAGTGCATCGTAATCGGCGAAAATGTCACACAGGCGCTTCCACTGCCGGGTCCTGACGAACTCCAGGCGCTTGAAACTGATGGCATCCATCCTCCGGGCCGCCTCGAACATGGTGACGATGTTCGGGTCGAGATCGTCTCGCCTGGTGTCGAGATGCTGCTCGAAGAATGCGGCCAGATAGACGTTCCAGTAGTCGAGCCAGGCGTCGGCACACTCCCGTCTCCATCCCAGGTCCACTTCCTCCACGATGGCGCCGGCACTGGCGAGGACCTCTGCGCAACGTTCCACGTTGGCCGCCACCTCATCGTCGACGTGATAGAAACCAAGGTCGATGTCCATGGCAATTCGCATGCCTTCGACATTGCCTGGCAGCGGGCGGGGAATGTCGAGGGGCGCCGGGTTTGACATGATGTCGTACTCGTCGGGCCCCTGGCAGACGTCGAGAAAGAGGGCCGCATCATCCAGGGTCCGGGCCAGGGGCCCGAAGTGGCTGATGTTGTCGAAGACCGAGGCAAGGATGGTCATGGGGATCCGGCCCAGACTCGGCTTGAGACCGACGATGCCGCAAAAGGCGGCCGGAATGCGCACCGATCCTCCCATGTCGGAACCCTCGGCCAGTGGTACGCAACCCGACGCCACCGCTGCGCCCGAGCCACCGGACGAACCGCCGGGTGTGCGATCCGGATTCCAGGGGTTGCGGGTCACGCCCCACAGCGGGCTGTGGGTGAAGCCGTCATGGGCGAATTCGGGCGTGGTGGTCTTCCCCACCATGATGGCGCCGGCGCCAAGCAGATCGCTCACCACCCGGGCATCCTGGTCGGGGACATGGTCGCGGTAGACCCTGCTTCCCAACGTCGTGGTCTTCCCCGCCGTGGGCGTGAAATCCTTGATGGCGACCGGCACCCCGTGAAGCGGACCGAGAGGTGCACCCTCCATGACCGCGCGCTCGGCCGCCTTCGCCTTCTCCAGGGCCTCCTCGGAGTAGGTGAAACAGAAACAGTTGAGTTTCGGATTGATCTCCTCGATGCGCTCGAGACTGTTGGTGACAATCTCGACCGGCGATATCTCCCGCGAGGCGATGTGTCGGGCAAGCGTGACGGCAGGGGTGTAGCAAAGGTCGAGATTCACCATGGTCTGAGACTCCGGTCCTGAATGACGCGGGTGCACGACCGGTGCGGGTCACGATACCGCGCAAGAATGGAATGGTCAGCGACGAGTCTACACGGGCGACTGTCCCGAATGCCATGGCATCGCCGGAGCAATCGGTCTAGACAACGCCCGATGATGGCAGCAGATCCATGGAATCGGGCACGCTAGAACACTATCAGCGCCTCGTTGAATCCGGCGGTCTTGTGCACGATGCGCACCAGGAAAGGGCCGCACGGCATCTCGATCAGCTTGCGCGGACTCTTGGCTCCCGGGGGCGGGGAGGCCTGTTCGACCGCGTTCTCGGGCGCCGCCGCCCCTCAACCAGAGGCATATGGCTGCATGGAGGTGTCGGTACAGGCAAGTCCATGCTCATGGATCTCTTCTTCGAGAACGTCCGGAACCGGAAGAAGGAGCGCCACCACTTCCATGCCTTCATGCGCGAGATCCACGGCACCATCCAGGAACGGCACAGGTCCTCCGGCGATGCCAACGACACCATCCGCTTTGCCGCCAGGTCCCTGGTGGGCGAGTTGGATCTCCTGTGCCTGGACGAGTTCCACGTCACCGACATTGCCGATGCCATGATCCTCGGTCGGCTGTTCCGGCAGTTTCTCGACCTGGGCACGGTCATGGTGGCAACGTCGAACGAGCATCCCCGTGACCTCTACCACGGGGGTATCAATCGCCAGCCCTTCTGCCCGTTCATCGACACGCTCGAAACGGAGCTCGACATCATCGAGGTCGATGCTGAGCGGGACTACCGGCTGGCATTCCTAGCCAGCACCGGCACCTACATGTCTTCGCACGATGGCAATGCGACGGCGCGTCTCGATGAAGCCTTTCGCCATCTCGCCGGCGACGCCGATATCGTGCCGCTTGACATTCCCCTTCAGGGACGGGTGCTTCACGTCCCCCGCCAGGCCCGCCATGTCGCACGCTTTACCTTCAACGAACTCTGTGGCCGTCCGTTGGCCGCACCTGACTACCTGGCGCTCGCCGGCGCCTTCCATACCGTCATCATCGATGACATTCCGGTCATGACTCCGGCGATGCGCAACGAGGCACGGCGGTTCATCATCTTGATCGACATCCTCTATGAGGAGAGGGTGGGGTTGTTGTGTTCCGCTGCCGCACCGCCCGAAGGGCTCTATGCGGAAGGTGACGGTTCCCTGGCGTTCCGCAGAACCGCGTCACGGCTGATGGAGATGCAATCGGCTGAATACCTCGAGAGCCGGCGCCGGGTCAGCCAAGCGGAACGTCAAGGAACGCCACGAAGGACACCAGGCCAATGAGCGTGACGATGATGGCGCCGCCGAAGTTGAACCCATGGCGCACCAGCAGCGCTCCGGACGATCCGGAGCCGTCGCTTTCCACGAGGCGCAGAGCCGTCTGACGGGCGATGATGGCGCCAACTCCCAGTGAGCAGATGGTGAGGCCTATGCCAAGCGACATGGCCGCCACGAGGAGAAAACCCGGATAGATCATGTCGTTGGCGACCGCATAGAGCATGATGAGCACGGCGCCTGGACACGGCACCATCCCGGCCGCGACCGCCATCAGTCCGCTTTCCACCTTCGACGCTTCAGCGGCATGTCCGTGACCGTGTGCATGGGCGTGCCCATGACTGTGTCCGTGATTCCCGTTGTGCCCGTGCCCGTGTTCTTCGTGGTGAGCGTGTCCGTGACCGTGGGCATGCCCTTCCTGGGCGTGACTGTGACCGTGACCGACCTCGGAAGGATTGATGTAGCCCAGGGCGGCCCGGAAGGCCTGGTAGAGCATGTAGAGACCGATGGCGGCGATGATGAGAAAGCTCGCGGCCCTGACGCCGGGAACCTCCGCCAGGCCGATCCCGAAACCGGCTCGCAGGGTGATGTCCGCAAGCCAGACAATGACAATTGCGGCGATGACATGAACGATGGCCACCTGGATCGCCATCACGATACCGCGGGCGATCCGGGCATCACGGCCCAGGAAGTAGGAGACGATGATGAACTTGCCGTGTCCCGGACCGAATGCGTGGAGCACCCCGTAGGCGAAGGCAATGGCAAGCCCGAGAAAGAACGCGCCCAGACTCTTGCCACTGTCAATGGCGTTCATGTGCCGGGCCACTTCCGCGTTGGCCCGACGCTGAAAGGCGACGATGGCATCCGTCCAGCGTTCCCACAGACCGCCGTCATCTTCCGTCATCTCGACGGCGGGAAGCGTCGTCTCCTGGGCATTCACCGTGCCGGTGGTGGCGCAGACAACGATGGCCAGAATGCAAAGGATGCATGCCAGGCGTTCTGTCATGACGGATCTCCGCAACGAAGCGTGATGGTTGACATATACCCCTCGAATACACCCTCTCCAGCCCCGGCCACAAAGCGGCATGCCGGATCGACGGATCCCTCCACCGTGAGAAACCCGTCATCGGCAAACGAAAAGTCGAAGAACAGAAGATCGTCGCGAAGCCTGGCGGAGAAGGGCGCCTGGGGATCGTCGAGGACGATGGTGAGCCTCAGGCCGAAATGATCCGGGTCAAACACCGTTTCGGCGTGCTGAAGATGCCAGGAGACCAGTTCACCGTTGCCGAGAATGGTGAGGTACCAGTCCTGTTCCGCTATGGGGGCGAACAGTTCCTCCTCTTTCGCCTGCGCTTCTTGGCTCGAGACGGTTCCGTCACCGTCGGTATCGAACGTGGTGAAGAGGAAGCTGGAGGCGAAGGGGTCGAATGTCCATTCGAGGGTCAATCCCGCGACGGAGTGGTCCGCCATCCGGATGTGCCAGTTCGTCGTCACCCAGACATCGGGATTGGCCAGAACCGGCGGGCTGGCGACAAGGGCCAGAATGGCCAGCATGAGGAACTTGCGAAGCATGGCGCCGCATCCTTGATCCCCTCACGCACCCTGAGTATGACATGTCAGTCGACATTTCAAGGATGTCATGCTGCGCGACATCGTCGAGATCCTACGCTCGCCGGCACCCTTGCATCTGGGGCCCATGGGCTATTTGCGGGAACTTGCCGGCATCGCCCGGCGCGCCGAAGAGTGCCGGGAGGAGTGGCGGCCTCACCTGGAACGGACCCGGCAGGTGATCGAGCATGCCGCGCTAGGCTGCAGACAACGCGAATCAGTCCTCGTGACCGGTTCCGGACTCTTGCTGGACGTGCCGGTGGAGATGCTGGCCCGCACCTTCCGGCGCGTGATTCTGGTGGATATCCATCATGGGCGGTCGACCCGCCGGGCGGTGCGCCGGCTTGCCAATGTCGAACTGGTGGCCCTCGACGTCACCGGTGTGGCGAGGGCTTGCTACCGGTTTTCCCGAACCGGGTGCCACGGGCACTTGCCGGAAGGCCATCCCCCGGCGATTGGCGATGCGCCCTTCGATCTTGCCGTTTCTGTCAATCTCATGTCCCAGCTTGCGGTCATGCCGCGACGGTACGTTCTCGGGCACTGTCCGGCCTTTCCTCCCGAACGCCTGAAGATGTTCACCCGGGAGCTGATTTCGAGCCACATCGACTGGCTTGCCCGGCATGGCGATCGGGTGTGTCTCATCACCGACGTCGAGCGCCACGAGGACCACACTGACGGTCGCGCGGTGGTGGTGGATCTCCTGGAAGGTGTCCGACTGGGCGAGCCTGACGAGACCTGGACTTGGCTCATTGCCCCTGAAGGAAAGGTCTTCCACGATCGTTCCGTCCGCCATCGCGTGGCGGCGTGGCGTGACTACCCATCAGCGTCTCGATGATCTTCTTCTGACTGCCCCTTATGGCCCGCTCGGCCGCCGCCGCCGCCCCTTCGCCGTCGCCGTCGAGAAGGGCAGAAAGCAGGTCGTCGTGACGATGGTGAAACTCGATGTCCCTGTCCTCAAGGGTGAGACAGAAGTGGACGATGCGCTCGTGATGCTCGATGAGGGACATGACGAATTCCGCCAGCCGGCCATTCCTGGATGACTGGACGATGTGTTCGTGGAAGGCGTAGTTGGCTTCGCGATAGGCTGTCCTGGTCCCGCCTCCGCTGGCGGGAAGGCAGGCGCGCACCTCGGCATCAAGCCGGGTGAGCACTGACGCATCGACATGTCCGGCGGCAAGGCGCGTGGCCTCGACCTCGAGCAGCAGCCGCAGTTGGAAGACCTCGTGGACGTCCTGGATGGAGATCGGCGCCACGATGTTGCCGAGGCGCTTGCGCGTGATGACCAATTTTTCCTGGCGCAGCCGCGCCAGGGCGCTGCGCAGCGGCGCCTTGGAGAATCCGTAACGCTCCACCAGCATGCTCTCCGGGATCTCGGCGCCCGGAGCGAGGCGGACGAGCAGGATCTCGTTCTTGAGGATCCGGTAGACCCGGCTTGTAAGATCTTCGCGTGGATCGTTCGAACCCTGCATGTCATTCATCCGCAACGGCGTGTCGGGAGTCAGGGTGCCACATCACCCATGTGCCGCGACAGGTCATGCGGTCACGGGTTGGTTCTGCGCCAGTGGTGGCAGGAGACCTCGTGGTGCTCCGCGATCCTCTCAAGGGCGGGAACGTGCTGTCTGCACGTCTCGTCAGCCAGCGGGCAGCGTGGATGGAAATGGCAACCGGGCGGTGGGTGAACGGGGCTTGGAGGTTCTCCCTGGACAAGATGGCTGGCGGCGTCGAGGCCGATTTCATCGAGCAGCGAGGCGGCGTTGAGGGCTCTCGTGTAGGGATGGCGCGGAGCCTGGAAGATCTGCTCGACGGGCGCCATCTCGACAATGCGGCCCAGGTACATGACCGCCACGCGATCGCAGATGTGGCGCAGGGCCCGGAGATCGTGGGAGATCATCAGCAGGGAAAGGTCGAACCGCCGGCGGAGATCGTTGAGGAGATTGAGAATCTGGGCGCGAATCGACGCGTCCAGCGATGACGTGGGCTCGTCGCAGACGACAAACTTCGGTCGCAGGAGGAGGGCCCTGGCGATGACGATCCGCTGCAACTGCCCTCCGGAGCACTGCCCGGGATACCGCTGGACGATTCCCGGATCGATTCCGACCTCGCCCAGCATCGCGTGGATCATCTCCAGACATTCGTCCCGGGTTCCGGCGTGGTGCGCGGCAAGCGGGGCCATCAGGGAATCGATCAGTCTCATCCGGGGATCGAGCGCCGCCTCAGGATTCTGGAAGATGAGCTGGACGGTCCGGCGGAACCGCCTCAAGTCTCCCGGTCTCATCGCCAGGAGATCGCGGCCGTCCATGATCACCTCGCCGCGGTCCGGCCGGATCTGGTTGATGAGCAGGCGGGCGAGCGTGGACTTTCCGCATCCCGATTCACCGACCAGACCCAGCACCTCTGCGCGTCCGATGGCGAGGGTCACGCCGTCCACGGACCGCACGCTCAGCCTGCCTGATCCACGCAGGGGAAAGTGCTTCACGAGGTCGCTGGCCTCGACGAGGGGACTTGCGGTGCTGCTCATGGTTCAACCGCCCAGCAGTGGACCAGGTGCCCTTCGGCCGTCCGTGTCGCCTCGGGCTCGCTGCTGGCGCAGACACTCCCCGTGCGACGTGCGAGGGCATGGGGACATCGCGGGTGAAAGCGGCAACCGGGAATCGACCGGTTGGGTGGCGGAATGGTGCCCGGGATGGACTCGAGATCACCGCTTCCCGCCTCGCGCATCAGAGAACAGTCGATCAGGGCCTTCGTGTAGGGGTGTTGCGGCGCCCGCATGATCGTCTCGACAGGACCTTCCTCGACGATACCGCCGGCGTACATCACGACGACCCGGTCCGCCATCGCGGAGACGATGGAGAGATCGTGGGTGATCAGGAGGATGGAGAGCGTCCTTTGTCTCCTTTCCCTTTCCAGAAGCCCGAGGATCTGTGCCTGGACCGTGACGTCGAGCGCCGTCGTGGGCTCGTCGGCGATCAGGAGGTCCGGATCGCTGGAAAGGGCCGCAGCGATCATGACCCGCTGCGCCATGCCGCCCGACAGCTGGTGGGCAAAGGAACGGGCGCGACGGGGGGCTTCCGGGATACCGACCTCCCGCAGGAGTTCGACGGCACGTTCGAAGGCTTCGCCACGCGATGCTCCCTTGTGCAGTTGCAGGGCCTCACCGACCTGCCGGCCCACCCTGCAGCTGGGATCCAGCATGCTCGAGGGTTGCTGGAAGACCATGCCGACACGGTTGCCCCTCACATGATTGAGGGCGTCGGGGGTTGCCTCGGTGATTGTCTCGCCGCAGATCGTAATCGTGCCTCGCGTCACCCGGAGCGGGGGTGGCAGGAGATCGATGAGAGAAAGCGCCGTCACGGTCTTTCCGGACCCGGATTCGCCGACGAGAGCGACCGTCTCGCCCCGGCGGACCTCGAGGTTGATTCCTCGGGCAACGGCAATCGCGTCACCGATCGATATGTCGAGATTCTCGACCTTCAGGCAGGGCGCCTCATCCAGCGTGGTCATGATTGCCCCGTGCGAAGGCGGCGCGACCGGTCGGCATCGATTTCCAGTCCCTGTCCCATGAGGGTGACGCTAAGCGCCGTGACCATGATGGCGATGCCCGGCGCAAACACGAGCAGGGGCTGACGAACGGCAAACTGCCGTGCGTCGGCCAGCATGGCGCCCCAGTCGGAATCGGGAGGCTGAACGCCCAGGCCCAGATACGAGAGCGCGCCCACGGTGATCAGCTTGTGGCCGAAGCGCAGGAAGGTCATGGCGGAAATGGGACGTAGCGCATTGGGGATGACGTGGCGCAGGAGAATGAAGGTTCGCGTGCATCCGAGCACCTCGGCCGCCGCGATGTAGTCCCGCGACGAAATGTCGAGCGCAATGCCGCGGGCGAGACGGGCGAAGGGTGTCCAGCCGACCAGTGTGAGAGCGAGAACCAGCGTGCCGAAGCCCGGGCCAATGATGGCGATCAGGAAGAGTGCGACGATGATTTCGGGAAAGGAAATGAGGACATCGACGACACGCATCACGAACTCGTCGACGGCGCCGCCGATCCTTCCGCACCAGGCGCCGATCAACGTGCCGATCGTGACCGACAGGAAAAGCGTGAGAGCGGCCACCACGACGGAGAACCGGCCTCCGTAGAGGAGACGCGCCCAGAGATCGCGGCCGAGCTGATCGTTGCCCAGCCAATGGTCCCCGCCAGGCCCCTGCAGGCGCATGGAGAGGTCCTGAGCGATCGGGTCATGCAACGAGATGACTGGCGCGGCGACGAGAAGAAGGACGACGACGGTGCCGGAGAAAAGACCGGCGATGAAAGTCCAGTGCTGGCGCATGACCCAGCGGACACTCCGCGCGGCCATGGTCATCGAGCATCCCCTGACACGGTGACGGTCGGATTGAGGACGCCGTAGAGAACGTCGGCCGCCGTGTTGATGATGATGGCGAGGCCGACGATGCAGATGATGCTCCCCTGGAGCATCGGCATGTCGTTGTTGATTACCGCCGAATAGATGAGGCGGCCCATGCCGGGTATGGCGAAGATGACCTCGACGACGACCGAACCGCCGAGCAGCCCGGCCAGCCACAGGGCGAAGACTGTCAGAACCGGCTGGATGCCGTTTCTCAGGCCATGCCGGACCAGGGCGCCGGCGAGACCGAGACCCCGGCTCCTGGCGGCCAGGATGTAGTTCGCATGGAGAACGTCGATCATCGAGGCCCGCATGACCTGCGAGAAGTAGGCAAGCGGGCGCAGGCAGAGCACGGCGGCGGGGAGAATCAGCGTCTCGAATCCGGACCAGCCGGCGGAAGGCAGCCAGCCGAGTTCGACGGCAAACAGCAGGACCAGAACCGGCGCCAGCCAGTACTCCGGAATCGAGACGAACCCCTGGGCGATGAAGGTGACAATGCCGTCGAAGCGGCGCCCCTGATGCACCGCCGCCAGGGTGCCGACGGGCAGGGCAATGGCCAGGGCCAGGAAGAGTGCGCTGAGCGCGAGGGTGGCCGACACGCCGATGGCCCGCAGGATCTGGTCGGCCACGGGAAGCCTGCTGGTGAAGGAAAGGCCGAGGTCTCCCTGAAAGACACGGCCGAGCCATGCGAAGAACTGATGCAGCAGCGGCTGGTCGAGGCCGAGCCTGATGCGCAGCGCCTCGACCGCGGCACTGTCGAGCGCTAGGTCCGCCACTCGCGAGCGGATGATGGCGCGCGCAGGGTCCGCGTCACCGAGCCAGGGCACCAGGAAGGCGAGGAAGGAAACAAGTGTCAGCGTGACGACAAGGACTATCGCCCGCTTGAGCAAAAACCGTTCCATGGCCCCGGCCGGCAGGTTCGCCCGCCATGCTAGCACGGCCCCGTGCCCTGTCACCCACCGCCAACCATCAGGATCGAACGGGAACTTTCGAGGCTTGCCTCAGACACCCGTGGGCGCGAGCAGGACGAGCCTGGTTGAGCCGCACGTGCTGCACTTCGCACGGTCAATCCCGGATACTGCCTCTTGCACCCTTCTTGGGCCTGGCCATAACGCGGACCGCGGCTTCTTCGCCCCGAAGATCCGTGCCGGCGATGGTCAACGGTGGGGGGCGCTGGTCGCGGCCAATTCGACCGAACGCTCGCCGCCAGGACGTTGACAGCAAACTTCTTTGTAGTGACATGAATGATGCGGATCGAGGATGACCACACAAAATGCAATGCGACGCTTCGTGACCGTGGTCTCGACATGACTGATGCGCCATGTTCGATGACCCGACGATTACCATCGAGGATGATCGCCGGGAATGCGTTGAGACGCGGTACATGTCGGCTGGATTTCTTGTCGGTCGCATGGTGTTCGTGGCGTGGACTCTGCGTGGCGATGCTCGCCGAATCATCAGTTTGAGAAAGGCCAACACCCGTGAACGAGAAATCTACGCAAGCCGGTTCCGATGATGGTCTGCCGGATTTCAGCACCCCTGAGTGGCAGGCCAGGTTCGCCAGGGCCCCTGTGCGCCGCGGCCGTCCGAAGTCTGATGTGACGAAGGTTCAGACCACGCTCCGACTTGATCCTGACGTCATTGCCGCCTTTCGCTCTGATGGGCCCGGCTGGCAAAGCCGCATGAACGAAGCGCTCCGAAAGGCTGCAGGTCTCTCTTGAGTACTGAAACTGTGGTCGCTGATGCTGCGAGAACAAAAGGCACTGATATGACTGCGGACTGGCTCGGCTCTGTCGTGCCGCGATAAAGCCGCACCGGGTTGCTTTGTCGGCCTTCCAGGCCGGCCCGACCATCGGATCACGTGTGCCTGAAGAGGAGCGTCTCCGGTACCCATGCAGCAGAGCCCCGCATGCCGGACTTCACCGGTGATACGGCGGGTCACAGACCGAGCAGGCCGGGCAGGTGTGTGATGTCGGGGATTTCGTGGTAGCCGAAGAAGGGAACGGACGGCTCGTAACCGCGATTGACATAGACCTTGTTGACGATGCGCATGTGGTGGCACGGCATCAGGTCGTAGTAGAGGCTGGCCGACACGTGCAGGATCTCGTGTCTCTGGCAGCCGAGTTGGTCCAGCATGTATTCGAAGGCCGCAAAGCAGGGCTTGTAGCTCCTTGCCTGTTCCGCCGTGTAGACGGCATGGAAGGGGGCGCCGAGCTTGTCGACATTGTGCCTGATCTGCTCGTCGTTGGCGTTCGAGAGAATGACGAGAGGATAGGCCTCGGCGGTCCGTGCCAGGGCCTCCGGCACGTCGGGATGCGGGCCCCAGGTGGGGATCGCATCCACGATCGCGTCGGCGGTTTCACTGTCATATGCCATGTTCCAGAGATCACAGGTCCGCCTGAAGGACCCGGTGATCACCTGCGCGTAGGACTTGAAGGTCCCCAGCACCTCGTCACCACGAAAGGCTTCGAAGTCGTCCAGGAACCTTCCCATGTCGCTCTCGTCCACGCGGTCCGCCATCAGCTCCGCGGTGACGTCGGACATCTGGAAGTTGGTCAGTGTTCCGTAGAGATCGAAGGTGATGAACTTCGGTGTCAGGTGATCACCGGTCATGTCGGTCTGCTCCCTGGGGTTGAGGTGCCGGTCAGTTGAGTGCCAGGTCCCTGGTGAAGAGGTAATGACCATCGGGATGGACGGCATAATTGGCGACATTCGAACGGTGCCCGTCGCTGCCCTGCTGATGGACAAGGAAGACGGTGACCGCCCTTGACTGAAGCTCGCGGGCGATATCACTGTAGAGCGCATACCGCTCCGCTTCGCTTTCCGCGCTGCTCGCCTGGTCGACCATGGCGTCGATGTCCGGATCGCAGAAACGTGACAGGTTGTAGCCGCCCTCGCAGGTGTAGTCCGCCGTCAGAAAGCCGATGGGGTCGGCCACGTCGGAGAGATACCCCCGCGACAGCACGAGCATGTCGAACTCGCCACTCAGGAGGTCCGGCTCGAGAGCCCCATAGTTCGCCACCTTCAGTTCCACGTTGATGCCGATGGCGCCGAGTTGCGCCTGGATGACCGCGGCGAGATCGGGAAGTTCTGCGCGTTCCACGTAGGCATAGAGGACGAGGTCGAGCGACGCCGCGTCGACACCGGATTCGGCGATGAGCGCCCTGGCGCGTTCCACGTCCTGTGCAACCGCCATCGCGTCTTCGGGAGCCCAGGGATCGTCGGGCCCGAAGGGACCGACAGCCGCCTGGGCGGAGCCCTCGTAGATCGTCTGGGCGATGGCCGTTGAATCGATGGCGCTCTGGATGGCCTGACGCACGGCCATGTTGTCGAGCGGCGCCTTCTGGTTGTTGAGATAGAGGCTGTTGGTGCGCGCCTGGGCGACAGTCTGGACCACGACATCCGGTTCCGTCTGCAATGCGAGAACCTCCGTGACCGGCAGGCGGGCCGAGATGTGCGCCTCGCCGGTCCGCAGCTGCGTCGCCCGGCCGCTGCCCTCGGGAATGAACCGCATCTCGCCGCTCTCGAGCTGTGCCGGTCCGCCCCAGTAGGCGTCATGGCGCTTGAGCATCAGGGCCTGCTGGGGCACATGCTCGACGATGTCGAACGGTCCGATGCAGTGACCCACGGGATCGACGGCGTCCCCGGCAAAGGCCGCCGGCGCCAGGAATCCGGTGTTGGGTGACGACACGCGCATCGGTGTGAGAACACTCGGGTTGACGGACTCGATTCTCACCGTCATGGCATCGACTACCGTGACCGAGGCAATGCGCTTCGGCGCGAAGGCCCGTGGCGGTGCGGTCGCCGACAGCATGCGGTTGAGGGACTCGGCCGCGACGGTGGCGTCGAAGGGTGTCCCGTCGCTGAACGTCACGCCCTGGCGGATCGCGAAATCCCACTCGGTGGGCGAATGCCGCGTCCAGGACTCGGCGAGCGCCGGTTCAAGGGCGCCATCGGCAGTGCGCCGTGTCAGCGATTCGACGCATCCGGCGCGAGCCAGGATGTAGGCGTCATCGGTTTCCATGGCCCACCCGGCCTGTGGCGCAAAGGCGTCCGTGGCGACGAGATGAAGGTGTCCGTCCGCATGGCCAGGACCCTGCAGAAGTCCAAGGGACAGGAGCCCGGCGGCTCCCAGGGTGGCAAGACGGCCGGAAACGAGACGACGAATGGACATGGAAGTGTACCTCCCTTCCCCAAGATGCTGGTGATTGTTTCGTGAGATTCGAAGGGCGCATTTAGCCGCCGCGGCGCCCTGCCTGTCAACATGAATTCTCCGATTGGCACGAATGGTGTCGGGTGATATGCCCTCGTCCAGGCGTTGGTGCGGAGGAGACGTGACCGGAGCGACGCACAGCCACGGTCATTCCCACGGCATTGCGGACATCGAGAAAAATGGCCGCATTCTGGGGCTGGTGGCGCTGCTGATCGGCAGCTTCATGATCGCCGAGTTCATCGGTGGCCTGCTGTCGGGATCACTGGCGCTGCTGGCGGATGCCGGTCACATGCTTTCGGACTTCGCCAGTCTGACCCTTGCCTGGTACGCCTTTCGCCTCTCGAGGCGCAAGCCGACGGCGCGGATGACCTACGGCGCCGATCGCATGCAGATCCTGGTCGCCTTCGGCAACACGATGCTGATGGTCTTCCTGTGTGTCTGGATTGTCTCGGAAGCGGTCCAGCGGATCATCGAGCCCGGAGCAATCCTGAGCGAGATGATGCTCGTCATTGCTGCGATTGGCCTCGTCGTCAACATCCTTGCCCTTGTCATCATTTCGAGGGCCAACCGGGACAATCTGAACGTGCGAGGCGCCAGGCTCCACGTGATGGGCGACCTCCTTGGGTCCCTGGCGGCCATCACCGCGGCCGGCATCATCATGGAGACCGGATGGACGGTTGCCGATCCGCTTCTTTCCCTTGTCATCGTCGCCATCATCCTGAGGAACGCCTGGCCCGTGATGAAGGATTCTGCGCACATCCTGCTGGAGGGATCCCCTGTCCATCTCTCCCGCCAGGATGTCGGGGACGACCTGACCCGGCATATCGACGATGTCGTCGACATCCATCACGTTCACTTCTGGTCGATCACCCAGGCGCGCACCATGGCGACCCTTCATGCACGGGTGCGGGGGTCAGCCGTGCCGCACGACGTGATTGTCCGCATCAAGGAACGGTTGCACGACGGGTACGGTATCGAACACGCGACGGTCGAGATTGAATTCGATCACTGTGCTGACGGAGACCGTCCGTAGCACCCGCTCAAGTCAGGAAGACGACGATAGGGCGTCCAATCTCGCCTCGATCATTCTCGTGATATCCGCACGCGTCGGGAGTGATGGCACATGGTCGTTGGCTGGTCCGAGAACCAGCCCGGTTCCGTCAGCAGGCGCAGGGATCGCAAAGGCAGTCGTCGCAGGCGCAGCGCGGATTGCCGCAGGCCCTGACGCCGAAGCCGCCGTCGCGGATGGCGCCGTGGACGGCGGCGGCCGTCATGGTGGCATCCCCGGTGATGGAGGCCTTGCCGGTCTCGTGATCGACCGCCGCAGACGCGACTCCCGTCTGAGACAGAACCATCGTTCTTACGGCGTTTGAGCAGCCCTGGCAGACCATGCCGGTGACGTCGAACTCAAGAGTCGTCATGAGTGATTCCCTCCAGTTGCGGGCGCCAGCTCCGCAGGACCAGTGAATTGCCGACGACGCTCACGCTCGAGAGCGCCATGGCGAGGGCGGCCAGGGACGGACTGAGGTGTCCCAGTGCCGCCAGGGGCAGGCCGATGACATTGTAGATGAAGGCCCAGAAGAGATTCTGCCTGATTTTTCGCCAGGTCCTTCGCGAGATGTCGATGGCGGCAGCCACCAGTCGGGGATCGGGACGCATGAGTGTGATGGCCGCCGTCTCCATGGCGACGTCCGTGCCGGACCCCATGGCCATGCCGACAGTGGCCCGGGCGAGGGCCGGCGCGTCGTTGATGCCGTCTCCCACCATGCCGACCTTCCGGCCGCCCTCCATGAGCTCGTCGATCAGGGCGACCTTGTCTTCCGGACGCACGCGGCTGCGGAATTCGTCAATTCCCGTGGCGGCGGCAATGCGTCTGGTGGCAGCCGTGGTGTCGCCCGACGCAAGAAACGGCGTGATCCCCAGTCGCTTGAGGGCGTCGACGGCCTCGCTGGCACCGGGCCGCGTGGCATCGTCGACGACAAACCGGGCCAGCCAGACATCACCATCCTCGCGGCGGGCGCCGAGCCACACTCCGCCCTCATCGTCCGCGTCGACGGGACCGGGTGCGGTGAAGTCAAGGGTATCGAAGAGACGGCGGTTCCCCGCAAGGTAGAGAGTGCCGTCGACGATGCCCTCCACACCCAGGGCCACCCGGCTGGAAAACTCCTGTACTGCCTGCAGTGGGAGTCGGCGTTCCTCAGCAGCCACGCGAAATGCCTCCGCGACGGGGTGCTCGCTTCCCTGCTGCAGGGAGGCCATGACCGCCAGGACACTGTTCTCATCGAGGTCGTCGGCGAGCAGCTGGATGGTTCCCAGGCGCGGCGTGCCGGAGGTGAGCGTTCCGGTCTTGTCGAGCACCATGTGCGTCATGCCGTGCGCCTGTTCGAGGGCCTCGACATCCTTGATGAGGATGCCGGCCCGCGTTGCCGCACCGGAGCCGGTCATGATGGCTGTTGGTGTCGCCAGTCCCAGAGCGCACGGGCATGCGATGACGAGGACCGATACCGCATTGATGACGGCGGCCTCGATACCGGCTCCGGCAACGAGCCAGCCCAGGAAAGCGATGGCCGCGATGGCGACTACGACGGGGACGAAGATCCCGCAAACCCTGTCCGCCAGGCGTTGAACCGTCGGCTTGGCGGCCTGGGCGTCCTCGACCAGGCGAATCATTCGCGCCAGGGTCGAATCGGCGCCGGTAGCCCGGGCCTCGATGGTCAACAGGCCGTCGATGTTGAGAGATCCGGCGATCACCGGATCGCCCTTGGTTCGGGAAACGGGCATGCTCTCGCCGGTGACGAGCGATTCATCCACCTCCGCCACGCCACGGGTGACGATGCCGTCGGCAGCGATCTGCATGCCGGTCCGGCAGACGAGACTGTCCCCCACCCTGACCTCCCGCAGGGGCTTCTCGTGAACCGTGCCGTCCTCTGCCTCGACGAGAGCGGTTCGTGGCCTCAGCGCCAGCAGTTCCCTGATGGCCTGAGCCGCACCGCGCCGCGCCCTCATTTCCAGCTGCTTGCCGACGAGAACCAGGGTGATGATGATGGCTGAGGCCTCGAAGTAGAGTTGACCGGACGCCGCATCGCCCAGCGCCGCGTACTGATACCAGCTGAAGAAGTAGGCGGCCGTGGTTCCCGTCACCACCAGCACCTCCATGTTCGCGCCGCCGCCACGCAGGGCATTGAGGGCGCCACGATAGAACCGGGCGCCGATCACGAACTGCAGCGGTGTGGCGAGCAGGGCCTCGAGGAGTGGAGGCATGGCCCAACTGGTTGCCAGCACCTGGTGTGCCGCCATCTGTACGACAAATGGCGCGGAAAGCAGGATAGCCGCGCCGATGGCCAGGTATTGCCGGAGATCACGCCGGTCCTCGACCGGTTCTGCATCATCGCTGGAGGAAAGGACGTACCCGGCCTCCCTGGCGCGCTCTTCAAGACTTTCGTCGCTCACGGCCAGGGCGTAGCGCTCCACCTCGATCAGCGCGCGGTCGCCGTCGATTGTCACGGTCACGATGCCCGGCGTTCCCTCGAACGCTTCCCTGATCATTCCGGCAGCGGCTTCGTCTGCTGCTGGCGAGAAGCGATAGGCCCGTGTTTCCTTGCGTGCATCGAAGCCGGCCCGGTGCACCACCTGGATCACCGAGTCCAGGGAGGTTCCGTCATCGATATCGACGGTGGCCCGCTCCGTGGCCAGGTTGACGGCGGCGGTCGTGATCCCCGATGCCGCCGACAGCATCCGTTCCAGGCGGGTCGAGCAGGCGCTGCAGGTCATGCCGTCGATGAGAAGCTGGTAGCGATGTCTCGCGGTTTCGGCCACCGACGGCGTCGTCATGGCGGCGCACCGGCGTTGATGGCCCGATCGCGCCATGGCGACGGTGGCGCGTTGGTGTTCCGCAACCAGTGGGGCAGACGCTGGTTGGCGAAGAGACTGTCCAGGGTTTCGCGCTCGCGCACCACCCCGGCTTCGCTTCCCCGCACCATCACCGTGGCCGGGCGTGGCACCCAGTTCAGCTGGTGGGAATCGGACTCGGCATACATGCCGGCATCGAGAATGGCGATTGCATCGTCCCGCGACAGCGCGGGAAGGGAACAGTCCTCGCCGAGGACGGACGGAATGCAGATCGGTCCGACGACATCGGCGCGCCAGGCAAACGGCCGGTGCATTGACGAGGCGGCGATGACCAGGTTGCGGGTGCCTTCCTCGCCGGCGCCGATGAGCGGCATCAGGTTGGTGCTGGCGTCGACATTAACCCAGGTCATTGCGTTGTCATGCTTGACGGAACCCACGCGCGACAACAGGACACCGGCATTGCCGGCGATGTAGCGGCCAGGCTCCAGCCACAGGGCGGGTAGCGGCAGGTCGGCGCCGGAGAGTTCTCCCGCGAGTGCTCCGGCCGACGCTTGGGCATAGTCCTCGATGTCATGGGCATTGGGCCGCATATCCTTCGATTCAGGATCGCGCTTGCGGGCCCAGCCGCCGCCAATGTCGATCACCGACGGTGCGAACCCCGTCTCCTTGTGAAGGAGAACAGCCAGGCGCCCGACTTCGGCATCGAAGGCGGCGCGATGGCGCAGATTGGCGGTCATGCGTCCAAGGTGGGCATGGTATCCGGTGAGTTCAAGCTCATCGATGGCGGCGATCCGGCGAATCATGCGGGCCGCTACAGGGAGCGTGACACCCCATTTCCAGCGGGCAAGCTCCGGCCGCAGATCGCCCGAGAACGACACGAGGTCACTCTCGAATGTGGCGAAGGATTCAGGGATCACCTTCAGCCTGATGTTGACCCGGGCCCGGCGCCCGGCCGCCCGCGCCACGCCGGCCAGGCGTTCGATCTCTTCCTCGTCATCGAGATTGATGCAGACACCGAGCTCAACGGCCCTGGCGAGCGCGGCGATGGTCTTGCTGGAGCCGTTGAGGGCGATGAGCGTCGGATCGGCACCGCCGGCGAACGTCGCCTCGAGTTCGCCGTTGCCGAAACAGTCGCCGCCGGCGCCTTCCTGGTGAAGCACCGCGCGCACGGCGAAGTTGGGATTGCACTTGATGGCGTACATGACGTTGACGGGGCCCGGCCAGGCGGACTCGAACGCCGCCCGGATCCGCCGGTAGTTGGCGCGCAGCGTGGCGTCCGAGAGAACGAAGAGAGGAGATCCGAACTGCCGCAGCAGGTCGGTAACGCTGGCTTCCTCGATGTGCAGCACGCCGTCGGTCGAGACCGAGAGGTGGTCACTCGGGGTCAGCACCCGGGCGAGCAGATCAGCTGTCGTTTCTTCGGTCACGTGTACTCCCCCTGCAAGGGACGCGTCATCCCCCTGGACCTGTTGCCGGGCCGGTTGTCCAGGCATCGGCAGCGAAGGCGTTGTTGTAGAAGTCCCGCTGACGCCGGGCGCCGGCGATGGTGTTGTGCATGAGCATGGCGACCGTGACCGGACCGACGCCGCCTGGCACGGGCGTGATCCAGCCTGCCACCTCCCGGCAGCTCTCGAGATCGCAGTCGCCGACGATACGGGCACTGCCATCCGCGTCCGTCACCGGGTTGATGCCGATATCGATGACGCAGGCGCCAGGCTTGATCATGTTGCCTGTGACGAGGCCAGGCCTGCCGACGGCCACGAACACGGCATCTGCCTGGCGGCTGTGCACCGCGAGATTGCGGGTCTGGTGATGGCACACGGTGACCGTGGCGCCCTCGGCCATCAGCAGGAAGGCGATCGGTTTGCCGACGATGTCGGAATGGCCGATGACCACGACCTCGAGACCGGAGAGATTGAGACCCGTCGTCTTGAGGATGTGGACCGACGCCATTGCCGTGCAGGGACCAAGATCGAGTTCGTTGTAGACGATGTTGCCGACGGATGCGGGATGCAGGCCCTCCACGTCCTTGAGCGGGTGGATGGCGCTTTGCAGCCTCTTGATGTTGATCTGCGGCGGTACCGGACGCTGCACGATGATTCCGGTGACCCGGGGATCGGCATTCATGGCCTGGACGGCTGCCAGCATTTCCGCTTCGCTGATGTCTTCCGCGAAGTGGCGCTCTTCGAAGGCGATGCCGAGTCGCTCGGCCGTCCGCTTCTGGTTGCGCACGTAGATGGCGACGGCGTCCGCATCGCCGATCACCACGGAGACGAGGCGCGGCGCCCAGCCCCGTTCCGTCAGCTCATCGACGGCCCTGCGTGTCTCCTCGTGGAGTCGGGCGGCGATCCTGCGGCCGTCAAGTTCCTTGTGTTTCCACTGGAATTCATCGCTCACGGACACCCTCTCCCCGGGTTTCCTACTCGATCCTGGCGAAGGGGGAAGGATCGTCGGCGAGCATTCCCATCCAGGCGATCACGGCGGCGCGGTCCTCCTCATCGGCGATGCCGCGGAATCCCATCTTGCCGCCGGGTACGTCCAGGCGGGGATTCTCGAGGTAGGTCCACAACCGGCGCCAGGTCCAGGTTCCGCCCTCGGCGCCCAGCGCATCGGAATAGTCGAATCCCTCCACGCTGGCGATGTCGCGGTCCACCATGTTCCAGAGATTGGGTCCGACGCGGTTGGCGCCGCCCCGCGTGAACGTGTGACAGGCCCGGCAGGCGCGGGCAACGCGTCCGCCGTCCTCGGCGGAGGCTCCGGTGATCATGGCAAGAACGGGATCGGTCGCTTCGACATCAACAGGGTGACCGCCCGCATCCGCCGGTTCCAGCATCGATGTGTCGTCCCCATCGGCTTCGGGCAGGGCGAGCGGCGCATCGCTCTGGGTGTTGAGCCAGGCGATGAGGTCGGCGCGGTCCTCGTCGTCGGAGATGCCCTTGAACACCATCTTGTTTCCGGGTGCGTAGCCCTTGGGATCGGTGATGTAGAGGCTCAGTTCCTCGAATGTCCAGGTTCCGCCCAGGCCGGCGATGACATCGGAATAGTTGAAGGTGTCGCGGCCTCCCCGTGGTGCGCCGACCACACCGTAGAGATTGGGTCCCTGCCCATCCCGGCCGCCCACCTCGACGCTGTGGCAACTCTTGCACTTGCGGAACTGCTTCTCGCCGTTGGCCAGGTCCGCACCCGCCAGCAGGGTGGCGATCGGCACCACGACCGCCGCAACCTCGACAGCCGGTGTCTCGTCGACCGATTCGGCGTCAGCCATCATGTCATCGGCGTGCTCGGGCGCTGCATGCTCCACGGCCGGGCCGTAGAGCGTGTTGCCCAGTTTGCCGATGCCAAACGCAAGCAAGAGGCCGACCAGCAGGCCGGCGGCAATCTTGTTGAACTCCAGAGCATCCATGCGCACCGGCCCGAAAAGGAGTGGTCCCGGTTGGGGGAATTGTGCCTGTGTCGAGGCGTTGCGGAGATTAGTCAAGTCGCGTCGGTGTTCAAGTCCCTTCTCGATAGCCCCGCCGTGGCCCGATTGTCGCCGGAGCATGTCCCGAATAGTCTTTACCCATGGTGGAAGGCGGCGTTTCCAGGCCGGAAAGGAGTGTGACAATGGTTGGGATCCGTACGGTGGACGTTCCCGGATACTCGAACGGCTGGATTGCCGCGCAAGGCGGCCAGTACGTCCGCATCGTCGATGTCGAGGGGTGCCAGGTGGGCGATCTCTTTGCCGTCAGCCAGGCCGATCACGATGAATTCATGAGCCCGTCGGTCACCCGGCTTCACAACGGCAATCTCTTTCCCGAAACGGGGCAGTGCTTCTTCACCAACCGCGATCGTCCGGTCTTCACGTTCATCGCCGATGCGTCACCGGGATGCCACGACATGCTCTATGCCTCGTGCAACCGGGATTGGTACGCCGGCAGGGGGCTGGCCGATCATCCGAACTGCCGTGACAACTACTTCGAGGCGGCGCGCGATGCGAGCATCGGGCATGTCCTGCAACCCGATCCGGTCAACCTCTTCCAGAACACGCCCCCCGGGGCCGACGGCCGGTTCGTCATCGGCGACACCCTGAGCGCGGCCGGCGACAGCGTCACGCTGAGGGCCGAAATCGACTGCATCGTCATTCTCACGGCCTGTTCGTCGGAACGCATCGTCGGAGGACGCTCGACGCCCCTGCGCGTCGAGGTCCATGACAGCTCTCCGGAACAGGCATCGGCTGCCGGCTGACCCTTGTCGACGATCATCGTCATTCCGGCGCGCATGGCGTCCACCAGGTTGCCGGGGAAACCCCTGGCGTCTGTCGGTGGCGACGCGATGATCGTCCAGGTATGGCGGCGCGCTGTCGAGGCCGATGTCGGGCGTGTCGTCGTTGCCGCCGCTGACCGCGTCATTGCCGATACCGTGGAGGGGGCGGGCGGGGAGGCCGTCATGACGGATCACGATCTCCGCTCGGGGTCGGATCGCGTGCACCAGGCCCTGGCCCGCATCGACCGGGCGGACGGAATAGACGTGGTGGTCAATCTGCAGGGGGATCTGCCGACGCTGCCGCCGCGCGATCTCAGCTGCGTTGTCGCCACGCTCACCGGGAGCGGCGCCGACATCGCCACTCTCGCCGCGCCGACGTCGGACGAGGACGAGGCTCTTGACCCCAATGTCGTCAAGGTGGTGGTGGCCTGGAATGACGGGGAAGAGACGGGGCGGGCGCTGTGCTTCACGAGAGCCCGCGCACCCTGGGGCGAGGGTCCCCTGTGGCACCATGTCGGTATCTACGCCTTCCGCCGGGAGGCGCTCGAACTTTTCGTCACGTTGCCGGAAAGCGCCCTGGAGCGGCGCGAGCGCCTGGAACAGATGCGCGCCCTCGAGGCCGGCATGAGCATCGCCGTGGGCCGCGTTGACAGTGTTCCGGTCGGTGTCGATACTCCCCGGGACCTTGAGCAGGCACGATCCTTCTTCCGCTGAGGGACTTTGCCAGTCCCCGATCCACGCCATGACCGCCAGCGACAACACCATCGCCTTCCAGGGCAAGCCCGGTGCCTATTCGCACCTTGCCTGCCAGGAGGCCTTCCCATCCATGACAACCCTGCCTTGCGCCTCCTTCGAGGATGTCTTCCAGGCGGTGGAAGACGGCGATGCGCGTCTGGCCATGCTGCCGATCGAGAATTCCGTCGCCGGCCGGGTTGCCGACGTCCACCACCTGATGCCGCTCTCGTCCCTGCAGATCATCGGAGAGCACTTCCACAAGGTGAATCACAGTCTTCTGGGTGTGCCCGGCGCCGGGATCAGCGACCTTGCTGTCGTTCATTCCCACATCCAGGCGCTCAGTCAGTGCCGCCGGGCCTTGCGGCGCCTTGGAGTCGAGCCGGCATCCCATGCCGATACCGCCGGCGCCGCCCACGATGTCGCCGGCCAGGGCGATCCGGCCCATGGCGCCATCGCCTCGGAACTGGCCGCCCGCATCTACGGTCTCGACATCCTGGAGCGGGACCTTGAGGACGCGGACCACAATCACACCCGGTTCCTCGTCCTGTCGCGGCCTCTTCCCCTCCCCGACCCGGGCAGCGACTCCCTCATCACCAGCATGATCTTCCGCGTGCGCAGCGTTCCCGCGGCGCTCTACAAGGCACTGGGGGGCTTTGCCACCAACGGCGTCAACCTGACGAAGATCGAAAGCTACATGATCGACGGCACCTTCAGCGCCGCCCAGTTCCATGTCGACGCCGAAGGCCATCCCGAAGAACGGTCCATGCGTCTTGCCCTGGAGGAACTGGGATTCTTCGCACTCGAGGTGAGGATTCTCGGGACCTACGCGGCGCATCCCTACAGGGACGCCATGCGCGAACGCGCCGGCGACCGGGAGACCGACTGACGACGGCAGCGCACCTGTTGCGCCCCACCGAAGGGCCATTGGCCCCTCCTTCCTCCCCTTCCAGACCTTCCACCGCCGACCAGCTGCCGTCCGGACTGGCCGCCTGCATCCCGTTCAGGCGCCCGCGACCAGGCCCACTCCCATGGCGTCCCCTTGTCGCATCCTGATCGCAATGATAGGCCCACCCGATCACGGGAGTGACGGTCATGACCTCGGAGCAATCCTGGAACGCCAAGGCATATCAGGCCAACGCCGGCTTCGTGCCGGTGCTGGGGCGTGCCGTGCTTGCGCTTCTCGCGCCGAGGCCGGGTGAGTGCGTCCTGGACCTCGGTTGCGGCGATGGCGCGCTGACACAAGAAATCGTCGAGGCCGGCTGCGAGGTGGTTGGCGTCGATCACTCGCAGGAGATGGTCGCAGCGTCCCGTGGCTGCGGCATCGACGCCCGCCTGATGGACGCCGCCTTACTTGCCTTCGAGGCCGAGTTCGACGCGGTGTTCTCGAATGCCGTCCTGCACTGGGTCGGGGATGCCGACGCCGTCATCGCCGGCGTGGCCCGCGCACTGAAGCGGGGCGGGCGCTTCGTGGGCGAGTTCGGCGGACACGGAAACATGGCCGCGGTCGTCACCGCGCTCGCCGCCGTGCTGGCCCGGCGCGGCGTCGACATCGCGGCCGTCAATCCGTGGTTCTACCCCACGCCGGACGACTACCGCGGCCGGCTCGAGACTGCCGGATTCTCGGTCGACAGCATCGAGCTCATCCCGCGCCCGACCCCGCTTCCGACAGGCATGAAGGGCTGGCTCGGAACCTTTGCCGGACCGTTCTACGCGGCCCTGCCGGAAGGAGAACGCCGGGCGGCCCGCGACGAAACCCTCGACCTCCTGCGCCACAGCCTGTGCGACAGCGAGGGCAACTGGACGGCCGACTACGTCCGACTGCGCTTCGCAGCGCGCCTGCCGGACCGCCGGGCTCCACGCTGAGGTTCCCGACGGCGCCATGAAACGGGGCACCGTTCTCGCAGTCGATTACGGCCGTCCCCCGAGTGACGATCCGAAGACCTTCCCGCGACACTCAACGGTAACTTGAGCATGCACGTTCCCAAGGACCTTGCCAGTCTCTGATCTACACCATCACAGCCAGCGATAGGACCATCGCCTTCCGGGGCCATCCGGTGTCCACTGACAGCTTGCCTGCCCGGAAATCGGTCCATCCTGGAAGACCCTGCCATTCGCTTCCTTCGAGGATGTCTTCCAGGCGGTGAAATGTGGCCCGTTCCACCGCTTCTCCCGGCGCTCGTCTGACACAGCTACCAAGGCTGGGACGTTCGGTCGCGGAAGAATCCGCCAGTCGGCCCGTCGTCGGGCAGGGTTGCAAGGAAGAGTGCGGTGTCGGCACCCTGTGCAACCGAACGCGACGCCGCCTTCCCGCCCATGCGGGTGCGAACCCAGCCCGGACACATGCAGTTGACCAGAACCCCCGGTCCGGCCTCACGCGCAAGGCGCACGGTGAGGGCGTTGAGCGCGGCCTTGGAGATGGCATAGGCCGCCGGACCTTCGAGCCCGGAAGCGAAGGACCCCCAGCCCGACGAGACGTTGATCACCCGGCCCCATCCTCGCCGGGCCATGCCGGGCATGAAGGCTCGAGCGGTGTGGTACGGGCCGAGGAAGTTGACGGCGATCGCCTCGTCCATCGGCGCCGAATCTCCCGAAAGAAGGTTGCCCTCTGCAAGCACGCCGGCGTTGTTGACAAGCACATCAATCTCGACCCCAGCATCGGCGAGCTTGTCCGCGCACGCCTGGACCGATTTGTCGTCTGAGACATCGAGCCTCTCGACGCGAACGTCATGACCGCCCGCCCGCAGATCGGCTGCGGCTTTCTCGCCGGACGCGGGATCGCGGGAGCCGAGCACGATCGCATGCCCTTCGCGAGCAAGCTGGCGGCAGATCTCGAGTCCAATGCCCCGGTTGCCGCCGGTAACGAGCGCGGTCTTGACCATGGTTGCTTCCTCCGTTGTGCCTGGCTCGCGAGCCGCCGCTGCGATATGGCAGGAGACCGCGGCGCGGTAAAGCGGACGCCGAGACTCTCCCGACATAGATCCGCACCATGGCGGTCATGCCGGCATGCGGCTTGCGACGGCAAGGTGGTAGCGCATCGATCATGGTCACGGCAATGACAAGGCGAATGGAAAGTCGTCGCCTTCGCTCTGGCCCTTGGCCCGGCGAGGCGTCTGCGACGGCGCTGGACGGCACCAGCGCGGTGCCCGAGCCCGACGACGGCTGGAACTGATGTACCGGCCCGGTTGACTTATCGTCGAGTCTGTTCGACCAGTTGCGCCGAATGTACGAAGCCGGCGACGTCCACCGGCTGCGTGCCGGCCATGCCATTTCTTCGGGAGCCAAGCCTTGAACGCCTTCACCCCCAGCGAACGCAGCCGCGTGAAGCGGCTCTTCAAACGCGCTCACTACGATGCCGACACCGTGCACCGGTTGATCGACGAGATCGGCACCGGCTCGGTTGGTTACGTGATCAAGGGCCAGCCCTATGTCACGCCGACCCTGGTCTGGCGCGAGGGCGAGCGTGTCTACTGGCATGGCTCGTCGGCAAGCCGCATGCTGCGCAAGGTTCATGGCGGTGTGCCGGTCTGCGTCAACGTCTTCCACCTCGACGGTTTCGTGCTGGCGCGCTCGGGCATGCATTCCAGCGTCAACTACCGCTCGGCCACGCTCTTCGGCACGGCCGCCCTGGTCAGGGACGCGACCGAGAAGGAGGCTTCCCTCAAGTCCTTCCTTGACCGCTTCGTGCCGGGCCGCTGGGAGACCCTGCGACCGGTGCAGGCCCAGGAGCTCAAGGCCACCTCGGTCGTCGGCATGACCATCGAGGAGGCAAGCGCCAAGATCAGGACGGGCCATTGCGAGGACGACGAGGAGGACTACGCCCTCGACATCTGGGCCGGGCTCGTGCCGGTGCGTACCGTGGTCGGCGAGCCCGAGGACGATCCGCGCCTGAAGCCCGGAGTTCCGCGTCCCGAACACCTCAAGGGCATTCGCATCGGTTGACCCGGTTCCGTCACCAAGGGGGCTGCGTAGCAGGCGAGCGACGGCGCCTCAGAAGAGATTGAACTGCTCGGTGTCGCTGCGTTCCGTGCGCGTCCTGCGGCGCGATGCCCTGCCAGCGTCACCCGCCACGGCATCGACAGTGGTGTCGGCAAACTCGATGGCAAGGCGGTCGCCTTCACTGACTCCTGCAGCCCGTGTCACCGGCGTTCCGCCTGATCGCACGACCGCATACCCGCGTTCGAGAACGGACCGGTAGCTGAGGCTTTCCAGGAGCTTGTTGAGCCGGGTGATGGTGTGGTCAGGTGTCGCCAGCCGTTCCCCGACGGCCCGGTCGAGGTTCCCGGCCAGATGGGTGAGCCGGTCCCCGGAGCGGGCCACGCGCCCGGCCAGGAGTTCAGCATTGATGGCGGAAGCCACTCCGGCGAGCCGGGCGCGCCTTTCCGCGATCCAGGCGCCCGGTTCCGGCATCGCGAGGATGCGCTCGTCAAGAGCGCGGCCAAGACCGGCGAGCCTCAGCGACATCACCCGGTCGAGACCCGAGACGACGTGATCGAGGTCCTGGCTTCTTTGTTCGAGGATGCGACCGGGTCTCGGCAACCCGCGGGCGAGACCTGCGAGGTGGCTGGCGAGGCGCTGGTGCAGCTCCGTGGTTGCCCGCACAAGCCTGCCGTCAGTCTCGATCAGGCGCGCCATGAGTTCGGCCCGCACCGGAACGGCAATCTCCGCCGCCGCGGTCGGCGTGGGCGCCCTCAGGTCCGCAGCATGATCTATCAGGGTGGTGTCCGTTTCGTGTCCCACGGCCGATATCAGCGGTATGGCGCTGGCGGCGGCGGCGCGCACCACACCCTCGTCGTTGAAGGGCATGAGATCCTCGAAACTGCCGCCTCCGCGGGCGACGATGATGAGATCGGGGCGCGGCACCCGATCGTCGCGGCCGACGGCGTTGAATCCCTCGATGGCGGCGGTGATCTCAGGCGCGGCCGCTTCTCCCTGCACCGGCACCGGCCATACCAGGACATGGCGGGGGAAGCGTTCGCGCAGACGGTGCAGGATGTCACGGATCACCGCGCCCGTCGGTGACGTCACGACCCCGATGACGTCGGGCAACGACGGCAGCGGCTGCTTGTTCGCGGGATCGAAGAGCCCCTCCGCCTCGAGTTGCTTGCGCCGTTTCTCGAGCAGCACCATCAGGGCGCCGAGCCCGGCAGGCTCGAGGCTCTCGATGATCAACTGGTAGCTCGAGCGGCCGGGATAGGTCGACAGCTTGCCTGTGGCCACCATTTCCAGACCCTGTTCGGGCCGGTGGGCCAGGCGGTTTGCCGTTCGCGACCAGCAGACGCAGTCGAGCACCGCCTTGTCTTCCTTCATGGAGAGGTAGACGTGTCCCGATGCCGCCCTGGTGACCCGGCCGATTTCGCCGCGGATGCGGACACGCTCGAAGGCCGCCTCGACCGTCGAGCGCACCCGTTGCGAGATCTCGGCGACCCCGAATTCGGGGACGTTGCCAGCCTGGTCGGGGATTGCAGCGGATGCTTCCATGGCAGTGCCATGATACAAGACCCGCGACGCCGGACCAGCCGCATGGGAGAGTGAGCGATGGGTGTGACGGCTCCGTCGCAGAGGAATCCGGCTGACGGCGTTGTTTCATGAGGATTCTTGTGATCGGTGGCGGCGGCCGGGAGCACGCGCTGGTGAGAACAATCGCTGCGTCGCCGCTTGTCACGGCGCTCTTCTGCGCCCCCGGCAATGCCGGTATCGCCAACGATGCCGAACTGGTCGACATGGCGGCTGACGATGTCGCCGGCCTCGTCGCATGGGCCCGGACCAATGCTGTCGATCTTGTCGTGCCCGGTCCGGAAGCGGCCCTCGTTGCCGGAGTTGTCGACGCCATGGAAGGAGCGGGCATTGCCTGCATCGGACCGAATGCGGCTGCCGCCCGGCTCGAGGCGTCGAAGTCGCTGATGAAGGAAATCGCCGACGCAGCCGGCGTGCCCACGGCCAGCTGGCGGCGTTTCGAAGATGCGGGCGAGGCGAGGGCGTGGATTGCCGTCTGCGGGGCACCCGTCGTGATCAAGGCGGATGGCCTCACCGGCGGCAAGGGCGTCACCGTCGCATTCACCGAAGCCGAGGCCCTCCGGGCCGTCGATGAGGCGCTGGCGGAACGCGTGTTCGGCGATGCCGGTTCGTCCGTGGTCATCGAGGAGTTCCTCGATGGTGAAGAGGCGAGCTACCACGTGCTGGTGGACGGCACGTCGATCCTGCCGCTGGCCACGGCCCAGGATCACAAGCGCGTCGGTGACGGGGACACCGGCCCCAACACCGGCGGCATGGGATGCTATTCGCCGGCTCCGGTGGTCACCCCCGAAATCGAGGCACGGATCCTCGACGACATCATCCGCCCGACCATTGCTGCGATGAGCCGGCTCGGCACGCCGTTTCGCGGCGTCCTCTATGCCGGTCTGATGATCACCTCCGAAGGTCCCAGACTCCTCGAATACAACGTCCGCTTCGGTGATCCGGAATGCCAGGTCCTGCTGGCCCGCCTGGAGGACGATCTGGTACCGGCCCTGCTGGCCACCCGCGACGGCACGCTCGATGGCGTCCACCTCACATGGCGTGAGGAATCGGCTCTGACCGTGGTGATGGCGACGCGGGGCTATCCGGGAACCTATCCCCAGGCCACACCCATTCGCCGCCTCGACGACGCGGCGGGCGATGATGGCGTGATCCTCCACGCCGGCACGGCGCGAGAGGGGGGCGGCTGGGTGTCGGCGGGCGGACGCGTGCTCGGCGTGACGGCGTGCGGCGCTTGCCTCGCCGAGGCCCGCGACCGCGCCTATCGCATTGTCGACAGGATCGACTGGGCGGACGGATTCTGCCGCCGTGACATCGGCCTCAGGGGCCTCTCGCATCGTGGATGAGATTTTTCGAATTCACCGACGCCAGGGATCCTGGCCATTGTCCTCTGGCCTTCGGGGATGGAGGCCCTGCGTTGACAGGTTGCGGCTCTCCATGACAGCTTCCTCAACGATGGACAAGTGAAGGGAGGGGCGAGCGATGTGTTCCGTTTGCGGCTGCGGCCATGCTGACGAAC
>JAPPGE010000028.1 GCA_028821455.1 bacterium | reverse complement strand
GGGTCTGGTCCGTGCTGGCGAGCGACATCTCGTCCACCACGAGGACCGTGCCCTCCAGCAGGCCCTCCGTCTCCTCCGTGCGGTCGCCGTAACGCGTCAGGAACCACTGCAGGGTCCGCGTCGCGATGCCGGCTTCCCGCGACAGCGTCCTGGCGGCGTTCGACGAGGGGGCAAGGCCGGTGATCCTCTCCGCCCCGGCCAGCACCACCACCTCCTTCAACATCGTCGTCTTGCCCGTGCCGGCGTACCCCTGGACGCCGACGATGCCGTCGCCCTCGCCCAGGATGAGGGTGACGGCCTCCTCCTGGCCCTTCGTCAGGCCGGCCGCCGCCAGCCGCGCCTCGACCTGCTCCGGTTCCACGATGGCTTGCGCCGTCCCGGTCTTCGCCTTCATGGCACCGATCACCGCGCGCTCCGCTCTCAACGCCCGGTCCGTCACCAGGGAGGCGCCGCCCCGCGAGCGGATCGCGTCGACGAGGTGGCCGTCCCGGCGCAACTGGTCGAGGGCGGCGTGGATCTCCTCCAGACTGTGATCGCCCGGGGCATGGCCGAGCGCGCCCGCCACCAGGTCGTCTTTCGCGAAGACCGAGCGACGCTCCTCCAGGTGCTCCGCCGTCCGCGCCACCACCTCCAGGGCGGAAAGCGCCGGCGTCCGCTCGGACCTGCGCCGCCGGCGGCGGCGCTCCAGGTCGACGCCGAGATCCCGGGCGCGTTCCCGCCACATCCCCGTCAGCACCTCCCGGTGGGGTTCGTCCTTGCGTGACCGCGTCGCCAGCGCCGCCGCTTGCGCCTTCGCCGCGTCGTAGTCCCAGCCCTTCTCCTCGATGTGGTCCAGGATGTCCCGGCGCCGCGTCGAGAAGGCGTCGAGGGTCGCCTGGTCCCACCCGGCGATCTCGAAGCCCGCCACGTGGCCGATCATCGTCGGAGTGAGGTCGCACCCCATCTCCCTTAAGCGCCGGGCCAGTTCGTTTCGATAGTGGGCGCCGATGAGATGCTTCTGCGCATGAAGCCTGCCTGTGTCGAGACTGCGCCACGAGCCGTCGGGACCGCGCGTCATGTTGGCCAGCACCGCGTGGGTGTGAAGCTGGGGGTCGAGGTTGCGGCTGGCGAGATGCCGGAAGGTCGCCGCCACCATGCCCTGGGCCCGGCGACGTTCCCGCTTGCCCGTCTCCGGGTTGTGGACCCGCGTGATGAGGAGATCCCGCTCGATCATGTCGAGCGTCGCCCGCACCGCCTCGTCGTGGGCCTTGACGATCCGCGCGTCCTCCCTCACCAGGCCCTGGAGCGACACCGATTTCGGCGCCGAGAAGGTGATGTCGACGCCCGGCCGGTGCTGGTGCGCGCCGTCCCGCGCCCGGCCTAGCCGCCGGTCCGTGCAGGGAACGTAACCGGCGAGGATGGATTCGAAAACCCTCGGCTTGACGTGACGGCCCAGAGCGAGGTCCCTGGCGGCCGCGCCGTGCCAGAAGCTCGCCTTCCGGTGCTCGGGATCATTTTTGGCGTAATAGCCGTCCTGCTCGAAATAGTGGACGGTGGAAGACGCGGAGGTGAGCGCGGTGACGGTGGCGACCATGGCCCGAGTATAGTGTCCCGAGACCACCCCTGTCCCGCGAAGGTGAAGACATGACCGCGAACCCGCCCGACGATCCCGACCGGCGCAACGCCGAGGAACTGCGACGCCGCGAGCGCCGGCGCCAGGAGACGGAGCCGGCGTCCGACCCCGCCCTCATCAAGGCGCAGCTCGATGCCCAGAAGGACGCGATCGCGGCGATCGTCGGCGAAGCCGAGAACCAGCTCGCCGGCCAGATTGCCAAGCTGGTCCGGGCCCACGGGACGCTGGCCGAAACCCTGAAAAGGGAGATCGCCGCCCTCGCCTCGCGCCTCGTCGAGGCGAAGGAAGGGCAGGTCGCCGGGGACCTGAAGCGCCTCGAGAGCGCCCTGGCCCGTTGCGAGCGGTTGCTCAAGACTCTCCAGGAAGGCCTGCCGGCGATGGAGAAGAGGCTCGTCGCCTCCCTCGACGAGCGCGAGGGCGCCGTCTTCTCCGGCATCGACGACGTCGCCGGCAAGGTGGCGCCCGGCGCCGGGGCCCTCGTCGCCATCTCCGAAAGGATGGAAGCCGGCGAAAAGGCCGTCGCCGGCGTCCTCGGAATGACGCCGCTGCTCGAAAGCGTCGACGCGCGGCTCAAGGTGACGAACCGGCGTGACGGACACGTCAGGCGGTTCGGCCTCGCCGTGCTCGTCCTCGTCGTGCTGCTGTCCGGGTTGGCCGGCGTCGCCCTGCAGCGCGGCACCGGCATCTGGCCGCCCGACGCCGACAGCGATACCTGGTGGCGCATGCACCTGTGGGAGCGCTACGGCCAGGACCTCAAGGGCTGCGTCCTGGAGGCCCGGGCCAAGGAACAGAACATGATGTGTCCCATCTTCGACATGAACCCGTAGAGTCTCTACCCGTCGGCCAACTCAGGGATCCGGCGGTGGCGGAAGCGGCGGAGGGAAGACGGGGGGAAGACCCGGCCCAATCCGCTCGCCCTCCCGGTAGACCAGGACGCCGAGGGGCGCGCCCCGGTGCGTCACCGTCACGTCGCCGTGGATCGTGCCCTCGACATAAGCGACGACGGCCTCGTAGCCGTTGGGCCAGGTGATGGTCCACGCGCCGTGTCGTTTGCGGTTCTCGACGGGGCCAACCTCGCTGTAGCCGTCGGGCCAGACTCGGCTCCACTTGCCCCGCCTCGCGTTGTCCACATATGTACCCGCGTGACGGACGCCTGCGGCGTCGGTCAGCGTCCAGGGGCCGTTCCACTCACCCTCCTCATGAGTCTCGTCGAAGGTCCATCCGTTTGCCAGTTCGCGCGTCCAGGGGCCGTGCTTGCGACCCTCGACGAAACCTCCCTCGGCGCGGTTGCCGGCCTCGTCCGTCAGCACGCCGGCGCCGACGGCACGATCGTTCTCGCAGGCGCCGGACCAGGAGACCGCCGCCGTGTTGTCGAAAAACGACAGCAGTCCGTGGAAATGACAGCCGGGATGATTGGCGACCGGCGTCCAGCAGTGATGAGTGACCACGCCGTCCCTGTATCCAGCCGTATCGCGGCACAGCGGGGTGAATTGATCGGTATCGTCTCCGATCGCGGCCGCACCGGCGAGCGACAGGGTGGTGAGAATGAGCGCTCCAACGCTCCGTAGCTTGTTGAGGGTATGCAAACCGCAAGACGCCGTTCTGGATGAGCGAGGTTGTAGATGACACCTGACCCGCAACGTTGCAAGGCCTGGCTGCATCGCGGTGGAACGGTCAGCCAGTGCGGTATTGGCCTGTCGGCGACGATCGCGAGGCCAGTTCCGCCGAGGGGCCGGTTTCCGGTTTCGATCATGATGCCGTCAAGGCGTTGGTGAAAGCCTACAGGGAAAGACCTACGGCATCGGCACCGAATGCCCTGGAACAAGTGCACCCACAAGCGGCTGAAGGTGCTCGACACAAGCCGTTTCCCGGGCACCTCGACTGCTGCGTAGAGGAATGTGCGGCAAGCACGACCAACGGGATCAAGAAGAGGTCCGCTCGAGAGAGCCGGTTGAGAGCCGCGATGCCAAGAGCTGCACAAGAAGGCTGGGGCGACGAAATGCGACGGGTCGGTCGTTCGATCACCAAGGCCAAGATGACCGAGAAGATCGATCCCAAGGCGCCCGATGAAACGAACATCACGAGCGGGAGCACGGAACGTGAGGCGCGAAGCAAGAGGAGAAACTAGAGAAAGCGTCGTAGAAGAGGAATCCAGCCAAGGCACCGAGAAAGACGTTACGATCAAAGCTCTTCGTCGACAGGGAGTGAGGAAATTGTCGACACCTCGTCGCTCAACCATATCGGGTCGTCAGCAAAGGGCCAGTGCAGCACCGGTCGCGCCATCCCCTGCTTCCTGTACTCGTAAGGCAGGCGTTTCCTGACGTAGGCATGCGCTTCCTCATCGTTGGTCTCGCGACCAATGAACTCCCACTTCTGGTCCTTTTTTGGTCTCGCCTCGTACCCAGAGCACAACCTCCACTCGTCAGCCACGAACACACCGGTACACGTCTGATCCACTACCGCAAGAACATAATCCGCTCGTCTCGCCTTGTCGGGGTCCAAGGTCCAGCGCCTGCGGACGGCCTCGTACAGATTGCCCTTTGCCTTGACGCTTTCCGGCTTCGTCTTGATGAGGATAAGGCGGTGCTTTGGGTTCCGTACCATTACCGTCGGGGCATAGTTCTCCTCCAGTTGTTCGACGGTCCTGGGCCCGAGTCGAGCGTCAGCACCCTTCACCTTGTTCGTCAGGCCGGGAAACGCGTCGATCAACGCCGCTTCGACGACCTTCGCCGTCCTCTCATTCATTCCGTGACGGTGAATGAGGTGAATCGGTCGCAGCCCTGCAATTCGTATATCATGCAGGAGGTCCAGCTTAGGGTCCATCGCATGCATGTTGCGATCCGGGTCAAGTTCACCCCTCGCGTGCGCGAACACCCTGTCTCCCTGCCCCCTACCCACGTAGAAGGTCTGACCATCCCTCGGATCAATGAGCCTGTAAACATAGCACTTTAGCCTGTCGGCCACGTCGGGAGAGAACCTCTTCATTAGGTAAACCTCGCGTGTGCTTCCGTTGCTTGATCCGAATTCGTTCCCTTCAACCACACATCACTGTAAGGCACAAGGCGCTCGACAGACCCCTGCGCCGTCAACGATATCGCAAGACATCGCATACGGCGTATCTATCCGTCATGGAGTTGTGCTAAACCACGTGAGATTGATACTAATATGTTGCACAGCCGTGATGGCTTTCGCAAACCACTCAACGCCAATGAACAACACCCACACCCGCACCCCAGAACGACACAACACCCGTGTCAGCCAAACTCCCCTAACTTGGTACAATGGCCAAATGATCGTGGAGGACCAAGGAATTGAAATCGAGCGTACGCCCCAGCATGCGACCGACTAGGCCAGCCATCCAGAATGAAGAGATCTTCCGAACATCAACCGACAGGCCCTGCGCAAAGACCAGCGAGGCTTACTCATGAGACTGAAGGGTGTCAAGATAACGGAATTCAAACGTTTTGCCGATTTGACCATCCGCCATATCCCAGGGACTGCCCGGTTGGTTATTTTGGCGGGACCCAATGGCAGTGGTAAGTCGTCCTTTTTTGAAGCACTTCATACCTGGCACAAGTGGACATCCCAGAAGGCTCAATCATGGGATCAAGACTATCATTGCAAAGTAGGCTCAACCATACGCAATCGATGGAGTAACGATGTCACCCCGGAGTTTCATCATTCACTTCCTAGCAATCAAAGGAAAGCCTTTTATGTGCGATCCGCGTACAGAAATGATCCAGAATTTCAGATTGGCGAATTGCGTCGGACCGGTGATCCGCTTTCTGAAGTAAGAGTTAACCGCATGATTGACAATGATGCGGCCGTCGGGAGAAATTACCAAAGATTAGCTAGCAAGGGGCTGGAGGATTTGTACGAACGAGGAGAGGCATCAACAACATTTGGGAGATACAGGGAAGAGAGTATTGGAAGCATAAGGCGCGCGATGCTCAGACTGTTTCCTGATTTGCAACTTAACAGTTTGGGCAACCCTCTCACGGAAGGAACGTTTAGATTTACAAAGGGAATAAGTCAGGGCTTTGTTTACAAAAACCTTTCCGGGGGTGAAAAGTCGGCATTTGACCTAATTCTGGATCTCGCTATTGCGCAAGAGGAGTACAACGACACCATTTTCTGCATTGATGAACCCGAGTCCCATATGAACACCAAGCTTCAGTCGGAACTCCTCGCCGTGCTATACGATCTCATACCTGACAGTTGCCAACTAATGCTTGCGACTCATTCTATCGGCATGATGCGTAGGGCGCGGGACATCGAGGTGGAGCATCCTGGCACGGTTGTTTTCTTGGAATTTGGAGATCGGGATTTCGATCAACCGCAGATAATCGAGCCAGCAAAACCGGACCGTCAGTTTTGGAGAAAGGCCCATCAAGTTGCGCTTGATGATTTGGCCGCACTTGTCGCCCCTGAACGAGTTGTAATATGTGAGGGGCATCCGAAGGCTGCGAGGCCATCACGAAATCACTCGCAGGATGCACGTTGTTACGAGCGCATCTTCGAAGCAGAGTTCCCGGAGACCCGTTTCGTGTCAATGGGTAGTGATAGAGAGGTGTTGGGCGACCGATACGCTCTCGCCCAAGCGTTGCTGACGCTTGTAGATGGATTGATTGTGAAAACACTTATCGACAGAGACGATCGATCTGTCCAGGAGATCTGCGAGGCTGAACAGAAAGGCGTCCGCGTTCTGTCTCGGCGCAATCTTGAATCTTATCTATTCGATGACGATGTGCTCCGAGCGCTTGCAGCGTGGGCGGAATGGCCGGAAAAGGCGGAGGAGCTCATTGCAGAGAAGAAACGCATCATTGATGCGGTATCTGGCGACAAACCATCGGACGACCTAAAGCCCGCCAGTGGTCAGATCTACAATGCGTGCAAGAATATCTTGAAACTGACCGGATGCGGAAGCAACACTAAGGCCTTTATGCGTGACACGCTGGCACCGCTCATCAATTTGGAGATGGCCGTGTACAAGGAACTCAAGGGCGATATTTTTGGAACGTGCGCCGATGTTTAGTAGTGGTGAAAGGCCGTCTGAAGAGTTTGCCCATCGCCTGAGTACAAATCAAGAGCACCACCTACCGATGCTGTGATTGTTCAACACAGTGGATCCGCTATGACTACAACCAAACCCGAACGAGAACTCGAAGAGGCGCTTGTGGCGAAGCTGGGTGACCTCAAGTACGAATATCGTCCCGACATCCGCGATCGAACCACGCTCGAAGCGAATTTTCGGGACAAATTCGAAAACCTGAACCGTGTCAAACTCACGGATGTCGAGTTCAAACGACTCCTCGGAGAGATTGTCACGTCAGACGTCTACGAAGCTGCCCGGATCCTGCGAAACCGGGAGGCGTTCACCCGCGCCGACGGTACGCCGCTCAACTATACCCTCGTCAACACCAAGGACTGGTGCAAGAACACTTTCGAGGTCGTCAATCAGCTCCGCATCAATACCGACAACAGCCATCACCGCTACGACGTCATAATCCTGATCAACGGAGTCCCTGTCGTTCAGATCGAACTGAAGACGCTCGGGATCAGTCCGAGGCGGGCAATGGAGCAGATCGTCGACTACAAGAACGATCCTGGCAACGGATACACCAGAACGCTTCTCTGCTTCATCCAGCTCTTCATCGTCAGTAACCGCACGGACACTTGGTACTACGCCAACAACAACGCACGGCACTTTGCCTTCGATGCTGAAGAGCGGTTCCTTCCGATCTACCAGTTCGCCGACGAGAACAATACCAAGATTACTCACCTTGACGACTTCGCGGATCGGTTTCTGGCCAAGTGCACGCTCGGTCAGTTGATCAGCAAGTACATGGTTCTCATCGCAAGCGAGCAGAAGCTCCTGATGATGCGTCCGTACCAGATCTACGCGGTCAAGGCCATCGTCGAGTGCATCGACCAGAACTGCGGCAACGGCTACGTCTGGCACACCACCGGCTCGGGCAAGACGCTCACCTCCTTCAAGGCCTCGACACTTCTCAAGACCAACGAGAGCATCCACAAGTGCCTTTTCGTCGTCGACCGCAAGGATCTCGACCGCCAGACCCGCGAGGAGTTCAACCGGTTCCAGGAGAACTGTGTCGAGGAAAACACCAACACCGCGACGCTTGTCCGCCGCCTCCTGTCCGAAGACTACGCGGACAAGGTCGTCGTCACGACCATCCAAAAGCTCGGGCTCGCCCTCGACGAGGACAGCGGGCATAGTAGGCAGCATAGTCGCTCTGGGCGGTCAACGTTCAAACGGCGTCTTGAGCCGCTTCGAAACAAGCGGATGGTCTTCATCTTCGACGAGTGTCACCGCTCGCAGTTCGGCGAGAACCACAGGGCCATCAAGAAGTTCTTCCCGCATTCCCAGCTCTTCGGTTTCACAGGCACCCCGATCTTTAGAGACAATGCGAGCGTCAGGCAGGTCGAGGGAGACGCCGCTTCCCTGCTGACCACCAAAGATCTCTTTCAGGCGCAACTCCACGCCTACACCATCACTCACGCGATCGAGGATCGGAACGTTCTCCGCTTTCACGTCGACTATTACAAGCCCGAGGTCGCGCGGGCCCTCAAACTTGGCCCGACGCCCACCAAGCAGGCGGTTGTCCAAGCCATCATCGACAAGCACGAAGCTGCGACCGGAAACCGACGCTTCAACGCGTTGCTGGCCACGGCCTCAATCAACGACGCCATCGAATACTATGGGGCTTTCAGGACACTCCAGGAGGAATGTCAGGTCGCCGACCCGGAGTTCGTCCCCCTCAAAGTCACCGCTGTCTTCTCACCACCCGCGGAGGGAAACAAGGACGTCCAGCAGATCCAGGAGGACCTCCCGCAGGAGAAGGAGGACAACCGGCACGATCCCGAGGGCAAGAAGGCTGCACTCAAGGCCATCATCGCCGACTACAATCAGCGATACGGCACGAATCACGACCTCTACAACTTCGACCTCTACTACCAGGACGTCCAGAAGCGCATCAAGGAGCAGCGGTTCCCCAATCGCGACCTGCCCCGCAAGGGTGCTGAGAAGATCGATGTCACCATTGTTGTGGACATGCTTCTCACCGGCTTTGACGCCATGTATCTCAACACGCTCTACGTCGACAAGAACCTCAGGCATCACGGCCTGATCCAGGCATTCTCCCGCACCAACCGCGTCCTCAACGCAACCAAGCCCTACGGCCACATCCTTGATTTCCGCCAGCAGCAGAACAGCGTCGACGCTGCCATCGCTCTATTCTCCGGTGCCAAGCCCGACCGGGCCCGCAAGGTTTGGCTGGTCGACAAGGCACCCGTCGTCATAGAGAACTTCGAGCAAGCTGTCGCAGATCTGGCCGAGTTCATGCAGTCGCAGAGTCTCGAAGCCAAGCCTGATCAGGTAAACAACCTGAAGGGTGACGACGCCCGCGCCCAGTTCATTAAGCGGTTCAAGGAGGTGCAGCGTCTCCGGACCGAGCTCGACCAGTACACCGACCTCACCTACGAACAGCGCGAGCAGATCGAGAAGGTTCTACCCAAGGACGACCTTCGCGCCTTTCGCGGTGTCTATCTCGAAACAGCGCAGCGTCTGAAGGAACAGCAGGGTACGCCTAGCAGCAGCGGCAAGCCGTCCAGTCCCGAACTCGACCAACTCGACTTCGAGTTCGTCCTTTTTGCCTCCGCTGACATCGACTACGACTACATCATGAAGCTGATCGCCAGATACTCGGGCAAGGGTCCGAAGAAGCTGAAGATCAGCCGCGAGCAACTCGTCGGCATCATCCAGTCCGACGCCAAGTTCCTCGACGAGCGGGACGAGATTACCGAGTACGTCCATTCGCTCAAGGAAGGCGAAGGCCTCGACGAGGACGCCGTTCGCGCCGGCTACGAGCGATTCAAGGCCGAGAAGAGGGCCAGGGTGATCACCAATCTCGCCCAAGTCCACGGTCTCGAGCCCCAGTCCCTCTCAGCCTTCGTCGATAACATCCTCCAGCGCATGGTCTTTGACGGAGAGGAGCTCACCGATTTGATGGAGCCGCTCAATCTTGGTTGGCGCGAGCGACGCGAGCGGGAACTCGCTCTCATGGACGATCTTGCTCCGCTTCTGAAAAGGCGCGTCCACGGCCGGGACATCCCAGGCCTCAACGCCTACGAGGATGGACCGGCGTGATGGCAGCAGACAACAAGCCATCGCACCTTGTACCGAGGCTGCGGTTTCCGGAATTTAGGGATACAGGGGAGTGGGAAGCAAGGAAGCTAGGAAACATTGCAGACTTTTTTAAGGGAAAAGGACTGCCCAAGAGTATGCTCTCGGCCGATGGAGCGTGCCAGTGTATTCACTACGGAGAGTTGTTTACGACCTATACGGAAGTAATCCAAACGGTTAACAGTAGAACAAACTTAGATGGGAAACTGTTCTTGTCAGTCGAAAACGATGTGCTGATGCCAACTTCAGATGTTACACCAAATGGACTGGCGAAGGCATGCTGTGTGAAGCTGCGCAATGTGATTATAGGTGGTGACATACTGGTGATCAGAACCGATCAACAGAAAGTTTGGGGAGAATTTCTGGCTCGGTACATTCGGCATCTCGAACGAAAGGTGCTTCAACTGGTTACCGGTTCAACTGTTTACCATCTATATGCGGCATCGTTGGAAAAACTGGACTTGTGTATTCCGACTCCACTCGAGCAGAAGAAGATTGCCGACTGTCTCAGTTCGTTGGACGATCTGATTGCTGCGGAAGGCCGGAGGCTCGAGGCCCTGCACCAGCATAAACAAGGACTGATGCAGAAACTCTTTCCTCAGCCCGGGAAAACTATTCCCCGGTTGCGGTTTCCGGAGTTTCATAAGGAACCGAAATGGCGTGCGCTGACAATTGAAGATGTTTGCGATCCCAAAGCCGGCCAGTTCGTTCCAGCGTCGGAGATCTCTGAACAAGCGGAAGAAGATTTGTTCCCATGTTACGGTGGAAACGGTCTGCGCGGCTACGTAAAGTCATTCACACATGAAGGTCGATACATACTTGTTGGGCGACAAGGTGCCTTGTGTGGCAATGTGAACTTGTGTTCCGGGAAGTTTCACGCAACCGAGCACGCGCTTGTGGTAACACCAAGACCGGGCATCGATACGGGTTGGTTGTTCTACGCATTGGATCTATTGAAACTCAACCGCTTCTCGATTGGGCAGGCTCAGCCGGGACTCTCGGCAAGAGTTCTAAAGAATCTCAGTATCTGGGCGCCGATTGAAGTGGGCGAACAGCAGAAGATTGCCGACTGCCTACGCTCGTTGGACGAATTGATCGCGGCGGAGGAACAGAGGCTCAATGCACTCCTAATGCACAAGCAGGGGTTGCTGCAGAAACTCTTTCCATCGTTGGATTGGCAGTGAGACATGAACGATACCAACACGTTTTCGGATCTCAACGCTCTCGCTGCACGCATACGGCAAGAACTGGAGAACAAGAAGTTCATCCTGATTTATGCTTACAACGGCACGGGCAAGACCCGGTTGTCCACCGCCTTCAAGAGCCTTGGCAAAGCCTCCAACGCTGATGACGACGCCGAGCAGCGCGACACGCTCTACTTCAACGCCTTCACCGAAGATCTTTTCTTGTGGGACAACGACCTGGAGAAAAACAGCGAGCGGAAGCTGAAACTCAACACGGCTTCACGCTTCTTCGCAGGACTTGAATCCATGGAGATGGACACCCGGATTCGCACCTTGCTCGACCGCTACGTCGACTTCGAGTTCCTGATCGATACGGTCAACTGGGAGGTGATCTTCTCTCGAAAGATAAGATACAAAAGGGACAGCCGTAGCGAAGAGAATGCCAACGACGCGACTAATGGGCGAGGCAAGAGCGAAGACGAGTATGAAACCCGTAGTGAAGAGTCCATCAAGATCTCTCGCAGTGAAGAGAACATCTTCATCTGGTGCTTCTTCCTTGCTATTGTCCAGCTTGCACTCGACGACGATGGAACAGGACCCTACAGCTGGGTCCAGTACCTTTACATTGATGATCCGATCTCGTCGCTAGACGAACACAATGCCATCGCCGTTGCGAGTCATCTGGCACAGCTTCTCAAGAGGCCGGAAAGTCGCCTCAAGACGGTAATCTCGACACATCACACGCTGTTCTTCAATGTGCTGTACAACGAACTGCGAAATGCCAATAAGTACTTTCTAGCCCGCGAGGGATCGCCCGAAGGATTTCTCCTGCGCAAGACCGGAGACACGCCATTTTTCCACCATGTGGCCGCGCTTGTTGAGCTCTACGAGGCGGAACGCGAGGGAAGACTGCACACCCACCACTTTAACATGCTCCGCGCAATCCTGGAAAAAACTGCGAGCTTTCATGGCTACAATAGCTTCTCCGCGTGCATCAAACGCGACGCTGACGATGAAGACGGCATCCTGCACACGAGGTTGATCAACATTCTCAGTCACGGCGACTACTCATTGTTCGAACCGCAGGAGATGCTTGAGGAGAACAAACTTTACTTTCGGAAGATACTCCACGACTTCATCAAGCAATACCCCTTCAATCCCTCGTTGTTCCCGAGTGGTACGACAAAGGACGGGAGTAACGTGACATGACAGAGCAAAACCAGCAACGGCTTGGCAAGACACTCTGGGACATTGCGGACCAACTCCGCGGAGCGATGAATGCGGATGATTTCCGCGACTACATGCTCGCATTCCTGTTTCTCCGCTATCTCTCGGACAACTACGAGCAAGCCGCGAAGAAGGAGCTAGGACGCGACTACCCCAATCCGGATGCAATCGGTAACGGCGCTCGATCTTCTCTGTTCGTCTGGTACGAGCAGAACCCCAATGATGTATCAGCTTTCGAAAAGCAAATGCGTCTCAAGGCACATTACGTTATCCGCCCTGAGCACCTGTGGGGCAGCATCGCCCATATGGCGAGGATCCAGAACGACGAACTTCTCCAAACACTCCAGGCTAGCTTCCGCTACATCGAGAATGAATCCTTTCAGAGCACATTTTCCGGTCTCTTTTCGGAAATCAATCTGGGCTCCGACAAGCTGGGCAAGACCTACTCGGAACGGAACGCGAAACTTTGCACGATCATCACCAAGATAGCGGAGGGTCTCAAGGACTTCACCACGCGCAGCGACACGCTGGGAGATGCCTACGAGTATCTGATCGGTCAGTTCGCAGCGGGTTCGGGCAAGAAGGCCGGAGAGTTCTATACACCTCAGCGGATATCGGACATTCTTTCCGCGATTGTCATACTCGATAGCCAAGAGCCGACGACCGGCGAGCGGAGGCACCTCTCGAGTGTGATGGATTTCGCCTGCGGTTCGGGTTCGCTACTTCTTAACGTCCGCAAGCGCATGGGGCCGCATGGCATCGGGAGAATCTACGGCCAGGAAAAAAACGTCACCACCTACAACCTCGCGCGCATGAACATGCTGCTGCATGGAGTGAAGGACCTAGAGTTCGAGATCTTTCACGGCGACACGCTGACCAACGACTGGGACATGCTCCGCGAGACGAACCCGGCAAAGAAACCCCAGTTCGACGCGGTAGTCGCCAATCCACCGTTCAGCTATCGCTGGAACCCAAACGAGGCATTGGGCGAGGACGTGCGCTTCAAGAACTACGGTCTCGCCCCGAAGTCGGCGGCGGACTTCGCGTTCCTGCTGCACGGGTTTCACTATCTCAGAGATGACGGTGTGATGGCGATCATTCTGCCCCACGGCGTACTGTTTCGCGGCGGCGTGGAGGCGAAGGTTCGCCGAAAGCTCCTTGACGACGGTCACATCGACACCGTCATCGGCCTGCCGGCAAACCTGTTCTACTCGACCGGCATCCCGGTTTGCATTCTCGTCCTGAAGAAGTGCAAGAAGCCGGACGATGTGCTGTTCATCAACGCGTCTGAGCACTTCGAGAAGGGCAAGCGGCAGAACCGCCTTTCCGACGAGCACATCGAAAAGATCATCGACACCTACCAACGGCGACCGGAGAGTATCGAGCGGTATGCAAGGCGCGTCGAGATGGAAGAGATTGAGGCCAATGACTTCAACCTGAATATTTCCCGCTACGTCAGCACGGCCGAACCCGAAGTCGAAATCGATCTGACGGCCACGAGTAAGGAACTGCACAACATCGAGAAGAAGATTCAAGAGTCGATAACGACTCACAACGAGTTTCTGGCGGAACTTGGCCTCACGCCACTGCCCATGTCAAACAAGGATGACGAGGGCAAGGATGGTGGATGACCACCCCGGCTGTCCCTGGTAGCCGCCAGAGCCGGGGACTCAGTACCTGTTGATGTCGTCACCGTCGGATTTCGACCTCTGGAACGCGAGTCGTATCAGACCGAGAGCCACAATTGAGAGCACCGCGAACAAGATCAGAATCATGCACCACGACGTGAACAGGTTCGCGTCGCCAAACAGTTGCCGGGAATCGCCATAGAGCGCGACACCGACCAACAACGCGGCCACGCCTACTGGAAGAACAATCAAGCCGAACCCGACCATAATATCGACAACGATCAGGATGATGCCGAGAATGACCCACAGTTCGGGTTGGAACAGCCAATAGGAGAGCGAAAGTTCGGCCTCCATCTTCCTACTTCCTGATGTTCTCGTAGAAGACTTCTATCGCGCCAAGGACACCGGTGACATCGGTCGGCAATATGATCGTCCTGGCGTTATCGGCAGAAGCAATGTCCGACAGCGCGTTCACCTGGCGTTTCATGATCTCGAATTCAATGGCGGGGTGACCATTGTCGGCAATGGCCGCCGCCACGACCCGAGTTTGCTCCGCATCCGCCTCCGCTTTGACCTTGACCGCGTAGGCGTCGGCGTCCGCCTTGACCTTGACGGCATCGGCATCCTTCTGGGCCTCGAACAGCTTCGCCTCCGCAGCGAGTTCCATGGCTCTCTTTTCGCCCTCGGCGCGGGCAATCACTGCGCGACATTCACGCTCAGCATTGAGCTGTTGGCGCTGCGCTTCCTTGGTTTGTTCATTGATGATGACATCGGTGATTTCGGTGCGCGTGATGTCAATGCCCCATACGATCGCCGCTTCCTTGAGGTTGTTTGCAATCTCCAAGTTCATGGACTCTCGGCTCGACTGCAATTCATCGAGTTCAAGTTTGCCGGCGGCAGACCGGATGATCGATTCCGAAGTGGTGCGCAGTGCCTGGTTGATATCCTGAATTCTATAGATGGAAGATGCCGCATCAGTGACGCGATAATACACCGTAGACTCCAATTGCACTTCCACGTTGTCGCGAGTGATGACCGATATTTTGAACTCAGGCAACTGGCGTTCCTGAATGGAAATTCTATGCGCGATTCTGTCCAGGAATGGCACAATGAAATTCAAACCTGCATTGAGCGTCTTCAAGTATCTGCCAAATCGCTCGACCACAAATACGTTGCTTTGGGGAACAACCTTGATGCCCTTGAACAGCACAAGCAGTGCCAACAGGAAAATCAACACTGCAATAATGGAGTCCATACTGTCGGAAACTAGTCCGAGAGCAGCCTAGTTGTTCATTGCGACTCCCCCGCGCCATCAACACGCCCTGCAGCGAGGCAGGTCCCTATCATGGAGATCATGGCCAATCAAGCTGCTTGCGTGGATCAGACCGATGGGCCAAGGTAGGCAGTCTCGGTCCAGTTGCAACGGCATCTGGTTTCGAGTTGGCAGAGGTTTCATTGTTCGCACATTGCGGTGATTGCAGTACCGATCCGTTCTGCCGCCGCTTCGACTTCCCGGTCAGCAACGTGTGCGTATCTCAGGGTCATCGAAACCTGGCGATGACCAAGCAGACGCGCCACGGTCGGCAGCGGTATGCCCTGCATGACAGCATAGCTGGCGAATGTGTGCCGCAAATCGTGCAGACGCACATCCTCTATGCCCGCACGCCGGCGCACGAGTTTCCAAAGAGACACCTGCTGCCGCCCTAGCGGTCGAGACGGACTGTCAGGCGAAGGGAAGACGTAAGCGCTGCCGGTCCTTGGCTGTTGGCCGATGATCTCCCTTGCCTTGCTGCTGAGATACACCGTTCGCGGACCTGTCTTGCTGTCGGTGAGGTCGAGCGCAGCGACACCGACTTCCTGCCATTTCAGGGTCCGTATCTCGCTGAAGCGACATCCGGTGGAGGCGAGCAAGCGGATGATGTCCGCCTGCGCCGCACGCGACGGCCTTTCCGCAACGCAACGGTCCAGTTCGTAATGCAGGCGGCGGATTTCGGCGCGGGAAAGGAACCGGTTGAACTTGCGCTTCGGGTTGCGGCGGATGCCGCTGGCCGGATTGGTCTCGATGTGACCATGGACTTTGGCATGGTTCATGATCTGACCCAGAACGTCGAGTGTACGATTGGCGCCGCCAGGCGCAGTCGCGCTGCAACGGTCGAACCAGGAGTGGACGGAATGTCGATCGATCCGGTCGAGCGGCACGCCGCCGAACACCGGTAGAAGCTGATTTGTCAGTGACGAGTCGGCACGGCGACGCGAGGAGGGTTTCTGACGCTCATAGCATTCCGACGTCCACGGACCCGCAACAAACTCCCCGAACAAGGGAGCGCATGCGGTTGGTGAATACAGTTCTGCTTCGCCGGACTGAACGCCAAGGCATCTGGCCCGTGCCTCCTTGACCGTCATCAGGGTCGTCTGACCGAACGTGCGGCGCTTCGATGACCCGCTACCGCTGTCGAGGTGAATGAATGTCCGATGCCCGGATGGCCGGACCCGCACACCGAGACCCGCGACCTTCGTGTCCCAGACCGTGTACTCCGACTTCTCCGTACGCAAGCCCGCAACGTTGCGATCGCTGAGGCGCATCCTTCGGGGCATGGCTCAGCCCTCGCCGCCGAGGATGGGCGCCAGGGCTTCGGCCGCCTCGTGGACCGTCGCATCGGCAAGATGCGTGTACTTCAGGGTGGTCATCGGATCGTTGTGGCCGAGAAGCCTGCCGATCGTGAGAATCGTCTCGCCATGGGCGAGAGCCACGGACGCATAAGTGTGACGCAGATCGTGAAGACGGACATCCGCGATGCCGGCATCGTCACGTACGTGTTGCCAGAACCATTGAAGCGACTGTCTAGAAAGGTAGCTGTTCCTGTGGGGAGCAGGAAAGACCCATGGACCTGATCGCGGCAGGCCATCGAGGATGCGACGCGCGGGGGAGGAAAGCCATACCGTGCGCGGTCCGGTCTTGGAGTCGCGAAGATGCAGATTGCCCTCGCGGTACTCGGGCCACTTGAGTGTGAGAATCTCCGATCTCCTGCACCCGGTCAGCAGAAGAAGCCGTATGATTGATGCGTGAAGAGGATGGCTGTGGCGATGCCTGTCGAGGGCCAGGCTCAACCTTCGAATCTCGTCATTCGTCAGGAACCGTTCCCGGCCACGCCTGCGGTAGCGCCTGATGCCTCTGCAGGGATTGGAGCCTTGCGCACGGTAGCCGTAGACCTCGGCCTGACGCATGATGACCGAGAGAACCGGTGCCGAGCGGTCCGCGGCCACCGGTGTCTTGTGAAGGGACGCAAACCACTCCTGAACATCGAGGCGCGTGACGTCGGCAATCGCCCTCCCCTTGAACCAGGGCCGGATCTGGTTTCGGTAGTATCCGAGATTGACCCTTCGGGTGAGCGGCTTCCAGTGGCGCCCGTAGCGCCGGAAGACCTCCTCGGCCACGGTCTCGAAGAGGACCGGAGCGACGGGTCCGGCCTGGTCGCCGTTGATCCTCGACGCCAGCATGGCGCCGGCTTTCGAACGGGCGGTCTCCAGGCTGATGACTCTGGCATCGCCGATGGTGTGCCAGATGCGCCGGCCGTCGACCTGACTGTGGAGAAAATACCGCTTGAGGCCCGAGGGCAGGATCCTGACGCCGAAACCCCTGAGGTCCCTGTCGCGGATGTCTCGGGCCTTTCTGTCAGGCTTCAGGGTGTCGACGCGATGTTGCGTGAGACGGATTGCCGCCATGATTTTCTCTCCCTTCGCAGTTGCACCGGGGGCACGGAAACGCCATGTTGCCGCGTTCCTGGCGTTGAAACACGAGAGAGAAACCGTCGTTATTACAACATGTTATGGAATTCGTCCAGCACCACGGGTGCGAGATTGGTGTTGACCAGAACGTTGGTAACGGCGAGCGCATCGAAGGTGCTGCCGAAGGCCAGCTGCGAGGCGCCGTTGAAACCCAGAAATCCCAGCCAGATGAAGAAGACGCCGAGTGTCACTGCCGGAATGTTCGCCGGCGGCGTCGATCTGACCGTACCGTCTTCCCGGAACTTGCCGGACCGGGCGCCGACGATCAGCACCCCCGCCAGCGCTGCCCAGCCACCCGTCGCGTGCACCACCGTCGAGCCGGCGTAGTCGTGGAATCCCAGTTCTGCGAGCCAGCCACCACCCCATGCCCAGGCACCGACGACGGGATAGATGACGCCTGTGAGGACCACGATGAAGAGGAAGAACGGCCACAGCTTCACGCGCTCGGCAAGCGTGCCCGAGACGATCGACGCCGACGAGGCAACGAAGACCATGCCGAACAACCACCTTGACATCGAGGCATGGCCCGTTGCCACCACCGTGTCCAGAGCCTCCTCGTGGCCCTGCAGCAACTGGCGCTCGGCAGGGGTCGAACCCTGAAACAACGTCAGCGCGCCGATCCAACCGCCGGGCTCAACGTCAACGAACATGAGATTGAAGCCCACCAGGTAGTAAGTGAGAACGGCAATGGAACACAGTCCGATGTTCTTGAGGCAGGTCACCGACGCGTTTCGGGTGCGCACCGATCCGGCCTCGATCATCGTGAAGCCCGCGCACATCCACATGACCAGCCCTCCCCAGACAAGGAAGGACAGTGTGTTGATGAGGAAAGCGGTTTCGCTGTGCATCATCCGGCCGTCCGGCCGCCGTGCCTCACTGCAGGATCGGCCCGGCTCCTAATGCGCGGCGTTCCAGTCGGCGCCCAGGCCGACATCCACCGTCAGGGGCACATCGAGGTGAGCCGCGTCTTCCATAACTCCGCGGACGCATTGCGAGGTCGCCGTCGTCTCGTCCTCAGGCACCTCGAAGAGCAGTTCGTCGTGGACCTGCAGGAGCATGCGCGCTTTCAGACCCTTTGCTTCCAGGGCACCGGGAATGCGTATCATGGCGCGCTTGATGACATCGGCAGCCGATCCCTGGAGCGGAGCATTGATGGCCGCCCGCTCGTTGTAGGCACGGACCGGTCCCTTGGAACTCGTGATTTCGGGAAGATGGCATCTTCTGCCAAACAGCGTCGTGACATGGCCAGACGTGCGGGCTTCGGCGATGGTGCGGTCCATGTAGCCACGAATGCCGGGATAGCGCTCGAAGTAGGCGTCAATGTAGTTCCTGGCCTCATCGCGGCCGATGGAGAGCTGACGGGCCAGTCCGAAGGCGCTGATACCGTAGATGATGCCGAAGTTGATGGCCTTGGCGTTGCGTCGGGTGAGCGGATCCATGGTCTCCAGCGGCACATGGAACACCTCGCTTGCGGTCATGGCGTGAATGTCGATGCCGTCGTGGAAGGCCTGCTTGAGCGACGCGATGTCGGCGATGTGGGCCAGCAGGCGCAGTTCGATCTGGGAATAGTCCGCCGACATCAGGAGATGACCCGGTTCCGCAACGAAGGCGCTGCGAATGCGGCGCCCTTCCTCGGTTCTAATCGGAATGTTCTGCAGATTGGGATCCGTGGAGGCGAGGCGTCCGGTGGGAGCGGCCGCCATGGAAAACGACGTGTGGACCCGCTCCGTGGCCGGATTGATCTGCTCGACGAGCGTATCGGTGTAGGTGCTCTTCAGTTTCGACAGCTGGCGCCACGCGAGAACCCGGGCAGGCAACTCGTGGCCTTGGGCCGCAAGTCCCTCGAGAACGTCGGCGCCCGTGGAGCGTTTCCTGCCATCGGCGAGACCCATCTCGTCGAACAGGATCTCGCCCAGCTGTTTCGGCGAACCGATGGTGAAGGGCCTTCCCGCAAGGGCGTGGATCTCGCCTTCCAGATCCCGTATGCGCCGGCCGAATTCGCCCGAGAGACGTTCCAGTTGCTCCCGGTCCACCTTGATCCCGGCACGCTCCATGGCGGCGAGGACGGGAATCAGCGGCCGTTCGACGGTCTCGTAGATCCTCGTGATGCGCTCCGGGACGAGGCGCGGCCTCAAGCGATGCCACAGGCCCAGTGTCACATCGGCGTCCTCCGCCGCATAGTCGCGGGCCCGGTCAAGGGGAACCAGATCGAAGGTCACCTGGGACTTGCCCCGGCCGGCCACCTCCTTGAAGGAGATCACCTGGCGATCGAGATGCTTTGAAGCGAGGACGTCGATGGAATGCCGGTGCCGGCCGGCGTCCAGGCACCATGACAGCAGCATCGTGTCATCCACCGGATGAACCGGCATGCCGGCGCGGGCAAGCATGTGACAGTCGTACTTGATGTTGTGACCGACCTTGAGCACTGCAGGGTCCGCAAGCAACGGCGCCAGCACCTCGCGCACCGTCCCGGGCGCAATCTGACGTGGTGTCTCGAGCATCAGTTCGGGGGATCTGTGAGCCAGCGGAATGTAACAGCCGGCGCCGGGGCGCGTGGAAAGCGAGATGCCGACAAGATCGGCGGACATGGCATCGAGGCCCGTGGTTTCCGTATCGATGGCCACGAAGCCCTGGAGTGTTGCTTCGGCCACCCAGCGTTCGAGGTCCGCCACGTCCTGGACAAGTTCGTAGGCAATTGTGTCCGGCGTCTCCGGCACCACGGTGTCTGCTCTCTGGCCCATCCAGACCGCGGCCCTGGTGACCAGTGTCCGGAAGTCCTGGGACTGCAGGAACGCCATGAGGGTGTCGGCATCCGGCTCCTGTCGGGCGAGTTCCTCGAGGGGCGTCAAATGGGGTACGTGGCGATCGAGCGTCACGAGTCTCAGGGACATCCGTGCATCATCGGCGTGTTCCAGCAGATTCTCGCGCCGCTTGGGTTGCCTGATTTCGTGGGCCCGCTCGAGAAGGGACTCCAGGTCACCGTACTCGTTGATGAGCGTGGCCGCGGTCTTGACCCCGATACCGGGCACGCCTGGCACGTTGTCCACCGAATCGCCGGCCAGTGCCTGAACGTCGATCACCCTGTCGGGGAGAACACCGAACTTTTCCACGACCTCCTCTGCACCGATGGTCCGGTCCTTCATCCCGTCCTGCATGGTCACCTGATCCGTCACCAACTGCATGAGGTCCTTGTCCGACGACACGATGGTGGTCCTGGCGCCGGCTTCGCTGGCGATGCGGGCGTAGGTGGCGATGATGTCGTCAGCCTCGTAGCCCTCCTTCTCCACCACCGGAAGATTGAAGGCCCTGGCTGCCTCCCTGATCAGCGGGAACTGGGGCACGAGGTCTTCGGGCGTCTCCGGCCGATGAGCCTTGTAGAGATCGTAGATGTCGTTGCGAAAGCTCCGGGAACTGTAATCGAAGACGCAGGCAATGTGATCGGCGTCCGTGTCGCCAATCACCTTCATGATCATGTTGCAGAAACCCCTGACCGCATTGACCGGCGTCCCGTCCGACCGATGCATGGCCGGCAGGGCGTGGAAAGCACGGAAGATGAATCCCGAGGCATCGATGAGGAACACGTGCCGGCACGACGTCATGGCGCTTACACCTCACCCCTGCCGCGGTACGGCGTCATTCGGAAGACCCGGAGCGCCCGTCCGCGCCCTTGTAGCCCAACCAGACGAATCGCCTGTCGCAGTAGCCGCAGTCGACCGCGCCGTGGGCGCTGAGGTCGTAGTAGACCCGGGGGTGTCCCAGAACCCCTCCGCCATCGCACCAGACCTTCGGGTTGTCGGTTTCCACGACTTCAGGTGGTTCGACGCTCATGGTGATCCCCGATCTGACGCATCATCAGGTACCCCATTACGCAACCTCATGCCAGAAGTGTTCGCGCCCGGGAATCCGTCCACACCCGGCCTGCCGTCGGAGTAAGCCGAGGTGAGCAGGATAGGTCTATCCTGGCACCTTTAGGCGGACCTTTATCGGGCTTGAGGCGGGCAGATTTGTTCCAATGTTATGATTTGACGCCATTGTTGGGCGTCAAGCGCCTTCGTGCAGGAAGCAGGCGACCTTGCGGCGAGAGCCTACGCCGAGTAGCGGGGGTTGCTCCTGCCGGCAACGCTCCATGGCGTGCGGGCAGCGCGTGTGGAACGCGCAGCCCTTGGGGGGCTTGATCGGACTGGGAACGTCGCCCTGGAGCGCGCCCATCTCGCTCACTGACTTGGCACCCGGTTGCGCCACGGGGATCGCCTGTATAAGCGCCTGCGTGTATGGATGCAGCGGTTCCCGGTAGAGGTGCGCGCTTTCGGCGATTTCCACGATCTTTCCGAGATAGAGTACGGCCGTCACGCTGCACACGCGTTTGACGACCGAGAGGTCGTGGGAGATGAACACGTAGGTGAGACCGAACTCAGCCTGAAGTTCGATCAGCAGGTTCAGAATCTGGGCGCGGATTGAGACATCGAGGGCCGAGACCGGTTCGTCCAGAATCAACAACTTCGGGTGGAGCACGAGGGCGCGCGCGATGCCGATACGCTGCGCCTGTCCGCCGGAGAACTGATGCGGCAGGCGATCGAAATAGTCCCGCGAAAGCCCCACCACCTCGAGATAGCGCCGCGCCTCGTCATGACGCTCGGCCCTGGTGCCGACGCGATGAAACCGGAGCGACTCCGCAATCGAGACGCCCACGGGCATGCGCGGGTTGAGCGAGGACATCGGGTCCTGGAAGACGAGCTGCATCTCGCGCCGCAACGCCCTGAGCGCCGTTCGCGAGCTGCGCAGAATGTCGACGCCATCGAGGGTTACCTCGCCCGAGGTCGGCTCGATCAGGCGCAGCACCAGCCGCGCGGTCGTGGACTTTCCGCACCCGGACTCGCCGACCAGACCCAGGGTCTGGCCCTTCTCGACATCGAAGTCGATGCCGTTCACGGCCTTGAGCACGGGCGGCTTCTCGAACAGCTTGCGCGGCTTGAGGCGAAAGTGCTTGGCGAGGCCGCGCACCTGAAGGAGAGGCTCGCTCATGACCGCGCCAGGCCGGCGTCGACTGCGTGGCACGCCGCTTCGTGCCCGGGCTCCGCCTCACGCAACTCCGGAAACGATTGCGCACAGACATCGAGCGCCAGGGAGCAGCGCGGACGAAAGCTGCACCCGGCGGGCATGTTGACGGGGACGGGCGGGAGTCCGGGAATCGAATGAAGCTCGACGTCGGCGGGCGCGTCGAGCCCGAGCACCGAATCCAGCAGGCCCTTGGTGTAAGGATGCTGCGGGTTGCTGAACAGGGTCTCGACATCCGCGTACTCGACCACGCGCCCGGCGTACATGACCATCACTTTGTCGGCCATGGCCGCCACCACGCCAAGGTCGTGGGTGATCAATATCATGGCGCTGTTCAGGCCCCTCTGGAGATCGGCCAGCAGACGCAGGATTTGAGCCTGAATCGTCACGTCGAGTGCGGTCGTCGGCTCATCGGCGATCAGCACGTCGGGTTCGGTTGCGATGGCCGCGGCGATCAAGACGCGTTGCCGCATTCCCCCGCTGAAGTGATGCGGATAGTCGTGATAGCGCTCCTCGGCATGCGGTATCCCAACCAGGCGCAAGAGTTCGACGGTCTTGATACGGGCCTCGTCTCCGCCCACCCGCTGGTGCGCAATGATGCCCTCCGCGATCTGCTCGCCGATGGTGAAGCTCGGATTCAGCGACGTCATCGGGTCCTGGAAGATCATCGCGATCCGGTCTCCCCGGATCCTGTCGGTCATTTGCGCTTCGGAGAGATCGAGGAGGTCCGTGTCGCGGTAGAGGATTCTGCCGCCCTCGATACTGCCGGGGGCATCGACGAGCCGGAGGATCGACAGCGCCGTAACGCTCTTTCCGGATCCCGATTCGCCGACGATGCAAAGGACCTTGCCGGGCTCGACCGTGAAGGATACGCCATCGACCGCCTTCAGAACGCCCGTGCGCAGGTTGAAATAGGTGCGCAGGTCCTCCACCCGGAGGATCGGTTCGATGGCGGGCGTCATGGCGCCTACCGCCCCCGCATTCTCGGATCGAGAGCATCCCTCAATCCGTCGCCGATGAAGCCGAAGGCGAGCGCCACGCTTACGATGGCAATCCCGGGAAACATCGAGACGTGCGGCGCTTTGCGCAGCACAACGCGGCCTTCCTCCACCATGGTTCCCCAATCGGCGGCCGGCGGCTGCACGCCGAATCCAAGGAAGCCCAGGGCCGACCCCAGCACGATCATGAAGCCCATCAACGTCGTGGTGTAGACGATGACCGGCGCGATGACGTTGGGAACGATGTAGCGCGAAAGAATTTCCCATCCGCGCCCGCCTGCGGAGCGGGCCGCCTCCACATAGGGCTCGTTCTTGACGGTCAGCGTGGTCGTGCGAACGAGGCGCGATATGTACGGGATGAGCGCGATGAATATGGCGATGCACACCGTTGCCAGGCCCGGCTTGAGAATGCCGGCGACGACCGTCGCCATCAGCACGATGGGGAAGGCGAAGAACATGTCGAGCACGCGCATGATGACCTGATCGGCCCAGCGGCCGGAATAGGCGGCGACGACCCCGATGAGCAAGCTCGCCAGCATGGCGGCCAGCGTCGGCACCACGCCCATGAGGAGCGAAATCCGCCCGCCCCAGATCAGGCGGGAAAGCACGTCCCGGCCGTCGCCGTCCGCGCCTAGGATGAGGCCGTCCTCACCGGGTGGCGAGTTGCGCCAACCCACGTCCACATAGGGGTCGTGGGGCGCGATCACCGGCGCCAGGATGCTCACGAGAGCGACGAGGATCAGGAAGATGAGCGCGGTGAAGGAGACCCGGTGCCGCGAAAAGACCACGATCGACGCCCAGAACGTTTCGAGAAACGCCGGAACGCGGCGCGGCCGGCCCAGGTGCGGCACATCGGTCACCGGTCGACGCCTCCCTCAGCGGCGCGGGTGGCCGGGTCGAGATAGGCGTTCACCACGTCGACGGTCAGATTGATGAGGACGAAGGCGAGTGCCAGGATCAGCACGGCGCCCTGAACCGTCGGCAGGTCGCGCCCGATGATCGCGTTGTAGACCACGAAGCCCAGGCCGGGCCACGCGAACACCACCTCGATGAGAACGATGCCACCCAGCAGATAGCCAAGCTCCATGCCGCCCACGGTAACGATGGGCGGCAAGGCGTTTCGGAGCGCATGCTTGCGCAGGATGATCGCGCGGCGAATGCCCTTGGCGCGCGCAACGCGGATGTAATTCTGGCTGAGCGTCTCGATCATGGTGGCGCGCGTGATGCGAGAGATGAGCGCCGCCGAGGGAAGAGACGCGGCCACAGCGGGCAGCACAAGGTGCGTGAGCACGTCGAGCGCGCCGCCGCCGCCGATGGTCTTCGTCATGCCCGTGGCCGGCAGCCACCGCCAGGTCAGGGCGAAGAGAAAGACCAGGACCAGACCGCCCCAGTAGAGCGGAATGCTGCCGAGGATGAGCATCAGCGCTGTGACGATTCGGTCGAAGAGCGTTCCCGCTTTGGCCGCAGTGAACACGCCGGACGAGAAGCCGAGCACGTACGCGATCAGAGCGGCCGAACCGGCAAGCAGCGCGGTGTTCACGAACTTGGGAAAGATGATTTCTGATACCGGTCTCTTGTGCACCCAGGACGTGCCGAAATCGCCCTGCAACACGGCGGCCAGCCACTTGCCGTACTGAACCGGAAGCGGGCGGTCGAGGCCCATCTCCGCCCTTAGCACCTCCTTCGCGTTCTCGGACGCCATGGGCCCGAGCAGCGTCGAGGTGACATCGCCGGGTGCGAGTTGGACCAGCATGAAGACGATGATGGAAACCCCCAACAGGACCGGAACCACGAGGAGGATACGACCGATGGTGAAGCGCACCATGGCCTTACAGTCCGGAACCGGACCGAAACTGCGGCACCGCCACCATTGCAGACGGAACGCAACGCGCCATCATGGCAGGCTCGTCGCTGCCTGCAGTCGTTGAGCCGGAGGCAGGCAAAAGAACTGAAGCCCCCTCGTCAAGACAACGAGGGAGCTTCATGGCAACGGGACAAGCGCTGACGCGGGTCGGGCTGGAACCTGACCTACTCGGTGAGCTCAACCCTCGAGAAATCCCACCAGTTGGACGGCGCATTGGTGAACCCGGTCACCGACGGGTGCAGCGCGATGGGGTTGAAATAGTGATAGATCGGTGCGTTGGCCGGATCGTTCAGCATGATCCAGGAATCGGCCTCTTGATAAAGCTCTGCGCGCTCAGCTTCATCGGCTGTCTCGAGCGCCTGCTGGAAGAGCTTGTCCATGTCTTCGTTGCAGTACCAGCCGATGTTGTTGCCATGGGGTGGAACCCGATCGCAACGGTAGCCGAAGGCTGTCCAGCGCGGCGTCTGTTCGCCCCACACCATCTCGTTCATGTGGACATCTTCCGCCATGCCGGGAACCCACTTGTCGAGGTAAGCGAGCCACTCCATCTTGTTGAGGTTGAGGTTGATTCCGACCTTCTTCAGGTCGCGCTGGATCCATTTCTCCGTGAGTTCGCCGGTGCCGTAGATCATGACGTCGAAGTCCAGATCGAGGCCGTCGCCAAAGCCGGCCTCCTCCAGGAGTTCGCGCGCCTTGTCCGGATCGTAGGTGTAGCTCACGAAGTCCGGATCGTAGGCATAGGTACCGGCGTTCAGCATGCCGTGCGCGGGCTTTCCGTAACCGTGCAGAATCTGCTCCGCGATGCCCTCTTTGTTGATCGCGTAGTTGATTGCCTGGCGAAGACGGGGGTCCTGCATCAAGGGATGTCTCATGTTGAAGCTGAGATACCAGATGGTCGGAGCGTTCTCATTCGTGGTGAGGACAAAGCCTTCCTCGACGATGCTCTCGATCTCGTCCCAGGGCGGATCCTGAATCGCATGCACCTCGCCTGCGAGCAGCGCATTCACCCGTGTCGCGGGGTCCTCGAGGATTCGGAAGATCAGGCGGTCCACCTTCGCATTCTCGCCCCAATAGTCGTCGTTGCGCACCAGGGTTGTGGATACTGTCGGGTCGCGCTCGACGAACTTGAAGGGCCCGGTGCCGATGGGATTGAGCGGGATACCCTCGTTGCCGTGGGTTTCGATCGCCGTCGGGCTGATGATGTACATCTGCGGACAATCTTCCATGCCCGTGCGCAGGAACTCATAGTTGGGCCCGTTGAGGGTGATCTTGACGGTGAAGTCGTCGATGACGTCGACGGACTTGATGTCGCCGATCATGCGGATGAAGTCCATGTAGGCGTATGCAGTCTCGCTGAACTGCGGCGCATCCTTGTCGAGGAAGCGATCGAAGTTGAACTTGACGGCATCTGCATTGAAAGGCGTGCCGTCATGGAACCTCACGCCCTGACGCAGGTGGAACGTGTACTCCGTTCCGTCGTCCGAAATCTCCCATGACTCGGCGAGCTGCCCCTTGAGCTTCGTCGGCCAGTCGGCGCTGTGCAGGTCGATTTCCACCAGACCCTCGTAAATCTGGTAATTGACCATCTTGGCCATCCAGCCGCAGGTCACGTGCGGATCGAGAACGCTGTGATCGGCCGGCATTCCATAAACAAAGGTGCTCTCGGCTCGGGCACTGTCCGAGACGAAAACGGCGCCCGCGAAGCCGGCGACGGCGGCGGTCGCTATGACGGGTCGTAACAACGATCTGAGCATGGAAGCCTCCTCTTCATGATTGTCGTTAATGAACTCAAGCGGACGATCGTGATCCCTTCCCTCACAGGGTCGGTCGATTGTAGCGCCACGGGCGCACCTCCTCAAACGCGGCGCCGATACGAAGCACCGTCAGGTCGTCGAAGCGGCGGCCGACAATCTGCAGGCCCGTGGGCAGCCCCTCGGCGGAAAAGCCGGAAGGAACCGAGAGCGCCGGAAGCTTCAGTGCGTTGAACTGCATGGTCATGTCCATGCCGAGGTGACGACCGTCGGGGGCGTCGATCATGGAGCCGAGCTCGTCGAAGTCGACCGTGGGCGCCGGAATCGATTCGGTCGGGCAGAGCAAGGCATCGCAGCGCTCAAGGATGGGGCGCAGCTTGTTCCACGCCTCGGTGTAGATCGTCTCCGTCTTCATGAGTTCGACCGCGCTCATCTCCAGCGCTTGTTCCATCGATGTGACGACGGAGGGGTGCATTTTGTCCCGCCAACGCTCCAGATGGTGGCCGAAATGGGTGGCCCCGAACACGCCCCAGTAGGCCCACCACGCCTCGTTGAATTCCCTGGTCCAGCCAAGCTCGACGTGCTCGATCTCGGCCCCCGCCTGCTCCAGGGCATCGGCTGCGGCTCGGGTGTTCGCCTCGACATCCGCGTCGACCTTGTAGTAGCCAAGGTCGATGGAGAGCGCGAGGCGCATGCCGCGGACGTTTGCCGGCGGCGGAACGTCCACCGACAGAGGCGGTGCCAGCGAGTTGAGGTCGCGCTCGTCCGGACCCTGGCAGAGCTTCAGGAACAGCGCGGCGTCAGCTACGGTCCGCGCGAGGGGGCCGTGGCAGCACATGTAGTCGAATTGGGTCGGCAGGAACTCGAAGGGGATCCGGCCCGAGCTCGGCTTCAATCCGACGCACCCACAGTGCGCGGCCGGAATGCGTACCGAGCCGCCCGCATCCGACCCTTCGGCAAGCGGCACGCATTCGGCGACCACGGCAGCGGCGGAGCCTCCCGACGATCCGCCAGGCGTGTGATCGGGGTTCCAGGGATTGCGCGTGATACCCCACAACGGGCTGTCCGTGAGGCTCGAGAACGCGAATTCGGGCGTTGTCGTCTTGCCCACCATGATTCCGCCCGCGCCGCAAAGGCGCTGCACCACCAGCGCGTCGTAGTCCGGCACCCAGTCCCTGTAGGCGTAGGAGCCGAACGTCGTCGTCTTGCCCTTGGTGGGCGTGAGGTCCTTGATCGCGATGGGCACCCCGTGCAGCGGGCCCACCCTGTCGCCCGCGGCAATCGCGCGCTCCGCCTCCCGCGCCTGATCCAGGGCCTCGGACGGGTAGGTGAAGCAGAAGCAGTTGAGCGTGGGGTTGACCTCTTCGATGCGCTCCAGCGCATTCGTCACCAACGCGACCGGCGAGAGCGAGCCGTCGCGGATGAGAGCGGCCGCCTCCGTCGCCGAAATGTGGCGGAGTTCAGCGTCGCTCATGACTCTATGCCCCGCATGAAACCACGATATAGTGAATCTCAAACCGGGAGAGTAGCCTCCGTCTCCATGCTGTGGCAACGTCGGGCTCGAGATGAGCGGCGCGAGGCGAATACGGCGGTCAGCGAGGAGCCATGAGCCGATACCGTATCAGCGAAGCAGACAAAGTCTACGCCGCAGAGTTCAAGCGCAACCTGGACGCCGGCGACTGGTTTCACAGCCCCGGGTTGCAGCGGGTGCTGAACGCGATGCGGGGTGGGCCTTCGGCCGGAAAATACGTGCTGGTGGTTGACGAACCGTTCAGGCGCTGGAGTCTCGGCAAGACTCCGGGCAAGCGCGGCGACCCCATCGAAATCGTTCCGGGTCACCGGTTTCACAGCCTCAAGGAGGCGGAGTGGGAGGTTTTCAAGCTGCGCTGGCGGCAACACACAGGTGAGACCCTGTCGCTCTGAGGGTCAATGCCGAAAGGCGCAGGACAGCAGCGGGAGATGAGAGTGAGGATTCTGGCCTACGCCGACCGGCTCAGCGCGAGACCCGGCGAAGCGGTCGAGATCAAGGCGAGCTGCGACGGGCCGGTCCGCTACGAGGCCGAGCTTGTCCGCATCGTCCAGGGCGACATCAATCCCGACGGCCCCGGCTATCGGGAGGACGCCGTCGACGTGGATCTCGGAGGTCCTTTCGAGGGGCGTTTGCAGCCGATTCATACGGGTTCCTACGGCATCGTCGAAGACAACGAGGCGTTCCGCGACCTCTCCACGTTCACTGCGTTTGCGGCGATCTGGCCGACGATGCCGGGAGAGGGGCCGCAGACCATCATCGCGCGGCGTGATCCTCACACAGGCGCAGGCTTTGAGCTCTTTCTGAACGACTCCGGTGTCCTCGAATTCTCTGTCGCTGCCAGCGCTGCGGTTGCGTCTTCAGTGTCCACCGAAGTCCCGCTGCAGGCGCAGCGCTGGTATCTGGTGGTGGCGACGCTCAGCGCCCCGGACGGCCGGATGACCGTCACGCAGCACCGGCTCCCGCCGCACCCCCTGCCGGCCCCGGTGGCAACCATGACCCGTGAGGGGTGGGCCTCGGCCGTTCCGACCGATGTCGCGGCGCCGCTGACCGTGGCCGCGCGCCCGGCGGCGGATCGCCCGGCGGAACGCCACTTCAACGGCCGGCTGGAGCGGCCTTCCCTGTACGCATCGGTGCTGTCGCTTGACGGCATGATCGCCAGGTTGGAGGTGGGGTCCGGGAGCACCGGCGACGACGATCTCGTGGCTGCGTGGGATTTTTCGATCGACATTTCCAGCCATCGCATGGTCGATGTCTCGCACCGGCGCCTGGACGGCGGGTTGGTCAACCTTCCAACCCGGGGCGTGACCGGTCGACACGGGAACGCGGATGCGTTCTGCTGGCGGCAAACGCCCGAGCGCTACGCGGCCATCCACTTTCACGACGACGATCTCTACGACGCGGGCTGGGAAACCGACTTTGCGCTCGAAATTCCGAACGGGCTGCGCAGCGGTCTCTACGCGGTGCGCCTGCACGCGGACGATGACGAGTTCTACGTTCCTCTCGCGGTGCTTCCGCCGCGCGACGGACCGAAGGCGGCCGCGGCCTTCCTGCTGCCGACGGCAAGCTACATGGCCTACGCCAACAACCGCATCGCGTTGGACGTGCCGGAAACGGAGATCGTGATCGGCAGGCTCCTGGAGCACAACAAGCACAACCTGTTCATGCAGGAGCACCCCGAGCTCGGGCTGTGCTTCTACGACGTTCACAACGACGGATCGGGTGTCTTCTACAGTTCCCGCCTGCGGCCCGTGGTCGACATGCAGCCCAAGATCGTCGGCGCCCTGGGCGGAACGGGCTCGAACCTTTGGCAGTTCAACGCCGATACGCACATCCTGGGCTGGCTGGAGCACTGCGGCGAGCGCTTCGACGTCATTACCGACGAGGATCTGCACCGGGAAGGTCTGTCGCTGCTCGAGAACTACCGGGTCGTTCTGACCGGCTCTCATCCCGAGTATCACAGCGCCGCGATGCTCGATGCGCTCGAAGCCTTCGTCCATCGGGGCGGTCGATTCATGTATCTGGGCGGGAACGGCTTCTATTGGCGCATCTCGTTCCATCCCACGCTGCCCGGTGTCATCGAGTGCCGCAAGTCCGAGGTCGGCATTCGCGCCTTCGCGCCGCTGCCGGGCGAGTTCTTCGCGAGTTTCACCGGAGAGTACACGGGTCTCTGGCGCCGCAACGGGCGGCCGCCCAACAGGCTGGTCGGGGTCGGCATGGTCTCACAGGGGTTCGACGTCTCGGCACCCTATCGCCGAACGCAGGCCAGCCGGGATGCCCGGGCCGCCTTCATCTTCGAGGGCGTCGACGACGAGATCATCGGCGATTTCGGCCTGAGCGGCGGTGGCGCTGCAGGCCTGGAGCTCGACGCCGTCGATCACGCGCTCGGCACGCCCGAGCATGCGCTCGTCCTGGCATCGTCGGAGCGGCATACGGACGTCTATCTGATGACGCCGGAGGACATTCTTGATCCCGTTCCGGGCTTGGGTGGAACCGAGGCGGACATTATTCGCAGCGACATGGTGTTCTTTGAAACGCCGGGCGGCGGCGCGGTGTTTTCGACGGGTTCGATCGCCTGGGCCGGGAGCATGGCCTGGAACGGCTACAACAATCACGTGGCTGCGATCACCGCCAACGTGCTCCGGCGGTTCATAGCCCCCGAGCCCTTCAGCTTCCCCGGCGCCACGGCCGAATGACGTCCCTACGCGATTGATGCTCGGCCGAGCGGGACTTCATCGGATTCGAGGTGGGTAGATTCATTCCAACATAGTGATTTGACGCCATTGTTGGGCTGAGGATCGTGATCTCAAGCTATCAGGTTCATGGGGGCCGTGCGGTCGGGGTTGCCCTCCAGGAGTTCGAAGGCGCGGCACTGCACCCTGGTCCGCCGGGTGACGATGGTGTTGCGTTCCGGGCCGGCACCCGGAAGGCGGATGACGTTGACGACGACGCTGGCGAGATCGTCGATGAGGGTACGCAAGCCTTCGACGACGTGATCGGGAAGCATGGAGAGGTTGGCGACGGTCTCCTTGCGGACTCGGATCCAGCGCGCCAGGCCCGCCTGAGGAGCGCGGCGGGCTTGCCGGCCTGGTTGGGCACGCGTTCGCTGGTAAAGGCCGTGGGGGCATCCACCATGGGAACATTCTGCCGGTTTGCACACCCCCGATCACGACGATTGTACAATTAATTCCGTAATTTAGGTCACTTGAGACTCGATGAAGTTCCGTTTAAGGTGGCAACCATGTCCGAGCCCTACATGACTGTACTGGCAAGCCCGATCGGCCCCATCGGCATGGTGATTGCCGGCGAGACACTGGAAATCCTGGACTTCATCGATGGTGAAGGCCGGTTCGACGACCTTGTCGCCAGGCAGTACCCTCAGGGGGTTCGGCGCTCGGCATCGGATCCGTCAGGCATCGCCGACAGGATCGACGCATATCTTGGCGGTCAACTCGATGCCATCGAGAACATTCCCACGCGACCTTCGGGGACCAACTTCCAGCAGTCCGTCTGGCAGTCCCTGCGCACGATTCCCTGTGGCGCGACGATCAGTTACGCCGAGCTGGCCAAGAGAGTCGGCAGTCCCCGGGCCAGCCGGGCCGTGGGACAGGCGAACGGCCGCAACCCGATTGCCATCGTCCATCCCTGCCATCGCGTGATCGGCGCGGACGGAACGCTGACCGGTTACGGCGGCGGCCTCGGGCGCAAGGAGTGGCTGCTGCGCCACGAGGGCTCCCTGGATGTCAGCTAGACGAGAGTCGGGCGGTATCAGATGGGTTCGCCTTCGACTTCGTTGGCAAGATCGTCCGCCCGCTCCCTGATGGACGGCATGTGAGGGTTCTGCTTCAGGGCTTCTCGGAACCAGTAAAGCGCGGTTTCAGGATCGCCGAGCGCCGTGTGGATCAGTCCGAGCCCGGAGAGGGCGCCGAAGTGCCTGGGCTCGAGTTCAAGAACCCGCATGCAGTCTGCAATGGAATCATCCAGGCGCCCCAGGAGATAGTAGACGGTTGCCCGTTTGTTCCATGCCTCGGCAAAGCCCGGCGCCTTTTCGATCAGCTGGCTGAACACCCGGACCGCTCCGGCTAGATTGCCGTGCAGCATGAGCACCCTGCCGTCCCGCATCAGGGTTGCGAGTTCCGGGTCATCCGAATGCAGCCACACTGTCCAGATTTCCTGCTGAAGCTGCATAGCCAGGCGTTCGTCCAGGGTCTCGTGAAGCTGCGTGAACAGCGCATCCAGTCGCGGATCGTCCTGTGCCGCGCCAAGAGGCGCAGCATGAAGAAGGTGTCCGGCAACGACGAGGCCAGTCAGAAGGCGTATCATGTTCCTCTCCATCATGGTGGAGGCGGCCCGCCGGTGGCCCAGTCGAGAAGTTCCACCGTGTGGCGCACCGGCAGCGGCGTGCCCCTGGCAATCTGCACCATGCAGCCGATGTTTCCGGTGGCCACGACTTCGGCGTCCATAGTGGCGATGTGACCGCACTTGCGTTCCAGGAGTCGGCGCGACAGCCCGTCCTGCAGCAGGTTGTAGGTGCCGGCCGATCCGCAACAGATGTGCCCCTCGTCGATATCCTTCACGGCGAAACCGCAACGCCTCAGCAACCGGGCAGGAAGGTCGCCAAGGCGCTGGCCATGCTGAAGGGAACAGGGGACATGACAGGCGATCCCGGGCGCCTGCGATGGCGGCTGCAACGGCTCGAGCAGTGGCTCGATGACTTCCGTGACGTCGACAACCCTGGCGGCCACGGCTCGGGCGCGTTCGGCCCATTCCGGATCATCGGCCAGCAGACCGCCGTAGTCCTTGAGCTGGCTGCCGCAACCTGACGCGTTGCTCACCACCGCATCGAGGGGGCCTGACGCTTCCCACGCGGCGATGTTGCGCCGCGCCGCGGCCTTCGCATCCTCGACATGACCCAGGTGGTGGACGAGCGCACCGCAGCAGCCACCCCCGGATGACACCACCACCTCGCAACCCAGGCGGGTGAGCAGCCGGATTGTCGCCTCGTTGACGTGCGGCGCCAGGACCTGTTGCGCGCAGCCGGTGTGGAGGGCGACCCTCGTCCGGCGTTCGCCGCGGGCGCGATGGATCGCCGGGACATCGCTCCACGAGGGCGACGGCAATGAACCGGGCGCCATTCTCACCATGCCTCGGAAAGGTGCGGGCAGCATCCATGCCACAGGCCGCGCAACGAGAGCGCCGACCAGCGCCAGGCGGAACCGCCAGGGAGACGGAAGAACCCATGCCAGCAGTCGCCTCAGCCATCTGTCGAGGGGCCTGCGGCGATGGGTCATCTCGATGTGGCTGCGGGCATGGTCCACAAGGTGCCTGTAGTTCACCCCCGACGGACACGTCGTCATGCAGGAAAGGCAGGTCAGACAGCGGTCGATGTGGCGGACCGTGGTGTCCTTCGGAGGCTCCTCACTCTCCAGCATGCCCTTGATGAGGTAGATGCGGCCTCGCGGACTGTCACGTTCGTCACCAAGGAGGAGATAGGTCGGACACGTCGCCAGACACATTCCGCAATGCACGCATGTCTTGAGAATGCGTTCCGCTTCCTTCACCTGCGGATCCGCGAGGGCCGCAAGACTGATCGCCGTGTGCATGGCTCTAGTTCACCATGCCCATGCGGCCGGGATTGAGGATGCCGCACGGATCAAACCCTTCGCGAATGCGCCGCGTGAGGTCGCGCCGCTCCGCCGGCTGGGGATGGAAGACAGGCACTGCGGCCTTGAGTTCTCCGTCAGCCCGTATGAGCGTCGCGTGACCGTCGAGGCCCGTCGCGATGTCCCTGACGGCCGTGGCCGTCCCCGGCGATGGCTTGAACGCGCACCAGACGAGTCCCCCACCCCAGTCGAGAAAGGCCTGACCACCTGCCGCCGTGACGCGATCGCAGGCAACGGCGCCCGAGGCGGGCGGCACCGACAGGCGCATGACGGCAGCCTCGGGTTCCACGAAGGCTGCCACGTCACGCACCTCCTTCCAGAACACTCCGGAATTGTGGCCATGAAGTTCCTCCACTGGACCATGCGTGGCAAGCATTGACCGCAGACTGTCATGGCGGGCGAGCACCGATGCCGGGGGGCCCTCGATCCGCACCGCCGTGACCGCAGCTCCGGGTGACGACACGTAACCGACGTCTGACTTCGACGCCATGTCGGCCGGCAGCCAGGCGGCTGCCGAAACACAATGCGGCGAGGCGAGAACCTCATCCATCACCCGGCAGCCCGCGGAGGGCGTCAGGCCAGTGACGAGGAGGGTGCGGGTCTTTTCGGGTGCCGGCAGGACCTTGATCGAGAGCCGGGTGATGACCGCCAGCGTACCCCAGGATCCACACAGCAGTCTGGTGACATCGTAGCCGGTCACGTTCTTCATCACGCGGCCGCCAGCCCGGATCACCTCTCCCCGGCCGGTCACCGCCTCCAGGCCCAGCGCATGATCGCGCGCCGCCCCGGCGCTGACCCGTCGCGGTCCTGAGAGGTTGCCGGCCATGGTTCCGCCAATGGTCGCCGTGGCCGCCGCATGGCCCAGCAGGGGACCGTAGTCCGGAGGGTCGAAGGCCATCTGCTGGTTCGCCTCCCCGAGATGAGTCTCGATCGTGGAGAGCGTGGTTCCGGCCTCCGCGGTGAGGACCAGTTCGGCTGGTTCGTAGTCGACGATTCCGGCGCGCTCAGACATGTCGACCACATGGTCCGCGGCGATAGCGTGGCCCAGTCCCCGCTTGCTCCCGCTGCCGATGATCTCGAGAGGCACGCCATCCGAGGCGGCCCAGGCCACGAGGCCGGCGAGTTCCGTCTCGTCCGCCGGGCGAAAGGTCTTCCCGGTCATGGAGGTCAGAACCGCGGGAGATCGGGAAAGGGCACCTGGCCCCTGTGGACATGCATGTGTCCAAGTTCGGCGCACCGGTGGAGAACGGGGAACACCTTCCCCGGATTGAGCAGTCCGTCGGGGTCAAAGGCGCACTTCACCCTCTGCTGCTGCTTGAGGTCCGCATCCGAAAACATGGTCCCCATGAGATCACGCTTCTCGACGCCGATCCCGTGCTCTCCGCTCAGGACACCACCGACCTCGACACACAGGGTCAGGATGTCACGGGCGAGAGCCTCCGCCCTTTCCAGATCGCCCGGCTTGTCGATGTCGTACATGATCAGGGGGTGAAGGTTGCCGTCACCGGCATGAAAGACATTGACCACCCCAAGGCCATGGCGCGTGGACAGATCCTCCATGCGCGTCAGGACCTCCGCCAACCGCCCCCGCGGGATGGTGCCGTCGATGCAGTAGTAATCGGGCGACATCCGGCCCACCGCAGGAAAGGCCGACTTGCGCCCCAGCCAGAAGCGTTCCCTCTCCTCGTCGCTGGCCGCCCTCCTGATGACGCGCGCCCCGAGATCCCCCGCGATCTTCTCGACCCTGTCGGCAAGTTCGCCGACTTCCGGGCTGGGACCGTCGAGTTCGCAGATCAGCAGCGCCTCGACATCGAGCGGATACCCTGCCTGGCAGAACTCCTCGGTGGCGTGCACCGCAGCCCTGTCCATCATCTCGAGGCCTGCCGGAATGATGCCCGACGCGATGATGCCGGCCACGCATTCGCCTGCCGGAACGAGACCATCGAAGCCGATGAGAAGGGTACTCACCGAGGCAGGTTTGGGGAGGATGCGCACGGTCACCTCGGTGATGACGCCAAGCAGCCCCTCCGATCCGGTGACGATACCGAGCAGATCATACCCGTCGCTGTCCATGTGCTTGCCGCCAATCCTGACGATGTCCCCGGACATCAGCACGATTTCGAGGCCGAGAAGATTGTTGGTCGTCACACCGTATTTGAGACAATGCACCCCGCCCGAGTTCTCGGCGACATTGCCGCCGATCGAACAGGCGAGCTGACTTGATGGATCAGGCGCGTAGTAGAATCCGCGATGGTCCACCGCCTGCGAGATGGCGAGGTTGGTCACACCCGGCTGCACGGTCACGCAGCGGTTGGCGTAGTCGATATCGAGGATGCGATTGAACTTGCCGAGCCCCAGGAGGAGTCCGTCTCTGAGCGGCAGCGCGCCGCCGGAAAGACCCGTTCCCGAACCTCGGGGCACCACCTTGACGCGGTGGCGCCGGCACAGGTCGAGAATGCGCGCCACCTCTGCGGTGGTCTCCGGCAGGGCAACGGCGAGGGGTAGCTCCCGATAGGCGGACAGACCATCGCATTCGTAGGTCTTCAGACCGGCCTCATCGGTGACCAGGTTATCGGGCGGAACAATGGCAGCGAGTTCGCCAAGAAACCCGTCGCGGGCCGCAAGAACCCCCTGATCGGGCTGCGGCATGGCGATCGTCATGTCAGATGTCCGCGGACTCCGGCAACCGCACCGCCATGGTTCTTCAACCCTGGCGTGCCTTGAACCTGGGGTTCTGCTTGTTGATGACGAAGACGCGCCCCTTGCGGCGCACGGTGCGACACTTCGCGTGGCGCTTCTTCATCGAGCGCAGGGAATTCACGATCTTCATGGGTCGGCCCCCTAGGCTGAGGGGTCCCGCCCCTCCGTGCACATGCCTGGCAGACTAGCCGATATCCTTCCGGCGCGTCAATCGCGTCATGCCCGCCGGAAGGAGCGCACGCTGTCGCAGTTCCGCAGGGAATCATTTCTTCCTACTATGGAAATCCGCGTCCGATGCGGCGGGGTCCCCGATCGGGCTGGCGCCCGACGCTTCGGGATTCGAGGTCAACCGGGAGTTTCCAGATGAAGATCGTCAGCGTGACACCGTTTCTGGTCGGTCCCAGGCCGAGTTCGGACGGCTGGTCCGAGGGCCAGACCATGGTGTTCGTGAAACTGGAGACGGACGAGGGCCTCACCGGGTGGGGCGAAGCCTATGCCCTCACCTACCGGGAGCCCGCAACGTGCGAGATCATCATCGCCCTGGGCGAGGCCCTGAAACAGATGCCACAGGCCAGTCCGCGCGCCTTCCTGCGTCATGTCGTGGAACCCATGTCCTACAAGCATCCCGGGATCGACTATGCGTCGGCGACGAGCGCGATCGAGATCGCGCTCTGGGACCTCGCCGGACAATCGGCGCAGTTGCCCGTGCACGCGATGCTCGGCGGCGCCATCATCGACCGTGTGCCGGTCTACGCCAACGCCTGGGACGGACCGGTCCAGACGCCTCAGGCCATCGCCGCGCGTTGCGCGATGATGCGTTCGCAGGGTTATGGCGCCGTCAAGATCTACCCGCTGCGTCAGCCCACCCTCGAGGGTGCCGAATCCTGCGTCCGCCTGACCCGGGAAGCGGTCGGCTGGGATGTCGACATCATGCTCGACTTCGCCGTCCAGAAGGACCGCCGCCACGCGCTTCGCGCCGCCCGCCTGTTCGAGCCTTACGCACCCTTCTGGATCGAGGAACCGCTCGCCGGGGACGACCTTGACGGCCTGGCCGAATTCCGCGCCCTCACGACATCGCGCATCACCACCGGTGAGCGCCAGGCAGGGGTGCGCCATTACCGCAACCTCCTCGACAGAAGGGCGGCCGACGTCCTCAACCCCGACATCGCCGGGGCCGGCGGCATCGTGACGATGCTCGAGATTGGCGCCATGGCGGACGCCCATTCGGTGCTCATTTCGCCCCATTGCTGGAACAGCACGACCGTGGCCTTTGTCGCCATGCTGCACACCTGCGCCGTGATGCCGAACTCCATTCATGCGGAGCTCTACTACGACTACCTGGAACTCGGCGCCGAGTTCGCCACCTGCGACTATGTCATCAGGGACGGCATGGCCAGCCTGCCCCAGGCGCCAGGACTTGGCGTGACGATCGACGAGGAGGTCCTGCGCTCCCTCGCTCCCTGAACGCATCTAGTTCGAGGTCCGGCTGATGGCGCCGAACCTGTCGGCGGTGATGGGCGTGCGAAGCGTGCCCACCGACACCACCGTGCCGGGGCCTTCGCCGGAACGCGTTTCATAGGCAATTCCCAAAGTTCTCGTCGTACGCCAGACTCCTCGCACCAGGCCGGAAAGGAACACCCATGACCGTCCGTCGCGCAAACGCGAGTGCCGATCCCAACCGCTTCTACCAGGCCAGGGACAAACGCCAGCTGACCGAGCGCTACGATGAAGCCGCCGAGGTCTACGACGAGGCCATGAATGATGACTTCGGCTGGAGCGGCCACATCGAACTGGCCAGGGCTGTCGTGCGCCACGTCTCCCCTGACGTCCTTCTTTGTGATGCCGGCGCCGGCACCGGAATGCTGGGTGAGCGCCTCGCGGCTCACGGATTCGACCGGATGGTGGCGAACGATCTCTCGCCGGGCATGCTGGAGGTTGCCCGCCGGAAGGGCATCTACGAGGACTGTCACGTGGTGGACCTCGGCAAGCGGCTCCCGTATGCGTCCAACACGTTCGATGCCGTGACGGCGTGCGGTGTGTTTACCCCCAACCATGCACCGGCATCGGCGCTTGACGAGCTAGTCCGCATCACGCGACCGAACGGCCTCGTTCTCTACACCCTGCGATCGGATGTCGAACCGGACGACTTTGCGATGCGCCAGAGGACCCTTGCCGACTCAGGCCTGTGGGTGCTGGTTGAAACCGGCGAGCCCTTCGCCTCCATCGCGTCGGAGCCCCACATCCGCCATCGTTGCTGGATCTGGCGGATCCTCTAGCGCGGAGTGATCATCAAACGGCCATGCAGAAAGCCTGCCCATGTAAGATCCGGGCAACCATAGGTGGCGTGGTGCTGAACATTGCACTGGACCGCGGCCAACGGATGGTCAAGGATTCGACTATCGGAAACTGATCGCGCGAACCTGGATCCAGCGTTCGCAAGCAGGGAGGAACGTCAGATGAAACACAGCAGCTATTCTGTCGACGACATGATCGAGAAGGCATCAAGGGGCAAGCTGTCGCGCCGCCAACTTGGTGAACTCCTCGGCATCACGGGTGTCTCGCTCATGACGGTGCCCGTCATCGCCCGGCCGGCCGCTGCCCAGGACGAGCAGGCTTTCTATTTCACCTGGGGCGGATACGACATTCCGGAACTGTTGGGGGAGTACAACGAGAAGCATGGCGCCTATCCGGACATGGCTCCCTACGCCAGCAGCAACGATGGCCTCGCCAAGGTGCGCTCCGGTTTCGTCGTGGATGTCCTGCACCCCTGCAACGCGAACGCGCCGCTGTGGGTGCAGGCCGGTGTCGTCCAGCCGCTCGACACGTCGAAGCTGTCGCACTGGGATGATCTCATCCCCTCCCTGAAGACCATCGCTGCCGTCGGCGACGAGGCCTATTTCGCGCCTATGGACTGGGGCCAGACCTCGGTCACCTACCGCACCGACATTGTCGAGATCCCGGAAGGCGAAGAAGAGTCGTGGGGCATCCTCTGGGACGAGCGCTACAGGGACAAGATCGCCATCATCGGCAACGAAGGGGACAGCTGGTGGTGTGCGGCAATCTATGCCGGCATACCGTTCGAGGAGCTCGAGACCGAAGAGAGCATCGAGAAGGTCGCCAGCCTGCTGCGCGAACAGCTGCCTCTGGTCCGGATGTACACCGACGACATGACAAGCGTCGAGCAGGCTCTTGCCGCCGGTGAGCTGGTTGCCGCCATGACCTGGAACAGTTCAGCCGTCGCCCTCAAGGCAGAAGGCGTGCCGGTCAGGTTCGCAACACCGAAGGAAGGCGCCCTGACATGGGTGTGCGGTGCCATGATCTACGTCGATGCGCCGCACGTGGACAAGGCTCACGATGTGGTCAATTCCCTGCTCAGTCCGGAATCCGGTCGTTTCCTGATCAACGACTACGGCTATGGCCATTCCAACCGGAAGTCCTTCGACCTGGTGAGCGAGGCCCGGCTTGCCGAACTGGGACTCAGCCGCAACCCGGACGACATACTGGGTGCAGGCAAGTACCAGATTCCGGTGTCGGATGAGTTCTCAAGCCGAATTGCCGAGCTCTTCGCGGAGATCAAGGCAGGATACTAAGGCCATCTGTCGGTCGCCCTCGTTGTCGAGAGATCCGGGTTCATCCGCATCGAGGGTTCCATACCGGTGACCGGGCGCCCCGGCGTTCGGTCACCGGCTTGAGGAGCCGACCCCATCCTTTCCCCATGACTTTCCCCCGGGAGGTCCGGCATGACGACACAGCCTGACGTCGTTGTCATTGGCGCAGGCACGGCGGGACTTGCGGCCGCAAAGGAACTGGTCCGGCTCGGGGTCTCCTGCACGGTCATCGAGGCATCGCATCGCATAGGCGGGCGCGCCTACTCCGAAGAGATCATGCCAGACGTATGGTTCGACCTGGGCTGCGCCTGGCTCGGCACCGGGGTCGGCAATCCATTTGCCGAAATCGGCGATGAACTGGGTATCGAACTCGGCAGGTTCGCCGCCGACGCGTACAAGCCGGAAAATCACCGGTTCGTGCGCGACGGCACGGCGCTTGCTCCTGACGAGTGGGCCGCCTGCCGCCGTTACTTTGACGATTGTCACGACGCCATTGCGGCCGCTGCCGAACGCAATCGGGATATCGCGATCAGCGACGTGATCGACCTCGAGAACACCTACGCGGCACCCTTCCTGGAAAACGTCGCAACGGCGTGGGGCCTCGATGCCGACGAGGTGTCCACTGCCGACTTCGCCAGTTCCGCCGGGGAACTCGGCTATCCCGCGGTGCGCGGCTACGGCAGCCTGGTCGCCACGTGGGGTGCCGATGTCGAGGTCACCCTCAACGCACGCGCGGAGCGCATCGACTGGTCGAGGGCCGGCGTCTCGGTCGAGACGTCGAAGGGAACCGTGACGGCGCGGCGCACCCTCTGCACGGTTTCGACGGGCATTCTGGGTTCCGGCGAACTCAGCTTCTCGCCGCAGCTGCCCGACTGGAAGCAGGAAGCCGTCCATGGCCTGCCCATGGGCACCGAGAACAAGATGGGGGTGGCTTTCGATAAGGACGTGTTCGGCGCTGCGGGCCGTGGCCACTACACGGTCTGGAATCATCACGGTGAGACGGCGAAGATCGACGCCAGCGCCATGGGTCTCAACGTCGCCGCCGTCTTCGCTGGTGGCCGCCAGGCGATCTGGCTCGAACGGCAGGGTCCACAAGCCTGCCACGACTTCGCCGTGGACAGGGTGGCCGAGGTGTTCGGCAACGGCATACGCAAACACGTCGTGCGGTCCATCACAACCGCCTGGAGCACGGACCCCTGGACACGGGGTTCGTGGGCCTGCGCGCGGCCCGGTCAGGCCCATCAACGAGAACACCTGGCACGCGCTATCGACGATCGCCTCTTCTTCGCTGGCGAAGCCACCATGGTCGGCGGACAGGGAACCTGTCACGGCGCCTACTTCTCCGGCATCCGCGCCGCAACGGAGATTGCCGCCGGACTGCACCGGGACTAGCCGGAACTTCATCGGGTTTGAAGTGGCCAAGTGGCTCCCAAGGTTATGACTTGACGTCATTGTTGGGCTGAGGTCTGTGCTCTCAACCTGTCATGTTTATGGGAACAGTGCGATCGGGGTTGACCTCCAGGAGTTCGAAGGCGCGGCTCTGCAGCCGGGTCC
>JAPPGE010000051.1 GCA_028821455.1 bacterium | reverse complement strand
CATATATCACAGAATCCATCCCCATGAGCAAGCTCTGGTGAGCGATCCGGGTTAGACGATGGCCAACACGATCACGATCGATGCGTGGCTCGATGTCATTGACCGCGAATACCTGTCATCCCTGATCTCCGACGGTGGCGCGACCGTCAAGTTCGCCATCGCAGGCGACGATCGAAGGAGGACCCTCGAGGGGACTCTGGAACACCGTTGCCGCGAACGCGGTTACGTGTTCGTGAAGGTCGACGCCGCAACCTGTCGGGTTCACATGCCCCAGGACATCTTCTTTGCCCTGGCATCCGAGCTCGACTGGCCGTTGCTGGCGCGCCGCGTCACCTTGCGCTTCCTCCGCGACAGGGGCTTCCGTGTGGACGGTATCGACCCGCAGCACGTCCGGGATGTTGTTGGCAGCGTTGCCGAACGCAGTGGCCTCGAGTTGTCGGATGTCCTGACGGAACTGCGGCCCGTTCTCTATGGCAGGGTCCACCGGAACCCGGACATGGTCCGGGCCTTCCGTGTGGCGATGAACCACCTGTGCCTGATGACACGAAGACAGGGCACGGATGGAGACGGCGAAGAACAACCACTCATCGACTGGCTGACCGGCGCCAACACCCGCATCGGAAATGTCCGGCACTTCGAGGTGCACACGCCCATCAACCGGACCACTGCCCGCTATTTCATCGAGTCGGCCCTCTACTGGATCCGCTTTGCCGGCTACGCCGGCACGGTCATTCTTCTGGACAATGCCCGGGTGCTGGTGGCGCGCAATCCGCGTGACGGTCTGCGCTACTACACAAGGGCGATGACCGTGGATCACTACGAAGTGCTGCGGGAGTTCATCGACAACACCGACCGCCTGCAGGCGTGCCTGCTGGCCGTGGCGACGGACGAGACGTTCGTGGACGAGAATGCGCAGAAGGGCTGGGGCATCTACAGCGCCCTGCGCACCCGGGTGATGGACGATGTCCGCGACCGCAATGTCGTCAATCCGGTCGCCGCCCTGGTCAGGCTTTCCTGAGAGGAACACCCTTCATGGAGATCGAAGGCAGAGGCGGTCTTGATGTCCGAATGGCGGTGGAGGCCCTGCGCAACGGTGTTCCCAACAGCGCGGCCGTTCAGGAACTGGGCTGCAAGCAGCCGGCTGCTCAAGACCGGTTTCTGCAGATTCTGCAGGCGGCGGCGGACCAGGCGGAGCTGTCGGGCGGCATGCTTGTTTCCGGTGATTTCGGAACCGGCAAGTCCCACCTTCTGGAGCATCTCGAACACCTGGCGCTCACGCAGGGGTTCGTGTGCAGCAAGGTGTCGATCAGCAAGGAAACGCCCTTCTATGATCTTGGCAAGGTGTTCACGTCTGCCATGGAAAACGGCAGGACGCCGGACGGCAGGGGCCGCTTCATCGAAAGGCTTTGCCATGCGATCGACTGGACGTCGAGTGACTACGGCGCCTTTTCCGGGTGGGCCGATCAGGAAGCGTCCCGCGGTGTCCTGAGCGCTCTCTTTCCGGCAAGCCTGAGCGTTTACGAGAAGCTTGAAGACAACGCCCTGCGCGCAGACATCGAGTCGTTCTGGGCAGGGGACCGAATTCTGATCGGCAAGGTCAAGCGAGGACTGCGAGAGGTCGGCGAGCAGGGCACCTGGAGCTTCCGCGCGCCAAGGGCAGCCGACCTGATGCCCCAGCGATTGCGGTTCATGGTGGAGTTGATCAGGTGTGCCGGCTACAGGGGATGGGTTGTGCTTCTCGACGAGCTTGAACTGATCGGATCGTACTCCATCCTTCAACGTGGTCGGGCCTACGCCGAAACCGCCCGCTGGATGGGCCGTGCCCGTGGTGAAGCCTACCCCGGCCTTGTCGTGGTGGGAGCCGTGACGTCGGACTTCGCCTCTGCCATCATCAGTCCGGACGGGCAGCGCAAGGACCGGGACTATGTGCCTGCGAGACTGGAGCAGAACGTACGCTACCGTGATATCGCGGGACGCGCCGCGACCGGCATGCGCCTGCTTGAGCGTGAATGCGTGGCTCTCGCGGCTCCGGACAGCGACGATGTAAAGGCGACCATGGAATCCCTGCGCCGCCTCTACCGACGGGCCTATGGCTGGGAGCCGCCGCCATCGCAGGCCGTGGCAGGGGGTGCCGGATTCATGGGGCGCATGCGTTACAAGGTTCGCGCCGCCATCAATGAATGGGATCTGCAGCGCCTGCAGGTCGCGGACGTCCCAGACACCGAGTTCGTGGCATTCGACGGTTCCTACGACGAGGATGCCGCCCCGGAACAAGACACCGGGGGTGGTTGAGCGTTAGGATTTTTCGAAAGCAGAGGTGGTGCTGAGGCTGTCGTGCCCATTCCCTGTCGCGATACGGTTCCGGATAACTATCCGCCGTCCGTCGCCTGGTTTCAGATCATCGTCGATCCGACCGGTGAGGGAGTCCTTGCGGGACTGTTCGAAGCCACGCCGGAAGGCGAACCACTCGGGTTCAGCTTTGCACGGATATGGCACCGGGAGGATGACCGGAACGATGCCATGGTGTCCTTGAGTCGTTCTCTCTTCGGGGCCACCACCACAACTCCCGCATTGCTCATTGTCTCGTCCGAAGATGAGACGCCCTTCTTCCTCGAGGACCTCAGCCTCGACATACCCTGCTGCTGCATCATTCCTCCGTCGGAACGCTTGCCGGATTTCCGCATCGCCGGTGCCCAAGAGTGGCTGAAGTGGGTTACGGAGCCACCGGCAACACCTTCTCTCCCCGGAACACTCATCGACGACATCGTGGAAAGAGAGGAGCCGCTGGAACCCCTTGAAAGGGTCACGATGGCTCTTCTGGAGGCCCATGCCGACGCCCGCGTCCGCGCTGCCGGCGACATCGAAGGCGTGGTGGCGCTGATGTCCCTCACTCCGCGCGCCCTTGAGGGCTGGCGAGAGACGCCGCACCTTCGGGGCGCGTCGTCTTCATCCCCGGCGGATCAGTCACAGGCAGGCGAATCCGGACTTGGTCTCGCCGAGAGATTGTGGATGGTTCTTGCCCGAAGGACTCGATCAACCCCCGTTGCTCTCCCGGAAGGCAGGCTGGAGTGGCCCGCCGATCTGATGCCCTTCCAGCGTCAGGGTGTGGAGGCTCTCGTCACGATGGACCGGTTGCTGTTGTCGGATGACATGGGTCTGGGAAAGACCATCCAGGCCATTGCCGCTTTGAGAGTACTCAAGGTGAAGGGTGACCTCAGATCGGCTCTTGTGGTCGCTCCCGCCGGCGTTCTGGATCAGTGGCGGCGGGAAATCGAGCGCTGGGCTCCGGACTTGAGTGCCATCATCATTCGCGGCTCCGCAGATAACCGGATATGGCAGTGGCGGGCGCGCAAGGATGTGCATCTTGTGAGCTACGATGTGCTGCGCATGGACGCCGGTGTTCTTCGTGACCTGGGGCCGGTTCGAAAGATATGGGATGCGGTTGTCCTCGACGAAGCGCAGAGGATCAAGAATTGCAACCCGACGAGTATTGCGGCGAAAGAACTGCCGAGAGTGCGTTCATGGGCGCTGACGGGCACGCCGATCGAGAACGACATCGATGAACTGGCGTCGATCATGGAGTTTGTCGATCACAACCTCGGAGAAGACGAGGTCCGTTCACGTCCCGAAGGCTCCTTGTTGAAGCGTCACGGCGAACTCCAGCTTCGGCGCCGGAAGGCCGATGTGCTTGATGACCTGCCTCCCAAGCTTGAGAGCAGACTCAGGATCCCGCTCGAACCGCAGCAGAGAAAGAGCTACGACCAGGCCGAGCATGAGGGCGTTGTCTATCTGAGATCTCTCGGCAGGGAGGTGACGATCCATCACGTCCTGGAACTGATCACGCGCCTCAAGCAGATCTGCAATGTCGATCCCAGAACGGGAGCATCCAGCAAACTCGACGACATCCGTGATCGGCTGTCGAAGCTGAGCGCGCAGGGGCACAAGGCGCTGGTCTTTTCGCAGTACACTGACGATACGTCGGGTGTTGCCGCCGCGGCACATCGCTTGCGGGAGTTTCATCCGCTGTGCCTGACCGGGGCGATGCCCCCTTCCGAACGCATGGATCTCATCGAGAGGTTCAAGGAGAGCGGGCGGCACAAGGCGCTGATCATTTCATTGCGGGCCGGGGGTGTTGGCCTCAACCTTCAGGAAGCCTCCTACGTGTTTCATCTCGATCGATGGTGGAATCCCGCCGTGGAGCGGCAGGCCGAGGACAGGAGTCACCGCATGGGTCAGACGGTCAAGGTCAATGTGATCAAGTACACGTGCGAAGACACGATCGAGGAGCGCATCGACACCATTCTGCAGCGCAAACAGGCCCTGTTCGACGATCTGATCGATGACGTGTCGCTCGATCTGTCGACACGTCTCAACCGCGAGGAACTCATGGGTCTTTTTGGCCTCGATCAGGCCGGTTGACGTGTGACGCTTGAGCCATTGGCGGTCCGTGCGCCACGGAAGCCGACTACAACGTCAAATGTGCCATCAATGAGCCTCCAGCACCGAAACTCGGTACTTCCGTGCGTTCCGTAGGGGGCCAAACTGCACAGCAAATGATATTCGCCGCGAACAACCGGAAGCACCTGAGATGGTGCCGGTGCCTTGAGGGCACCGGCACCGGGTGACAGGTGTCAGGACGAGAGCTCCTTCGGCGGAATGGGACTGCCCAGAGGCTTGCCTATCTCCTCGAAGTAGTCCCGGGTGACCT
>JAPPGE010000097.1 GCA_028821455.1 bacterium | reverse complement strand
TCGCCGGAGCGGAAAACCCGCCGGCCCCGGCCCTGGAGCTTCTCGAGCTGCGCCATCGATGCAGCGAGTTTCTCATTCGGTGTGACCATGCCGGACTATCTGCGTGGCCTCACAAGTTCAATGTGCCGCACAAATGCAAGTATATACTGTCGCAGTGGTGCAAGTCAAATCTGTCGCATAAATGCACGTAAATCGCGAAGCAACAACACACATCCCTGCCGTACAGCGATGCTCGCGGGAAGCGCGGATTTTGACCGTGCCCGACAATTGTCTTCAAGGAAGATCGACTGCGATACCCTATTGGGATACGAAGTTCGTCAAAACACATTCTTTCATTAGGTTTCGTGCCATTGTGGCGTCCTGGACCTTACGCATGGCTGCGGAGACGACCTGCGTCATCTGCTTAGGCCAGCTGCTTGGCACGACCTCTCCGGTGAACTGTCCAGCGCCAGCGTTCTCGCGATGATGATGTCGGGGTTGTAGGAAATGCGGCTGAATAGTGCATCGCGTCCGGGCACCATTGCGCTGCCACCCATGTTCCCGAAGACGCCGCCGTCGGTGACGATGGCGCGATGCGTCTTGGTCTTGCCGTCGCGCTCGAAGGAGCGCGTCCAGTCGAACGGCGGAAGGAAGGGCGGATAGGCAGCCGACGCGGTGACGGCGTCGGCAACCCGGAGTTCGCTTGCTGGCCCCCAGCCGTATCTCCACGTGGCGAAGCGTTGGTTGCTCATCCGAAATGCGGTGCCGGTTCGCAACTCGCACGCGTTGAACACGATGGACTCGCCCTGGCGCGTGGGGGTGTCGCAGTTCTGGGTGCCGACCACTTCAGCCATGGCGTCGGCGACGACGTGTGCGCGCGAATTGCGCCGACGGAACGGCCAACAGAAGCGCGAAACGACCTTGGCGGCGGGTCGGAAGGCGGGATGCGCGCCAACAGGATCGTGTTCGAGCCCGCGCCTGACGCGCAGGGCCAGGACGACGACCAGCCGCCAGTGCCCGATCGTTCTTCCGACTTGGATCATCACGAGGAACCCGCTTACGCGCTTGCGGACCCCTCTCCGCCCGACGAGACCCGCCCGCGCGGGACGACGGTTTACATGAAGGACGGTCCCCAGGTGATCCTGACGACTCGCGAGGCCGCGGCCCTGCTCACGGTCTCACCCAGCATGCTGCAGCGATTTCGGGTGAAAGGCGGAGGACCGCGATACCTCCAGATCGGCGGTGCTGTGCGGTATGCGCGCGTGGACCTGCTGGAGTGGGTGTTGACGATGCGCCGGGGCGGAACGCCCGAGGGGTAGACCGGCGCCCCGAAAGAGATGGGTCTGAATTCCGATCCAGTCCTGACGCGCCATGTATCCGGGCGCCTGCTCTATCGGTCCGCCTTCCCGGCATCCAGCCCATGATGCTCCCGAACATGTCGGGTCTTCCACGCGAGCATCGGCATGGCCTCGATTCGGACACCGATCTCCGGCGCGATGTCGAGCAAATCGGCGTCGATTTCGCCTCGATCGAGCACACCATCGAGAAACGCCTGCTCGTTCGCTGTCAGATCGAACAGAAAGGCGAATCTCTCGCGACAGAGCGCAACGGTCTCCTCGATCCACGCGTCGACTTCTCCTCTGGCGGCAAATCGATCGCGGGGCAGACAGATTGCGAGCTTCTGGCGAAACTCGCGCGGATCGCCCTCGATGGCGTCGATCGACCTGGTGCGCCAGTCGCGTCGCCCGCCGGCGCCCATGACCAGCACGGCAGCCTTGATCCGGTGCCAGTCGAGCCCGTCGATGGAAAGGATACGCCGCGCGTCGAACAGATCGCGGGCAGCATGCCTGTCGATGAGCGCGACCAGCTTGCCGGCAACGATTTCGTTGAGATCGAGGACGAGAACGTCCTTCGCCCGTATGCCGCCCAGGGGAAGAGACTCCATGCGCGACATGCCGAACAATGACCGGCGCGCCATATAGTTGATGTCGATCTCCAACGTGGCGTTGCCGCCAAGCGCCGAGGTGTAGCGGGCCAGCCACTTGCCACCGGCATGTTCGTCGGGCCTGCGGCGAATGCCGTATCCCTGGGAGGCGAGGAGACGGTCGAGCGCGGTGTCGACGTCGAGGCGTTCGGCTTCCTCGCGGCCCGGTCGAGCGCACCGACATAGTTGAGGTCGACATCGACCGAGAGCCGGTCGAGACCGAGGTGGAAGAGGTTGAGCGCCGTACCGCCCTTGAGGACGAGACGATCTGCCAGAACCCGATCCCGCGCGATCTCCTGCAAGAGGTCCAGGAGCCGCAACACCTTCTCCAATGTACCGGCTTGATGACCGGTTTCGTCGGCGAGACGCTGCAGGGTCTGGGCAGACGGCGCTGCCATCTACATCCCCTCGAAGCGGCGTTCGATGACGTCGACGGGGAGAATGACGTTCCAGTCCGTGGCTGTCTTTCCCTCGCCCGGTCTGGTGCCAAGAGCGTAACGGGGCTGAGCCGGCATGAGCGTACGAAGATCCTCGAGCGCAGCATCCGGGACGCCCAGCCGGCTCTGCTCGCGCTCCAGCCAGAAGCCCATGGCGCCGGCGGCGGTGGCCTTGCCAAGCGCGCGCACGTGCCGAACCAGCGCCAGGGCGTCGATCCGCACCACCAGGTCAAGGGAGCTGAAGAACTCCTCCGCGCCTCCGGCCAGATCGTAGCGATCGAACAGATCGGCGATCGTCCGCTCGATCGTCGTCACCCTGACTTCCTGCCCCAGGCGGTCGACCGCCGTGACGCCATCCGAAGGCGCGAAGCCACGCGGCGGTCTGACGAACCGGCAGGCGAAACCGGCCGCCTCGAACATGCCGGGTTCTCCCTCCGCAATGACCTGCACGTCATGCCCTTCGGTGTAGGCGTAACCGTGCAGCTCAAGGGCAGAATGATAGGCGATGGTGCCGCCAAGGCGCAGACGGGAGGCGGCGAGGAAGCGGTCGACCGACCATGTCGCGGCGTCGGCATGCTTGGGCACCGAGGCGAAGACGCCACGAGCGATGCGTCGGATGTTACCGGCCCGGAGATGCTGAGCGAGCATTGCCGTGACGACCTTGTCTTCAGACCGGCGGCCAACGGCTGCGGCATACTCGGGCCGCCGGAAGACCGGGTTGGCGCTGAAGAAGGGCGCGGAGACGAGTCGAGGCATGGCGGTTCGGGAAACATTTTCAATGAATCGCCATAAACCATATATTGATTATTGCTTCACACGTCAATCGCGAAGTCTAACGCATCGACCATATTCTTGTCTGAGCGGGCTCCATCTGCTGTTTCCGCGGGCCCGACCGTCCGTCATGCTGGCCGAGCGCACCTTCTGGGAGAAGGCCACCGCCATCCACGTCTTCTGCCGGCAGGAGAGGAAGCGCGGCGAGCGCCTGTCCCGCCACTGGCACGACCTGGCAAGACTGGACGATGCCGGCATTGCGGCCCGCGCTCTCGCCGATCGCGCGATCGCGCGTTCGGTCGCGCGCCACAAGGCGATCTTCTTCCGAGAGAAGGACGCTGCCGGCAACGAAATCGACTACCGGGCTGCGGTCGGCAGCGGGCTGCAGCTGATCCCGTCAGGCCCGGCGATCGACGTCCTGGCCGACGATTACGGCAGAATGCTGGCCGACGGCATGCTGCTCCATGTCGATGAGCCCTTCGAACGCCTGATGGAGCACTGCGCCGGCATCGAGGCCAGGGCAAATGCGCGGGAAGACCACGACGATTGAATGCGATGCTGGAGATCCATCCGTGCTGTCTGGCGACGGTGCCCGCTTGCACATTCCATGCAAACGCCATGAACCAGTCAGTCCTTCCGGCAGACCCGAGGGCAGGGTTATGCGTGGAGCTTGGTGGGTCGAGGCATCGAGAGTCTGCGGGCGATGATGTTGCGCATGGCAGATCTACTCGAAACAGAGTCCAATATCGTGTTGTCAGTCACATTTGGCTGACAATCAGTGGTGATGTACGCCGAACGGATGATTTGAAGGAGCAGATCGTAGCGGAGATGCATTAGGTAAGCGGTGCCGGGGCGGCACCCGACATTCAGCCTGGAGGGAACCTGAAGGGTAGGAGTTCGTCGATGAGGCTATGGGGATGGCCAGCAGAGATGGCTTCAAGGATGGCCCTGGCCCAGGAATATGGCTCGCCTATGGACGCCGTGACCTTCAATCATCGCCATCCCTCCATGAAGGGGCTGATGGACGGGGTTTGACGCTGCACGGAAGTCTGCCAACGTTGGCCCGGAAGCCTCCCCGCACTCGCCAAAGCACAGGTTGAGCGCACGTGCGATCACTCATCCAGGCATCGACCATCCGCTTTACATGCACGGGTCGCCGGGGCAGCGGTGCACCTCGACCGTGACGTGCGCCAGCCCCAGGTCGGAAAGCAGATCCTTGTACACGGACGGTTCCCTGGGCTGGTGCGATACGACCGCGATTTCGGCCGCAAGCAGGCCGGGGCCAATCGACCATAGGTGCAGATCGACGACGCGCGTGTCGTGAAATCTCTCGAGCGATTGGCGAACGGCATCGCGGGCCGTACCCGGCGCCTGCCGGTCAAGGAGCGTCCGGCTGCTGTCGCGCAGGAGTCCGTAGGCCCAGTGGGAGACCAGGCAGGCACCGACAATGCCCATGAGGGGGTCCATCCAGACCGCCCCGAGGTACTTTCCGGAGATCAGCGCAACGATCGCGAGCAGCGAGGTCAGGGCGTCGGCGAGGACGTGGAGA
>JAPPGE010000103.1:25566-43838 GCA_028821455.1 bacterium | reverse complement strand
CAGACAGTCAATGGCTTGAGGGCCAAGAAATGCCAGATAGGTCCTCGAACTTCAGCCTAAACACAAGCCGGTACGGCTGGACGAGATCCACAGCGAACTGTTCGTCCCGGTCTCCACTGAGTTGATGCCGCCTGTCCGGTGGCGTAGTTGGCACCAGCGCCAAACTGCGCGCCGCCCTGAGCACGGTCATCCGCATCATGATGGCCCTCGCCATCCTGGCTCCGTAGCTCTTCTGCAGGTCATCCGCCGCGTTGAAGACCTTTTCGAGTTTACGGGTCCGGAACGTGATTTCCATGACGGTCGGCCATAATCGTTACTCAACAGGTAATGTTTGTTGGAATTCATGTCAAGGGAGGAAACTGGTTCCACACATGACCTTGCCATCGATGTATGGCCAGGGAAGGAGCGTATCCTAAGGACCGCGAAGCCCTGTCGGCGAGTGCTCAAGGCCGTCGGACTCAACGCCGTATCGCTCCGGCGACTTCGGCCAGTCCCACGTCACATCCGCGATCATGCGGGCGTGGCTCAGATACAAGGATCGGGTAGCGTGCCTCCTGCTGTTCGAGTTCGGTCAAGTAGGGCGCTTGCGTGTCCGCAAGGATTCCATCAACAGACCCGCCAACGGGTCGCGGCTAAGGTCGTCCAGAAGAGACCCGAGACGTTCCACGACCGCTGACGAGGTGGCGGGTTGATCCGGGTCGATACCCTGCCCGAAGTCGGAGGGACCCAGGCGATAATGTCGATGTACCCGAAGTCCGGGGATAGCAGGTCAGTTCGAGAGAGATCAGCAGGAGGCGGTTCCGCCGCGTTGACTGCCCGAACGATGGAACAGGCAAGTCGTGGACCGAGCTGCCATTCTCCCTCCGCCTGCACCGGCACATCGGTCCCGGCAGTGCTACTCCCAGGGGTCATAGCTGCCGAAGTTCCAGAGATTGCCCTCGGGGTCGCGGCAGGCGTAGAGGCGCCCGCCATGGTCCTGGTCCTCCGGCGCCATGACCACCCGCGCCCCGGCGGCGACGGCGCGGGCATGGTGCGCGTCGACGTCGTCCACGATCACGTAGGCACTCTGGGACACCGGGCTGTCGGGCGTCTCCAGCGGTTTCTGAAGCGCGCCGAATTCATCGTCGCGGACCGAACCCAGCATGATCATCCCGTTGCCGAAGACGAGCTGAGCGTGGGCGATCGTCCCGTCCTCGCCGGGTACGACGAAGTGCTTTTCGAAGCCGAACGCCTTGCACAGCCATTCGATGGCGGCCGGGGCGTCCCGGTAACGCAGCGACAGGACAATGGTGGCCGTGGTGTTCTTCGCCAGGTTCGCCATCGACGCATTCCCTCTTCCATGGTGGCCCGTGCGCACCTGTCATCTTGGCGTCCCTTCCGGAATCTGGCAACGGGCTGGCGCTGGCGCTCGCGACGTCGTCGGTCTCCCGCCGACGACAGCAGCGAGAAGGCTCGCACCGAACAGCCTTCCCGAACCGTGGTGTGAAACATATCCGGAGGCCGGCACAGACCGGTGTGCGCCGTGGGACGCGCGACCAGAGGAGGGAGACCGCCGAAATCGAGAACCGCCAGCCTCCATTTCGGGATGTGAGGCGGCCTCGTCAAGCGAAAGATGGAATACGAATTGTAGTGTATGGCTCTTGTAACGTAACGAATACAGCTACTTTATCGTAGCGATGTTGGAACCAACGCTCCATGCGCCCGTGACGTCATAGCAGATTATTGCCGCCCGCGGTCGCTATCACCTTACCTCCTCCGATCTTCGCTCGGGACACGGTCCACGCTCCGCTTCCGCGATCTGCGACTGTCCCGCAACTTGTTGAAAAAGGTGGTGGGCGCACAAGGACTCGAACCTTGGACCCGCTGATTAAGAGTCAGCTGCTCTACCAACTGAGCTATGCGCCCGCCACGGCGGTGCAGTCTATATCAGGGGAACAGTTAACCTGTCGAGATGAAAGCGCACGCATATGGGGCTACAAGTACAACGGCGAAGGCGGAGTCGGCCCATGACACGTGAACCGCAACGGGCTCTGGGTGCCAGCTGGTACACCGATCGCGGTCTTTTCATGGAAGAGCGCAGGAAGATCTTCGGTCACACCTGGCAACTCGTCTGCCATCAATCCGAATTGCCTCGCCCCGGAGATTACGTTGCACGGCAGGCGATCATGGCCATTCGCCATCCGTCGGGGACGGTGAAGGCCTTTCACAACGTCTGCCGGCACCGGGGTCACGAGCTCCTAGCTGGCAAGGGCAACAGGAGGCTCATCACCTGCCCCTATCACGGTTGGTGCTACGACCTCGACGGTGGTCTGAAACGTGCCCCCGGAAGCGATGGCGTGCCGCACTTCGATGCCGGCTCGATCCGTCTGGGAGAGGTCCGCTGCGAAGTGTTCTGCGGCTTCGTTTTCGTCAATCCCGACCGGGAGGCGCTTCCCATGGCGCGCTGGTTCCCTGGCGTCGACGAGGAACTGCGCGACCTTGTGCCCTTTATCGACGACCTCCGGCTCGTGGACGAGGTGGTCGTCGAGGAGGCCTGCAACTGGAAGGTTTCGGTGGAAAACTATAACGAGTGCTACCACTGCAAGCTGCGCCATCCGACGCTCTCCAGCGGCGTCCTCGATCCCGACAGCTACGACATCCGGCCGCAGGGCTATTGCCTCCGGCACACGACCACCGCCGCGCAGTCCGATGCCATGACCTATGGCATCGATGTCTCGGACGAAGGGGCGTCGTCCTACAGTTCCTGGTACCTGTGGCCGACCTGTTCATTCCAGGTCTACCCTGGACGCCTGGTCAATACGTTCCACTGGGAGGCGACGAACCACGCCACGGTGACGGTGCGGCGCGGCTGGTATGCCAGGAACGGAGAGAGCGATGCCACGGCTCGCCAGCTGGCGCGCCTCGATCGGGAAACCACGCTGGCAGAAGATATCGACATCGTGGAATCGGTTCAGCGTGGCCTTGAAAGCGGCCACTACGAACCGGGTCCGCTCGTCGTCAACCCCCGGGGCGGCGTCATGAGCGAGCACTCGATCGCCGCCCTCCAACGCTGGGTGCGCGAAGCCCTCGAGACTCCGGCGGCGTAATCCTCGGCCGGCCCATTGAGGCCCGCATCAACTTCCCTTGAAGGTGAGTCGGTACGGCTTGTTGAGACTTTGGATTCGGGTGAGTGCCGGGGCTTCTCCGTCGTCCGGCCTCGAGCGGCACGGCGCCGCGTTCCAAGGGCTCAGCGCTGGCGCGTTTCCCACTCGGGGTGGATCCACACCGGGGCGTCGGAAGGTTCCGGTGGGGGACGTCCGAGAATCATGTCGCTGGCCTTTTCCGCGATCATGATGACGGGGGCGTTGAGATTGCCCGAGACGATGTCCGGCATGACCGAAGCGTCCACCACCCTCAGTCCCTCGATGCCATGGACCTTCAGTTCCGGATCGACGACGCTCCCCATGGCGCAGGTGCAGGATGGATGGTAGCTCGATTCGCACGTCTCGCGGATCCATGCCTCGAGCTCGGCGTCGGTCTGCCTGTCTTCACCGGGCCAGATCTCCTGGCCGCGGTAGCGGTCGAAGGCCTTCGCGGCAAGAATCTCCCGGGTCAGGCGGACGGCGTCCACGAGGCATCTGACGTCCTCGGCTTCCTTCAGATAGTTGAAGAGGATTTCGGGCGCCTGGCGCGGATCGGTGCTGCGGATCCTGACATGTCCTCGCGAGAGTGGCCGCATGATGTCGACCATCGCCTGGAAACCATGAATCTGGTTCACGTTGAAGGCGTCGTAGGTCATGGCCATCGGCAGGAAATGAAACTGGATGTCGGGGTGTTCGATGCCGGCGCGGCTGCGGATGAATCCACCCGATTCCATGTGATTGGAGGTTGCCGGGCCCGACTTGGTGAGGAACCACTCGAGGCCGACCTTCAGCTTGCCAACGGGCGTCAGGTGGCGCAGCAGACTGACCGGCTCCCTGCATTCGTGCTGGACAAAGACCTCGAGGTGGTCCTGCAGGTTCTCGCCCACGTCCGGCAGGTCGACGTGAGGCGTGATGCCGAGACCGGCGAGGCGGTCGGCGTGGCCGATGCCCGAGAGCTGCAGGATCTGGGGCGAGTTGATGGCGCCTCCCGCGAGAATGACCTCGCGCGTGGCGCGAACCCTGCGGACCTCGTTGCGGTGGACGTACTCGACGCCGACCGCCTGACCCTTCTCGATCAGAATGCGGGTCACGAGCGCCCGCGTGGCCAGCGAGAGGTTGGCCTGGCGAAGCGCCGGCCTCAGGTATGCCGTCGCCGTACTCCAGCGCCGGCCGTTGCGAGTCGTGCGGTCCATGGCCCCGATGCCTTCCTGGCGGAAGCCATTGAGATCGGAACTCTCGGCATAGCCCTCTTCGACGGCCGCCGCCGTGAAGGCCTGGTGCAGCGGGTTGCTCCTGAGGCGGCCTGAGGTGACATGGAGAGGTCCGTCTCCACCGTGGTAGTCGTCGCTTCCCTTCTCGTGGGTTTCGGCCCGCCGGAAATACGGCAGGACATCGCGATAGGACCAGCCGCGGCAGCCGCGCTGTGCCCACTTGTCATAGTCGAGGGCATGGCCGCGAATGTAGACCATGCCGTTGATCGAACTCGATCCGCCGAGCACACGGCCCCTGGGGCAGTGGATCACCCTGCCGTTGAGCCAGGGTTCCGGTTCTGTGTGATAGAACCAGTTGAAACGATCGTCGCGCAACGGCCAGGCGAAGGCCGTTGGCATGTGGATCATCCAGCTGAAGAGGCCGCGATCCGCCGGTCCGGCCTCGAGCACCAGAACCCGGTTCATGGGATCGGCGGAGAGTCTGTTCGCCAGGGTCGAGCCGGCCGATCCGGAACCGATGATGACGAATTCGGTGTCGTGATCGAAAGTCATGGACGACTCCGGGGACCGGAATGAAGGGAGCCGCGGCTTCCACCGCGGCTCCCGTCGGATCATCCGGATGGTACGCTCAGAAGTCCATGTCGTCCATGCCGCCGCCTGGAGGTGCGGCAGGCGTGTCCTTCTTCGGTTTCTCGGCGATCATCGCTTCCGTGGTGATCAGCAGGCCGGCCACCGAGGCGGCGTCCTGCAGAGCCGTGCGAACGACCTTGGTGGGATCGATGATGCCGGCCTTGACCAGGTCCTTGTAGACCTCGGCCTGGGCATCGAATCCCCAGTTCCTGTCGTTCTTTTCGAGGATCTTGCCGGTGACGACAGCACCGTCGAGACCGGCGTTCTCGGCAATTTGCCGTGCCGGGGACTCGATCGCCTTGCGGACGATATCGACACCGACCTGCTGGTCGGCATCGTCGAGCTTGAGCTTGTCAAGCGCGCGCCGGGCATAGAGCAGGGCGGCGCCACCGCCAGGCACGATGCCTTCCTCGACGGCAGCACGGGTCGAGTTCATCGCATCCTCGACGAGATCCTTGCGCTCCTTCACCTCGACCTCGGTGGAACCGCCAACCTTGATCACGGCGACACCGCCGGCGAGCTTGGCGAGCCGCTCCTGGAGCTTCTCGCGGTCGTAGTCGGAGGTGGTGGTCTCGATCTGCTGGCGGATCTGGTTGCAACGGCCCTTGATGTCCGCCTTCTTGCCGGCGCCGCCAACGATCGTGCTGTCGTCTTTCTTGACGACCACGCGCTTGGCCTTGCCGAGCATGTCGATGGTGACGTTCTCGAGCTTGATGCCGACATCCTCGCTGATCACCTGGCCACCGGTCAGGATGGCGATGTCCTCGAGCATGGCCTTGCGTCGGTCGCCAAAGCCGGGCGCCTTGCAGGCTGCGACCTTGAGGCCTCCGCGCAGGCGGTTGACGACGAGAGTGGCAAGCGCCTCGCCCTCGACGTCCTCGGCGATGATGAGCAGCGGCCGGCTCGACTTCGCGACATCCTCGAGAATGGGCAGCATCGCCTGGAGGCTCGACAGCTTCTTCTCGTGGATCAGGACCGCGACGTCCTCGTACTCGGTCTTCATCTTGTCGGGATCGGTGATGAAGTAGGGCGACAGGTAACCACGGTCGAACTGCATGCCCTCGACGACATCGAGTTCCGTGTCGCGGGACTTGGCTTCCTCGACGGTGATCACGCCCTCGTTGCCGACGGTCTGCATCGCTTCTGCAATCATGCGCCCGACCTCGGTGTCGCCATTGGCGGAGATCGTACCCACCTGGGCCACTTCGTCGGACGACTTGATCTTGCGCGAACGCTTCTCAATATCCTCGATCACGGCCTTTACGGCGGCATCGACGCCGCGTCTCAGGTCCATCGGGTTCATTCCGGCGGCAACCGCCTTTGCGCCCTCGCGCACGATCGACTGGGCGAGAACCGTCGCCGTGGTCGTGCCGTCACCGGCAATGTCGTTCGTCTTCGAGGCGACCTCGCGGACCATCTGTGCGCCCATGTTCTCGAACTTGTCCTCAAGCTCGATCTCCTTGGCGACAGTGACCCCGTCCTTGGTGACGCGGGGAGCGCCGAATGACTTGTCGAGAACGACGGTTCGGCCCTTGGGCCCGAGGGTCACCCTGACGGCATCGGCGAGAACGTTGACGCCGCGCATCATGCGAGAGCGCGCGTCAGCTGAGAATTTGACCTCTTTGGCAGCCATCTTGCTGTTATCTCCTTTGGGTTCGCTACTTAGTGTCTCACTCGATGACGCCCATGATGTCGGACTCCTTCATGATGAGGAGTTCGTCGCCATCGATCTTGACTTCGGTGCCGGACCACTTGCCGAAAAGGATGCGGTCACCCGCCTTGACGTCGAGCGCCTGGATCGCCCCGGACTCGTCGCGGGCGCCAGGACCGGTGGCGACGACTTCGCCTTCCATCGGTTTTTCCTTGGCAGTGTCTGGAATGATGATGCCGCCCGCGCTGACGTCATCGCTGTCAAGACGACGAACCAGAACGCGGTCGTGCAACGGACGGAACGCCATGTTGCAACCTCCTGTATGAATATGATTCCTTCCGGGTTCAAACGTATTGGCACTCACCAGGGGAGAGTGCCAACAGTGATGTAGGAGGCAGGCCGGCGAGTTCAAGGGGCAGAGCGCCGACGGGAAGAAATTTTTGCGCAGACCGTGCCTTCAGGTGGCGGAGCGTCTGGTGACGGCGAGAGCCCGGCGGTCGAGTTCTCCTTCGATGTCGGCGAGGTCCACCCCTGCGCGGACTGCCGCGATGAGGGCAAAGAAGATGACATCGGCCGCTTCGTGAACGACTTCGGCCCGTGTCCCGGCCGCGGCCAGTTCCGCGGCTTCCTCGAGGAGCTTGGCTTCAAGGACTGCCGGCTCGCTGAAGAGCCGGGCCGTGTAGGAGCCGGCGGGCGCGTCCGCCAGACGTCCGGCGAGAACACGGACAAGGGCTGGAAGACCCGTGTCGTTGCCCCAGCAGGTGCGGGTTCCGAGGTGACAGAAACCGCCTCCCGCCTGGCGCACGGTGAACTTCAGGGCGTCGCGGTCACAGTCGGGATCAATCCTCAGCAGTTCCTGGGTGGCGCCCGACGTCTCGCCCTTGATCCAGAGACCCCGGGTGCGCGAATGGTAGACACCCGCCTTCCGGTCGACGGCGACCCGCAGGCTCTCGGCATCCGACCACGCCAGCCCCAGGGCCCGCTGGTGCTCGTCGACCACGACGGTCGGCCACAGGCCATCCTGTCTGTCGCTCACCAGTGGTGCGGCTATGGCATCGGCAAGGTGAAGGGCACCCGAATAGAGCGCCATCCCGACCTGGGCATCGATCCCGGCACGATCGGCGGTGGCGATTTCCCGGGGATCGGTGAACCCGCCCGCCACCGTCAGGCGGGCATCGCCCGCTGCCTTGGAGAGGGCAAGGGCGCGGTCGAGGTCCGTTCCTTCCATCCTCCCTTCGCGCTCGACGAAGGTGACGAGAAAGCCGCCGGCAAGGTCGTGGAGTCGTGCCATCCCGGCATCCACGGTCTCGCCGCTTCGCGTCGTCCAGCCGTGGGTGACAACCTCGTCATGCAGCGCATCGAGGGCAACGATGACCCGCTGGCGCGGCAGCTGTGAGAGAATCTCCGGCGTGGCTGCGGTTCCGAGAATGATCCTGCGGGCACCGGCATCGAGCCAGTGCCGTGCCGTGTTGACGTCCCGGATACCGCCACCGACGCGGCAGGGCGCCATGCGCACGAGCTCCTCGATGAGGGCGCGGTTGTTTCCGGTGCCGCGGGCGGCGTCAAGGTCGATGACGGCGATCTCGCCGGCCAGACGGAAGCGCTCGGCGATTGGCCGGGGGTCCCCGGCCTCGATGCGTGGCTCCCTGCCGCCGACAAGCTGCACGGCCTGGCCGTTCGACAGGTCAATCGACGGGACGATCATGTGTGCGATCCCTGGGTGTGCCCGGGGACCGGCCGTGTCGGAATCCCCGCCCCTGCCATGGCCTGCTTGACGTCACCGACCGTGTAGTCGGACTCGTGGAAGATGGAGGCGGCCAGCACCGCATCGGCGCCGTGGCGAAGAGCCTCCACGAGGTGGGCAGGCGAGGCGGCGCCACCGGAGGCGATGACCGGAACCGGCACCGCGGCAGCCACGGCGGCGATGAGCCCGGTCTCGTAGCCGGAACGGGTGCCGTCGCGATCCCAGCTGGTCAGCAGGATTTCGCCGGCGCCGTGTTCGACCGCCCGGACGGCCCAGTGAATGGCATCCAGACCCGTGCGCCTCCTGCCCGACAGGGTGACGACCTCCCAGGTCTCGCCGTTGGCGGCGGCATCGATAGCCACCACGGTGCACTGGCGGCCGAACCTTCCGGCAATCTCACCCAGGAGCTCCGGTCTCGAAACAGCGGCGGTGTTCGCCGCGACCTTGTCCGCACCGGCCTCAAGCAACGCTCCGGCGTCGTCGACCGACCGCACTCCGCCGCCCACGGTCAATGGAATGCCCAGGGTCTGGCGCACTGCCGACACGGCATCGCGGGCGTTGTGGCGGCCTTCCGGCGTCGCTGACACATCCAGCATGACGATTTCGTCGGCACCCTGCCGTTCGTAGGCCCTGGCCAGTTCCACGGGATCGCCGGCATCCCGCAACCCCTGGAAGCGGACGCCCTTGACGACGCGTCCGGCGTCGACATCGAGACAGGGAATGACCCGTGCGGTCAGCACGGCGCGGCCAGCCAGCGGCGGATCAGCGCCTCGCCCCAGCAACCGGAAAGCTCCGGATGAAACTGGCAGGCGACAAGGGCATCGCGTTCGAGTGCGGCAACGAAGGGCCCGCCATGGTCCGCCATCGCGGCACACCAGCCGCGAGGTACGCTTTCGAGGCGATAGGAGTTGGCAAAGTAGGCATGGCCGGCGACGAGTGTCCGGCAACCGCTTCCGGGCGCCAGGCTGTTCCAGCCGAACTGGGGAACCCGCACCCCTTCCGGAAACCGCGCCACCCCATCATCGATGAGGCCGAGACCGGCGGCCCCCGGAGACTCCTCGCTGGACCGGCACAGCAACTGGAATCCGACGCAGATGGCGAGAAGTGGCTTCCCGCTGTCGATGTGCTGCCTCAGGGCATCGGCGGTACCGGCTTCGCGGAGCGTGTCCATGGCCGCGCCGAAGGTTCCCACGCCAGGCAGCACGACATGGGTGGCAGCCCGGATCTCGTCAGGCGAGCGGCCGGTGCGGGGCAGGCCGCCGGCACGTCTGAGTGCGGCCAGCACCGAGGCCAGATTGGCTGTTCCGGTACGACAGACCACGACGTCCGGCACGGTCACAGACGCCCCTTCGTGCTCGGGATCTCGTCGTGGCCGTCGAAGGCGATCGCCTGGCGCAAGGCGACGGCGACCGCCTTGAAGGCGGCTTCGGCGCGGTGATGGTCGTTGATGCCGCGCAGCACGTCGACATGAAGCGTGAGGTGTCCGGCCATGGCGAAGCTCGAGAGAACGTGCGGGATCATCTCCGCTGCCGTGTCGCCGATGCGCTCGCGGCTGAGACCCAGTTCAACATGAGCAAAGGGACGCCCGGAAAGATCGATCACCGCCCTTGCCACGGCTTCGTCGAGCGGCACATGGGCGTCGGCGAAGCGGCGGATACCGCGCTTGTCCCCCAAGGCCTCGTCGACCGCCGCACCGAGTGCCAGAGCACAATCTTCCGCCGTGTGATGGTCGTCGACGTCCAGGTCTCCCTCGGCGTGAAGCGCCACGTCCATGCGGCTGTGCCGCGTCAGGGAGTCGAGAAGGTGATCGAGAAAGCGCAGGCCGGTAACGACGTCGCTCTTGCCGGTGCCGTCAAGATTGACGGTGACCGTCACGGCGGTTTCGCGGGTCGAGCGGCTGACTGTCGCAACGCGTTCCATCATGATTCTCCCGTGCACCGATGACCCGTGGACTCATGCCACGATGTTGCTGATGGGGCTGACAACAATGTCGGTGCCGCCCATTGCCTTGATGCGCGGAATGATACTCGCCAGCTTGTCGCGTGGCACAGCCGCCTTGACGGCGTAACCGCTGTTCCCGTGAAGCGGCGAGATGGTGGGCTCGCGCATGGAGGGCAGGCAGGCAACGACCGGTTCGAGGTGATCGGCTGTGACGTTCACTTCGACCATCACCCTCCTTCGGGCATCGATGACCGACCGGATCATCATCGCAAAGCTCGAGATGGCGTCGCGCTTGCCCGCATCGTCAAGGGCTGCCGGATGCGCGAACAGGCGGGTCGACGACGTCAGGATGGAAGCGACGATCTCCAGTCCGTTCGCGCGCAGTGTGGCCCCCGTTGCCGAGTTGTCGACAATGCAGTCGGCATCCTCCGGCGGGAACACCTCGGTGGCTCCGTAGGAACGCACAAACGTCGCCTCGAGAGATGCCTCGGCAATCCACGAGCGTGTCAGGCGCTCGTATTCGCTCGCCACCAGGAGGCGACGGTCGGGTAACCGGCCGTTGTCCAGGATCTTCGACGGCGCCGCGGCAACGAGTTCGACCGGATCGAGACCGGTATCGACGAGTTCGACGAGGTCAGCCTCCTTCTCGATCACCCAGTCTCGGCCGGTAAACCCGATGTCGCGGCTGCCGATGTGGAGCATCTCGACGATGTTCTGGGGCTTGAGAAGCTTGGCATCGAAATCAGGCAGCGAGATCGCCGGCCGGTAGTCGCGGGCGCTGGTGGCGCGTCCCGAACGGATGTGAATGCCGGCATCCTCGAGGAGCGCATGGACATTGTCCTGCATGCGGCCCTTGGGAAGACCGAGGCGGATGGTGGGGGCGGCCGTCATGGTCGATGGGACATCTGAGGGGGGAGAGGCAGTCGCCGGAAAGTCAGCGATCGACGCTCCAAAGTCAACCGCAGGCTCGTGACCCGGCACAAGCGGCGTCTCCGGTTGTGCGTCGGCCCGGGGTCTGGAGTAGACTTCGCCGCCGCTTGCGGAAAGGAGTGCCGGTCATGACCGTCTGGGGATCCAATCATGTGAACATCGCGACATCCGGTCCCGCGTGTTGGCGCCTCGACCGCACACCGGGAAACGTCCGGCGCAATCCGGTCCGCCAGATCCGTGTCGCCCGATCTGGCGGGCGCGACTCCGGGGGATCGAGATGAAGATCGATGGTGTTGCCTGGCGGTCGATCCAGGTCGCGGACGATGCGAGGACGGTCATTATCATCGACCAGACCTGTCTGCCGCACCGGTTCGTGACGACAACGCTGACCACCCTCGACGATGCGGCGCATGCGATTCGTACCATGCAGGTGCGGGGCGCGCCGCTGATCGGCGCCACCGCCGCCTACGGCATGGCGCTGGCAATGTGGCGGGATGCGTCGGACAAGGCCATGAACGAGGCGGCCCGGACCCTCCTCGACACCAGGCCGACGGCGGTCAACCTGCGATGGGCCGTCGAACGCGTTCTCGCCAGACTGACCCCGCTTGACCGGAATGCCCGCGAGGACGAGGCCTACGCTCTGGCAGCGGAGATCTGTGACGAGGATGCGGCGATCTGCGAGGCAATCGGCGAGCACGGACTGGCGATCCTCAAGGGCCACCACGAGGAAACCGGTCGGCCGGTCCAGGTGATGACCCACTGCAATGCCGGTTGGTTGGCGACCGTCGACTGGGGCACCGCACTGGCGCCGGTCTACAAGGCTCACGATGCCGGTGTTCCCGTCCACGTCTGGGTCTCCGAGACGCGCCCGAGGAACCAGGGAGCGTCGCTGACGGCCTGGGAGCTGGCGCGCCACGGGGTGCCGCACACCCTTGTTGTCGACAACGCTGCCGGACATCTCATGCGCACCGGCCGGGTCGACATGACCATCACCGGAGCCGACCGTGTCACCGCCTCGGGCGATGTCTGCAACAAGATCGGGACCTATCTCAAGGCGCTGGCGGCACATCGGCACGGCCTGCCGTTCTATGCCGCACTGCCGTCACCGACCATCGACTGGCGACTCATGGACGGCGATGCCATACCCATCGAGGAACGTGGCGGCGGCGAGGTGACGACGGTGACCGGCTGTGCCGCGGACGGGACCATCGGGCCGGTGGCGATTGCGCCCGAGACGACGATGCCGGAGAATCCGGCCTTCGACGTCACCCCGGCCGAACTCGTGACCGGGCTGATTACCGAGCGGGGCCTGTGCGATGCCAGTGCCGGATCCCTTGCCGGACTGTTCACCGATCAGGCCTGACCGCTCCACCGTCACCACCGGTCTCGGAGATGTCCATCATCGGGAGAATGTCATGAGCGAGATGTATGAGAAGGGCCTGGCCAACCGGCGCGAAGTCCTCGGAGCCGAGTACGTCGACAGGGCAATCAATGGAGCCGACCGGTTCAACGCCGGTTTCCAGCATCTGCTGACCACCTATTGCTGGGGGGAGATCTGGAGCGGAGAAGGCCTCGATCGACGCCAGCGCAGTCTCAACAACCTGTGCATGACGGCAGCATCCGGACGCATGCACGAATTCGAGTTGCACTTCAGGGGTGCGTTGCGCAACGGCGTCACCCTGGCGGCATTGCGTGACACCCTGATGCAGATCGCCGTCTACTGCGGCATGCCGGCCGGAGTCGAGAGCTTCCGCATCGCCCGCAAGGTGTTCGCCGAGCTGGGTATTGATCCGGAGACGGATGACAGCCTTGGCTGAGCCGGTCATTCCGGCTGCAATTCCGCGCATCCTGCGTCTGGCGAATTTGTCGCCGGCAGAGCGCGATGCTCTCATGATTCGTCGCGCGCCCGACATGGGGCGTCACGTGGAACAGGCGCGGCCCATCGTCGAGGCGGTGCGCGGCGAGGGTGACCGGGCTCTGGTGAGGTTTGCGGAGCAATTCGACGGCGTTCGCATGTCGCGAGAACAGCTGAAGGTGGCGCCGCAGGATTTCGCCGGGGCGCACCGGAACGTGCCGCACGAGGTGGTCGAGGCCATCTCCATGGCGGCGGACCACATCCGCCTTGTTCACGAACGGCAGCGCCCGGCCACCCTCGACATGGTCGAGGTCCGGCCCGGTGTCCTGGCCGGAGATCGTCATGTGCCGATCGATTCCGTTGCCTGCTATGTGCCCCGTGGCAAGGGCGCATTTCCTTCCGTTGCCCTGATGACGGCCATTCCGGCGGTTGTCGCCGGTGTGAAGAAGGTGGTGATCGTGACGCCACCGGGGCCCGATGGGCACTGTGATCCGGCAACCCTGGTGGCGGCCCGCCTGGCAGGTGTGGAGGATATCTGCCTTGCCGGCGGCGCGCAGGCGGTCGCTGCCGTCGCCTTCGGCACCGAATCCGTGCCGCATTGCGTGCGCATTGTCGGACCCGGCTCACCGTGGGTCGGTGCTGCCATGACGTTGTGCTCGGAATACATCGAGCCTGGACCGCCGGCCGGACCGTCGGAGGCCGTGGTGTTCGCCGATGACACCGCGGATGTCGGGCGTGTGGCCCTCGATCTTCTCATCGAGGCGGAACACGGCGACGATTCGACCGTGTTCCTGGTCACCTGGAACAACGAGTTTGCCGAGGCCGTGGCCGAAGCCGTCTCCGGACACCTCGAGAACCTGTCGCGGGAGCGCCGGCACTACGCCCGCGCTGCGCTGGGTGCAAATGGCGGCCTTGTCATCGCCGGGGATGCCGGGGACGCGATTGACTTTGTCAATGCGTTCGCACCCGAACACCTGCAGATTGCCAGTCGGCGGCCTCGAGCATGGCTTGATGCCATCAGCAATGCCGGCGAGATCCTGCTGGGTCAGGATGCGCCGTTCTCCATGGCGAACTACATGATCGGCGTCAACGCGGTGCTGCCCACCGGAGGCAAGGCGGCAAGCCGGTCCGCTCTCGGGGTCATGGATTTTCTCAAGCGCCAGTCCATTGCAGAACTGACCCCTGCCGGTCACGACACCCTCGCACCCGCGACCCGTATCCTTGCAGACTACGAGGGTTTTGATGCCCATGCCCTGGCGATCTCGGCGCGCCGGCATCCATCCTGATGCGTGACAGGCCAGGCGCGCAGCACGTCTCCGGCGGTTCGTTGCAGACGGCCGTGGGCGATCGGCAGAGACCCGTGCCCGGGACATTGCGATGTCAGTCCGGCCCTTGGGGACAAAAAACACCAAACCGCCATACTGCCGCGAAGCGCTCATGATAACATTCAGACCGAGAGTGACCAGTGGGAATGCCTGGAGCGCGCCTGGTTCGATCAGTGCGCGGACGGGACGATGGGGGAGCAATCATGAGCAAGATTTCTGGAACGTTGTTCGCCGGTGCGGTGGCACTTCTTCTGGCGGGGTGCGGAACACCTGCATCGATCGACCGCGTTGCCGGCATGGCCACCGCGGATGACCCCTTTCTCCAGCATCTTCACGCCGGCTACGTTGACCTTGCGCGCAAGGAATCGGCGTACTACGACCGGATCGATGCCGCGGCGTTTCGCGACAGGGCAGAGATGGTGGCTGAGGGTGTTGCCGTTGAGCCGTGGGATCCTACCGGCTGGAACATCGACTCGGCGGAGCAGTTGGACCTTCTCGTCAACGAGCGGGCGAACCTGATGGCGGAACTGGAGGCAGGGGACAGGGTCGAGCGTCCGGAGGCCGCCGCTCGCGCGCAGACAAGTTTCGACTGCTGGGTCGAGGAGGTCGAAGAAGGGCCGGTCCATCCAGGCCCGATCGCATCCCACCAGGAGGCCGAGATAGAGTCATGTCGCGATGCCTTCCATGCGGCCATGGAAGAACTCCTGTACGTCGCGCCTGAGCCTGAGCCCGAGCCCGTGCCGGAGCCCGCGCCGCAAACCGACTTTGTCGTCTACTTCGCCTGGAACAGCCCGGAACTCTCGGAGATCGCGACGGGATTTCTCGAGAGTGTCGTGGCGGAGGCTGTGCGCCAGCAGCCGTCAGCCATCGTGATCTCCGGCCACGCAGACACCTCGGGAAGCAGTGACTTCAACATGGGCCTCTCCAGGGATCGTGTCGAGGCGGTCGCGGCCCATGTAGCGGCAGCAGGGATCGACCCCTCACTTCTTGTTCTCGAGTGGTTTGGCGAAGCCTTGCCGGCGGTCGACACTGGCGATGGTGTGCGCAACCAGAGCAACCGGCGTGTCGAGGTCAGGTTCGAGTGAGGCCGACACGATGACAGACGATTCCCGACGCATCGTCCGGCGCAGTGACGATACCTCCCGGTTTGTGCCCTACGACCGTTACGGCAAGGCCGTTCCCGGGCTGTCGTGGATCAACATGAGCCTTGATCTGGAGACCGGGTGCGGATCCTATCTGTTGCGTCTCGAACCGGGCTACTCGTCACTGCCCCATGAGCACGTCGGCCACGAGGACTTTCTCGTGGTCGACGGTGAGCTCATCGATGACGACGGCAGCGTCTTCCGCCAGGGGGATTTCGTGTCGTTCCGACCGGGGACGATCCACTCGTCCACCACCCGCACCGGTTGCACGCTCGCCGTCTTCCTGCGCACGGCCAACCGCCTGATCTGACCGTCCGGGACGCAGACACGGGTTCCCCGGTCTCCAGGGCGTCCGGTCGACGGGAGGACGGGAACGGCCTGCGCCGCCCTGGCGGAGAGAACGCGTGGCGCCCGAAGACGCCGGCGGCGTCCTCCACCGGACATCGAGGCCGGGCAGGTCGCGGGTTCGCCCACATGTGGATGCGTACGTTCCGGATGCCCGAAGGCGGGCGAAAATCCACCGGCGCGCGCCCTGAACATGAAAAGGGGGCCATGGCCATGCCACGGCCCCCCTTGCTGGAGGGTGTTCGGCAAGCGAGGGTCAGAAGCCTCCCATGCCTCCCATGCCACCCATACCTCCCATGCCGCCCGGCGGTCCGCCAGCCGGCATCGGCGGGTCCTTCTTCGGGATCTCGGCCACCATCGCCTCGGTGGTGATCAGGAGCCCGGCCACCGAAGCAGCATCCTGCAGGGCCGTGCGCACCACCTTGGTCGGATCGACGATTCCCGCCTTGACGAGATCCTTGTAGACTTCCTCCTGGGCATCGAAGCCGAAGTTCTGTTCCTTGCTCTCAAGGATCTTTCCGGCGACGACGGCGCCGTCGTGCCCGGCGTTCTCGGCAATCTGGCGGGCCGGCGCCTCGATGGCGCGGCGCACGATGTCGACACCGACCTGCTGGTCAGCCTCCTCCGGCTTGACCTTCTTCAGGGCCCGGGTTGCGATGAGAAGGGCTGAGCCGCCGCCGGCGACGATGCCTTCCTCGACGGCCGCGCGGGTCGCGTTGAGAGCGTCCTCCACCAGTTCCTTGCGCTCCTTGACCTCGACCTCCGTGGCGCCACCAACCTTGATGACGGCGACACCGCCGGCCAGCTTGGCCAGGCGCTCCTGCAGTTTCTCGCGATCATACTCGGAACTGGTTTCCTCGGCCTGCTGGCGGATCTGGTTGCAACGGCCCTTGATGTCCGACTTCTTGCCGGCGCCGCCGACCACCACCGTGTTCTCCTTGGTAAGCTCGACGCGCTTGGCCGTGCCCAGCATGTCGAGGGTGACGTTCTCGAGCTTGATGCCGACATCCTCACTGATCACCTGGCCACCGGTGAGGATGGCAATGTCCTCGAGCATCGCCTTGCGCCGGTCGCCGAAGCCCGGTGCCTTGCAGGCGGCCACCTTGAGGCCTCCGCGCAGCCGGTTGACGACGAGCGTGGCCAGGGCCTCGCCCTCGACGTCCTCGGCGATGATCACCAGCGGGCGCCCCGACTGAACGATCTGCTCGAGCACCGGCAGCATGTCCTGCATGTTCGAGATCTTCTTCTCATGGAGCATGATGAAGGGATCCTCGAGTTCCGCGACCATCTTCTCGGCGTTGGTCACGAAATAGGGCGAAATGTAGCCACGATCGAACTGCATGCCCTCGACGGTCTCGAGTTCGGTGCCGATGCCCTTGTTCTCCTCGACGGTAATGACGCCTTCCTTGCCGACCGCCTTCATGGCGTTGGCGATCATCTCGCCGACAGTGTTGTCACCGTTGGCAGAGATGGTGCCGACCTGTTCGATCTCGTCGTCGGTGTTGATCTTGCGCGAGCGTCTGGAGAGATCCCGGACCACCGCGTCCACCGCGGCATCGACACCACGCCTCAGATCCATCGGGTTCATGCCGGCGGCCACCGCCTTCGCGCCCTCGCGCACGATCGCCTGGGTAAGCAGAGTGGCCGTGGTCGTGCCGTCACCGGCAACGTCGTTGGTCTTGGAGGCCACTTCGCGCACCATCTGGGCGCCCATGTTCTCGAACTTGTCCTCGAGTTCGACTTCCTTGGCGACGGTCACGCCGTCCTTGGTAATGCGCGGCGCCCCGAAGGACTTGTCGAGAACCACCATGCGGCCCTTGGGCCCGAGTGTCACCTTGACCGAGTCGGCCAGAATGTTGACACCCCTGATCATCCGCGATCGGGCATCAGCGCTGAACTTAACGTCTTTCGCAGCCATGTCTTGTTCGTCTCCTGGTCTGTGCAGTGATGGGCGGGTGCAATGCGGCTGTCGCCCTAGAGAACACCCATGATGTCGGATTCCTTCATGACGAGGAGTTCCTCGCCATCGATCTTGATTTCGGTCCCTGACCACTTGCCGAACAGCACCCGGTCACCCGTGGCGACATCGAGCGGCTGAACGGCGCCGCGGTCGTCACGTGCTCCCGGCCCGACGGCCATCACTTCGCCTTCCATCGGCTTTTCCCTGGCGGTATCCGGGATGATGATCCCACCTGCGGAAACCTCGTCGCTGTCGGTGCGGCGCACGAGAACACGGTCATGCAACGGTCTGAAACCCATGAGCTCTCTTCCTCTTCGTGAGTAGGCAGGGCAGGTGCCCGCCATGTGTGTTGGGGCGCGCCCCCCGGGCGGGGGCAAAACCCAAGGGTGGGGGTGGGCCCCCGAAAGAACCAGTGT
>JAPPGE010000103.1:0-25556 GCA_028821455.1 bacterium | reverse complement strand
CCTCTGTGCCTGTTCGTTGTGGGCGCGCGCTGGCGCCCGTTGTGTGGGTCCCCCCGGGCCGGCGCCGCGCCCCAACACACATGGTGTCGCGTTCGCCCCTGTCAAGACCGTTTCGTCTGACCGGGTCATCGGGGGAGACCACGCTTACAACTGAGATGGCGTCGCCGAGAGACCTGGCGGTGGCGAACGGTATCCATTTGGCCCATGTGCCGGTTGGCATCGCGGCAACGAAAGTCAGCCTGCCGGAGGTGGGTCGGAACCCACCTCCATGGTCGCCCACGGGGACACCGGTCGGGGCGGGGAGAAGAGGGAAACACCATGCCTCCACAAGAGCCGGGTCATCCTCGCCGGGACGGGACAGGCCGATTTGCTTTTTCCGGGGTGGCAGGGTTGCCGGGGTGTGTGCTATGGATAAGGATAGGCGGTGAGCTGTAGAGGAGGCACCTAGGCGCCATGGCAGTGACAGACAGTGCCCGGACTGTGACCTACGGGGACGACGTCCGGCGGACCTCCCTGCTTTTCCGCGTGAACGCGCTGTTCCTTCGTCACGAGTGGATCAGGGGGTACACCCTGCTATCACCGACCCTGCTGGTGATGATCATGCTGATGTGTCTGCCGGTGTTCATGCTGGTGACCTACAGCTTCTGGACCCAGAACTATCTGGACATCGACAGGACGTTTACGCTGGCCAACTACGAGGCCTTCTTCCAGAAGCCGATCTATGTCGCCCTGATCATGAAATCGATCAGGATGTCGCTCTTCTGCACCTTCACGACGCTCATTCTCGCTTACCCGATGGCCTACTTCATCGCCTTCAAGGTCAAGAGCAACAAGCTGGTCTGGCTCATTCTCATCACCGTGCCGTTCTGGACGAGCTACCTGCTTCGCGTCTTCGCCTGGAAGGTCATCCTCGGGTACAACGGTGTCGTCAATTCGGGACTCATCAGTATTGGGGTCATCGATGAGCCCCTGCAGTTCCTGCTCTACAATCCGACGGCGGTGGTGCTGACCCTGGCGCATGCATGGGCCGCCTTCGCCATTCTTCCCATCTACGTGTCGCTTGAGAAGATCGACAGATCCTACCTCGAGGCGGCCACCGATTTAGGTGACACCCCCTCGGAGCGATTCTGGCGGGTGACCTGGCCGCTGTCGCTTCCCGGCGTTATTGCGGCAGGCCTTCTGGTCTTCATCCCGACCGTTGCCGATTACGTGACACCGCGCCTTGTGGGCGGCACGACAGGCATCATGATCGGCAATATCATCCAGTCGCAGTTCGGCAAGGCCAACAACTGGCCATTGGGCGCGGCGCTGTCCGTGATTGTCATGTTGATGATTGCCTTCCTGGTGATTGTCTTCATTGTCACGACGACCCGCGGAAGGGCGCGATCCGCATGACCGACACGACTGCCCAGGGGAATCTGACGGCTCAAAAGGCCGCACAGGACAAGCGCGGCGAGGAAGCGCCGCAGTATTTCGCCTCCAAGCACGAGGGATATCACTGGACCGCCGAGGCACCGATGTTCCTCTACGCGGTCTGGTATCTCGCCTTCCTCTACATCCCGGTGCTGTTCCTGCCGCTGTTTTCGTTCAACGACTCCATCTATGTCGCCTTTCCACTCAAGGGCTTTTCCCTCGAGTGGTACGACGACATGGTGAGCACGCAGCAGCTGCTTGAGGCCCTTGCCAACAGTCTCAAGGTGGGCGCCGCCGTGGCCTTCATCTCCACGATCCTGGGGTTGTTCGCTGCCAAGGCGATGACGCGCTACGTGATGCCCGGCAAGGGCGCCGTCACGGCCTTCATCATGCTGCCTCTTGTGGTGCCGGGCATCATTCTCGGCATCTCACTCCTGGTGATCACCAACATGGTGGGGATGCCACTCTCGCTGTACACCATCGGCCTGGCGCACACGCTGATCAGCGTGCCGTTTGCCACGCTGGTGCTGATGTCCCGTCTCGAAGGTTTCGACAAGAACCTCGAGGAAGCCTCGCTCGACCTTGGCGAGGGTCCGTTCCGGACATTTTTCCGGGTGACCCTGCCGCTTGCCTGGCCGGGCATCCTGGCGAGTCTGCTTCTCACCTTCACGATTTCCTTCGACGAGTTCATCCTCGCCTTCTTCCTGGCGGGCAACGAAGCGACCCTGCCGGTCTACATCTGGAGTCAGCTGCGCTTTCCGAGCAGATTGCCGATGGTGCTGGCCCTTGGCGCCACCATCCTGATCTTCTCGTTCTTCATCGTGACTGTCGCCGAGGTGTTGCGCAGGCGCGGTGTCGGCCCGCAGTCCGGATCAGCGATTTGACCGGAGTGATCTGGCACATCTTCACCTTAGCAATCTTGATGGACAGGGCTCATGGCACGTGACGACTACATCTCGATGAGAAACACGTCGAAGCACTTCGGCAGCGTCAGGGCTGTCGATGATGTGACCTTCGACATCGGCGAGGGAGAGTTCTTTTCCCTTCTCGGCGCCTCCGGGTGCGGCAAGACGACGCTGCTGCGGATGCTGGCAGGCTTCGAGCAGCCCACCCTGGGCAACATTTTCCTCGATGGCCAGCCGCAGGCCGGGGTGCCGCCGCACCATCGTCCGGTCAACATGGTGTTCCAGAACTACGCCATCTTCCCGCATCTCAACGTCAACCGGAACATCGCCTACGGCATGCGCAAGTCGGGCCTTTCCAAGGCGGAGATTGACCGGCGGGTGGACGAGATGCTCGACCTCATCAAGCTGCCCGGCTACGGCGCCCGGGGCGCTCACCAGCTGTCCGGCGGTCAGCGCCAGCGTGTTGCCCTGGCACGCGCCTTGATCAAGCAGCCCAAGGTGCTGCTGCTCGACGAGCCGCTCGGCGCCCTCGACAAGAAACTGCGGGAGCAGATGCAGCTCGAACTGCGGGCCCTCCAGCGCGATGTCGGCATCACCTTCGTGTTCGTGACCCACGATCAGGAAGAGGCCATGACGATGTCCGACCGCATTGCGGTCATGTCGCTTGGCAAGGTTCTGCAGATCGATTCACCGGCCCGGCTCTACGAAGTGCCGAAGGTGAAGGAAGTGGCGGATTTCATAGGCACGGTCAATCTCTTCGAAGGCGCCATCAGGGGCCGGGAAGGTGACAGCACCATCGTTGACACGGAGGGCCTGGGGACCGTCCGTTCGACGGCCTCCGGCGCCGAAGCGCCGGAAGCGGGACCGATCACCGTCGCCATTCGCCCCGAGAAGTTCCAGTTGACCTTCTCCCAGCCGGAATCGACAGGGAACATGGTGACCGGCACCATGCAGGCAGCCGCCTATCTCGGCGACCGCAGTCACTACTATGTCACCGTGGACGGGCGCGAGACGCCCATCGCCGTTGCCGCGCAGAATTCCGAGCGTCAGCTCTCCGTTCTTGGCCAGCACCACGAACGTGTCTGGCTGACCTGGACCGACGATTCGGCCCTGTTGCTGACCGCCTGAACCGCCGCAACCCTCGCCTGCGGGCGAGCGCCGGAGAGCGATGCGTTACAGCGCCACGATCGCGCGCCTCGAAAACGAGGGATCGCGGGCCTGGGACATTCATGCCCGTGCCCAGGAGGAGCGTCGTCGGGGACGCGATGTCATCCTGCTGAGTATCGGTGATCCCGATTTTCCCACGCCGCCCGGAATTGTCGATGCCCTCGTGAAGAGCGTCTGCGAGGGCGACACCCACTATGGGGAGGTGGACGGCACCAGGGAGCTGAGGCACGCCATTGCCGAACGACATGCCCGCGACACCGGAACGAATGTCACCTGGGAGAATGTCACCGTGACCCCCGGTGCCCAGGGTGCGCTCTTCGGAGCCATCATGTGCCTCGCCCAACCGGGTGATGAAGTGGTGGTGCCGCAGCCCTGCTATGTGACCTATGACTCCGTCGTCCAGGCCAGCGGCGCCACGCTCGTCAGCGTTCCTCTCAGACCCGACCGGGCGTTTCATCTGGATGCCGATGACGTTGCGGCGGCCGTCACCCCGAGAACACGCGCGATCATGATCAACACGCCACACAATCCGACTGGAGCCGCCGTTGGTCGGGATGAGCTCGAAGGGCTGGCGCATCTTTGCCGAACCCATGACCTGTGGCTTGTCAGCGACGAGGTCTACAGCCGGACTCTCTTCGATGGCCGCCCCCATGTCTCCCCCCGCAGCCTTCCTGGCATGGAGTCGCGTTGTGTCGTTGTTGACAGTCTCTCCAAGTCCCACGCAATGACCGGATGGCGTGTCGGCTGGACGGTGGCTCCGGTGGAGTTTGCCCGGCACATGTACAATCTGGCGCTGGCGATCCACTACGGTCTGCCGACATTCATCCAGGCGGCGGCCATCGAAGCGGTTCGCGAGGACTACCACGAGGTCGCGGAGATGACGCGGCGCTACCAGACGCGTCTCGATCTGATGTGCGATTGCCTGGCCTCTTGCGGTAATCTTGCCGTCGTCAGGCCCCAGGGTTCCTGTTTCATGATGATCGACGTGCGCGCCACGGGTCTCTCGTCCATGGACTTTTCCTGGAGGCTGCTCGAGGAAGCCGGTGTCGCCGTTCTGGCATGCGAGAGCTTCGGCAGCACCGGTGCCGGTTTTGTCAGACTGTCGCTGACGGCGTCCGACGAGGATCTTCGCAGCGCCGGGGAGCGCATGGCCGGCTTCGCCGCCACGTTGCCCGGCGGCTGAGGCCAGAGGAGGACGAAGAAGGTGCGAAACCGGCTGCGGCACGCGCTTCCGTTGCTGGCCTTCGCCGCCCTTGCCGTGTCGCTGGCGATCGGTCTCGGACGCGACCCTTCCCACGTACCATCCGCTCTCATCGGCGATCCGGTGCCCGAGATCGTCCTGCCGGCCGTCGAGCACCACGGACCGTCCTTCACCTCGACGGATTTCCAGGGCGAGGCGACGCTGGTCAACGTCTTTGCTTCCTGGTGCGCGAGCTGCCTGGACGAACATCCCCTGCTGATGGAGATTTCTGCCGCAGGCACGGCGCGAGTCTTCGGTCTTGCCTACCGGGATGATCCCGCGGCGGCGTCCGCGTGGCTGGATCGTCATGGCAACCCCTATGCCGCCACCGCTGTCGATATAGATGGCAGGGGAGGCGTGGAATGGGGTGTAAGGGGAGTGCCTGAGACCTTCGTTGTGGATGCCGGCGGCATCATTGTCTACAAGCATGTCGGACCAATCACACGGGATATCTGGCGCGACGACATGCTGCCCGTGATCACAGGAGCCGGATCGTGACCACATCGATGCGAAAAGTCGCCTGGTGCATTCAGGCACTCTTGCTCTGCCTTGCGGTCGGGGCGAAGCCCGCTGCGGCCCTCGACGCCCTGGCCTGGCTCGATCCCCCGTTCCCGGTTCCGGAGACCCCCTACCTGGTCGAGGGCGGGGGAACCGGCACCCTTGCCGATTACAGGGGCAAGGCCATCGTGCTCAACTTCTGGGCGACGTGGTGTCCGCCCTGCATCGAGGAAATGCCCTCGCTCGATCGCCTCGCCGCACGTCATGCCGGCGACCATCTCGCCGTCATCACCATGGCCGCGGACAGGGCGAGCGAGGAGAAGATCAAAGCCTTCCATGACGAACACGAACTTCTTCACCTGACGATCCAGCGTGATCCGGACATGAAGCTGGCGCGTGCCATGCGGCTCTTTGGCCTGCCGACGACCTTTCTCATCGATCACCGGGGCGACGTCGTGGCGCAGCTGGTCGGCGAGGCGCAATGGGACGGGGATGAGGCCCTGGCCGTCATCCTGCCCCTCGTGGAGGCTGCGGCGGCCGATGCACCCTGATGGAGATCCACGGGGTTGAGCTGGGGGTCGCACTCGTCGCCGGCATCGTGTCGTTTCTTTCGCCCTGTGTTCTTCCCCTGGTGCCGGCCTATGTCTCCTATGTGGCCGGCGTCACCGTCGATGACCTGGCGCGCCAGGACGGCCGAAGGCCGGCAATTCTGGCGGCCAGCCTCCTGTTCGTGCTCGGCTTTTCGACAGTGTTCGTGCTGTTCGGAGCCAGTGCGACGGCAGCCGGCGCCTTCCTCCTGCGCCACAGTCTCCTTCTTGTCGATATCGCGGGCATCGTCGTCATCCTCTTTGGCCTGGTGATGATGGGCGTGCTGCGCCTGCCGGTCCTGCAGCGCGATTTCAGGTTCCATCCGGCCCTGGTAAGGGGCAGGGGAGGGGCCGCCTATGTTCTAGGAGTTGCCTTCGGATTCGGCTGGACCCCGTGTATCGGACCGGTCCTGGGGAGCATCCTCGCCATCGCCGCAACCAAGGCGACGATCGCCGGCGGCGTCTCCTTGCTGGCCGTCTATGCCCTCGGACTGGGACTGCCGTTTCTTGGCGCCGCCCTCTTCACCGGCTTCCTGCTGCGTCACCTGGGAGGGCTGGGCCGGATCGGCCATCGCCTGCAGATCGTTGCCGGCGCGGCTCTCGTCGCCATGGGCATTGCCATGCTGGCGGGCTGGGTGTCGGCCATGGCCTGGTGGCTGCTGGAGACATTTCCCTTTCTCGCCGGGATCGGCTGACCATGGTGTCGACGGAGTATGATGCCTACTACGCCGTCATCCGCCGGATTCCAAAAGGAAGGGTCATGACCTACGGCGACGTCGCACGGGCTGCCGGATTTGCGGGCCGCGCCCGCCGGGTCGGCTATGCGCTCGCCTGCTGCGGCGATCCCTTCCTTCCCTGGTGGCGGGTGATCAACGCCCGGGGCCAGGCAAGCCGCAGCAACGGCCGCTCCATCGGCGCCGACGAGCAGGAGCATCTCCTGAGACAAGAAGGAATCGCGATGGATGCCTCCGGCACCGTCGATCTCGCCCGGTACCGCTTCGTCATCGACCCCGGTGCAACCGAAGGTTACTTTCCGGAGGAGCGTGAGCCCCGTGGCGACCCGTGAGGTGACGAGCTCTATCCGATGCCCGGTCGCCGACTGGAGAGCGTTCCGAGATGGGCATCGATGCGTTCCGTGACCTGCCATCGTTGCGGCAGGTGGTTCTTCTCTCGTTGCCAGACATCGTGGAAGTGCTCCGCCGTCTGCCTGGCGGTGTCGAGCACCGGTGTTTCGGGTAGACCGGCCTTGCCTGCCAGGTAGGATAATTCATCGGGCGTGTAGCCGTCGAAACGCCTTGTTCTGGCGAACCTGAGCGCGGCTTCTTCGTCCTCAATGTACGGAAGGGTCGAGACCAGATCATAGGCTGGCGCCAGTGCGACCGTCCGCTTGTCCGGATAGACCAGGGACCAGTTCTTCAGATGCATGTCGGCGTTGCCGGTCAGGGTGCAGAAGGTCAAACGCCTGATGAATTCCTCGACGTCGGCCTCGCCGGCCTCCGCTCCAAGCACTGTCGCGATGTTTCGGTAGCTCGCGGTCCGGTACTTGTTCTCAGGATAGACACCGAAGACCTGCGCGAAGTCTTCCGTGTGAACCGGGTGTTCTGCCCTGCGGTCAAATCGCCTGACCGCCACGGCCGGTCCCGGGAGATTCCCGATTCCTTCCGGCAGGTTCGCGATGTCGCCGACGTCGATCAGCTGAATCTCGGGGACATCGATGCCGACCAGGCGCGCCAGCGTCATGAGCGCGTACTCGTTTTCGGGCATGCCTTCAAATCGCAGGGAGGGCAGTTTGACGCTCCATGAACCGCCTACGCCGGACGCCGGAATCGTCAGGCCCTTGCCGGCCTCAACGTCGCGGACTGCCGAGAACTTCAGCTGGATGCCAGCGAGTGAGAAGCGCAGCGCCTTCTTTCGTCTCCCGGCGTCGGGAGCGCTCTCGTTCTCCATGGCGGGCGGCCATTCTTCGCCGCTTGCGGGCTCGACGGTTACTGCGCCAGGGAGGTCGCGGCCCAGGGCCCAGAGCAGATGGAACTCGCGTTCCTGATTGACCCCTGCAAGACCGGCGAGGTACTCCCGCAGGTAGCCTTCGGGCAGCAGGTTCGAAAAGAAGGGCAACAGGCGCTTCTGCGTGACCGCAAACCCGGTAATCAGCTGTCTGTACTCGTCCTGGAACCGCAGCCCGAGTGTCGGTCGGTTCTCGTCGGCGATGTAGTCGTCCGTGAAGCTGAAGAGCGTGTGGTCGCCGCCGACATGCGTCAGGCAGACTCCGAAGAGGTCGAGTGTCCGGATGTCGCAATAGGGCTCTTCGTTCCGCCAGACGTTTCGGGTCAGTCGCCCACAGCATTTCGACAGCAGGCGGCGGTCGTGCGGAAAAAGGCTACCGTGACCACGATGACAGGCCGATCAAGGTATTCGCGTCGCTTCGCTCCCGGATGGTTCGCGAGATTCGGCGGCGTTTCCGAAGAAGAGCATCGGAACACCTCCGGCACTGGCCGATAGCGTTCCGCGCGGCGAATCAGCGGTTGTCATCAAGAGCGAGTAGATTGCCGGAATGGGTGACGATATGTGATCGGTTCACTAGGTTTGAGACAGGCGATGATCGGTCGGCTCCGCCGGCGCCAAGGGAACGTGTGCCGGTTTCGGCTCGAGACCGGCGCGGCAGGTGAAAGGACAGCATGATGGACGAGTATCCGTTCGTTCCGCTGCCCGGCTATCGGGAGCGCTCCGAGGACGAGATGTTGCGGCGCGCGCGTGACTTCCGCGCGGAGCTGAAACGGCGCCGCACGGTGCGACATTTCTCGAGCCGTCCGGTGGCGCGGGCGATCATCGACGAGTGCCTGGGGGCCGCGGCGACGGCGCCGAGCGGCGCCAATCTTCAGCCGTGGCACTTCGTCGTCGTCGGTGATGCGGAAACGAAACGGCGGATACGCCAGGCCGCCGAAGAGGAAGAGCGCCGCTTCTACCACCACCGGGCGCCGCAGGAATGGCTGGACGCGCTGGCGCCGCTTGGTACCGACGAGAACAAGCCGTTCCTCGAGCAGGCGCCCTGGCTGATCGCCATTTTCTCCCAGAAGTACAGTCGCCTGGCCGACGGCCGCAAGGTCAAGCACTACTACCCGATGGAATCGGTCGGGCTCGCGACCGGAATGCTGATCGCGGCGCTGCACGTAGCCGGGCTTGCGACCCTGACCCATACCCCGAGCCCCATGGCGTTCCTGAACGAGATCCTGGGACGTCCGGCATCGGTCGAGCGGCCCTTCCTGCTGCTGGTGGCGGGCTATCCGGCCGAAGACGCAACGGTGCCCGATATCGCCCGAAAGCCACTCGGCGAGGTGGCGAGCTACGTCTGAAGAGGGGAAGGATCCCTGGTAGATCCCCAGCTCCACTTGCTGCCGCCCTGCAAGTTCCTTCCCGACGCATTCGAGATGGCTTTCTCAGGGTGTAGGTGTGCAAGGGCGCAGACGGCCCGTCCGAGGCCATCATCCGCATTCTCCGGGCTGTCCAGCCCAGGGGACGCCGAACCGGCTCCGCTGCCACCGTCTGTGGTTCAACCTGATGGCATGATGCACTGACTGGTTGCCATATCGATGATCACAAGGGGTCGTGAACGTTCAGCATCAGGCCCCCTTCGGGACGCGTGGGCTATTGCAGGCGCGCTACCTCCTTCCAGTTGCCGTCTTCGATCACCGAGAGGATGGTGACGTCTACGCCCTGATGGTCGTCGGCGGCGTAGGAGACGTGGTTGTCCATGAGCGGGTCGTAGTAGTCGAGGCTCTCAACCGCCGCGAGGAAACTCTCGACGCTGAGGTCCCGGCCCGCCAACTCCAGCGCCCGCGTGAAGCTGGTCGCGCCGATATGACCCAGCAACGCACCGGTGCCGGGGAACTCCCCGGTCGCCTCCATGTGGCTCGCGATGAAGGCCGCGGGCGCCTCCTCGCCGGCCCGTGCCGCGAGGTCGGCCCACACGCCGGTGGCGTACAGCCCCTCGGTCACGCCTTCCGGCACCTTGGCGATCACGGTGTGGAACGAGCCGGACGTGCCGATCATCTTCAGGTGCGCGAGGCCGAGCTTCTTCGCCGTCGCCATCACCGTGATGACCTGGCGGACGCTGAGGGCGAGGCCGATCAGTTCGCACTCCTCGGCGGCGAGCTTCTGCAGCGAGCCCACGAAGTCCGCTTCGTCGACCTTGTGAGAGGTTTCGGCGACATAGGAGAGCGCCGGGTTGGCTTGCGCCTCGTCGACGGCGGCCTCCTTCATCTCCTTGCCGAAGTCCGAGGGAATGTACATGCCGCAAATCCTGGTGAGTCCATGGGTCCGGGTCAGATAGTCGGTCGCGAGCCGCATCTGTTCATAGTACGAACTGGAAACCGAGAAGCGCAGGCGAATCGGCTCGTCCAGCATGTGTCTCGAGGCGCTGAGCGGCGTGAGATTGGGAATGTTCTTCGGCTCCATCAGATTGAAGCCGGCGATGTTCATCGGCGTGCCCAGGGAGAGCAGCATCGCGAACACCCCGTCGCGATTGATGAGCTTGTTGTAGCCCTGAATGGCCTTCGGCATCTGGTAGGCGTGGTCCTCGACGATGAACCTTATGGTCCGCCCGTGAATGCCGCCGGCGGCATTGACGGCATCAAAATGCCGCTGCGCGGCCTCGACCGCCGGCGCACCGAAGGCGGAGAACGGTCCGGAGAGATCATTGACGGAGCCGACGATGATCTCGTCATCGCTGACGCCCTGACCGGAGAGCGCCGGAGTTGCGGCCAACGCCGCCAGGGCAAGCATGATTGGAGGAAGTTTCGAGATGTGCTTCATGACGTCATTCCCTGTTCACGTGTACATGTCTTCGATCAATGCCTCGTAACTCTTCTCCACGAAGCTGCGCCGCAGCTTCATGGTCGCAGTCATCTCGTCGTCGACCGCCGTCAACTGCCGGTCGATCAGGCGGAAGGCTTTCACCTGTTCGACCGGGCTGAAGCGGGCGTTTGCTTCGACGACTGCAGCGGCGATCAGATCCTGCACCGGGCCCGCGGCGCACAGCGAGGCGAAATCGGAGAATGGCACGCGCCTTTCCTGCGCAAAACCCTCCACGGCCTCGCGGTCGATCATCACAAGCGCGGTGAGGTATCTGCGCCGGTCGCCGATGACGATGGCATCGGAGATGTAGGGAGAACATTTCATCTGGTTCTCGAGCGCGGCAGGCGCGATGTTCTTGCCGCCGGCCGTGATGATGATATCCCGCGCGCGACCGGTGATCCAGACGAACCCGTCATCGTCGATTCTGCCGAGATCGCCGGTGTGCAACCAGCCGTCGCGGATCGTTTTCGCCGTACCTTCCGGATCGTTCCAGTAGCCCTGGAAGACCAGGGGACCCCTTGCGAGAATCTCCCCGTCGGCAGCGATCGCGAGCTCGACGCCCGGCGCGGGCAGGCCGACGGAGCCGGTCCTGTTGCGCAAGCGCCGATTGACCGAAAGGACTCCTGAGCTCTCCGTCTGGCCGTAGCCCTCCACCATGACGAGGCCGATTGCCCAGTACCAGCGTACCAGGTCGGGCGCGATGGGCGCGGCGCCGGTGCTGATGTGCCGCGCGCGGTCGAGGCCGATCATGCGCCGCAGGTTGGCGAGCACGAGGAAGTTCCAGAGCCTGAAGCGCGCCTCCAGACCAGGCGGGACCCGGCGCCCTTCCATCAGGTGGTCTGCGCGCGCCTTGCCGCATGCGAGTGCGCGCGAAAAGGCCCAGCGTCCCAGCGGCCCCGCCTCCGCGGCGAGCATCGAGACGCGCGCGTGGACTTTCTCCCACACCCTGGGCACCGCCGTGAAGGAGGCGGGCGAGACTTCCCTCATGTTGTCGAAGACCGTCTCCATGCTCTCGGCGAAGTTCACCACTGACTTCGCGGCGAGCGGCGTGAAGACCGAGATCAGCCGCTCCAGTACATGGCAAAGTGGCAGAAAGCAGATCTGCTCGTCGCCTTCGTTCACCGGCACCGCCTGGAGCACGGAAGAGGCGGAGAAGACGATGTTCTCGTGGGAGATCATCGCACCCTTGGGCTGTCCGGTCGTGCCGGAGGTGTAGATCAGGATCGCCGTGTCGCCGGGGCGCGATTCCGCCACCGCGCGTGCGAAGCGCTCGGGCTCCCGTTCGTGTGCCGCGCGGCCGCACTCATAGAGCGCATCGAGAAAAATGACCCGGTCGTCGGCGAATTCGTAGAGCCCGTCGCGGTCGAGCACCACGCACATCTTCAGTGTCGGGACCCGGTCGCGGATCTCCAGGACCTTGTCGAGCTGCTCGTCGCTTTCCACGATGGCGAATCTGCTTCCCGAATGGCGCAGCAGGTACGCGACCTGCTCGGCGCTGTCGGTGGGATAGATGCCGGTGACGATCCCGCCGACGCACTGGACGCCGAGATCGGCGTAGATCCACTCCTTCCTGTCTTCGGAGAGAATGGCCACGACCTCGCCCCGGTTCAGCCCCAGCTGGACCAGTCCCATGCCAATGGCCCGGGCGGCGTCGTGAAAGTCGGCCCAGGAGTGGCTGCGCCAGATGCCGAACGTCTTCTCGCGATGGGCCGTGCGCGCGCCCATCTCGCGGCAGCGGGCGAGGAAGAGCTTTGGCAGGGTGTCGCAGCCGTCGATCAGGCAGGGCTTCATGGAGAGACCCTCATCCGCCACCTCTTCCCGGCGCTCCGTCAGATCATCCATTGGCGCTATCCCCAGGTCTTGCGGCGCTTCCAGCGACGCTCTCCGCGCAGGCCCTGCCGCTCGGCGCCCAGATAGAACTCCTGGATATCCGCGCTCTGCCGCAGGCGCTCGGCGGAGCCTTCCATCACGATGCGCCCGAGCTCCATGACGTAGCCGTCATCGGCGATATCCAGCGCCACCCTGGCATTCTGCTCCACCAGCAGCATGGTCACGCCGCGCTCGGCGTTGAGGCGACGGAGGATGGCGAAGATGTCGCCCACGAGCAGGGGCGAAAGGCCAAGCGAGGGTTCGTCGAGCAACATGACCCTGGGCCCCGCCATCAGTCCGCGCGCGATGGCCAGCATCTGTTGCTGTCCGCCGGAGAGGGTGCCGGCGGTCTGGCGTCGCCGCTGCTTCAGAATGGGGAAGTAGCCGAAAACCATCTCCCGGTCCGCGGCCACGTCGCGGTCCTTTCGGGTGTAGGCGCCCATGGCGAGGTTCTCGTCCACGGTGAGCAGGGGGAAGATCTCCCGTCCCTCGGGCACGTGCACGACTCCCTTGCGCACGATCCGGTCGGGATCGCGGCTGGCAATGGAGTCGCCGGCCAGAAGGATGTCGCCCTTCGCCGGGTCCATGACGCCGGAGACGGTCTTCAGCAGCGTGGTCTTCCCCGCCCCGTTGGCGCCGAGCACCGTGACGATCCTGCCCTCGGGCACGTCGAGACTCACGCCGCGGATCGCCATGACGGGCCCGTAGAAGCACTCGAGGTTGCGGATCCGGAGCAGCGTTTCGGTCACGGTGCCGCAGCCTCCGTCCCGAGATAGGCCTCGATCACCTTCGGATGAGACTGCACCTCGGACGGCGTGCCGATCGCCAGCACACGTCCGTCGGCGAGCGCCAGAACCCGGTCCGAGACCGCCGAGACGAGCCCCATGTCGTGTTCCACCATGAGCACGGTGACGCCCATCCGGGCGCGAATGTCCTTGATGCGGAACTGCATGTCCCTTGACTCCTCGGCAGAGAGTCCTGAGGCCGGCTCGTCCAGGAGCAGCATCCGGGGGCCGATGGCGAGCGCTCGAGCGACCTCCACCACCTTGCGTATGCCATAGGGGAGACCTGCAATGATCCTGTCCCGGTGGGGCTGGAGGTCGAGGAAGTCGATCATCCGCTCGACTGCAACCCTGTGGGCGATCTCCTCGCGCCTGACCGCGGGCGTGAAGAGGATCTGCGCCAGGATGGAGGCGCGGCGGCGCGTGTGGCGGCCGACGAGCAGGTTCTGCAGCACGCTCGAGTGCTCGAAGAGCTCGATGTTCTGGAAGGTGCGCGCGATGCCGAGGCCAGCGATCCCGGAGGGCGCGCGGCGGAGCAGGCTTTCGCCCGCGAAGCGCACATCTCCCTCCTCCGGCTCGTGGAAGCGGGAGATCAGGTTGAAGAGTGTCGACTTGCCGGCTCCGTTGGGCCCGACGATGGCGAAAATCTCGCCGGGCTCGACCGTGAACGAGACCCGCTCCAGCGCCGTGACGCCGCCGAAATGCACCGTGACGCCGTCCACGTCCAGCAGGCTCATCGCATCCGCTCCGTTTTCAGATAGCTCTTCTGCCGGCGGAACATGTCTCGGCGACAGAAGGGAAAAAGTTCGACATAGACCTTCCACTTCTCGAGGCGGCCATGGATGCCGCGCGGCTCGAACAGGATGAAGAGAATGAGGATCGCCATGAAGAGTCCGGTTTCGATTCCGGGAATCACGATGCTGCTGCCGAGAGCCGCCTGAGCCCCGTCACGCGCGATGTTGATCACCTGCGGGATGCCCACCAGAACGAGCGCCCCCCAGTAGGCGCCCTGTATCGAGCCGAGACCGCCGATCACGATCATCACCAGAAGCTGGATCGAGATGATGACGGTGAAGACCTCGTGGTTGAAAGTGTAGATGAAGTGTCCCATCAGTGCGCCGGCCCAGCCCGTGACCATGCAGGAAAGGCCGAAGGCGCAAGCCTTGGTCACGGCCACGTTCACCCCCATTGCCTGCGCCGAGATCTCGGAATCGCGGATTGCCACGAATGCCCGCCCCAGCGGCGTGCGCAGGACATTGCGGTAGCCGAGGGTGACGATCAGCGCGACTACGAGGCAGAGCCAGTAGAAGAGATCGGGCGAGCCATAGCGGTCCACCTGTGCGCCGGCGATGGTGATGTCGGGCGCCACCAGTCCGGTCACCCCGCCAGTCCAGGGTTCGGCGAGCACGATGATGTCCTCGGTCAGCATGGAGAGAGCCAGCGTTGCGATGGCGAGATAGATGCCGTGCAGCCTGAGAGCGGGAATTGCGATGAGGACGCCGGCGAGCCCGGTGATCGCACCCGCAGCCAGGAAGGAGGCGACGAAGGGGAGGTCCACCCGCTCCATCAGGATTGCGTTGGCGTAGCAGCCCACCGCGAGGAACGCTGCGTGGCCGAGGCTTGCCTGCCCGGCATGGCCCGTCAGCACCATGAGTCCCATGCCGGCGACGGCCCAGATGAGGACATTGGTGGCCTCGCCCAGCAGAAAGTCGTCCAGCACCAGCGGCAGCGCCGCCGCGAGAGCCACCAGAGCCGCATAGCGGATCGCGCGCCTGACATCCGGAAAGAGCCGGACGTCCTGTAGGTAGCTGGTCTGGAAGGTGGTGCGCATCAGACCTTCTTGGCGTGAATCTGGGCGAAAAGACCGTGCGGTCGAATGAGAAGCACGAGGATCAGCATCGCGTAAGGCGCGATTTGCGAGTAGCCCGAGGCGACGTAGCGGGCGGCGAAGGGCTCGATCAGCCCGACGATCAGGCCGCCCGCGAGTGCTCCTGGCAGTGAGCCGAAGCCGCCGATTACCGCGGCGGCGAAAGCCTTGATGCCGAGCAGCCCGGTGTTGGGATCAATCGAGCCCTTCGAGGCGAAGAGGATTCCAGCCACCGCAGCGATCGCCCCCGCCAATGCCCAGGTAAGCCCGTGGATCCGCTTCACCGGGATGCCCATGTAGTAGGCCGCGAGCTGGTTCTGGCTGGATGCCTGCATGGCGATACCGAGTTTGGTGCGGCTGAAAAACCCGAAGAGAATTGCGGTCAGCACGAGCGTCACGGCGATGACCGTGAGCTCGTCGAGGCCCAGCACCAGTCCGCCGAAGTGCTGGTTGACGCCCGCGATCGGGCTTTCCAGCGTCAGCGGGTCGTGCCCCCAGATGAGGCCGGCGGCGATGCGCAGCAGGAAGCCGAAGGCGATCGTCAGGATGACCACGGCGATCTGCGACTGGCCGAAGACCCGGCGCAGGACGGAGCGCTCCAGCAGCCAGCCGAGCACGGCCATGGCGGTGACCGCGCCGATGCAGGCGACCCAGAACGGCAGGCCCAGATGCGAATCGTTGGTGAGGCCGAGTGCCACGAAGGCACCGAACATCATCAGGTCGCCCTGGGCAAAGTTGACCTGTTCGGCAGCCTTGTAGATGAGCGCGAAGCCCAAGGCGATCAGGCCATAGATGCAGCCGTTGGCGAGACCGCTGACGATGAGCTGCAGTATCTCCAATGTCCCGCTCCCCGCGGCGGCGTCTCCTGGGCAGGGCCCGACGAGTCTTGGGCACCGGGGCGTGATGTCAATATCCGTCGCCTCGGCAAGCGCGCCGGCTCACGACGATGACGGGCCTCGACCCAGCAGTCATTGCTGCGCGTGAGGCCGCAGGTGGTGCCCGTTGACCCGGTCCCCTCGAATCTCTCCACCGTCGGTATCGTGCACTGATCGTCGCCCGCCGGGCGGGGACGCCAGAAAAAAAGGGGCCCTCGAGGCCCCTTCAGTCAAGACAGAACGGAAGGGGCATAAGGGCCCCTTCCGTCTGAACGTGTCGGTGGTTCAGGACTCCGCCGCCTCGATCGCCAGTTCCTCGGCGAAGATGTAGGTCGTGGGATGCATCCCGTAGCCCTTCACCCTTGAATTCTGGACGTTGTAGACGCCACGCCATACCGGCTGAACGATCGGTCCGTCCTCTTGCATGATGGTCTGCAACTTGGCCATGACCACGCGCCGCTCGTCGGTGTCGAGGATACCCTCGGCCTCGGTGAGGAGCGCATCGAATTCCGGATTGGCGTAATGGCTCTCGTTCCATGGCACGCCCGTCCGGTAGGCCAGTCCGAGGACCATGAAACCAAGTGGACGGTGCGTCCATGACGTGAAGCCGAAGGGAACCTTGTCCCAGACATCCCAGAACTGGTCGGACGGCATGAGGTTGATGGAGACGTTGATGTTCGCCTCCTTCCACTGCTCGACCATGGTCTGAACCGCCAGGAGCTCCCATGCCGGGTCCTTCTTGCAGGCGATCTCGAGATCGAGACCATCGGCATGCCCGGCTTCGGCGAGCAGTTCCTTGGCCGCCGCCACATCCCGTCCCATCCACGCCAGTTCGGCATACTCGGGATGAATGGATGAGACGTGGTGGTGCTCGGCGGGAGAACCCACGCCGCGGTGCGCCGCCTCGAGAACCGACGGCGTGTCGACGGCAAGGCGCAACGCCGTGCGGACCCGGGGATCGTCGAACGGCGCCATGTCGACCTGGCCGCGAACCACCGCCGTCTGGGCCGTGGTCTGGGTATTGACCTGGATGTCCGCCATGGCCTTGAAGGCGTCGAGCTGAAAGACGTCGCCACCGTCGATGGCGTCCACCTGACCCGACGCGATGGCGCCGATGGCGGCGGAAGGATCGTCGCCGAGGTCGATGAACTCGAGACGATCAAGATAGGGACCTTCGCGATGCCACGTCGCGTTGCCGGCGTTCTCGAGGATCGAGACCTCGCCGACCACATGCTCGACAAGCGTGAACGGGCCTGTGCCGTTGGAGCCGACACCGAACACGCCATCTTCCGAAGGATCGATGATGAGAAGCGGATAATGGAACAGGTGTTCCGGGATGGCGATGTTCTTGGCACGCGTGTTGAGGCGGACGGTGTGATCGTCCACGACCTCGACGGCGTCGTCGCGCCACAGCGCGCTGCCCTCATCGTTCATCATGTAGCCCTTCATGAGGCCAAGAACCGATGAGCCGGTTTCCGGGTCGAGAACGCGGCGCAGGTTCCACGCGGCATCCTCGGCCGTGAAGGCGCGGCCGCTGTGCCACATGATGCCCGGGCGTATCTTGAGATCCCAGGTCAGGAGATCCTCGGACGCTTCCCAGCCCTCGAGAAGGTCGGGGCGGGTGACGTTGTCGGTGCCGGTGCGGGTGAGATAGCCGCAGACCTGGCGGGCGATGTTCGAGTCGATGACCCACGAGAACGTATGCGGGTTGTTGACGGTGTAGACACGCATGCTGAGGCGCATCGTGCCGCCTGTGGGTTTGTCCTGTGCGACGGCGCGGGGCGCGAAGTCCTCGCCGCTGATGAGACCCGCCGCAGCGTAGGCTGTCGAGGCGGACACACCCAGCAGGGCCGAGTAGCGCACGAATTCCCGGCGCTCGAGCCGTCCTTCTGCAAGCTGCTCCTGCAGCTTGCTGTAGTAGGGGTGTACCATGACGGTAGATCCTTCCCTCTGATTGATCCATTGGCACTCCGGCACGCTGCCGGAGTCGTTGCATGGACTCATAGTTTTGGGGATGACCCATCATGTCAACCCAAAACCCTTGCAAGCAGAGCATGTGATGGTGAATGGTGCCGGTGGGTGGTCCTGTGACGGTTCAGGGAGGAGAGGCGGCGTGACGATGGGGCTCCCGGCCATTGTTCTCTGGGCTGCGGTGACCGGATTCTCGCTGTGGCTTGTGGTGGAGGGCCGCGCGCTCATCCTCCCCTTCGTCGTCGCTGTCGTCCTGTGGTATCTCATCGCGACGTTGCGACAGGTCTACGCCCGGGTGCGGGGCTCGCCCGGGTGGCTGACTCTCCTTCTCGCCGTCGCCACGGTGATCGCCCTCGTCGCCGTGCTGGTCGAACTGACACTCGCCAATGTCAACGCCGTGGTAGATGCAGCACCCCTCTACCAGGCCAATCTCGTGCGGCACTTCGGCGATGCCGCTGCGTTCTTCGGCATTGCCGAACTGCCGACCATCGGCGAAATCCGCAACCGGGTCGATCTGGCCGGTCTTGTGACGTCCCTTGCTTCCGGCATGGCGACGTTCGTCGGCAACGTCGGAATCGTTCTCATCTACCTCGCCTTCCTGCTGGTGGAGCAGGGGCACGCCGGCTCCAAGCTCGACGCCCTGCTCGGCGGCAATGCCGGCAGAATCGCCCGTGTGCGCCACGTCATTTCCAGGATCAACGCCGATATCCGCACCTACCTGTGGGTCAAGACCCTGTTGTCGGTCGTCACCGGCGCCGTCTCGTGGATCGTCATGAAGGCCGTCGGGCTGGATCTCGCGGAATTCTGGGCTGTGCTGATCTTCTTCCTGAATTTCATTCCGACCATTGGCTCGATTCTCGGGATCGTGTTTCCGGCCCTGCTGACCCTGGCGCAGTTCGCCGAACCCCTGGCTCCCTTCGTCATGGTGACCGCACTGCTGGGAGCCACGCAGATCGTCACGGGCAATGTCATAGAACCCCGGATGATGGGGCGCACACTCAAGCTCAGTCCGCTGGTGATCCTCCTGTCACTGGCCCTGTGGGGCAGCCTGTGGGGCGTCATCGGCATGTTCCTCAGCGTACCGATCACGGTTATTTCCCTCATCGTCTTTGCCCAGTTCCGGCAGACGCGTCCGATCGCTATCCTGCTGTCCGACGATGGCAACATCGCCCACCTCGAAGATGACAGTGGTGAAGGGGGACATACGGAATGAGTCGCAAGAATGCGGGACTTGCCGACGATCTGTACGACTACATGGTGCGGACCACCGTACGAGACGACGACATTCTGCGCCGCCTGCGCGAGGAGACCTTGCAGACTGGCTGGGGCATGATGCAGATCGCGCCGGACCAGGGACAGTTCATGGCTCTCCTGACGCGCCTTGCAGGAGCCCGGAAGGCGCTGGAGATCGGTGTCTTCACCGGTTACAGCAGTCTTTGTGTCGCACGGGCCCTGGGGGAAGGTGGGTCACTCGTCGCTCTTGATGTCAGCGAGGAATGGACAGCGATCGCCCGCCGCTACTGGGCAGAGGCGGGTGTGACGGATCGCATCGACCTGCGCCTGGCGCCGGCCGTGGAGAGCCTCGAGAGACTGGTTGCGGAAGGCCGTGCGGGGTCATTCGACATCGCCTTCATCGACGCCGACAAGGAGAACTACGACACCTACTACGAGCGTGCCCTTGTCCTTGTTCGCCAGGGTGGACTGATCCTCATCGACAATGTCCTGTGGGGTGGCGCCGTGATCGATGACGGTGATCAGTCGGAGGACACCTGCGCGATCCGCGCCATCAACGAAAAGGTCGGCGCCGACGATCGGGTCGACATGGCCATGGTGCCGACGGGAGACGGTCTCACGATCGCCAGGAAGCGCTGAATCGGGGCGACCGGCGAACGAGCGATGAACCGTCCCGCACGGCGTGCCGGTCAGGCATAGGGCAGCGCGGTCCCCACTCCCAGTTTTTCGGCCTTGGCGAGCATGGCCCAGGCGAGCGCGATGTCGGATGTGGAGAGACCCCGGTGCCAGAAGAGTATTCTCTCGCTGTCACTCTCCCTGCCACTCGCGAGGCCGGCGCAGATGGCACCGATCTCGCCGTGGATGGTGTCGGCGGTGATGCGGCCTGAATCGACATGGCGGCGCAGACATCCAAAGGGGCCAACCAGACACTGCTGCCAGTGATCGACGACAATCTTGTCCATGACGTCGGCAAGATCGTCCTCCACGGCGCTGATGGTGCCGTAGGGGATGACAAGCGCTCCGGGCTCCACCCAGGCGGTCTTCAGGAGCGGCTGTGGCGTTTCAAGCCGAGAGGCCTCCACCAGGATGTCGGCGCCCTCGAGGCAGCTTTGCCAGTCCTCGGTGACGATGACAGGCTTGCCCAGATCCCGTGTCAGCCGCTCGCCGAAGGCCTCGCGGCTCTCCGGCCGCCTCGAGTGCACGCGGATCTCCGCAAAGTCGAACAGGTGATCGAGCAGGCGGACGTTCCAGTAGGAACTCCCCCTGGCGCCGATGTGTCCCAGTCTGCGTGGGGTCGAGCGGGCAAGATACTTGGCGCCAAGCGCCGTCAGGGCGCCGGTGCGCATGTCCGTGATCGCCGTGCCGTCGACGAGCGCCCGCGGCATGCCGGTCCTGGCATCGAACAGGTTGACGAGGGCCATTTCCGAGGGCAGTCCCTTGCGGTAGTTGTCGATGTAGTCGCCCACCACCTTCACGCCGGCAATGCCGATCGGCGCGATGTAGCCGCGCAGCACGTTGAAGTGGCCGCGGAATGCCTCGTCCGCCACAAGATGCATGCGTGGCTCGATGACGGTTTCGCCGCGCCCCTGTGCCGCCAGGCTGTCTTCGATGGCATCGAGGATCTCGTCGGGAGTCATCTCCAGGGCGCCGACATCGGCACCGTTGAGGTAACTGATTTCAATGCGTGGCACGATTCACTCTCCCGGATGCGGCGAAAGCAGGATCATGGCCGCATTCTCGAGCACGGTCACGAGCTCGTTGCTGACCATTCCGTCGGCCTCGAGACCGTTGCCTTCCTGAAATGCCTTGACGGAGGCCCTCGTCACCGGTCCGGCAATGTTGTCGACCGCTCCGTCAAGATAGCCCAGCAACGCGAGGTAGCGCTGGGCCGCGGCCACAGGGCCGCCCAGCGCCCCGGGAAGGGGCAGGCGAATGTGCGTCTCTTCTGCCGGGGCGCCTGTCAGGCTGCTTGCGCGCAGGGTGGCGCGGCGAAGCTCCGTCGAATCCAGGACGCTCTCCAGGCTGTCCATGAATTCCCGCGCCACCTTGCGGGCTCTTCTGTCATCGCCTCGGGCCGCTGCCACCAGCCAGGCGTAGGCCTCGACAGGGTTTCTTTCGATACCCGTGCCATTGGCAAGACAGGTGGCGAAGCTGATCTGGCCGAAGGCGTGGCCGGACCGCGCTGCCGCTCCATAGGCAGCGGCGGCGCCCTCCAGGTCAACCGGTGTGCCACGGCCGTACTGGAGCATGATGCCGAGATTGTTCTGGGCAACCGCCAACCCCTTGTCGGCAGCCCGGCGATAGAGGGCGACGGCCCTCTCCGGGTCACGCTCAACGCCAAGGCCCTGTTCATACATGTGTGCAAGGTTGTTTTCGGCCTGTGCGAGTCCGGCCGCGGAGGCCTGGTGGTACCAGGCGAGGGCCTGTTCGAGGCTGGCCCTGTTGCCCGTGTCGGCCGCCGAAAGGCGAGCCAGGCTATACTGCGCTTCCGGCAAGCCCTGGCGGGCGGCAAGATGATACCAGTGGATGGCGAGATTGGGTTGCGGAGCGCCGTGGACGCCCCGCTCGTAGAGGCTTGCGAGGCTTTGCTGGGCGCGTGGAAAGTCAAGGTTGGCGGCGCGGGTGAGAAGGTCGATGGCTGCGGCGGTATCAGGCGGCTTCGCCTCCAGCATGTGACGGGAGAGAGCCACCAGCGCCGCAGGCAGATTCCGGTGTGCCGCCTCGCCGTACCAGCCGATGGCCCTCTCGATGTCGACGGTGCCGAGGAGTCCTGATTCATGGAGTTGTGCCAGGTAGTACTGCACATCGACGTCGCCGTTGGCGGCACTCTCGACCCAGGCAGCCTGTGCATCAGAGTAGCGGCGTTCTCCGACTGCCTGCCAGCCGGCAAGAAAACCGGAATCTTCCGGCCAGGCGGGCACCGTCATGACCAGGATTGCTGCGAGAACGAGACGGCTGATCGTCATGGCCCGAGTATAGGCGCCGCACCGTGCTGATCGAACCCGGCACGTTTGCCCGCACCTGGTGGCAAGCCACGGAAACACTGTGCCGCCGCGATCCCCGTCTGGGCGCTGTCATCGAACGGTACCCCGGGGAACGTCTTGAACCCCACGGCGATCTCTTCCGTTCCCTGATGCGCGCCATCGTCGGACAGCAGATTTCCGTCATCGCCTCCGAGAGGATCTGGGATCGGCTGACCCGGCACCTCGCGGCCATCACGCCCCGGCAAGTCGCCCGGGTGGATGCCGACACCATGCGGGGCTGCGGCCTCACCAACAACAAGGCCCGCAGCATTGCCGCTGCCGCCGGCGCAATGGCCGCCTGGCAGGACACCCCATCGGGGTCGGGGGAGATCCGCCAGCGATTGCTGGCCCTCAAGGGAGTCGGTCCCTGGACCGTCGACATGGTGCTGATTTTCGCCGCGGGCGAGCTTGATGTCCTGCCTGTCGCGGACATCGGCCTGCAGCGGGCCGTGGCCGCCGTTTACGGCTGCGAGCGCTCGCCGGATGCGGTCAGGTCCCGCGCAACGGCCTGGAGGCCGTGGCGCACCGTGGCAACCTGGTATCTCTGGCGCGATCTCGATCCTCTTCCGGTCGCCTATTGAACGACGGTGGATTGCCGGTTTACGAGGACGCATCATGGCGCCACGGAACCGGGGGAAGAAGAGGCATGGTCAGGCACGCAGCGATTGTCACCGGCTCGGCAACGGGAATTGGGCGCGCCATCGCCCTGGGCCTGGCGGCGCGGGGCTGGGGCCTGGTGCTCAACTACACGACCAGTGAACGGGAGATGGCCGAGACCGAAGCGGCGTGCCGTGAGGCCGGGGGCGACCCCCTGATCGTCAGGGGCGACGTGGCTGAGGACGCGGTGTGCCGTGATCTCGTGCGGGCGGCCGCCGAACGCTGGAGGCGCCTTGACGGACTGGTCAGCAATGCAGGCGTGACCAAGTTCGTGCGGGCCGACGATCTCGACGGCCTGGATCACGGTGACTTCGAGCGCATCCTCAGGGTCAACATGGTCGCCTGCTGGCAGCTGGCGCGGGCCTCGGCGGACCTGATGCGCGGCACGGGCTCAGGCTCGATCGTCGCCATCTCGTCGCTTTCCGCCTTCACGGGTGCGGGAAGCAGCGCCGCCTATGCCGCCTCCAAGGCGGCGCTCAACACCCTCGTGCTCTCCCTTGCCCGTGTGCTGGCGCCCGAGATCCGGGTCAATGCCCTGTGCCCTGGCTACGTCGATACCCGCTGGTCGCGCCGCCGCATCGGAGAAGAACGCTACGCCGAATTCAAAGACAGCCTGAACGCGACCCTGCCCCTGAAGAAGATGGTCAACGCGGACGACGTCGCCGATGCCGCCATATGGCTCCTGGCGGCGGCACGCGCCGTCACCGGACAGGCCATCATCGTGGATGCCGGAGAGCACCTGCTGACCGGCCCCAACGTGATGAGCGCACCGTCATCAGGTGGCGCCTGACTGGTCAGGCTGCCCATCAGCCGGACCCAGGGCCGGGACTAGGAATTCACGGATGCCGTACGCTGCGCGTTGCCTCAACGACCGCATCAGGTGATCTCCCGGCTCCGCGCAACAAGGACGGGTTACGGCGCAGACCGGCATCGAGATCATCCACTCACCAACATCGCAAAGCTGGTTCCGTCCGGCGTGGGCCGATCCAGGTTCAGTTGCGGTCCGCTCCCGCAAGGTGGCAAAGCCGCCCGGGCTGCTTGAGGCCGGCGCGGGAATCGGCCGGTGAGCAAGCGTAGGACCAGACGAGCCGGTCCGGGACCTCGAAGTCGACGATGCTGCCGCGCGGTAGAAAGATCGCATCGCCTGGACCGATGGTGAACTTCTCACCATCGCAACAAATCCGGGCATGGCCCTCGATCACGACGAGGAAGTCGTCGACGGTCATCTCGTAGTCGCCGATCAGTATGCTGGTGAGTTCCGCAATCCCGCCACTGAACGGCAGACCCTCGGCACTGCCCACCATGTCGACGACTGACTGCCGGCCAGGACCGGCCGCTCTCAACGTCGAAAACGTGCGCCCCTCGGCCGGGAAGTGCTGCAGCATCGTCATGATCGCTCCTCCAGGTGTGAGCCAATCGATCGCCGTCGGATGCGCCACTGTACCTGACTGATGCCCGATCTTCCCTCTCGCGACAACGGCCCGCCGACAAGGAGTGGCGGGCGCACACCTAATCTCTCTCCAAAGACGCCACAATCAGGGCCGACCGTGGCCATGGCGTTAGAATTCGGGCCAGCGGGTTGACCATGCGAAAATTTGGAGATCGTTTTTGATTTCACAAAACATTGACTCTATTTTCTCCACTTCAGACGCCTATCGGCGAAGAACCGCGACAGTCAGGCAGGTGTTCCATGGGTCGTGACCCAAGCCACGACATTCTGTTCGAGTCAGTCGAGATCGGACCGGTCACAGCCAGGAACCGCTTCTACCAGGTCCCGCAATGCACTGGCATGGGTGTAAACTTTCCGAACTCGTGGCTGCGCCATCGCGAGATCAAGGCCGAAGGCGGATGGGGTGTGGTCTGCACGGAAGAATGTTCGATTCACCCGACCTCGGATCACAGCGCCGCTCCGAACGCGCGCCTGTGGTGCGACGACGATCTCGCCCTGCTGGCTCGCGGTGCGGACGCGGTCCACGCTCACGGAGCCTTGTTCGGGGTCGAACTGGCGCACGCCGGCAAGTCGGCGGCCAATCGCCTGACGCGGGAACACGCATTGGCCCCATCGCCGGCCTGCTATCCCGGCGTCGGTCCCTACGGCGCCCGCGCCATGGACCTGGCTGACATTCGTGAGCTGCGCATCTGGCATCGCGAGGCGGCTCTCAGGTGCCGGACGGTCGGGGCCGACATCGTCTACGTCTATTGCGGGCACGATCTGTCGACCGCGATGCAGTTCCTGTGTCGCCGCTACAACCGGCGCACCGATGCCTACGGCGGGAGCCTCGAGAACCGGGCACGCCTGCTGCGGGAACTCCTGGAGGATACGCACGACGCGGTGGGCGACCGCTGCGCCGTGGCTCTGCGCTTCGCGGTCGACGAACTGATGGGGGAGGAGGGCCTCGAGAGCGAGGCAGAGGGGCGCGACCTGGTCGAGATGCTCGCGGAGCTTCCGGACTTGTGGGACGTCAACGTCAGCGCCTGGCCGAACGACTCGGGTTCGTCACGCTTCTTCGACGAGGGCTACCAGGAGGACTTCACGGCCTTCGTCAAGACGATCACGAGCAAACCCAGGGGAATCGCTTTTGAAGAGTTGGTGACGTTTTGGTTTTGAGGATTCAGAC
>JAPPGE010000057.1 GCA_028821455.1 bacterium | reverse complement strand
TGGTCAGGGGTGCGGGGCGCCTGGCGTCAAGGACGTCGCAAAGTGACCGCTTACGTTGATGTCGCAATGCCACAGCTGTTCGCCGATGCCGAGAGCGCTAGCCCCGGCTTCTACATCCTTCTCGAACCTGGTTTCAGACCAACCGCCGAGCCATCATGCGACGTAGGTCGCTTCAACGGTCCCGAGCGTGCCAAAGTCTGCTCTTACGTGATCACCGATGGTTCCCGCGTAGACCTCGGTGCATGAGCCTGTCGAAACAAACGAACCCGCCGGGATGGTCTGGCCGGTTTCGGCCATATGGTTGACGAACCACGTGAATGCACTCAAGGGGTTCCCCATGATCTGCCTGCCTTTCCCCGAATGGAAAGGCTCGCCATTGACGTAGAGTGTTGCTTCATGATCGGGCAGGCTTTCGCGCGACCAGATTTCTGTTCCGGGGCCGTAGACAATTGCACCATCGGTCCCGTTGTCCGCAACGATACTCGGCCATCCCACCGCTTCCAGGTCAACGAAGTGCGAACTGACGATATCGAGCGTGGGATGGATCGACGCAATGAGGTTCACCGCCTCTTCTTCATCGAGTTGATTCGCGACCGGCGGAATGTCGTGCGCTGTTCTGAATCCGAATTCGACATCGACTTCGAAGGTCATGAACTCTCCTGATGACAACCGCGCAGGACTGGCACGAAGATTGCCGTCCAAGATCGGTGCGGCATAGGAGACTGGAATGACCGCGCTGCCGTTTGTGCCACCCAGAAACCATCCGCATGTCTCGGCGCCAAGGAGATCGACGAGACGCTTGCGCACTGCATTGGCATCGTCCAGATCGGTCGGTCGACACTCCCTGGGAAGAGCGTCAAGTTGTCGTCGTTCGCGACGCGCCTCGAACAATAGACGGGCGGCCAAGTCGACAGCCTGTTTGTTCATGGGACCATAACCGATCTGACTCTGGAAGCACCGATTGCATAGGGCCAGGCGGATTGCTCGGTCAAGTCCGAGAGTTGCAGGAGAGTGTTTCGGGCCCTGTGTTTCAGATCGGGATCCCTTCAGACCGCCTGCTTTCGACGCCTCTTGAGTTCGGTGACCATCGCTCAGCGACGCGGGTCACGACGTCGAGCAAGAACTTGAGCACGGGCTTCTCGTCGAGGACCCGGAGGATGATCTTGAGCCGGCGTCGCTCCTCGACAAAGAGGTGCTCGAGGAGGTTCGCGGTCCGGCTGGCACGACGGTGATTGATCGGTATGCGCAAGTTGCCAGTGCAGTCCTTGAAGTTGCCCGGAAAGCACTCTGTGGCGGCGGGCAACTCGGTCGCCTGGTCGATGACGACACCACCAACTCTGCGGTCGGACCCGAAGACGATGTCAACCGGCGGGTTGACTTCCTGCCGAACAAGGGACCCGTCTTCAGACGCCTCATCAACAACCGTCCGTGCCTCGACATCGTCCGCTTCGTCCTGGGTAGGGAAGCCATCCTGTCTGAGTTTTCCGCCTCCATCACGTGGTCCGGCAACCGGGAGATACCGCTCCACATCGACCAGTGGTTCATGCCCCACCCGGTCGAGCCGGGCGCCGACTATCCGCGTCCCTCCGACATCACGCGAAGCCGCCGGCGCCGTGGTGACCCTGCGCCGGACACGGGCCCCGTCAACCCGCCGGTGGTCTGCAACGTCATGTTCGCCATCACGGACTTCGCCGTGGCGAACGGCGCCACCCGCCTGGTTCCCGGCAGCCACCGCTCGGGCTGCCACCCCGACCCCGCAAGGCGCTGCCCCACGGTTCACGCCGAGGTCCCGGCCGGAAGTTTCGTCGTCTGGGAGGGCCGCACCTGGCATGCCGCGAGCCTCAACACGGGAACCGGTTCCCGTATCGGCATCACCACCTGCTGGTCCGCATGCTTCCCGCGCCAGTTGCTCAACTTCCCCTATGGTTTGCGCCCGGAAGTCGCCGCCGATCTCACCGAGCATGAATGCGGCCTGATGGGTGGAGCACTTACGGCACCAGCGACGACTTCGAGTCCGAGTGGGCCCGGCCCGGCTCCGACAACACAGGTTCGCTCCCCCGCTGATCAGGACATGGCATCCGCGCATGGCGCGTCTCGCGTCTGCCCGAGGCAGCCAACGCCGGCCTCGGGCACGTGAGCAATGTCCGCAAGGCGCTTCTCTACCGGGAATGGGCCGAGATACGCGAGGGAGGTCTCGCCCTTGTCCGGCCGGATGCGGCGGAATGACTCTCGATACGATCGCGGTCCTGAGCCCGGACGCCGTGGGGGCGTGTCGGCGCGGTGCTGCGCCGGTGGGGTGAAGCGAGCGGCCCGGTTTGCACCGCACCCGTTCTCCATGCAGGTTGACATCGTTTGCACATGAATTCATGTTTGACGCATGAGCGTGATGATCCAGATCCGCAACGTGCCGGAGCCGCTGCACCGTCGGCTCAAGGCGCGTGCCGCCATGGAAGGCGTTTCGATGTCCCGTTATGTCCTGCGGGAAATTGAACGGTCGCTGGAACGGCCAACCCGGCGGGAGTTGCTCGAGGCCATCGCTTTGCAGCCGGACAGGGTGCTGGACCCGTCGCCGGCCGAGATCCTGCGAAAGGAACGGGACCAGCGCTGATGGTTCTCGATGCATCGGGCGCCGTCGAACTACTGCTGAACACTGCCGCCGGCAAGAGGCTGGCCGCCCGGTTGGTGGACGAGGCTGAAATCATCCACGTGCCGCATCTCGTTGACCTGGAGATCGCCCAGGTCCTGAGACGGTACGTGATGAGCGGTGTGCTCAACGAACGGTCGGGTGCCACGGCACTCCAGCGCTGGCGGGATTTCCGCGTCGAGCGGTACCCGCACGAACCCCTGCTCGATCGGGTGTGGCAGCTCCGCGCGAATATCAGCGCCTATGACGCGGTCTATGTCGCGCTTGCGGAGGCGCTCTCCGACGTACTCGTCACCGGCGACCGGCGCCTCTCCCGCGTGCCGGGGCTCAGGGTGGTGATCGAAACGGTTCACGTGTGAACGACATCTCGTTTTTCTCGTCGTCATACCCGGACCCGGCCCAGGGACATCGATTGCCATTTGGGTCCCGCAGGGCGCTACGCAACAATCCATGCCGAGGTCCCGGCAGGAAGCTTCATCGTCCGGAAGGGCTGCACCTGGCATGCCGCGAGCCTCAACACCGCAACCGATCCCCGTATCGGCATCACCACCTACCGGTCGGCGCCCTTCCTGCGCCAACCGCTCAACTTACCCTATGGCCTGCGCCCGGACGTCGCCGCCGGTCTCACCGAACACGAGCGTTGCCTGATGGGCTTCAGGACCTGGAGCACCTACGGCACCAGCGAAGACTTCGAGTCCGAGCGGCTCCGTCCCAGCTCCGATAACACGGGCCCGCTTCCCCACTGATCAGCACGTCGCCGGACGTGTCGTAAGGTCCTTGACGCGTTTCACTGGACCGAAGGCTTTCACCGCATGGTGAAACAACACAGAACAGTGAGACAATTCCAGAGTGTGGCCGTGGACGAGGTTGGCGCGTTGCCAGGGCCTGTCCCGAACATGCAGATGACCGTATCGCGGGTCTCGGCCATCTCTCGTGTGCAGCCGGCGTGAAGAGCCCCCAGCTGCAGGAACGGCTGTTCCGCCGCCGGCATGACCTGGACCAACCACTGACGGCTTTCCGAGAAACCGCGCCGGCAGACGAATCAGTCAGCCAAGCCGTCGGCGAACACCTGGCGGCGCTCGTGTTCCTCGGTCACCTTGCCGTAAAGGTTCATCACGCGTTCCTTGCTGCCGATCATGCCCGGCGCATCGGCAAACGACATGATCAACACCAGCCGATCGCCATCGCCGGTGTTTTTCGTGACCCGGTGCAGCGAAAAGCGCCCCAGGAAGAACTGCAGGTCGCCGGCATTGAGTTCAAGCTGACGTACTCGGGTACGGTCACCGCCGAGCACGCGTGCGACATCGTCGTAGCGTTCATCGTCCGCACTGCGAAGTCCCGGGACGTACTCGAAGATGCCGCCCGACCGTGCTGGCTGCAAGAGCATCGTGATGGTGAATTCGTTCGTGTCGAAATGCCAGTTGAACTCCTGCCCGGGTTTCCCGACGTTCACGATCATGTTGGAAACCGGATCCTCGTAGATATGGAGCTCGTCCTTGCCGAGGCAGTCAGCAAGGAACAGCTTCAGGGGTTCCCAGTAGTACAGCCGGCGGGCTGACGTCTCCTCGCCGAACAGGTCGGACGTGACGAAGCCATTGGTGCGCGGCATGAGCACGTTGAACGGATGCTCCGGCGGCAGGTCAGGGTTGCCGTCGTTGAGGTATACGTTGTTGTGCTTGCTTGGCGAATAGTAGGCCTGTGACTTGCGCGCCTCGGCCTCGTCGACCAGTGCAGCGAGGCCGGCTTCACTGAAGAAGTCGCGGATCACGGCGCACCCGTCGGTGGCGAGTTCGGCTCTCACCTGCTCGACTGCCGTCTGGCGACGAGGGTCATCCGTCCGGTCAATCGGGTAACGCTCGTGGTTGATGATGTCACTGCAGATCAAGGGCGCTCTCATCGTTGATGCCCTGCCCGGATTGTGATGGAAGTTGACCATTCTCGCCGTTGGTCTGGCGTCCCTTCATAGCGCTGCGAACGGTGCGAAGTGTGATCCACTTGCTGTTTCCGCACAATGAGAGCGCGGTTTCCGCGAGAGTTCGCATGCTGATGCAGAGCATACGAAGGCGACCGGTTAGCCGGCATCCGTCAGCATCGACGTCATGCCACTCCGGCGGTAGGCTAGGATCGGACCGTTTTTGGCATGCATCCGTTGACCTGGTCCCCTCACCATGCTGGTCGTCGGTACAAGGGTGAAGACATGACAGCAGTACAGCGGGACCAGGACACGCCTGGAGACAGCGCCAGCATCGGAGTGGATGTCGGCGGCACTTAAATTGACCTCTATTTTCGGATATCTGGACATGCGTAC
>JAPPGE010000020.1 GCA_028821455.1 bacterium | reverse complement strand
GCATCTGCGCGGGGAGGTTGCCGGGTTGCCGGGCCTGTGAACCGCGAAATCGATCGGAGGATGGCAGCATGACGCTGTCAACTTCTCGATATAAGTCCCAAATCATAACACTTGGTTTAGGAGGCTCTCTGCGTCGGTGCGGAACGCTCGAGGACGGCAAACCCAAGATGACCCGCCTCGAAGACGAGTCCCTGCCAAGCGTCCTGTCACTGTGGCCGAATGTGATCGTCGAGTATTGGCCAAATGACACGGTGACATGGGACGTCAGCGCCGTCGATGACCTGACGAGTCGATTACGTCGCCGAGTAGTTGCGTCTGACAGCAAATCCCGATCCGGTTCAGGCAGGTCCTCACATCAAGGTGACGTACGTTCCAAACTGCACAGGTCGCGCATTGAAGTTGCGCACGACGTCTCGGCTTCCGCGCTCAGCCGGTTCAACGCGAAGATCGAAGCGGGTAAGGAGCAGGTGTTGTTTGCGTTCCCCAGCGCTCTTCGGGAGAGTCATTGAGATTGGGAGAGCGATAGGGGCAGTGGTCATGCCCGTCGTGGTCGGTCAGGACAGTGCCTTCGGTGTTTGAGAGGGGGCTGGGTGTGACCTGGAATGCGAATTCCCCATGTTCCTTGGCGGGAAGTCCAACTCGCGTGTGTACCCGATGGCACCCTGTCGAATGGTATCGAGCACCGTTCAACCAGTGAATTGCATTCGAACGTCGGACTCACCCTCTAGCGCGGGCGTGGCGGCGGCGTTCGTGGACATCGAGATAGCGCTTGCGCAGGCGAATGGACAGAGGCGTGACTTCGACAAGTTCGTCTTCGTCGATCCAGGCGATCGCCTGTTCCAGGGTGAGACGCATCGGCGGAGAAAGGTCGAGGGCGTCATCCTTGCCGGCCGCCCGAAAGTTGGTGAGCTGTTTGGACTTGAGAGGGTTGACGTCGAGATCGTTGCCGCGGCTGTGCTCGCCGATGATCATGCCGGGATAGACATCTTCGCCCGGGCCGATCATCAGGCGGCCCCTGTCCTCGAGGCCAAAGAGGGCATAGCCCGATGCCCTCCCTCGCTCCAGAGACACGAGGACACCCTGGCGCCGTGTCGGCAGCCGCCCGCGATGCGGCCCGTATGCATGAAAGACGCGGTGCATGACGCCGGTCCCCCGGGTCCGGCCGAGGAACTCGCCGTGGTAGCCGATCAGTCCCCGCGACGGGCACTGGAAGACGAGACGCTGCTTGCCGCCGGATAGCGTTCTCATGTCCCTGAGTTCTCCCCTGCGACGGGATAGGGTTTCCACCACGGCGCCAGCGTGGTCGGTGTCGACGTCCACCACGACTTCCTCGATCGGCTCCTCAAGCGCTCCGTTTTCCGGATTGCTGCGCAGCAGCACGCGCGGTCGGCTGATCGACATCTCGTAGCCTTCCCGGCGCATCTGTTCGATCAGGACGGCCAACTGAAGCTCGCCGCGCCCCGATACCTCAAGCGCGTCCTCGTCCGGCACCGGGGAGACGTCAATGGCGACATTGCCCTCGGCTTCCCTGATCAGGCGGTCGCGAAGCACGCGCGACGTCACCTTGTCGCCCTCGAGACCCGCCAGGGGCGCATCGTTGATCGAGAAGGTGATGGCGATGGTCGAGGGATCGATCGGCGTTGCCGGAAGGGGGTCCTTTGCGCCGGGGCTGGCTACCGTGTCGGCGACCGTCGCCACACCCAGGCCCGCAAGCGAGACGATGTCTCCGGCGTGCGCCTCCTCCAGCGCCACGCTCTCCAGTCCGCGGCGAGCCAGAACCTTGGTGATTCTGGTGGTTTCGATGAGGCCGCCGTCACGGGAGAGGGCGTTGACCGTCATGTTGGGGCGCACGCAACCCGAGGCGATGCGTCCGGTCACGATCCTGCCGAGCCAGGGGTCGGCCTCCAGGATCGTGGCCAGCATGCGAAAGTCCTCCGAGCTGTCGATGATCGGAGGCGGAACGTGGTCGAGAATCGCCCGGAACAACGCACTCATGTCGTCGGCATCGCGCTGTGGCGTCGACGATGCCCAGCCTTCCTTGGCCGAGGCGAAGAGGGTCGGAAACTCGAGCTGTTCATCGCTGGCATCGAGGGACGCGAAGAGGTCGAACATTTCCTCTTCGACTTCACGCGCCCGCTGATCCGGCCGGTCGACCTTGTTGACGACGCACATCGGTCTCAGCCCGAGCGCCAGTGCCTTGGAGAGCACGAATCTGGTCTGTGGCATCGGGCCTTCCGTGGCGTCCACCAGCACCAGAACCCCATCCACCATGCCGAGGACGCGTTCGACCTCACCTCCGAAGTCGGCGTGCCCGGGCGTATCGACGATGTTGATGGTGGTCCCTTCCCAGACCACCGAGGTGCACTTGGCAAGAATGGTGATGCCGCGCTCACGCTCGAGGTCATTCGAATCAAGCGCCCTGTCGGCGACCCTCTGGTTGTCACGGAAGGTGCCCGAATGGCGGAACAAAACGTCCACCAGCGTCGTCTTTCCGTGATCGACATGGGCGATGATCGCAACGTTGCGCAGGTTCATCATGAGGACGGCAAGGCTGGAAGGAGGGCACCCGCAGGGTGCGCGGCACCATAGCGACGGAGTGCCTGGATGCAAGGTCTCCGGCCTGAGGTCGGGACTGTTGTGGCCGGTTGCTTCGCAGAGCGTGCCCTTGACAGACAATCCGGCCACACTCGATCAAGAGTTACCGCACCTCCGCGCTCACAGGATCCGCCCTGTCGCGCACTTCGGATGCAGGATACTCCATCATGCTGCACCTAATCGGCGATACCATTGTTGACGAGCGCGACAGTGGACTCTCGAATCACCGTGACATGCTCTGATTCGCAGCATATGCCCGAAACCGCCCCATCTCACAGGTGTGGTCCGAAAGCCGGGATTGCTGTTGGCGCGACTGACCCCTCCGGCTGGCCCGACTAGGGATAGGTGGTTTCGGCGGTTCCCGGTTCGAGGGTGCCGGGTTCATCGTCGGCGAGATGAGGAAGTGAGTGGTGAAGAAGTTGGATTATGTTGAGCGTGTCGCCGATGAGGCCGATATGATGAAGCAGGCGGCCGAAGACGCGGTTGTCGCCGTATTCACGGCCATCGCTCGGGCACTGGCGCGCGGAGAGGACGTCGCCATCGCGGGTTTCGGGAAGTTCTCCAGAATAGGCCGGCCCGCCCGCCAGGGCAGGAACCCACGCACGGGCGAGCCGCTCGTGATCGGTGCGTCGAACACGGTGTCGTTCAGGGCCAGCAAAACGCTGAAGAACGCACTGAACTGAAGCACGACGGACGGGGGCCAGGCCACACGAAAGGATGAACGAGGAAGCGCAGACAATCGGCTCCGGCGGCAATGTCGCTGTTTACGAAAGCGGGGACGGTGAAGTTCGGGTCGATGTCCGTTTCGACGGCGAGACGGTTTGGCTGACCCAGCGGCAGATGGCGGAGGTATTCGGCACCACCCCTGAGAACGTTTTGCTGCACTTGCGAAAGATCTTCGCCAGCGGCGATCTGGAGGCCGCTGGAACCAGTAAGGAATTCTTATCAGTTCGAATCGAGGGCAGGTGCCGGGTCCGGCGTCGCCTGAAACACTACAATCTGGACGCCATCGTCTCGGTCGGTTACCGAGTCCACTCAAGGCGCGGCGTGTGCTTTCGCCAATGGGCCACACGCACCCTGCGCGACCATCTTGGGCGGGGCTACACCGTGAACGAGCGTCGGCTCGCCGAGCGCGGACTGCGCGAGGCGCGCGAGACCCTCGACCTGCTGGGCCGTAGCTTACTCAACCAAGCCCTGGTCGACGATACCGGGCAGGCGGTGCTGGAGATCATCACGGGATATGCCGAAGCGTGGCGCCTGCTTCTGGAGTACGACGAGGACCGGTTGCCGGTGCGACCCGGGCGCGGCCTTTCGGTGCCTGACGCCGTTCTGGAGTGGCTTCAGCCGGCAAGAGCGACCACATCGGCCGGATCGACATAGAGGTTCAGGCGGTCGCCGGGACGCACCGCCGTGCGCGCTGGCAGGTGCACCTGCAACTCCCGGTCTCCGTCATGCCCCGCCATGAGTCGGCAGCGGACATGCGTGCCGCTGAAGTGACACTCCCTGACAACGCCTTCGCCGAGCGCCGCGAATCCATCGCCGGATGCCGGCACGATCTGTTCGGGCCTGATGGAGAGGTTCACCTTACCCTCGCGAAGGTCGCGGTCCGGAAGATCCAGCGCGCCGAACGCGGTGGCGACGGTGACGCCATGGTCGTCTCTTCGCGTGACCGTGCCCCCGATCAGATTGCTGTCGCCCATGAACGTGGCGACGAACCGTGTCGCGGGTTTCAGGTAGATCCGGGCGGGAGGCCCCTGGTCCTCGACCCTGCCTTCGTTGAGGACCACGATCGTGTCCGCCATGTTCATGGCTTCGTCCTGATCGTGCGTTACATGGACGAAGGTGGTTCCCAGGTGCCGCTGCAGATGAAGCAGCTCCTCCTGCATCTGCCGCCTCAGGTTGAGATCGAGCGCCCCCAGGGGTTCGTCCAGAAGAAGGACACGGGGATCGACGACGATGGCCCGCGCCAGGGCGACCCTCTGCCGCTGGCCGCCCGACAGTTCGTGCACACGTCGGCCTCCGGCGCCGGACAGGCCCACGAGATCGAGAGCCGCCTCGCTTCGTTGTCGCCTCTGCAGCGCCGGAACGCCGCGCATGGCCAGGCCGAAGGCAACGTTCCGGGCGACATTCATGTGGGGAAACAGGGCATAGTCCTGAAACACCGTCGTCGTCGGTCTTCTCGCGGGAGGCACGTGGCTCATGTCCTTGCCGGAGATCATCACCCGGCCGCGCGTCGGTTCGACAAAGCCGGCAAGAATGTTGAGCAGTGTTGTCTTGCCGCTGCCCGAAGGTCCGAGAAGCACGACGAATTCACCTTCGCGGATCTCCAGGGAGACGTCGCTCACCGCAGCGGTCTCGCCGAACAGCATCGTGACGCCTTCCAGGCTGACGAGCGGCCGGGTCATGCGCGAGCCTTCCTGCGGAACACGAAGAGCTCCATGACGATCACGAGAGCCATGGAAATCGCGAACACCACGGTTCCGACCGCGTTCGTCGTGGGATCGAGACCGCTTCTCAGCAGACTCCATATCTCGACCGGAAGGGTGACGTCGAAACGAGTCACGAGCCAGGCGACGATGAACTCATCCCAAGACAGCGTGAACGACAGGAAGAACGCCGCCGCGATCGCCGGCCACATCATGGGTACGCTGATGAGTGCCAGCACCTGCCATTCCCGCGCCCCCAGATCCCGGGCGGCGCGCTCGGCGCTGACCTGGTGGCCACCCAGTTGCGAGTAGCAGATACCGAATGCCAGCGGCAGGTTGATCACGACGTGGCCGATAACGACGGACAGCAGCGACTTCGGCATTCCGGTTGCCGTGAAGGTGATGAGAAGCCCGATGCCGATGATGAGGTAGGAGACCGAGAGCGGGGCCATGAGGAGCCACTGGAAGAAGACGGCGCCGGGCATGCGGTGACGCGCCAGGGCATGGGCCGCTAGAAATCCCAGGACGGTCGCCAGCGCCGCCGAAACGACTCCCACCATGACTGAGTTGATGAGCGCCTCCATGAGATCGGAGTCCGAAAAGACCTCTTGGTACCAGCGCAGCGACACGCCCTTGAACGGAGGAACAGGGAGCCTTCCGTCCTGAAACGAGAAGATCACAAGGACGATCACAGGAAGGTAGATGAAGGCGTAGGCCGCCAGCACGTAGACTGCTGCAGGAATGGTGGTGAGCGCCTGAGGCCTCATCAGACCCGGTCCATCTTCAGCCAGCGCGCGCTCGCCAGGAAGACGGCGGAAACGACAAGCATGAGTACGAGCGACATGGCGGACGCCATGGGAAAGTCCGCCCGGCGCTGGACCTGCAGAAGGATCGCCTGCGGCATGACCAGTTCGCGGTTGCCTCCCAGGATCTGCGGCGTGATGTAGTCGCCGATCGCCAGTACGAAGGTGATGAACGCGCCGATCATCACGCCGGGCAGGCTCAGCGGAAGGACGACGTGGATGAAGCTCTGGAGCCTGGATGCCCCGAGATCTTCGGCGGCCCTGCGGTAGTTCGGCGATATCTGGACGAGGTTGGCGTAGATCGTCAGCGCCAGGAGCATCGTGAAAAAGTGGACGAAGCCCAGGATGGTGGCTCCGTTGCTGTTGGCGAACGACATGGTTTCGGAGAGCAGGCCCAGGGTGACGAGCGTCTGCGAGATGACGCCGTTCTCCGACAGCACCAGCAGCCAGCTGTATGAACGCACCAGATAGGACGTCCAGAACGGCAGGATGGCGAGAACGAGCCCGAGCCGCTGCCAGCGCCGGGGCACGAGGAAGGCCAGGATGTAGGCCAGCGGATAGGCGAACAGTACCGAGAGGACCACCGTGACGGCCGTGATCTCGAGAGAGTTGAAGAGGGCATCGAGAAAATAGCTCTTGCTCAGGAAGGCTTCGTAGTTCGCGAGCGAAGCCTCGCGCACCAGTTGCGTGCCTTCCCTTCGCCAGACGCTGTAGAGCGCCATGACGGCAAAGGGCACGACGAAGAATGCGGCAAGCCACAGGAATGCCGGCGCCAGCAGGAACCAGCCCGCCAGTCCTCGCCGGTTCATACCGTCATTCCCGTCCCGGCCCGCGCCACTGCGGGCCGGGACGTCTGCGGTTCGCGATGAATGCGCGCAGGATCAGTGCTGCAGCATTTCCGTCCAGATATCGAGGAACATGGCATCGAGCTCGGGATCCGGGATGAAATAGGGCCAGGAATTGGCGATGAAGGTCTCCTGTTCATCCCAGCGCAGCACCGTCTTTTCCTCGTCGGTGAGCGCGGCCTTGCTGTTCGAGGGCATGGCCCAGTAGCACGACGAGGTCGCCAGGCGGGCCTGACCCTCGGGGCCGAGGACATACTCGACGAACTTGCGGGCCAGTTCCGGATTGCCGGCGTCGCTGAAGACGCCGATCGACTGGGACCAGCGCACGCCGCCCTGATCCGGGTTCACCCATTCCATGTTGGGATCCTCGGCCATCAGCACCGCCGTCGCCCATTCTCCGCCGCCAGCGATGATGTCGACGTCGCCGGTCGCAAGAGCGGTCTGCACGGAGACGACATCGCCCACCATTGCGGAACGTTCCTTCATCTTGAGCAGGTGCTCGCGGATTGCCGGCAACTCGTCCGCGGTGATGCCGTCCTCGCGAAGGCCAAGGCCGATGGCCACCAGGTTGATCAACGGAATGTAGTAGTCGTAGATCGCAATGCGGCCGCTGTATGCATCGCTCCAGAGAACGGCGATGTCGCGCATGTCGCCGGCATTCACCTTGGCGTCATTGTAGGAGATCGTGTTGTAGCCGAACTTCTCGGGTACGGCGTAGAGTTCGCCGCCGATCTCGTGAATCTCGGAATCGCGTATGCCGGGGAAGATGTCGTCGAGTGGCAGGCCCTCCCGGTCGAGCGGCGCGAGATAGCCGGCTTCCACGATTCGCGGAACATCGACCCCGTCGACGACGAAGACGTCCCAGTCGCCGGGCTGCGACTGCTCGAGAAGCGCCAGCGCGGCGCCCGTTCCCTCGTATTCCTTGATGTTGACCGTGACGCCGTGCTCCTCCTCGAAGGGATCGAGAAGCGCCGGATCGGAATGGTCGCACCAGACAAGCGCGTTGAGTTCGTCGTCTGCCGCGTGAAGGGGTGCGATTCCCGCAAGGAACACGGCGGCAATCCCGAATGTTCTCGTCCAGAATGTCATGAAACTGTCTCCCCTGGTGATGTTGATGGATGCCGGGCCTCGGCCCTTCCGGTCGAATCGTAGAGTCCCTGGAGGCGGTGGTGGAATCGCCACACGGCCCGTTCGCTGTGCTGCGTTTCCCCGTCGTTGACGACGTAGCGGCCGACCCGCGGCGCCGCACGGGACTTCAGCCCCTGCCAGACCCCTTCGACAAGCACAGTGTCCTCGGCCTGCAGCGCGCCGTCCATCGAGATGTGCGCCTGCTGCTCGGGCAGCAGATCGTCCTCTGGCCGGTCGAAGAAGAACGTATGACGGAACACGGTCCGCTCCCACGAAAGGGGGATCGCTTCCCAGATGAAGAGATTGGCGGGACCGGGAGAGCACAGCACCATGGTTGTCGGCCATGCCCAGCTGTAGCGGTTCGCCGTCACACCGGGAGTTCCTTCCCGGCGGCAGGATTCCATCACGTGCCGAGCCGGCGGGCCTCCCATCAGGGTATGCCAGGGCCCGTCCGCGACGAAGGCGCGGTCGAAGTCTGCGTACTCGCAATAGCCGGGATGGGCGACTTCGGTGTGGTAGGACTCGACGAAATTGTCGATCACCACCTTCCAGTTGGCCCGGATCTCGTAGTCGATATGGCGCGCCTTGAGCAGAGCTGCCGGTTCCACGCCGCAGGCGCGGGCATCCGCGAGGACCGGTCCGAAAATCTCTTCGGCAGGAGGCGCCGTGCCATCGATGTTGACGAAGACGAACGAGTCGATCTCCGCGAACCGCACCGCAAGCAGGCCGAGCGAGGTCCTGTCGAAGTCCTCGAGATGCGCCGTACGTCTGGCGCCGACGAGACGACCGTCGAGATCGTACACCCACCCGTGATAGGGACATTGCAGCACGTTGCGGCGGCACGGCTCCTTCACGACCTGCATGGCGCGGTGCTGACAGACATTGTGGAAGGCGCGCAGTTCCCCCTCGCGATTGCGCACGACGACCAGCGGCTCGCCATGGATCGTCCGGGGCAGCATGGAGCCCGGTTCCGGCACTTCGCTGGCGTGGCACATGTAGATCCACGAAGCGTGGAAGACGCTCGTCCTTTCCGCATCGAACACCGCCGGATCCGTGTAGTAGCGGGGAGCGAGGACCGGTGAGGCCAGAGGATCGTCGCTGACGCGGTGCCCGGCGGGCATGATGGTATCAGGAAGCGCTGGCGGCGACCGTCTCGTAGTCCGCCGGAGCCGTGACCTGGAGGAGTTCGCAGTCCGGCGAAACGGTGACAACGCGATGCGCAATGCCCGGCGGCTGGTGCACGAAGTCGCCCTTGGCGAACGTCACCTCGCCTTCACCCTCGTACCAGAATGTCGCGGTCCCCTCGAGCACGTAGACGATCTGGAAGTCGAGCATGTGGGAATGAAGCTCCTCGAGCTGCCCGCGTCCGGTCGCCCGGCTGACATCGGCGGCGAACCTGCCCCCTGTCGCGTCCTCGAGTCCGAGGTCCCGGCTGACGAACGCCGAGTCCCCGTCGTCGGCCGTCCACGAGGCATCCGACGCCCGGCTCACGTGGAATCCTGCCGCCCGTTCCGTCATTCTCCCCCTCCCGTACTTCCGGTCACGGATACTACCGCCCGTGCGGCTTCTTCACCAGTAGCCCGCACGGCAGGTGCAGCCACGACACCCGTTGACGGCGGGTTTCCCGCATGTCCCGCGGCCCCACCTTCATGTCTCTTGCCTGAGCCAGGCGGCGATGAGCGCACGGTAGCGCCTGCCGTCGAAACTCGGAAAGTGGCCGCCGTGGACGACACGGACCGGAAGATCATGAATGCGTTTCATGGTGACGGCATAGGCTTCCCTGTCGGAATGATAGGCATCGTCGATGAGCGGTCCGTCATAGACCGTGTCGCCGGAGAACAGGATGCCCGTGGCCGCTTCCCACAGCATGATGCTGCCGGGGGAGTGTCCGGGCGTGTGCATCACCTCGAAACTCCGGTCGCCCAGATCGACGCGGTCGCCTTCATTGACGAGCCGCGTGGCTGGCGCGGACCTTACTGCGTAGCTTCGCGAACTGTAGGGTCCGGGAGGACGCCGCGTGAAGATGTCGTCGGTGACATAGGGGTCGGCAAGCGTGTTGGCGCGGGTAGGCTGCGCCATCAGTCCGGCCTCGTGAGGATGACACAGACGCTCTGCGAATTCGTGGTGGCAGCCGATGTGATCGAAATGGGTATGGCTCGCCACCGCCAGGCAGGGGCGCTCGGCCACCAGCGCCACCTGTTCGACAAGACTCACGACACCCATGCCGCTGTCCACCAGCATGTCGCGGTCGCGGCCGCGCACGTGCCAGATGTTGCAGCGGAAGAAGGCCTTGATGAAGGGTTCGTGAACATGTGTCACGCCGTCCTCGAGGGCGGTTGTCTCGTACCAGGTTCCGGGTGTGGCGATACGCATGACGGGGTCTCCTCGTGTCACGGGCCGGGCTGCGAGCGGTACGACAAGGCGGACACCCGCGGTTCGGCGGCCAGGTCCCGTCCGATCTGCCGGGCCGTTGCGAGCCAGACCGGACGCGCATCACTGTCGTCGTCCACTCCCGGGAAGACGTGCATCGCCACATCGTCGATGCCGCAATAGCCCAGAACGCCGACGTCGATCGAGCGGCGCATCGCCTCCTGGTAACCGTAGCGCCGGTAGGTGGCCGCGGACGACCCGGCGGAGCAGAGAAGAACGGCCCGCTCCAGTGCCAGAAGGCCGCGGGATTGCTGGATCGTGAAATCGTAGGCCCAGCCCTGGCACCACACCCGGTCGATCCAGCCCTTCAGCATGGCCGGAAACGACCACCACCAGACGGGAAAGACGAAGGCGATGGCCTCGGCGCGCATGACGCGCTCCTGCTCGCCGAGCACGTCCGGCGGCATGGCCGCCGGTCCCTTCGTGAATTGGGCAAAGTCGTCCGGGCGGAACCGCGGATCGAATCCTTCCCTGTGAAGGTCGGCCAGCTCCCACGCATGACGGGCATCCTCGAGTCCGGCAAGGAACGCATCGAGAAGCGCTCCGGTGAAGGACTCCCGTTCGGGGTGGCAAAAGATCGTCAGGACGCGCAACGCATTCCCGTTCGTGACCGTCCACGGACATTGTAGGCATCTGCCCGCCGTTTGGCACACCCAGACGGCCTCACCCCGAAGAGGACTCACGTTTCAATGAGCGATGGCGACATCAGGCAGCGTACTAACACGAGCCACGTGACTGGAACGCCGTTCTCCCGAGCGGCTGCACGAACATACCAGGCGGCTTTGCTTGGGGAGAGGGTTGTGTCCCGGCACCCGGTGTGTTTTGAAGCAATCAAGTGCACGTCCCTTGCGTGTGCTTTATTGGCCTGACAACTGCCAGAGGACTTCGAATGGTCAAGGAAAGCGATCTGAGCGAGGCGTCTCGCAATTCCTTCCTCACTCAATACACGTTTGAGGTATTCGATGATCGGCCATGGACCGAACCGCCAGTGAAATCCGATAGGCGCGTGGCGATTGTGTCCACGGCGGCAATCCATGCGCCCGAAGACCGGCCCTTTGGTTTCGGTGCGTATGATTCTCGAACATTTCCGCGAAGCCAGCGGCAGTTCCTGTGCAGCCACAATTCCGTCAACTGGGACCGAACCGGCATGATGCGGGACATCAACGTCGCGTATCCGATCGACCGGCTCGAGGAGATCTGCGAAGAAGGCGACATCGGCTCCGTGGCCGATCAGCACTACGCCTTCAACGGCGGCACCGATGACGTCACCAGGTATGAGACTCACGCCAGGCGAGCCGCGGCCGCGATGAAGGCCGACGGCGTCAACACGGTTGTACTCGTTCCCGTCTGACCAGGATGCACGCGCGCCGTGGGCGGGCTTGCACACTACCTGGAACGCGAAGGGCTAGCGACGGTCAACATCGCCCTGGTCTACAAGCACGCCGCCATCGCTCAACCCTCGCCGCGCGCCCTCTGGGTGCCGTTCTGGTATGGTCGCCCCCTGGGTGCACCGAACGAACCCCTACTGCAGCGTCGGGTGCTGGACGCCACGATGGCGTTGCTGGATGAGCCTGGCGACAGGCTGCTGAAGGAGTTTTCGGAAGATGCTCCGGCGGCGGTGGGCGCGCTGGAGTGGCGGCCGCCGTTTGATCTGCCGCGAGTCGAGGAAGAAAGCGACCGCAAGGCTCTGGCAGACGCGCTGCGCGAGGAAGTCGCTATCGTGGCGGCTCGCCACGAAGAGGCGAAAGCCGGGCGGAACAGCAGTTTCGTCGGGCTGAGCGGCCTCTCCCTGATGGGCGTTGCAGACTTGCTCGTCGATTTCCTCCACGCACGAGAGGAGACAATCACGTCGACCAGGCGCCCCGGCCTTGCCCTGAAGTTCGGCGCACAGGAATTGATCGACGCCTACGCGGAATGCGTGATCGCGGCCGGCGGCGCGGACTCGCCTTTCGGGTTCCGCCGCTGGTACTGGCACGAGACGACGGCGGGATTGACCGTGCGTCACGTGGCTGACATCGCGAAAGTCTCGCCCGACCATCGGGCCCGGATGATTGCCCGCCACGGTTCCCTGCTCCCCAGAGAATGGAACTTCGTGCCTGGTCCCTGAGCTAGCACCCCAGGTATCTGCAGTGGGTCAAGCTCAGGCGGCAGGTTCACCGGAGCGTGTCGACCGCCCTCAGGTGCCAAGCAGGACCGCGTTCCACCGTGCGGCACCTGCCGGCTCGGCGTGATACGGTGGACATGCACAAGTGTTTCCCCTACGTAGGGAGAAGTTGGGCGTAGTAGTGGGAACCAACCAAATATCAATACATTATGAGAAACATCCCTGCGGTCCGTACCGGTTTCCCAAACGGACATCTGTGGTGAAACCAACTCAATTGCAGACTGATAGAGTCAACCATGCTCGCAGAACTCACCAACGCCCAAAGACGCCAGTTCGTCGATGCGGTGCAGATTTTCGAGGCGTGGGAGGACTCCAGGGCCGAGCTCGGACGACGCTTCGCTGGCTCCATGCGGTGGGTCGAACGGAAAGGGCATGTCTACCTGTTGCGAAAGCAAGCCAGCAGAGAAGTTTCCCTTGGCCGCAAGACCGAGAAGACGGAGGAAATCCACCGTGCGTTCCGCAAGGGCCGGGATAGAGAGCGGCACCGATACAAGGAGTTGGATGCGCGTCTCAAGGAGATGGCGCCGGTGAACCGGGCGCTGCGCCTGAACCGGGTTCCGCTCATCACTGCCCGAATTCTCCGCCACCTGGCGAGCGCTCAGGTTCTCGGGCGGAACATCTCGGTCGTTGGCACCAACAGCCTCTACCTTTACGAGGCTCTGGCGGGCGTCCAGCTAAGGAGCGATCTGCTCGCGACCGGCGATGTCGATCTGTTTTGGGACGCCCGCCAGAGCCTGAGCCTGTCCGTCAGTGATTTCCGCCGCGAAGGCGTCATCGGCCATCTCAGGCGCGCAGACCGGTCGTTCAGACGCGCCAGAGGTCAGCACTACCGCGCCATCAATCAGCATGGCTTCACGGTTGATCTGATCCCTCCGGCCAACGACCTGCTCGCGGCCGCGGACGAACATGCCAACGAAGTAGATCTGGTCGGCGCAGGCATCGAGGGTCTGGAGTGGCTCGTCAACGCGCCGAAGGTGGACGGTGTCGTCATCGGCGAAGATGGCATTCCACTTCGATGCTGGTCCGTGGATCCACGCGCCTTCGCCTTGCACAAGGCCTGGGTTGCGGGGCGAGCCGACCGGGAGCCGGTCAGGCGCCTGCACGACCGGGCACAGGCGCGGGAGGTGGCGCGGATAGCCAGGCATTACCTGGGAATGGAGATGTCGGATTCGGCGCTTTCCGTATTGCCTTCATTCATGCGCGGATTCGCCGATGATCTCCACCGCTCTTGCGAGGAGGCGATCCATGACGGTCGCCATCCCTGATCCCATCAGGACCAACGGCGAGCCTGCTGCTGTCTCTCCTGAAGGCGCCTCACGTCCTGGCGGTTGGACAAGTCATCCGGCAGCAGGGGCTGCATTCGCTGCGGCACGAACAATCGTAGATGAGGTGCGCTTCGCGATTGTCCGGAACCAAACGATGGCCGGCAACTTGTTCCAGGTCGACGGACTGCCGGGAACAAAGGTGTTCAACTCGGCTTCTCCCTCATGCGTCCCATGCTCGAGACGACTCGTAGGGGATCTGGATGGGTCGCTTGTTGGCGCTGTGGGCGAGGAAAATTGGTAGGTAGCGGTTTCTCCGAGGCCGCGGGAGGGGTTTCAACCAGCCGACGGCAAGTCGACCTCCGCCCAGCCGCCCCCGACCCACTCGTGAAGAGTCGGCACGCGTTCCCGGTTCCGGTGCCAGTCTTCCGGGTGGGATATGAAGCAGAAGTACGCTGTTCCCACGCAGCATCCGGCAATCGGAGCGCACTGTTCGAGAATGTCCGCTTCCCGGTCACCCCGGTGCGATGCAACGAACAGTTTGTTGTCGGCCGTGCCCATGACCAACTTACTCATGTCGACCACGAGGTCCCGCGTGTTCTGGAGGCTGAACTCGGACTCGATTTGCCAGTGGCACCGGGAGACGAAGAGAAGATCCTTGGAATGGTGCTCAAGCGACTTCGTGGTCGACACGCTGCAAACAGCGATGTCGAACAGCAGTTCATTCAGGCCGAACTCCTGCTGATTGTCTTCGTTCTTCGACCAAAAGACCCGATGTCGTTCGGGCGAATAGCGTTTTCTGAACTGCTTGGCGAGGGCATCGACCCAGTTTCTCGACCGCTGCCAGTTCTCATTCTTCCTACTATCGGGCTCGATGTGGCCACGGCGAGGATCGTTCCAAGCATCCAAGATGACCTTACCGATGTTGTCGAAATGAACTGGCATGTGCACTACCCTTTCAAGCTGTGCCGTTGGGAGCGCATCGCACCGGCGCCAGATTGGCGAAGACCATTGTGTGTGCCCGAAACATGCAGGTTGATAGCCGCGTCTTGTCGAAAGACCTATCACAACCCTCGCCAAGCGTGGGCGATGGTGTCAGCTGATATTGAGTTCGAGGCGCTCGTTGATCCACAGGGCGTTGTCGCGGTGATCGGCGAGGAAGTTGCCGGTCTCCGGGTGGACGAGGATGGAGAGACCCTGGTGATTGAGGCTGAGCCAGGGGACCAGGCTGGCGAACTCGCCGGCGGGGAATTCCGCCATGAACATGGGCTTGGGGTGGGGGCCGACCGGCTCGTCCCTCATGCGTCCGAGAAGGACGTCGAACTTTGAGCCGATCTCCTCGCGCAGCAGGAGTGCCTGGTCGCGGGTTTCAGGGTCATAGCTGACATGGGCATGCCAGAGCGTGATGTCACCCGGGTCGGTGAAGATCATCAGACGGGATCGGTCTCGATTCCCATGTCGGCGAGGTGGCTCTGCAGTTCGCCGCTGACGTACATCTCCTTCATGATGTCGCAACCGCCCACGAACTCACCCTTGACATAGAGTTGCGGAATGGTCGGCCAGTCGCTGTAGGTCTTGATTCCCTCGCGGATCTCCGGCGCCTCGAGGACATTGATCCCCTTGAAGCGCACGCCGAGGTGGGAAAGGATCTGGACGGAGGCCGCCGAGAAGCCGCACATCGGGAACACCGGCGTTCCCTTCATGAAGAGAACAACGTCGTTTCCGGAAAGCTCCCTGTCGATCTGCTGTTTTGTGTGTTCGTTCAGTGCCATGGTGTCGATCTCCTTCGAAGCGTTGTGCCGTGTCCGGCGTTTACCTTAAGGCAGCCCGCGCGCCGAAGGCCACTAGTCCGGCGTACGCGTGGTGAGTGCCAGGGCATGCAGCTCACCACCCATCTTTCCCTTGAGCGCCCGATAGACCAGCTGGTGCTGCTGCACCCGCGTCTTTCCGGCAAAGGCGCCGCTGACGACGGTGGCGGCATAGTGGTCGCCGTCGCCACGCAGATCCTCGATCTCGATCGAGGCATCGGGGAAGGCCTCGAGAATGAGATGTTCGATTTCCGCAGCACTCATGGCCATCAGGATGTCTCCCCCGCGCCGGCCATGGTGTCCGGCAACCAGCGCTCGTGGACCGTTCGGACACTCTCAATCGATATGGGCTGGCCGTCATCGACTGTCAACACGTCACCGCCGGTGCGCCCCAGAACCGTGCACGCGACACCGGCATCGTGCGCCGCGGCGGCGATCGCTTTCCCGGCGCAAGGCGAGGAGACGACAAAGCGCCCCTGTTCCTCGCCGAACCAGAAGGCGTGGGCGGCAACTTCACGGTCGGGCCGCCTCACCGAGAACCCGATACCAGAGGCCAGGGCCATCTCCGCGAGGGCGACGAGAAGACCGCCATCCGAGACATCGTGGCACGAGGCGAGGCCGAGGTCGCGGATCAGGCCAAGAACGAGTTCGCCGGTGCGCCGTTCGGCGTCGAGGTCGACAGGGGGCGGCGGGCCGTCTTCCTCGCCGGTGATTTCGCGCAGCCACAGGCTGGCGCCAAGGTGGCCTGACGTGGCGCCGATGAGATGGATGGTCTCGTCGGCGCCGCCGAAGGCAAGCGACGCCATGCGGTCGAGGTCATCGATGAGGCCGATGGCGCCGATGGTCGGCGCCGGCTGGACCGCCTCTCCCCGCGTCTCGTTGTAGAATGAGACGTTGCCGGAGACGACCGGCATGGCGAGAGCCCGGCTCGCCTCGGCAATGCCGTTGACCGACCCGACGAACGTTCCCATGACGGCGGGAGATTCCGGGTTTCCGAAATTCAGGCAATCCGTCACGGCAAGCGGCCGGGCGCCGACGGCGACGAGGTTGCGCCACGCCTCGGCCACCGCCTGGCGGCCGCCCGCCACGGGGTCGGCCTCGCAGTAGCGGGGCGTGGCATCGGCGGTCATGGCAAGGCCACGGTCACCGGGGAGCTCGATGACGGCGGCATCGCCGCCCGGAGGGGCAACGGTCCGGCCCATGACCAGATGATCGTACTGTTCCCAAATCCAGCGCCTCGATGCGAGGTCGGGACAGCCTGCCAGGGTGATGAGAGCCGACTCCACGGTTACCGGCGAACCGGGAACACCGACCGGCGGGCGCGGCTCGGGAAGGGTCCAGGGACGCTCGTAAAGAGGCGCCTCGTGGGCCAGGGGGCCGATGGCGATGTCGGCCTCGATGCGGCCGTTCATGGTGACCACGAGGCGTCCGGTCGTCGTGATGCGGCCGATCGGCGCACAGTCGAGGTCCCACTTCTCGAAAATCCCGCGGGCATGCTCCAGGGCATGCTCGTGAATCACCATCAGCATGCGCTCCTGGCTTTCCGAGAGCATCATCTCGTAGGCCGTCATGCCGGTCTCGCGCTGTGGCACGGCGTCGAGGTCGAGGTCGATGCCTGTCCCGCCCCGGGCGGCCATTTCCACGGCGGAAGACGTCAGTCCGGCGGCACCCATGTCCTGGATGGCGATGATCGACTCCGACGCCATGAGCTCGAGGCACGCCTCGAGGAGGAGCTTCTCGGTGAAGGGATCGCCGACCTGAACCGTCGGTCGTTTCGCCTCGGCTTCGTCATCGAACCCGGTCGACGCCATGCTGGCGCCGTGGATGCCGTCGCGGCCGGTCTTTGAACCGACATAGATGACGGGGGCGCCGGGCTGGCTTGCCGCGGCGTAGAAGATGCGGTCCGCCGGCGCGATGCCCACGCACATCGCGTTGACGAGATTGTTGCCGTTGCAGCTGGCATGGAAGGTGGTCTGACCGCCCACCGTGGGCACGCCGGTACAGTTGCCGTAGCTGCCGATACCGCTCACCACGCCCGACACGAGGTGGCGCGTGCGCGGATGCGACGGACTGCCGAAGCGCAGCACGTCGAGAAGGGCAACCGGCCTCGCACCCATGGTGAAGACGTCTCGCATGATGCCGCCGACACCGGTCGCCGCGCCCTGGAAGGGCTCGATGAAGCTCGGGTGATTGTGGCTTTCCATCTTGAACACGGCGGCAAGACCGTCGCCGATGTCGACGACACCGGCGTTTTCGCCCGGCCCGCAGATGACCCATGGGGCGTTCGACGCGAGGGCCTTCAGCCAGCGCCGGCTCGACTTGTAGGAACAGTGCTCGCTCCACATGGCCGAGAAGATGCCGAGTTCCGTCAGATTGGGCTCGCGCCCCATGTGGTCCAGGATCTTCGCGTATTCGTCGGCCGTGAATCCGTGCCGCGCCGCGATGTCGGGAAGGACCGCATTCATGACAGGCTTTCGACGATGCCCTGGAAGAAGGGCAGGGCATCCCGGCTCTGCTGGCGGGGTCCGGTGGCATCCTCGGGGTGCGGCATCATGCCCAGGACATTGCCGGCCCGGTTGATGATGCCGGCGATGTCGCCGGTGCTGCCGTTGGGGTTGCCGGCGCCGCGGCCATCCGGGACGTAGCGGAAGACGACACGGTCCTCGTCCTCGAGTCTGGCGGCGAGGTCTGAATCGGCAAAGTAGTTGCCGTCTCCGTGGGCCACCGGGACCCGGATGACATCGCCCACGTCGAGGTGTCCGCTCAGGCGGCAACGCCTTTCGAGGCGCAGGTGAACGGTCCGGCACACGAATCGCAGTCCGGCATTCCTCAGCAGCGCACCGGGCAGCAGTCCCGCCTCGATGAGAATCTGGAACCCGTTGCACACGCCGAGAACCGGGACGCCCCTTCCGGCACTCTCGACGATGGGCGCCATGACGGGCGCGCGCGCCGCCATGGCGCCGCAGCGCAGGTAGTCGCCGTGGGAAAAGCCCCCCGGGAGCACGACGAGATCGGCGGCAGGCAGCTCCCGGTCGCGATGCCATGCGGTGACGACCTCGGCGCCTGCGCGGCGCAGCGCATCGGACATGTCGGTTTCGCGGTTGGTGCCTGGAAACAGGACGAGAGCGGCCTTCACCGTTCCGGCCCCGCGCCGAGACGGCCGGCGTGCGCCATGATCACGTCAGACGAACTCAACGGTGTAGTCTTCGATCACCGTGTTGGCGAGCAGCTGCCGGCACATGCGGTCCACCTGCTCCCTGGCGCCCGCCTCGTCGGCACACGCGAGTTCGAGATCGATGACCTTGCCCTGGCGGGCATCCCTGACGCCGGCAAACCCCAGGGTCTCCAGGGCGCGGTGGATGGCCTTGCCCTGGGGATCGAGAACACCGTCCTTGAGGGTGACGTGCACGCGGACCTTCAACGTCCCGGCACCTCGGAGAGATTGTTGAGTTCGGAGAGAATCCCCAGGCGCATCGCTACTTCGCGGTAGCCTTCGACGACATTGTCGAGATCACGCGCGAAGCGATCCTTGTCCATCGGTTCGTTGGTTCGTGCATCCCACAGGCGGCAGCTGTCCGGACTGATCTCGTCGGCCACCACGAGGCGCATGTCGTCCTCGTGGTAGAGGCGGCCGAAGGTCAGGCTGAAATCGACGAGGCGGATACCGACGCCGGTAAAGAGCCCGGTCATGAAATCGTTGACCCGCATGGAGAGGTGCACCATGTCGTCGATGTCGTGGGTGGAGGCCCAGCCGAAGGCGGTCATGTGCTCCTCGCTCACCAGGGGGTCGGCGATATCCTCCGAGCGAAGGTAGAACTCGATGATGGAACGCGGCAGAACGGTCCCTTCCGTGAGCGAGAACTTCTCGGCGAATTCGCCGGCGGCGATGTTGCGTACCACCACCTCGACAGGCAGCACCTCGACCTCATGGATGAGCTGCTCCCTCATGTTGAGGCGCCGCACGAAGTTCGTCGGCACGCGGATCTCTGTCAGACGGGTCATCAGGTACGCACTGATGCGGTTGTTGATGACTCCCTTGCCGTCGATCACGCCGACCTTCCTGGATCGGCGGACCCAGGCGGAATCCTTGAAGTGCTGGACGAGGAGGCCCGGGCCCGGTCCTTCGAAGAGGTCCTTTTCCCTGCCTTCGTAAACACACCTGCGACGAGCCATGCGATGGTTCCCGTACCTGATGTGTGCCGTGACGAACCGCTTCCTACCCTAAAGGTCCTCCCTCATCAACACAATGTGCTGTGTCCACAGGTGGGATCATCCGTCATATGCTGATCAAAGTCCGGTGCGGGTCCGCGGTCTTGATGACGGGCATGGAAGGAAGACGGGTCCAGCGGACAAGACAGGACCCTCCCAATGGGCCTATAGTCCACGCATTGTTCGGTAGGGAAGGTTGCCATGGCACTGTTTGATGATCGCGAGAAGGGTGAGGAAAGCAGGTTCGCCCGTAACGAAGACCTCAAGTTCAGGATAACGGCACGGCGCAACAAGCTGTTCGGGCTGTGGCTTGCCGGCGAACTCGGCCGCAGCGGCGAGAGTGCCGAGGCTTATGCCCGGGAAGTCATCGAGGCGGACTTCGAGCGCCCGGGTGATGACGACGTGGTCGATAAGGTGCTGGCAGACATCCGCGAAGCGGGTCTCGACATTGACGAGCACAAGGTCAGGGCGCGCCTCAAAGCCCTCGAACGGGAAGCCGAAGACCAGGTCCGGTCCGAATAGGCCCGAAGATTCCGGTTACGTGGCGGCGCCGGGAACGAGCGCCCGTTCGATGATGGCGCTGGCGTGCCGCGTGAAGAAGCCGTAGTCGAAGAGGCCGTCCAGGTCCCGCGCGGCGAGGGCGTCGGTGATGGCCGGATCGCCTTCCAGCCGGGCCCTGAAATCGTCGCCCCCCTCCCAGGCGGCCAGGGCGTGGCGCTGCACCATGGCGTAGGCCGTCTCGCGGTCGACGCCCCTGTCGATGAGGGCCAGCAGGACTCGCTGACTGAAGACGAGTCCGCGCGTCGCCTCGAGGTTGTTGCGCATGCGTTCGGCATGGACCACGAGGCCATCGACGACCCCGGCGAGCCGATGAAGGGCAAAATCGAGGCCGATGGTGGCGTCGGGAGCGATGTTGCGTTCCACGGCGGAATGGGAGATGTCGCGTTCGTGCCACAGGGCGACGTTCTCCAGGGCCGGCACCACCGACGAGCGCACGAGGCGCGCCAGGCCCGTCAGGTTTTCCGAGAGCACGGGGTTCTTCTTGTGCGGCATGGCCGAACTGCCCTTCTGTCCGGCGGCGAAGGCCTCCTCGACCTCGCGCACCTCGGTGCGCTGCAGGTGGCGGATCTCGACGGCGAGGCGTTCGACGGAGGTGGCCACCACGCCCAGGGCGGCGAAGAAGGCGGCATGGCGGTCCCGCGGAATCACCTGGGAAGAGACGGTTTCCGCCTTGAGGCCGAGCCGTTTCGCGACATGGGCCTCGATGGCCGGGTCCACTGTCGCGAATGTTCCCACCGGGCCCGAGATGGCGCAGACCGCGATCTCGTCGCGTGCCGTCTCGAGGCGCCGCCTGGCCCGGGCAAACTCCGCGTGGTGGCCCGCGAGCTTGAGACCGAACGTGGTGGGCTCCGCGTGAATGCCGTGGCTGCGTCCGGCGCACAGTGTCGCGGCGTGTTCGCGGGCCCGCCGTTCGAGGACGCCGAGCAGGTGGTCCGTGCCGGCGATGAGGAGCGTGGCGGCATCCTTGAGCTGCACCGCCAGGGCGGTATCGAGCACATCCGACGAGGTCATGCCCTGATGCAGCCAGCGGGCCTCGTCGCCCACCTGTTCGGTGATACTCGTGAGAAACGCGATGACATCGTGGCGTGTCTCGCGCTCGATGTCGTCGATGCGCGCGACATCGATGCGGCCACGATCCCGCGTGGCCTGCGCCACGCCTGCCGGAATGGTGCCGGCAGCCTCCATCGCCTCCGCGGCAAGAATCTCGATTTCGAGCATGATGCGGAAGCGGTTCTCCGGTTCCCACAGGGCGGCCATGGCCGGGCGGGTGTATCGGGGAATCATGTCCGTGCTCTCCGCCGGCGCCGCCCCGTGCCGGTCTGCTGCGCCGCCGCCTTGCGCCGGGGCAGGGAGACAACCTGCGAAAGACAGGGATAGGCGGCGGTCTTGTGGGGGAGCGCCATGGCATCAACGAAGTGCTCCTGGAACTTCGGTTCCACCGCTGTCTCGATCTTCTCGATACGCCGCACCTCCCGTTCGAGTTCCTTCCTGAGGGCGCCGTTGAGCAGCGCAAGGCGGGCGCCGGTTCCGGCCGCATTGCCGGCCGAGCCGGTGCGCTCGAGAGGGCAATCGGGAATCAGGCCGAGAACCATCGCATGACGGCTGTCGATATGGCTGCCGAAGGCGCCGGCCAGGGTGATGCGTTCGACCGAGTCCACGCCCATGTGATCCATCAGCAGCCGGGCGCCGGCATAGAGCGCACCCTTGGCGAGCTGGATCTGCCGGATGTCGTTCTGGGTCACGATGATGGGTGACCCCCCCTGGTGGAGAACATAGGCGAAGGTGCGGTCCTGGGGGATGATGCGCGGTGTGCGGCTGGCCATGGCGCCGTCGATGATCCCGTCTTCCGTCAACAGTCCTGCAAGGTACATCTCGGCCAGAAGCTCGATGATCCCCGATCCGCAGATTCCCGTCGGCTCGCCGGCAAATCCCGCCTCGTTCGACCAGTGTTCGTCGCCGATCACCCTGAAGGCCGGCTCCAGGGTTTCGGCGTTGATCCGTACCCGCTCGATGGCGCCCGGCGCGGCGCGTTGCCCGGAACTGATCTGGGCCCCCTCGAAGGCGGGCCCGGTGGGAGAGGAGGCGGCCAGCAGCCGCGAGCGGTTGCCGAGGATGATCTCCGCGTTGGTGCCCACATCGACGATGAGCGTCATCTCGTCGTTGCGGTAGGGCATCTCGGCCAGCAGGACGCCGGCCGCATCGGCGCCGACGTGGCCGGCGATGCAGGGAAGCACGTAGATGCGGCTTCCCGGATTGAGCTCGAGGCCGATATCGCTGGCCAGCATGATCGTCGCATCGTCGGTGGCGAGCGCGAAGGGAGCGAACCCCAGCGGTGTGGGATCGAGACCCAGGACCAGGTGGTGCATCACCGGGTTGCCGGCGATGGTGACCTCGAGGATGTCCTCAAGTTCGACGCCCGCTTCGGCTGCCGTCTCGCCGGCGAGTTCATTGAGCGCCGTGCGCACGACGTCCGTCATGGCCGCCGCGCCGTCCTCGTTCATCATCGCGTAGGACACGCGGCTCATCAGATCCTCGCCGAAGCGGATCTGCGGGTTCATGCGCCCCGCCGAGGCGAGAACGTCGCCCGTCTGGAGATTGCACAGGTGGGCGGCGATGGTGGTCGAGCCGACATCGACGGCAAGGCCGAAGAGCCGGTCATGGAAGCCGGGGCGGATATCGACGAGACGCTTGCCGCGACGCACCAGAACCGTGGCCCGGTAGCTGCCTTCCTCCAGAGTGGCATGGAGCTTCCTCAGGACATGGGCGTCGACCCCGGCGACGGTGACGTTCCACGTCTCCTTCAGCGCCGTCTCGAGGCGGCGCAGGTGCGATGCCGGCTCGTGCATGTCCGGTTCGGCGATCTCGACATACATCGCCCTGACCACCGGATCGACCTCGACGGCACGGGCATCGGCGCGCTTGCGGACGATCTGCCGGTGCACCTGGCTTTCCGCCGGCACGTCCACCACGAGGTCGCCGCCGATCCGGGCCTGGCACGACAGCCGGCGGTTTTCCTTGAGCAACCCGCTGGCCCGCTGGCGGTGTTCGGCGTCACCGAGAGGTGTCAGGTGTTCGCTCGAGGAGACGATAGCGTGCTTGGCGAATTCGCCCTCGGCGATCCTCACCTGGCAGCGCGTGCAGATACCGCGTCCGCCACACACCGAATCGAGGTCGACACCGAGATCGCGCGCCGCCTCGAGGAGACCGGTGCCGCGGCGGAACCGCTTCCTCAGGCCCGAGGGCGTAAAGACGACGAGGGGGTCGTCAGCCACGGCGCCTGCGGCCCTCGCGCCGTCGCGCCCGCGCCTGGGCGATGGAATCGCCCGCCGCTCCGGCGCTCGAGTTGAGGGCGATCCAGCTCCTGCAGTTGCGGTCCACGCCCATCATCACGTCACCGGCGCGGATCGCGGTCATGATTTCGGACTCCAGCGGATTGGTGATCGCCGATGTCATCCCGCTGGCCATGGCCATGGTGAGGAAGGCGGCGTTCAGCGCCGGGCGGGCCGGCAGCCCGAAGGAGATGTTGGAGGCGCCGCAGGTGGTGTTGACCTTCAGTTCCTCGCGCAGGCGCCGGATGATGCGGAAACTAGTGCGTCCGGCCTCGCCGATGGCACCGATGGGCATGACCAGCGGATCGACCACGACGTCGGCCGGAGGGATGCCATAGTCGGCTGCCCGTTCGACGATCTTGCGGGCGACATTGAAACGTTCATCGGGATCCTCCGAGATTCCCGTCTCGTCGTTGGAGATGGCGACCACCGCAGCACCGTGTTTCGCCACCAGGGGCAGCACGGATTCGAGCCGTTCCTCCTCCCCGGTGACGGAATTGACCAGTGGCTTGCCGACGTAGGCCTCGAGGCCCCGTTCGAGAGCGGCGACGATGGAACTGTCGATCGACAGCGGCGCATCGGTCAGGGACTGCACGAGCTTGATGCAGTCATGGAGGATCTGCGGCTCGTCGGCGAGCGGCACGCCGGCGTTGACGTCGAGCATGTGGGCCCCGGCTGCCACCTGGGCGATGGTGTCGGATTCGACACGTGCATAGTCGCCATCGGCCATTTCGGCGGCAAGGCGCTTGCGGCCCGTGGGATTGATCCGCTCGCCGATGACGGTGAACGGACGGTCGAAGCCGATGACGACGGTTTTCGTCGCCGAGCTGATTACGGTCTCTGTCATGCCTTGGCCCAGGCCTTCCTTCGCATGTAGTCGGGGATAACGGGACGGACGGCATGCGGAGTGCGTCCCTTGAGCACATCCGACTCCGCAATGATCCAGGCAACACTCTCCTCCTGACGATAGGCCATCAGGTGTATCCCGGAAATGCCTTCGATATCGCGTATGCGCTGAATAAGTTCAACACACAGCCGTTTTCCTTCCTCTCGTGCGTCCGCGGCACGGCTCAGCCTGTCGACGACGGCGTCGGGAATGTGGACACCGGGGACATGGGTGCGGATCCAGCGCGCCGCCCGGGCCGAGGCCAGGGGCCCGACCCCCACCAGGATGAAGCACCTCTCGTGAAGCCCGAGATCGCGCACGCGGTCCATGTAGCGCTCGAGGCGGGCGATGTCGAAGCAGTACTGAGTCTGAACGAACTGCGCGCCCGCCTCGATCTTGCGTTGCAGCCGCAGCGGCCGGTAGTCGAAGGGCGGGGCAAAGGGGTTGGCGGCGGCGCCGAGGAAGAGCTCAGGCGGGTGATCCAGGCGGCGTCCCGATGCGAACGTGCCTTCATCGCGCATGGTGGAGAGCATGGCGAGTGACGTCATGCAGTCGAGATCGAAGACGGGCCGCGCCTCGGGGTGATCGCCGCATTCGACGCCGTCGCCGGTCAGGCAGAGGATGTTGGTGACCCCCATCGCCGCCGCCGACAGGACATCCCCCTGGATGGCGATCCGGTTGCGGTCGCGTGCCGAGATCTGCATCACCGGCGCGTAGCCGACCCGGGTGAGAAGGGCGCACACGCCGAGACTGGACATGTGACAGTTGGCGCCGGAGCCATCGGTCGCATTGATGGCGTCGACCCAGCCGTCGAAGATCGCCGCCCGCTCGAAGACATCCATCGGATTGGCGGAATCGGGCGGCGAGAGTTCCGCCGTGACGGCGAACTCTCCGGCCCTCAGCACCCGTTCGAGGCGGCCGCGGGATGAGTGTCCCGGCAGCCTCTCGAGGGGAGCCCCGGGGTCGATGGGTCCAGGCGACTTCATGTCGGGGAATGCCGGCCCCTCGTTGAGTGGTCCGGTTCCGGGAAAGCGCAAGCCCGTCACCGCGCGCTCTCCTTCGAACGCTGGCGCAGGATGCGCAGCCAGGACGATCGCCGGATGAGTCGGTGATCGCCTGCCGGCAGGAGGCCGATGGTGCCGCCTCCCATGTTCCGGTCTCCTTCGACTGCCTTCACCCAGACGCAGGTCATGCCGGGCAGGATCTCGCAAGAGCCGTCGGCGCGTACCCCGCCACAGGGTCCGTTCAGCAGGTTCTTCGGGCAGTTGCGGGGGCAGGACATGCCGGTCGACGAGAGCACGCAGGCGCCGCACATGCGGCAGTCGAAGAGGGTCTCCTTGATCCGTCGCTCGACGGCGGCGACCGGCCGTTCGAGACGTTCGTGGCCGATGAGGCGCGCCAGTGGCGCGACGGCAACCATGAGGTGCTCGAAGACGACATAGAGACGGGAAAGGCCTCGCGCATGGCGCACCGACCAGTCTCTCATGGAGCGCATGGAGGGACGCCTCCCGCCAGCCTTCGGATCAGCCGCGGATCCGGTAGTCGGTCAGGGTCCGGGCGATCGCCTTCTCGCCCCTTGGCGCCATCATGTGGGCGCCGGCAATGCCCTTGATCTCCCTGAACTGCTCGATGAGTTCGGCACAGACCTTGCGTCCTTCCCCCTTCTCGTCCGCCGCGCCCTCGATCCGACGGATGACATGTTCGGGCACATGCACGCCAAACAGGTTCGCGTCCATCCAGCGGGCCGAGCGGGCCGACATGATCGGCCCGACGCCGACGATGAACGATGCCTTGCGGGTGATTCCGTGATCGTCGAGCGCCGCCATGTAGCGGCGGAGAACGTCGATGTCGTAGGCAAACTGCGTCTGGAAGAAATCCACGCCGGCGGCGATCTTGGCATCGAGGCCGTCGGTGTTGAATCCGGCACCGGGATCGCGGGGGGTGTCGGCGGCCCCGATCAGCAGACCCGGAGGCGGATCGATGGCCCGGCCCGACGGCAGGCATCCCTCGTCGCGCATCTGCCGCGCCATGGAGATGAGACCGCGGCTGTCGGTGTCCTCCACCGCCTTTGCATCGGGCTGATCGCCCTTGGTGATGCTGTCGCCGTGGAGACACAGGATCGAGGGAACGCCGAGGGCTGCGGCACCGATCATGTCGCCCTGGATGGCGAGGCGGTTGCGGTCGCGAACCGTGAACTGCAGCACCGGCTCGATACCGTTCGCGGCCAGGATCGCCGCGCAGGGCAGGGCGGACATGTGGGTCCTGGCTCCGGCGCCGTCCGTCACGTTGACGGCATCGACGAGATCCTTGAGACAGCCTGTGCGCTCCATGACCGCATCACTGGTGGCGGCATCGGGCGGCGTGGTCTCCGCGGTGATGACGAAGTCGCCTGCGGCGAGGCGCGCTTCGAGCTTGCCGGGTGATTTCATGATCGGCACCGTCTTCAGGGTTCGCGGCCGCCGGCCCGGACATGAGCCGCCAGCACGTCTGGTGTGAATGTCGCTTCGAGGCGCGCCACCGCTTCGTCGGCCGCCGCCGCGAGATCGTCGTCACAGGCGACCGGCGACGAGCGGCGCCAGTGTTCAAGATAGGCATCCGAGCCGTGGAGTCCGGCGTGCATGGCGGCCTGGTCGATTGCCTTCTCGAAGCGGGCCGAGAGTACGCGCCTCTCGGACCGGCGACCGGCCTTGGCGATCACCTGGGCGGGGATGTCGCGCCAGTAGACGATGGTGAGTGCCGCCGCCATCACCGTTCTCCCGCCGCCTGCTGCGCCTCGGCCAGCAGGGTCTGCAAGGCACCGTATCCCACGTGATGCATGTCGAATTCCAGGCCCAGGCGCGCCGCCGCGGCTCTTGCCCTCTCCTCGAGATCGGGATCCGGCGCCTGGGCCAGCCACACCAGCCGGCGGTAGTTGCCGAAGTAGGCCGGTTCGAGTTCCGGGTGACGGTCGATGCCCAGTCCCTTGATGATCAGGGTGTTGAAATGACGCACCAGGTAGTCGGTGAGATAGAAGGTGCCGGGTTCCTCGTCGTGGAGAGCCTCGAAGACATCCCTGCCGGCGAAGAACTGGTAGCAATGGGGACCGGCGATCCTCTCCACACCCTCTTCCTGCAACACCTCGTCGAGGGCGCCGCCGGTGCCGCAGTCCGCGTAGGCGACAAAGATGTGCTCGAAATCTCCTCGTGCCTCGCGGATCTTGCGGCGCACGCCACCCGGAATCAGCGAGGGCCGGTTGTGCCAATCGGCCGGCAGGCACTGGACCTCGATCGCGTCCCAGCCGTGAGCGCGCACAAGGGTCATGATGTCATGGGCCAGCGCACCGCAGGCGATGACGAGACTGCGCCCGTGACCGGTCGTGTTCAGGCCGCCGCCCCGGCTTGCTGGCGGAGTTCGTCGACCATGGCCTTGGCGGTTTCTACGGCAACCGCCGCATCGCGGCAGTAGGCGTCGGCGCCGACGCTCTTGGCGAAGGCCTCGTTCAGCGGTGCGCCGCCCACCAGCACCATGTAGTCGTTGCGCAGTCCGCGTTCCTTCAGGGTGTCGATCACCACCTTCATGTAGGGCATGGTGGTGGTGAGAAGGGCCGACATGCCGAGGAAGTCCGGACGGTGCTCGTCCAGCGCGCTCAAGTAGGAGTCGGCGTCGTTGTTGATGCCGATGTCGAACACGTCGAACCCGGCGCCCTCGAGCATCATGCCGACGAGGTTCTTGCCGATGTCATGGATGTCGCCCTTGACCGTGCCAATTACGATGGAGCCAAGCTTGGGCGCGCCGGTCTCCGCCAGCAGCGGGCGAAGGATGGCCATGCCCGCCTTCATGGAATTGGCGGCCAGCAGCACTTCCGGAACGAAGAGGATGCCGTCGCGGAAATCGATGCCGACGATCCTCATGCCCTCGACGAGGGCTTCCGTGAGGACCTTGTAGGGCGCCCAGCCACGCTCGAGGAGGATGTTGGTTCCGTCGACAATCTCGTCGGCGAGTCCGTCATAGAGGTCCTCGTGCATCTGCTGCACGAGTTCGTCGTCATCAAGAGTCGTGAGATCAAGATCGTCGTCGACGTCGGCCATCAGCCTGCTCCCATCAGTCGATCTCCTAGGGCACACGTATGACCATCATATCCCCGTGTGTAGTCTGTTCGCGACCCCGGTTGTCGCAAAAGCGACACATTCACCGCATTGTATCGTCCGGCCCATGACGCGGACCATCGTCATGCCTGGCCGGGGACTCCGGTTCCCGGCGGGCGTCAGCCGGCCGGGGCGCTGTCGCGCAGTCTTTCGGCCGCGTCGAGGTCGACGGAGACGAGTTGCGAGACTCCCGGTTCGCTCATGGTGACGCCGAACAGACGGTGCATGCGCGCCATGGTGACGCGATGGTGGGTAATCACCAGAAACCGGGTGCTGTCGGTGGCGGCGAACTCGTCGAGCAGGTCGCAGAATCGTGCCACGTTGGCATCGTCAAGGGGTGCGTCCACCTCGTCGAGGACACACACCGGCGACGGGTTGGTGAGGAAGAGGGCGAAGATGAGGGCGATGGCGGCCATCGCCTGTTCGCCGCCGGAAAGCAGCGACAGCGCCTGCAGCTTCTTGCCGGACGGATTGGCATCGACCTCCAGTCCGGCCTCGAGGGGATCGTCGGAGTCCACCAGCGAGAGACGCGCCTCGCCGCCGGTCAGACGGCGGTGCAGGTCCTGGAAATGGCGGTCGATCTCGCTGAAGGCGGCGAGCAGACGCTCGCGGCCCTCGCGGTTGAGTTCGCTGATGCCGCGGCGCAGGCGCTGGATGGCCTTCTCGAGATCGCTGCGCTCGCGGCTGAGGGCGGAGATCTGTTCGGCGATCTCCGTCATCTCCGTTCCGGCCATGAGGTTGACCGGGCCCATGTTGTCGCGCTCGCGCACCGCCCTCGCGTAACGCTGTTCCAGGTCCCCGGCCTCGGCGAGAGCGCCGGCGTCCGGCACCTGGCCTGCCAGCTCCTCGGGCGCAAGCGAGAGGTGGTGGCGGATCTGGCCGGCAACGTCCGCCGAACGTTCCTTCGCCTGGGCAAGGTCTCCCTCGCGCCGTGCCCGTTCCTCGCGCCTGGCATAGAGCGCCTGTTCCTGCTGGCGCATCGCGCGCTCGCGTTCGTCCAGCCGTGTTTCGGCCGTGGCGAGACGATCGCTGTCGGCCTTGCGCCGTTCCCGGGCCCTGCCGATTCGGTCGCCGAGGTCGCGCAGCTGGCGGGCAATGCGCTCCGGCGCGCTCTCGAGTTCCTCGCAGGTGGCGCGCCGCGACGCAATGCGTTCTTCCATGCCGGTGATGCGCTGACGCGCCTCGATGGCGCGCGAGCGCCACGATTCCCGCTCGCGGCCGATGGCCTCGATGCGCCCGAGGCGCATGTCATGCTCCTGGTGAAGCCGGTCGCAGTCGCGCTGGCGCTCACGAACTCCCTGGCGCAGGTGTTCGAGCCTCTCGCGCAGAGCGTCGAGGTCGGCCTCGTCGTCCACTTCCGGCAACCCTTCGAGGTCACTGCGGCACCGTGCGAGGGTCTCTTCGACGGAGGCTCGCTCTGCCGCCATGCGCCGTGCCTCGACGGCGCGCCGCTCCTGGCGTTCTTCCAGATCCAGGAGCGTTCTTGCAGCCGCTGCCGCCTCGTTCACACATGTCGCGAGACGGTCACCGAGACGGGTGGCCGTGCGCCTCGCCTCGTCCTCTCCAAGGCGCGCCGCGGCCTCGGCTTCGACGGCGGCCGCGTGCGCATCGTAGGCCCGCTGGCGATCGGGCCTGGCCTCGTCGAGATCCCGGATGAGGGCCTCGAGACGGGCCCTCTGGGCGAGACGGGTGGCGGCGCCCGACCGGGACCCGGTGACGTAGTAGCCGTCCCAGCGCCACATGTCGCCGTCGCGGCTGACGAGGCGTTCTCCTGGTCCAAGGGCCGCTGCCAGCTCGCGGCCTGTAGCGGCGTCGACAACTCCGGTGCGCTCGAGGCGGCGGGTGAGTTCCGGCGGGCCCTTCACGTGGCGTGACAGGGGCTCGGCGCCGGCCGGCAGGGAAGGGGGTGCGGCCGGCGTGGCAACGAGTTGCCAGCCCCGTTCATGCCCGTCGCCCGACGGGGCCTCGAGATCGTCTCCCAGGGCGGCGCCCAGGGCGTTCTCGTATCCGGCCGATACCTCGACCGAGTCGAGCAGCGGCTTCAGGTCTCCCGCTTCGTGGCTCCAGGCCTCGGCTTCGAGGGCCTCGGCCGCACTCTCGAGCCTCTCGACGCGGTGGTCGGCGCCGCGCAGGGCAAGACGGGTCTCCTCTTCCACGCGCCGCGCGGTCACGTGAGCCTCTTCGTGGCGCAGGAGGTCCTGAGCTGCGCTTTCGCGCGCCTGCTGCGCTTCCTCCTCCTGCCGGCGCCGCCTCAGGAGGTCGGCGCGGGCGGCGTCGATCGCCGCGCCGCCGTCATCGTCCGGAACGTCCTCCTCAAGAGAGGCAAGGCGTGACTCGCAGTCGGCGATCTCGCGGATGAGGGACTGGCGTTCGGCCGAGAGTGCGGCGGCTCTCCTGGTCGCCTCGTTCACCCGGGCCTCGATCTCCTGAGCCTCCTGCAGTGCCAGGCGCAGGGCCTCTTCGGCGGCGGCGATGGCGGGCCCGTCACTTTCGTCCACGAGGCCTTCGCGTTCCGCATCGAGACGCGCGAGGGTCTCCTCGCCCTCGGTTTCCAGCGCCTGCTCGCGTTTCAGGTCATCGGCGAGCTGTGCGAGAGCGGTCCGCGCCTCCTTCAGGGCGGCGTCGATCCGCCCCCCTTCGGTCTCGAGAACGCCGCGCGCCACGTCGAGTTCATGGAGCGCCCGGTCGGCGTCGGCGAGCGCCTGGCGTGCCGGCGGCACCGCTGCGGCAGCGTCTTCGCGCGCCGAGGTGGCCGCGGCCGCCGCCCCGGTGAGTTCAGCCACCTCGGATTCGATGGCGGCGAAGGCGCTGTCGGCCGCGACGAGGGCCTCGCCGGCATCCTGCCAAAGACGCAGGCGCCAGCGCATTTCGGCATCCCGGATGCGCTTGGCGAGATTGCGGTAGCGCTGCGCCATGCGTTCCTGGCGGCGCAGGTTGGCATGGCGGTCTTCCAGGCCTTCGATGACGAGGATCAGCGCGTCGAGATTCCTCTCCGCTCCCTGGAGACGCAGCTCGGCCTCGTGACGGCGCGCCTGCAGGCCGGCGATTCCGGCCGCCTCCTCGAGGAGGTGGCGGCGGCTGGCAGGCTTTCTCTTGATGATGTCCGAGATCTGGCCCTGGTTGACCAGGGCCGAGCTCGACGTGCCCGAAGCGATGTCGGCAAAGAAGTGGCGCACGTCCCGCGCCCGCATGTCCTGGCCGTTGATGGTGTAGGCCGAACCGCTGCCGCGCTCGATGCGCCGCGTGATCTCGATCTCGCCGACGTCATTCCACTGCGCCGGGGCATCGCGGCCGGGGTTGGCAAGCGAGAGGGTCACTTCCGCCAGGTTGCGCGACGGCCTGAGGCTGGTCCCGGCGAAGATGACGTCCTCCATGCCGCCGCCGCGAACCCTGGTCGGCGAGGCCTCGCCCATGATCCAGCGCAGGGCCTCGAGCAGGTTGGACTTGCCGCAGCCGTTGGGGCCGACGACGCCGGTGAGCCCTGGTTCGATCAGAAGGTCGGCGGGGTCGACGAAGGACTTGAAACCGACGAGGCGCAGACGGGAAAAGTGCATGCCGGTCTACTGGCACGCTCCGCTCACAAGGCGGCCTCGATATCCAGGAGCATCGCGTCGAGCGCCGCGTAGCCGGGATCGCCGGTGACCACCTCTCCGTTGAGGACGAGTGTCGGAGTCGCCCTGACACTGTGGGTCGCGCGCGCCTCCTCCAGGCCCTCGAGGATCTGCTGCATCACCGCCCGGTCGTTGATGCAGTGATCGACGATGGCCGGATCGCGCCCACCCGACGCGACGATCTCCCGCAGTTCCGCCACCGGATCGTCCGCACCGGCCCAGCGATCCCGGGTGCGGAAGAGCACGTCGATGAAGGGGAAGAAGTGATCGCCGCCGGCGCAGCGGGCCAGTGCCGCCACCCTCAGCGCCAGACCGTCCAGGGGATACTCGCGGAACACCAGCCTGGCGCGTCCCGTCTCGAGCCAGTTGGCCTTGAGATCGGGAAGCGTGTTCGCATGGAATGCGGCGCACGCGCCACAGGTCATCGAGGCATACTCGATGATCTCGATGGGGGCCTGAGGGTCGCCGAGGATCATGTCGCCCGCGTCGGCCCGCGCCCCAGACCGGATGAACGGGAACACAAGGGATCCCGCCGCCAGTCCCACAAATTCGCGTCTCTTCCACACGGCCTGGCACACCTCCCCAAAAGGACGCCGCCGATCATAAGGCAGGCAGTCCCGCCTTCTCAAGATGCGGAGGCTGAGCGGCACCATGCGATCACGCCAGTCGTCCTGGCGCTCGTGCGCGTTGCCAGACTGCCTGCGCCGGCTCCCCCACCTTCGACACGGCACCCCGGACCCGGGCACAGCCAACGAACATCGGCAGACCACATTGGCAACATGCTTGAACCGCTTACAGAACCGACGCCGTGACGGTCATGACAGTTGTGCTCACGGCGGCGCCTCATGTGGCCGGTGAAACAGACAGGAAGGGGTTTCGCACCAACACCGTGCCGTACATGCGGCCATGCTGAAAGTCCTCGGACAGCAGTTCCGCGACTCCATGGACTTCGGCGCAAGCCCACAGATGCGCATCGAACCAGGAGAGGCCATATGCCGCGGTACCGCGCAATGCCATGCGCAACACGGACGTGTCGGGATAGAGAATTGGGAACTGCACCATGAACTCCTCGGCTTCACGGCGCGCGGCAGCGGTATCGAGCAATCGGTGCTCTTTCCCGCCCCTGGACGTTGCCGCGACGAATTCGACGATCGACTGGTGCGCAATGCGAGCGCTCCCGGAGGCGATGCCGTCTCGAAGAACCTCAGTCGCGATCCGCTGCTTGTCAGGGAACCGACGGTCGTAACGATAGACCAGTATGTTGGTGTCAATCAGCGTCCGCGTGGCCACGCTCATAGAGCTCCTCGCGCGTCCAGCCACGCGTGCTTGCGCGGTCTGCCCGACGCCCATCGTCGCGTTTGCGTTGCCTCTCGGTGGCGGCGTCGAACAGACGAAGACGCGCTTCGATATCGAGCCCCTCGCGCGGTGCATCGGCACTGGCAGGTACCACGCGCATGACCTCGCCCGCCTCCTCGAAACGGATGTCGTCGCCGGGCCGGATCCCGTAACGCTCCGCGAGCGCCTTGGGCACCGTCACCTGGAGTTTGCTGGTCACCTTGCTCATTTCCTTACTCTAGCAAGGACAGCGTCCTTGTCAGCCGCAGTTTACAATGATCGCGACATCCGCAGCATCTTAGAGCCCGGCATCACCAGGTCTTGGGCGGTAGCGACATTGGTCATTCCGGAGCTGCAGAAACTCGTGGATGCCCCTGGGAACACCTGGACGTCGGTACAAGGCGTGGCTGGACATCTCAGAGAGAAACGAGCGCGACGCTCGCACAACGTCCGTGCACGCACGCGAGTTTCGGCAGGGAGTTCCTGCGTGTGCCCCGGGATCTGTGAACGGAGCACACCTCCATGAATCGGCCAATCAGGTTCGGGCCGCCTCGCCGATGTTGTCGACGCCACGCTCCTCGAGGACCGTGTTGAGCCAGTTGGGATCCATTTCGGGCACCGAGGAGAGCAGGAGATCCGTGTAGGGATGATGGGGCGGTGTGAACATGACGTCCTTCGGTCCCATCTCGACGACGCGCCCCTCCTTCATGACGACGACCTCGTCGGCGATGGAGCGCACGGTTGCGAGATCGTGGGTGATGAACATGTAGGCGAGGTCGAGTTCCTCCTGCAGGCGGTCGAGAAGCCTCAGGATTCCCTCGGCGACCAGCTGGTCGAGGGCGCTCGTCACCTCGTCGCAGATGATGAAGGAGGGCTCGGCCGCCAGGGCCCTGGCGATGCCGATCCGCTGTTTCTGCCCGCCGGAAAGCTCGGGCGGATAGCGGCTGTAGAACTTCGACGGCTCAAGCTCGATGAGATCGAGGAGCTCGTCGACCCGGTTCTTCAGCTGCGCTCCCTTCAGTCCGCTGTAGAACTCGGCCGGACGGCCGATGATGTCGCTGATCCGGACCTTCGGGTTGAGCGCCGTGTCGGCCATCTGGTAGATCATCTGCGCCTGGCGCAGCTGGTCCTTCGAGCGGGCCCGGAAGCTGGCCGGGAGTTCCTCCCCGGAAAACAGGATGCGCCCCTTGGTGGGCGGCAGCAGTCCGGTGATGCAGCGGGCCGTGGTCGATTTTCCGGAACCCGACTCTCCCACCACCGCGACGGTCATGCCGGCGTGGATGTCGAAGGAAACATCCTCGAGCACCTTGGTCTGGCCGTAGGCCGCATCGACATTGTCGATGGTGACGATCGGCACGGTCTCGTCCTCGGGCCTGGACTTCTGGGGCCGCTGGAAGCTCCGTACGGCCCACAGGGTCTTGGTGTAGTCCTCCTGCGGGTCGTCGAGCATGGTCACGGTATCCGCTTCCTCGACCTCGTCTCCCTTGAGCAGGACCTTGATGGTGTCGGCCATCTGGGCGACGACGGCAAGGTCGTGGGTGATGTAGATGGCGGCGGTGTTGAACTGGTCGACGATGTCGCGAATGGCCGCGAGCACCTCGATCTGCGTGGTGACGTCGAGTGCCGTGGTGGGCTCGTCGAAGATGATGAGATCCGGCCGGCAGGACATCGCCATCGCCGTCATGGCCCGTTGCAGCTGTCCGCCCGAGACCTGGTGCGGGTAGCGGAACCCGATCTCTCTCGGATTGGGAAGACGCAGGCGATCGTAGAGCTCCATGGCGTCTTCCTGGCTCTCCATGCGCTTGCGGATACGGTAGTGAACCGGCGCCTCGGTGTGCTGATCGATCAGCTTGTGGGCCGGATTGAACGACGCCGCCGCGGACTGGGCGACGTAGGCAATGCGCGAGCCCCTGAGAACCCGGCGATCGGATTCGGGAGTCGTGGTGAGTTCCATGCCGTCGAACTCGACCGAGCCTCCCGATATCCGGCAACCGTCCCGCGCAAAGCCCATGGCCGCGAGTCCGATGGTCGACTTGCCGGCGCCCGATTCACCGATCAGGCCAAGGACCTCGCCGCGATGCAGGGTGAGATCGACGCCGTGGACGATCTCGATCCACTTTTCGTCCGAATAGCCCTCGATCTTGAGACCCTGAATCTTGAGGAGAACGCGCTTGTCGTCGGCCATGACGGTCACTCCTTCAGTCCGGACGAGCGGAACAGCATCCAGTCGACCACGAAGTTGACGGCCACGGTCAAAAGGGCGATGGCCGCAGCAGGGATGAGTGGCGTGATCTCGCCGAACGAGATGAGCGTCGCGTTCTCGCGCACCATCGACCCCCAGTCCGCCGTGGGCGGCTGGATGCCGAGGCCGAGGAACGAGAGACCCGCCACGAGGAGGAAGACGAAACAGAACTCCAGCCCGAACTCGGCGATCAGCGGCGCCGTCGAATTCGGCAGGATTTCCTTGCGGATGAGGTACCACATGCCCTCTCCGCGCAGGCTTGCCGCCTCGATATAGTCCATGACCACCACGTTGCCGGCGACGGCGCGGGTCAGGCGGAAGACGCGCGGTGCGTAGATGAGGCCGATGATGATGACCAGGATGATGAGGTTGGTGCCGAAGATGCTGAGCAGCAGCAGGGCGAAGATCAGTCCGGGAATGGACATGACGACGTCGATGATGCGCCCCATCAGCTGGTCGAACCAGCCGCCCTTGACGGCCGCGACCATGCCGAGAAGCACGCCGATGACGAAGGCGATCATCGTCGCCACCAGGGCCAGTCCCACGGTGTTCCGGGCGCCGTAGACGATGCGGCTGAAGAGATCGCGGCCCAGCTGGTCGGCTCCCAGCAGCATGTTTTCGTCGGCCGGTGCAAAGGACTGGGAAATCACCTCCGCTTCGCCGAAGGGGGCGATCACGGGAGCGAAGATTCCGAGTACGGCGTAGGTGAAGATGACGAACATGCCGAAGGACGCGGTGAGCGGCGCCGTGCGCAGGGCCTTGGCCGTTTCGGTGCCGCTGATGATGACGAGGAATTCGCGGAAGGCGTAGGCCGTGCCGGCGGCGAGCGCCAGCAGGCCCGCGGCGATCGATACGGCCCACAGGGCGTCCTGTCCGCCGACGATGCCCATGACGAACGACGCCAGGGTCAGCGAGAAGAGTGCGAGGAAGATCTCCCGCCTCTTGAAGTAGGCGGCGAGGCACGACCCGCCGATGAGAAGGGCGTAGTAGACGATGACGAAGTAGTTCATGACCGCCCTCCTACTTCGGGTGGCGCAGGCGTGGGTTGGTGAGAATGGCGCCCACGTCCGCGGCCAGGTTGAGGAGGATGAACGTCGCGGCGAAGATCAGGCAGCACGCCTGGACCACCGGGAAGTCGCGCTTGGTTACGGCGTCCACCAACAGCTGGCCGATGCCGGGATAGACAAAGACCACCTCGACCAGAACGACGCCGGTGATGAGGTAGGCGAGATTGAGAGCCACCACGTTGATAATGGGGGCCCACGCATTGGGCAGCGCATGCCGTGCGATCACCTTCCAGGCCGGCGTTCCCTTGAGGCGCGCCATCTCGATATAGGGCGAGGCCAGGAGGTTGATGATGGCCGCGCGGGTCATGCGCATCATGTGGGCGACGACCACGAGAACCATGGTCAGCGCCGGCAGGAAGGTCCGTTCCAGGAGTTCGATGAACGTCAGGTCGTCGCTCAGCTTGGCGATGGCCGGGAACATGCCGGTCTTGACCGAGAAGTAGAGGATCAGGATGTAGCCGAGAAAGAACTCCGGCGACGAAATCGATGTAAGGGTGGCGACGTTGGCGACGCGGTCGAAGAGCGTGTTGCGCAGAAGGGCCACGATGATGCCGAGAATGATGGCGACCGGAACAGCGATGACCGCGGCGTATGCTGCCAGGAAGAGGGTGTTGGCAAACCGCGGCGCGATGGTGTCGGTGACGGAAGACTGGGTGAGAAGCGAGTTGCCGAAGTCTCCCACAATGGCTCCCGTCAGCCAGTCGAAGTAGCGTACCGGCGCCGAGCGATCGAGCCCGAGCTCGGTCCTGAGCGCCCTCAGATTCTCTTCCGTGGCGCCCTGGCCGAGAACCGCCTGGGCAATGTCACCCGGGAGTAGTTCGACCGCACCGAAGATGAGGACGGATATCACCAGCAGGGTCAGCACTCCCAGACCCAGCCTGGTGATGATGATACGTGTCACGTCACCCATGCGACCTCCCGCACATCCCAGGGACCAAAAGAGTACCGCAATTCGCGAAGCCGTGTCATCCCGCCCGTTGAGGAGGCGCCCAGGTTCCGACCTCGCCGAATCAGGACTGACACATTGATGGCACTCAAATGAAGAGGCCGATACGGGTAGACTCTCGTATCTCACCACGATCCCGGGAGGAGGTGCGATGCAACCCATGACGGCACAGCAACCTTGCCTCCCGAATGGACCATCACGCGGCAGAAGCCATGCCGCCAAGATGAAGTGCTTTGTGGCCCTCATCGCGACGTGTGTTGCCTTGGACGCCAACGTCGGATCGGTGGCTGAAGAGCCGACTTCCGGTCCAGTTTTCAATCTCGATGCATACCTCGAGGAACCCATCGCCCAGGGTCAGACTCCGGGGCTCTGGGCTGCGATCATCGACGGGACGGGTGTCAGGGCCATCGGGGCCGCGGGCGTTCGCAGACAAGGCGCCTCGCGCGCCGTGACCGCCGACGACCTTCTGCACATTGGCTCCAACACGAAGGCTATGACCGCCACGATGCTGGCCATGCTGGTCGAGGACGGCACGTTCGCGAACGGCTGGGAGACGACCATTCTGGAGGTCTTCCCCGAACTCCGAGAGGACATTCACGAGAAGTACCATCCCGTGACCCTGTCCCAGCTCGTTCGCATGGAGGGCGGGATGGTGCATATGCCCAACGACCAATGGGCGTATGCCCGCACTCCCAACATCGTGAAGAGGCGCTACAAGATCATCCAGGAAAGCTTGGGTTCAGCTCCTCGCGAACTGGTGGGCTGGTATGCCTACTCGAATCTCTCGTACGTGGTTGCGGGCGCCATGGCGGAGAGGGTGACCGGCGAGAGCTGGGAGACGTTGATGGAGGAGCGCCTGTTCGCTCCGCTCGGGATCACCACGGCCGGTTTCGGGCCGCCGGGCTCGCATCGGGGAATGGACCAGCCATGGGGACATCAGCGGAGCGATCGAGGCGGCTGGAAGTCCAACAAGTTTGACAACGACCCGATGCTTGGGCCTGCAGGCACCATCCATATCTCGATCGGGGACTGGGCGAGGTTCGTCGCTCTGTGGTTCCGGGAGAGGGAGCCGGAAATCCTGGGCCGCGCCGCGCTGGACGAACTGACCGACCCCGGCTCTTCCGCCGGAGACTACGCCGCCGGCTGGTTCGCCTGGTATCGAGGCTGGGCACGGGGCAGGGCCCTCTTTCATGACGGGTCCAACCTCAGCTGGCGCTCGAGTCTCTGGATCGCTCCCGAACGCGGTCTCGCATATCTGTCGGTCGCCAATGCCACGGAGGATATCTACGGGGGAGACGATACGTTCTGGATGCTTGACTCCATCATTGGGCGTCTCATCCAGGATACGCCGGCAATACTCGCTGAGGGTTACGATTGACCCGGCTCCGGCGGGCCCGCTGCAGATCGCCGGTCGATCGGTGAACCGCAGCGGGCCATCATCGAATATGCCGGAATCGCCCACGAGGCCCCCAAGCCGTTGCCATGGCAACAGGACCGCCGACGAGATCCTGGCGTCCGTCAAGCGCTTCTGCCTCAGGACCCTGGAGACCGCTGAGGCAATCGCTTCATGACATGACGAATTTCGGATTCAGCACACCAGGACCGCAACGATCCCTCGATCCGGGACATGCGCCGGGCCAGCATGAGCGGCTCGCGGTCCGAGAATGCAATGAAGCCGAGCTTCCCGAAGAGTGCACGGGCGCCGGCCACCCTGGCGGCAGCAAAGGGGCGCCTTGCTGCGGCGGTCAGGAGGTCTGATCCGAGGCGTCGACCGCGGAGGGCCTCGTCTGCGGCGAGCTGTCCCGGCGGGATGATCGGAATCAGATCGGGCATGTTCCGGCCGTCCGGGACGACGTCCGGCGGCGCTCCAAGGAACCGGCCGCGAGGAGGCAGAACCCGGCCACCAGGCCGCCGCCGCATGGTCGATGACGGTCAGGCGCTCGCTGGATGTGCGGAAGCTCACCCGGGGCACGACGGTCTCCTTCCTGCTGGGTTGCGCGAGGTGTTGCGTCGGCTCGCTGAGATGGCAAGTGTGCAGATGATCGGCAAGTCGACCGGCGCTTGAGGGGGTCTTCGGTTGATCGAAGCGTCTGCTCTTGGATAAATCTCGGACCGGCCAAGACTTCGCCACGTGGCGGCTTCGACCCTTTTTGAGAGGTCACTGCCACCATGCAACTACATCTCCGCGGCCGCTTCGAACCCTTCCAGAATCGCTTCCTCCGCCGTGCGCGGGGCGCGGCAGTCACCGACGTAGCGCACGGAGCCGGCCCAGCCGTCCAGCTCTTGTTCAAGCGTCATGTCGGGCGCGTTGCCGAGGCTGGCGACCACCGTCTCGATACCCTCGAGGATGATCGGTTCACTGTTGGTCGTGTGTTGCAGGTAGACGGTCTCGCCGTCCATGCCGACCAGGCGCGCGAGCGGAATCATCTCGACACCGAGCTTGTGCAACCGGCCCACCCAATCGGCCCTCACGTAGCCTTGCAGAAACTCTCCCGGTCCATAGCCGAGGTGCGCGAGCCGGACATGACAGCCGTTCCGGGCCAACAGCTCGGCGACTCCAAGGCCCGTCCAATCACCCCGCCAATCGGCGACCAGCACACGGTTCCCGACACGCGCCGAACCGGACACAACGTCGTTGGCCTGAACGATGGCGCCATCCTCTGCGCCCATGATGTCCGGCAGCCACGGATGCGCGCCGGTGGCGACGATGACGTGATCCGGCGCCTCACGCTCGATCATCGCCCGGTCGACAGCGACGCCCTTGCGCACCGCTACGCCGGCCAGGTCCATCTCGCGTTCGAGGTTCGTGGTCACTCCACCGAACTCCGATCGGTCCGGCAGGCTCTGCGCGAGCCGCACCTGGCCGCCGAGGGCCGGTTTCTTTTCGTACAGCGTCACGCGATGGCCGCGGGCGGCGGCCACGGCTGCCGCCTTCATCCCGCCAGGCCCGCCGCCGACGACCAGCACGTTCCCGGGCGGGGATGCAGGCGGCAGGTCCCGATAGATGTGTTCCCGTCCGGTGACCGGGTTCATGATACAGGACACGAATGCGCCGATATTGCGGTGACCGATACAGGCCTGGTTGCAGCCGATACAGGTACGGATGTCTTCCGGCCGCCCTTCGCGCATCTTTCGAACGAAATCCTCGTCCGCGATCATCGCCCGCACCGTGCCGACCATGTCAGCCTCGCCGTCGGCGATGATCTGCTCGATGCGCGCCGGCTGGGTGATGCGCCCCGCGACCAGCACCGGTTTCGACACCACCTTCTTCACTGCCGCCGCACTCGGCACGGCGACATCCGTGTGATTGCCCATGGGCGGAATGTTGAGCAGCGAGTTCGCCAGCGAACCGAAGGACCCGGTGGTGATGCTGTAGAAGTCCAGTCTCACCGACCGGTCCAGATGTGCGCAGGCCTCGACCAGGTCGGTTTCGGAGAGTTCCCCGTCCCAGAGATGACTGGCCGACAGCCGGACACCGATGGCGTGGCCGTCACCCACCCGCTGCCGGACCGCCTCCGCGATGCGGACCAGGAACCGGCAGCGATTCTCCAGCGGCCCCCCATAGGCGTCGGCTCGCTTGTTCAGCCCCGGCGCCAGGAACTGCTCCAGCAGGTAGCCATGGCACGCGATGATCTCCATGCCATCGAATCCGGCCCGCTTCATCCGGTCCGCCGCATCGGCATAGAGATCGACGATCCGGTCGATATCCGCGAGCGTCATCGCGCGCGGCATGTTGAACAGGCGTTCATCCGGCAGGGCAGAGGCGGAATGGGCGACAGGCCGCGTGCCATCCGGGTTCCGGATCAGCAACCGCCCCGGATGAAAAAGCTGCCCGAATACCTTGGCTCCCCTGGCATGGACCGCCTCCGTCAATCGTGCGAAACGCGGAACGGCGGCGTCCACCGTCAGGCGCGGCGACGGCGCATGGATCGCCGTCTCGTCAACATGGATGATCTCGGTGAAGATCAGATCCGTCCCGCCGTCGATCCGCGCTTCGTAATAGGCGATGCTCTCGTCGCTCGGGGCGAAGTCCCGGGTCTTGCCGATGCCGTGGCCGGGAAAGAAGGACCGGTTTCGCAAGCGCACCGGCCCTAGCGAGATCGGGGAGAAGAAACAGGGATAGGCCTCCGCCATGCCTATCGTGCCATGTAGTCGGCGACGCGCTGCTGAAAGGCATGTACCTGGCTTTCCCAGGCTGGCGCAAAGATGCCGCCGTCGAACACGGGAGACCCGCGTCCCGCCTGCAAGGTGCGGCAGACATCGATATCCTCTGCATTGATCATCGACCAGAATTCGACGCAGTGTTTTCGGCGCGCCGCCAGGTCGTCGCCGAATGCCGCGTCCCCATGGAAGAAGATCTTCAGCTTCTGGTGCGCCCGGTCCGGCGCGACCGGTGTCTCGATGATGCTGACGATGTGATCCGGCTGCACGAACATCAGGACGTTTGGAAAGAAGTGCAGATAGACGATCCGGGTCCGCCACTCCCGTGGCATCGAGTCCGGAATCGGCATGCCGAAATGCGCTTCTTCCGACTCCGCCGGATAGTCGTAGATGATCGGAAAGAGGGGCCCTTCGACCGTCGCTCGCCGGACGGAGTCCATGACCGTCTTGCCGCTGACGTAAAGCGCCTCGTTCCGCCGGGCCAGGCTGTTAACGTGAATATAGGGAATGTGATAGCAATCGAAGAAGTTCTCGAAGGTCAGCTTCCAGTTCGCCTCGAACACGAAGTCCGTCTCCGCCGCCAGTCTCAGGTCCGAAAAGTCGTAGCTCTCCAGACATGCGATCAGCGGCGCCGCATGCTCCTCGAAGTCGTCCGCCTCCTCGTCGAGCGTGACGAACAGCCAGCCGTGCCAGTCGTAGAGCCGGACCGGCCGCAAACCCAGATCCTCTTTGCGCCGCGCGGTGCCATGCCACTCCTTCCCGGTGCCGCCGAAGTTGGGTGTCGCGCTCAACCTGCCGTCGAGCGTGTAGGTCCAGCAGTGATAGCCGCAAACGATGGTTCGCTGCTTCTTGCGGCTGCCTTCGACAAGGACGTTGCCCTTGTGCCGGCAGATGTTGTGGAAGGCGCGCGGCTCGCCATCCTGACCGTGGACCAGCATGATCGGCGCGCCACCGACGGAAACCGCCGTGATATCGCCCTTGTCCGGAATATCCGTGATGTGACCTGCGCACACCCAGGTTCGGCGGAAGATCCTTTCCTGTTCCAGTCGGAAGTACGCTGGGTCCGTGTAGGTCTCCCCCGGCAGACCGTAGGCTTCGTCAATCGGGCGGTTGAGCCGCTCTCGGTCCTGCGAGCCCAGTCTGAACGACATGAGGCGTCACTCCTTCGCGCCAGGGACCAGGCGACTGTACCATGACTCTGGGCTTGAATATTTCCCAATAGTCAAATTCCTTTATCAAAAGCAGCAACGTTCGGAGCCCGCCTGAAGGGGTGTTTTCTCTCAAGATCGGCGGTTCTGAAAGGTTGACCCGGCCCGGGCACGCCCGGTGGTGTTGCCGACAACACTCGACCCGTGGGGGTTCTCCCGACCTCCTTGGTCAGACTTCACGTGCAGGGCTGGCTCAACAGCCCGGCGTCACGGGCCGTCCCCTGGAACGTCGTGCTCCCCTTGCCCCTTCGTCGCCAGGGCCGTTCGGGACACTCCCGCCACGCCTTGATCTGATCGACCTCCTCACAGCAACCCGACCACAGATCGCAAACATGAAGCGAGCGCGGTCGATCCGGGAGTGCCTTGCAGGTCCCCCGGAAGGGCAATCCAATGCGAGGCATCTCCACTCTCCGCGAGTTGAAACCAACGCAGAGGTCTCATTCCCGGGTCTCCACCATCCAAGTGCAGGGCCTTGTCTCCTTGCCACGCGCAACACCTGTCGCGTATCGTGCTGGTAACCGGGTGACCAGTAGCACTGAATCAGCCCGGACCGACTTGAATCGGCTCACCATGGGGAGACCAGACAATGTCGTCACATGAAGAAAAGACCCTGCTTGAACGCATTGTCCGTGCGAGCAGGCAGAACAGGATTTCACGCCGGAGTTTCATGGCTGAGGCCTCGGCAGCCGGCCTGACGATCGCCGCGGCTTCCACGCTTTGGACCGAGAACGCCGCGGCAGAAACGCCGCAGCGCGGCGGCACCTACCGTCTCGGTCTGCACGACGGGAACACCGCCGATACGCTCGATCCGGGCAAGTACCAGAGCGTCAGCGAGATCCAGCTGGCCCACACCTTCCGCAGCTACCTCACGGAGATCACGGAAGACAACGGGCTGGGCGGCGACATGGCGGTGTCGTGGAGTGCCTCTCCCGACGCCAAGGTATGGACGTTCGAACTCAGTCCGGACGCGACGTTCCATGATGGCCGTGCCTTCACGTCGAAGGATGCCGTCGCCTCGCTCAATCACCACCGGGGCGACGACACGACATCGGCGGCCAAGCCGCTTCTCTCCAACGTCGTTGATCTGCGGGCCGATGGCGACCATGCGATCGTCATCGAGGTCGATCAGGGTTTCGCCGATCTCCCCTGGGTGATGGCGGACTACCACCTCACCATGCTGCCGGCGACCGATGACGGCGGCATCGAGTGGGACACCGGCATCGGGGCCGGCCCCTACAGGATCGTCGACAACGAGCCGGGCGTCGGCGCCAGCCTCGAGCGACATGACGGCTGGCACCGCGAAGGAGCCTGGTTCGACGACATCGAGATCACCATTCTCAACGATCCCAACGCCCGCCAGACGTCGCTGATCACCGGTGACGTCGACGCCATCTCGTCGGTGGATCTCAAGACACTGACACTGCTGGGGCGCCATCCCGACATCGAGATCGACAACATCCCGAGCGGTTCGGCCATCACCTTGCCGATGTTCTGTGACCACGCGCCCTACGACAGCGTCGATGTCCGCCTGGCTCTGAAGTACGCCATCGACAGGGAAGAGATCGTCGAGAAGATCCTGTTCGGCACCGGCACTCCCGGCAACGACTTTCACGTCTCGCCGAACATGCCCTACTGGCCGGATATCGAGCAGCGAGTCTATGATCCGGACAGGGCGAAGCACCACCTCAAGCAGGCTGGCATGGAGTCGCTCAGGGTCGAGCTTTCGGCGGCCGACAGCGTGCTGCCGGGCGCCGTCGACATGGTCGTTCTCTACAGCGAGCAGGCCAAGGCGGCCGGCATCGACCTCGTGCCCGTGAGGGAGCCCAACGACGGCTACTGGTCGGACGTGTGGTTGAAGAAGCCCTTCGTCTTCGTCAAGTGGGGTGCGCGTCCGACGCCGGACAACATGTTCACGCTCGCCTACAAGGACGACGCCCCGTGGAACGAGGCGCACTGGCAGAATGCACGTTTCAACGAACTCCTGCTGATGGCGAAGGCGGAGCTCGACGAGACGCGGCGCGCCGAGATGTACCGCGAGATGTGCCAGATCGCCCGTGACGACGGCGGCACCATCATCCCGCTCTTCGTGAACTTCGTCTACGCACGGCGCAACAACGTGCGTCATGGTCCGAGTGTCGCGGCGAGCTGGGAATGCGACGGTGCCCGTTCGTCCCACCGCTGGTGGTTCGCCTGATCACCACGACCAAGGCGGGGCCGGGAACTCCCCGCCCCCCCAGGTTGTCTGTTTTAGAAGCTGCATTACCAAAGGGTTTATACCCGAATATGGGGGCGCCCGCCGTTTGTATAAC
>JAPPGE010000061.1 GCA_028821455.1 bacterium | reverse complement strand
GCTGGACTCAGCATACCATCTCGCAGAACTTTGGTTCCGGCTATGCCGGGTTAGGTACTTTGTGGGTACTTGAACAAGGCGCAATAGTATCACGCTTAGCCCAGGAATCGTGTGATGCGGCTCCGCAGTTCTTCAGGTGAGCGCTTCAACTCACATTCCCAGACCGTCAAGGACTGCCATCCGAGAACTTCGAGGCTCGATATGTTCTTGGCGTCACGCTCAACATTGCGAGCGATCTTAGGAAGCCAATAGCTTGTGTTGGATGGTGGTCGGCGCGAGCCGTTCTTGCATGAGTGTCCATGCCAAAAGCAACCGTTGACGAATATCACCTTCTTGCGGCTGGGGAACACGAGATCGGGCGATCCAGGCAGGTCCGTTCTGTGTAGGCGGTATCTGTAACCTTGGGCGTGCAGCATCCGGCGGACAGCCATCTCGGGTTTGGTGTTCTTGCTGCGAACTGCCGCCACTCCACGCCGCTTAATCTCAGTGGCGTCACTCATCCGGATTTCTCCTCGCCTAGTGAGCCAAGAACAAGTGATCTGACGGTCGCCAGCCTATTGCTACGGCATCCGCCATCCTGAGCCACTCGGCGATCCGCTCATCAGGTGGGCACCGACGGCCCCAATACTCCTCGAACAGGGCATCCTCCAACCGCTCTGCCGCGTCCCGCATCAAGTCCTCAATGCCCCGTAGCGCACGGGACACATGAGGCTCGCCCTCGTAGAGCGGCGGAATGTGCTGCGCAACGCTACCCGCAGAGAACAGATCCCGCGTCTGCGGCGCGATCACGCCATGGTGCATTAGCAGGTAGAGCGCAGGCGCGGCGTACTTTCGCTGTGCCGTGCGGCCGTGCGATGGGCCGCAGATTTGAGGCGATAGCAACGAAGCCTCAGCCCGCAATGCACGTTTTTCCGCATCAGGCAGGTCTGGGTAAGGTCGGACTTGGAGAGGCAACGAGTGTTCCGGTTCCAGCCACCACAGTCGCTCGCCCTCCTTCAGTCGACCCCGCGAATAGTCTCGAACGTGCCGCATCTTGGCTTCATCGCCCAATTGGGCAAATTCACCATATGGGATCGCCATGTGAGAGAATAGCGGGGCCCGCTCAGTCTCCAACTCGATCACAAAACGCGGCGAGTTGGACACGCGCACATGCGTCACCGCATCTTCGTAGCGGCCCCACCGGACCTCGGGAGTGCCGCCGATTTTGCCAAGCACGACATAGATGGAGTGAACGTCAGGGTCGCGCATCCCCTCGAAAATACTGTTGCCTACCGCGGTCCATGTGTCCTGCTTCGTGTACTTGACCTCAACGCCGTAGCCGTTCACCCGGATATCCGGAAAGGCGTACCGGTTGAAAGTCGGGGACACAGTGAAGCCGGTGTCCTTCGCCGCAACCTTCAGCATGTCCTGGACGTGTTGCTCGAAGGGTTCAGGACCGTGATAGAGCGTGCTGGAGCGAACGTTCTCCGTCAGAATATCGCAAGCGCGATCAAGAACCCGCTCGAACTCGTCCGGGGTCAAGGAACTCTCGCACTGCCTTGGCAATGTGCCACGCCAGCACGGGCGGGACCGCATTGCCAATCATCCGTTCGCGCTCGCGCATACCACCATGGAACCGGAACCCATCGGGAAAGGACTGGAGTCTGGCCGCTTCCCGAAGGGACAGCCGTCGGTCGAGGTTGTAGTGCCACTGGATATTCCCGTGATGTTCCGCCCGGATGGTAGTGGCAGGCTTGTCGGCCTTCAATCGGCGGTTCCCCTGATCCGGGCTGGCTTGCGCCTTTGACCACACATGACCTATCGCCTCGTTCTCCTTTGCGTCCTCAAGATCGGATAGTGCCTCTTGGGCTGTCATGTGGCGCAGGTCAGGTGCAGGGTGCTCAAACTCGCGACGACCCTTCACGCCAACAATGAACAACCGTTCACGCATCTGAGGCACGCCATAGTCGGCGGCGAGGTAAAGACGATGGCTCACCCGATAGCCGGTCGCGGCGAAGTCACTCAGCATGGTGTCGAGGAAGTCCTTGCCGTGTGCCTGCAACAGACCCTTGACATTCTCGGCCACGAAGATTCGCGGCTTTGTGCGCTCGATCGCGGAGATCATGTATTTGTAGAGGATCGTTCGCTCGCCATTCGCGCCCTGCCTAGCGCCATTGATCGAAACGTCCTGACAAGGGAAACCGCCGATCACTACTTCAGCGGTCTTGGGCAGTTGATCCATATGTTCCGCTACATCGCCGACCACAATGCTATGCTTCATGTTTTCCGCATAGGTGCAGCCGGCGGCGGTATTGATGTCGTTCGCCCACACGATGCGAAACGGCAATCGGTCATAGAAGCGGTCACCGAACGAGAAGCCGCCTAGAAACCCCAAGTCCATGCCACCGCATCCGCTGAACAGTGACACTACGCGATAGGTCTTGACCGGCGTCCCCGACAGCTTCGCGACGGTCTGGTTGAAGCTTCCCGGCAGGTTCCTGATCGCAGATTCGGCTCTCATGTCGCGTCTCCATCGACCAGTGCTCTGCGCATGAGCCCTCGCCCCACTATCTCGACGGCGCTTGCCGCCATAAGGCTGAATGCATGTGCTTTCCAGATGTCGTCGAGGCAGTAGACCTCATCGACATATCGAAACAGACGCTTGACGCTCACATGTTGGTAGGAGTCAATAATCTCGCGATTCAGAGGAGTCCAAATGGACTCGATTTCGTTAGTGCCTACTTTGTCTCGGACATACTCACCTACACCGTGTGCAACCACCTCATGTTGGTGGTGGTGCATTCCTTCGAAGGCGCCTACACATTTCGTGTAGACGGTGGAGTCAGGCTCTACGTTCACTCGAATGTGCGGTTGCAAAACTCTGGCGGGAGTGAAATCCGCGGGCCAGTTATGAATTTGGCGATTGTCGCGTTGAGGCCTCCCCATGGCGGGTTGCATGCCAATGGTGCCACGGCCCGCATACATCCTATTGTGCTTGTGCTCTCTCTTCTCCAGACCACTGACACAGCTCCCGTCAATCTTGAGCTCACCATACATCGGGAACAGAGCATCTTGACTCCACATCTCGCGAGTCTTGTGTCCAAGCCGCCATGCGGTCCCTCGGGCGATCCCTAACTTGCAGGCCAATTGCAGACTGGACAACCTCTTCTTGCGCACGCCGATGAGGTAGACCGCATAGAGCGACTTCTTGATCGGAAGCTTGCTTGACTGCATCAGGGTTCCTCTGCGGGCGCTGAAGTACCTACGGCAATCGCGACAACGATAAGGCTGTGGTTTCGTGCATTCAACAGTGTTGTCAGAACCGCAGTGTGGGCAAAACCGATCGATAGGCCAAAGCTGACTCTCGAACCATGTAGCTGCCTTGGCTTTGTCAGGAGATACCTCGTGGAACTCGTAGCTGAAGAGGATATCTTGTCGCTCATCGTCGTTCATGTTTTGTTCTATTCTTAACCTAACCATCGAGCGTCACTTGTCAATGGAGTGCTTGCCCAATTTCATTGTTGATTCTCCCTCTTTCTTCCTGGTGTCCAACAGAGTCGCCTGCCCGGCCGGTTTTCCGAAGGCTCCGCGGCTATTCATGGATCATCACCGTCGTGTCGGTGCGCTAGGCCGCACGCGGGTAATCGGCGGCGCCCCTTGTGGCCCTCGGTGTCCGCATCATCCTATACTGGAGCCATGTCGCGACGATCGGCCAGGCAAGAAACCACCTTGAGGCCATGCTCCCGCTTGGGCTGTGACCGGCCCGGCGAGTACCGCGCGCCCCTGGGGCCAGACAGGACCGACAGTTTCCAGTACCTGTGCCTTGAGCACGTTCGCGAGTTCAACCGCTCCTGGAACTTCTTCGAGGGCTGGTCGAAGGAGGCCATCGAGGCCTGGCAGCACGCGGATCTTTCCTGGCACCGGCCGACATGGCCGACGTCGGCGCCGCATCACCTCCACAGGGTGTGGACCGGTGACGGCGTGCGGGACGTCTTCGGCATCGCCGGGGACGGCAGCTGCGATCCGGCAACGGCGCGCCAGGCAGCCATGTCGGCCAGCGAACGCAAGGCGCGTTCCATTCTCGATGTCGGACCCGATGCTGACGCGGCCGCCATCCGCAGGCGATTCAAGAAGGCGGTGAAGGCATGCCATCCGGACGTCAACGGCGGCAGCGGCAAGGCAAATGGGCGGCTGCGCGACGTCATCTGGGCCTACCAGCACCTCACCGGTCCCGCACCCGACTGACGGCAGCCCCACCGGCGGGTGTCCTGCCAGCCATGGTCCCTTGCGCCCCATCCCGCGGCCATGCCATTGTTGGCCCATCCGGATCCCGGTGGCGACGAGGTGGTCACCTGTCCTCGGATGGGGTATCCGGACCGGCAGACAATCAAGACGTGTGAGACCGTGAAGAATCCCAGCGAAACAAGCCTGCTTCCGCAGGGCGCCCCCGACATGACCATAAAGGTCGCTTCGGCTTTCGGCCTCGACACCACCATGGAGGTGCCGGGTTACTCGGAGCGTGGCGAACACGTACCGGATATCGATGATTCCTATGTCTTCGATCCGCAGACCACGCTCGCCATTCTCGCCGGCTTCGCCCACAACCGCAGGGTGATGATCCAGGGCTACCACGGCACCGGAAAGTCCACCCATATCGAACAGGTGGCGGCGCGTCTCAACTGGCCATGCATCCGGGTCAACCTGGACAGCCACATCTCCCGGATCGATCTCATCGGCAAGGACGCCATCATCCTGCGCGACGGCATGCAGGTCACCGAGTTCCGCGAGGGAATCCTGCCCTGGGCGATCCAGAACCCGGTCGCCCTGGTCTTTGACGAGTATGACGCCGGCCGTCCCGACGTGATGTTCGTGATCCAGCGGGTGCTCGAGGTCCAGGGCAAGATGACGCTGCTCGACCAGAACAGGGTGATCGTCCCCCATCCCTCCTTCCGCCTGTTTTCCACGGCCAATACCGTCGGTCTCGGCGACACCACGGGGCTCTATCACGGCACCCAGCAGATCAACCAGGGACAGATGGACCGGTGGTCCATCGTCTCGACGCTGAACTACCTCGAGCACGAGGAAGAAGAGAAGATTGTCCTCTCCAAGGTGCCGCACTACGCCACGACGCGGGGCCGGGAGACCATCGGCCAGATGGTGGCCGTCGCCGAACTGACGCGCGGCGCCTTCGTCGCCGGCGACATCTCGACCGTCATGTCGCCCAGGACGGTGATCACCTGGGCGGAGAACGCGGACATCTTCGACGACATCGGCTTCGCCTTCCGGCTGACCTTCCTCAACAAGTGCGACGAAACCGAGCGGTCGCAGGTCGCGGAATTCTACCAGCGCTGTTTCGGATCCGAGATCAGCGAGGCCGTCGTCGCCGGAACCGCGGCGCAGTAGACCGGCAGATCCTCCGGAGGAAGTCCCCTGGCACAGGACAGCAACCCGGCTGAACCCTTCAGAAGGGTCGTTGCGGGCACCATGCGCGCCATGGCCCGTGAACCGGAACTCGAGGTGAGTTTCGGCGTCAGGGAGCCTGGCGCCAGCGGCAAGACGGCGCGCCTGACGCAGGTGCCGCGGGATCTCGATCGCCATGCCGTCGCCATGGCGCGGGGCGAAGCCGATGCCCTGGCGCTCAAGCTGCGCCATCACGACACCCGGACCCATGCCCGTCGCCGGCCGGCGAGCGAACTGGGCCGCTCCATTTTCGATGTGGTCGAGGAGGCGCGCTGCGAATCCATTGGGGCGATGCGCATGAAGGGTGTGGCCGACAACATCCAGACGGTTCTCGAGGAGCGTTGCCGGACCAGGGGGCTGCACCGCATCGAGCAGCGCGAGGATGCGCCGCTGGCCGACGTGATCGGCCTTCTCGTGCGCGAGAGGCTGACCGGCGTGGCGCCGCCGCCCTCGGCAACGCAGGCCACCCGGCTCATGCGCGGCTGGCTCAATGACAAGATCGGCCGTGAGCTGGACTCGCTTCACGAGGTCGTCGGTGACCAGGCCGCCTTTGCCGAAACGCTGCGCACGCTCATTCGCCATCTCGATCTGCCCGATGAAGAGGCGGACGCCGCGCCCGAGGACCAGGACGACAGCGACGAGGCCGATCCCGAACAGGCGGAGGCCGAGGGGGAGAGCGAATCCAGTTCCGAGGCCAGCGCCGAGGAAGAGATGTCCGAGGACTCCATGGAGGCCGACTCCCGGGAGTCGGAGGATGACGAGATGGTGTCGGCCAGCACCGACGACACCGATCCTGCCGGCGAGATGGAACGTGCCGACGATCCTCTGAACCTGGCCAGCAACCGGTTCCTCTACCGCGCCTTCACCCAGGAATTCGACGAGATCATCGACGCCACGGATCTGTGCGATCCGGAAGAGCTGGCACGGTTGAGGTCCCAGCTCGATCAGCAGATCGCCCATCTGCGCGGCGTCACGGCACGGCTCGCCAACCGCCTGCAGCGCAAGCTCATGTCGCAGCAGAACAGGGCCTGGGAGTTCGACCTCGAGGAGGGGCTTCTCGACTCCGCACGACTGTCCCGGGTGGTTGTCGATCCCCTGATGCCGCTCTCCTTCAAGATCGAACACGAGACCGAGTTCCGCGACACGGTGGTCTCGCTCCTCATCGACAATTCCGGTTCCATGCGCGGCCGGCCGATCGGCATCGCCGCGATGAGTGCGGACATCCTGGCGCAGACCCTGGAACGCTGCGGCGTCAAGGTCGAGATCCTCGGATTCACCACGCGCACCTGGAAGGGCGGACGCAGCCGCGAGAAGTGGCTGGCATCCGGCAAGCCCGCCACGCCCGGCCGTCTCAACGACCTTCGCCACATCGTCTACAAGTCCGCGGACATGCCCTGGCGGCGCGCCCGGCGGAGTCTGGGCCTGATGCTGCGCGAGGGTCTGCTCAAGGAGAACATCGATGGCGAGGCGCTGCTGTGGGCCCACGAACGGCTGATGGGGCGGCCTGAACAGCGGCGCATCCTCATGGTGATTTCCGATGGCGCCCCGGTGGATGACTCCACGCTTTCGGTCAATTCAGGCAACTATCTCGAACGTCACCTGCGCGAGGTCATCGACAAGATCGAGGGCCTCTCGCCGGTGGAACTGATCGCCATCGGCATCGGGCATGACGTGACGCGCTACTATCGCCGCGCCGTCACGCTCACCGACGTCGAACAGCTCGGCGGCACCGTGCTCGGCGAACTCGCATCCCTCTTCGACGAGGAGACACCGGCCACCCGTTCCCGGTCCCGTCAATCCGGAGCGGCACGCTCTCAGCCGGCGGCGGGCGGCGCCGCGTACCGCCCCATGAGCACGCGGTAGGGCACCAGGAGCGCCAGGGCCATCGACGCCTTGACGGCGTAGTCACCGACACCGTAGCTCACCCAGTCGAACCCCCATTCGGGGAAGAAGACTCCGAACAGCAGCCAGAAGAAGATGAGGGTGTCCACGGCTGAGGCCACCGCCGAGGAGATGAGAGGCGCGCGCCACCAGGCCGAGCGCCGCAGCAGGCGGAAGATGAAGATGTCGAGGAGCTGTGCCGTGAGAAAGGCGGAGCCGGACGCCACCGCGGTCAGCAGGGCCTTCTCCGAGAACGCCTGCGGCATGGAAAAGGGCGTCCAGTCCGAAAGGACGGCGGACATGATGACACCGACGGCAAACCCCCACAGCACAACGCGGGCCGCACGCGCCGGACCGAAGGCGCGGTTGGAAAGATCCGTCACCAGAAACGAGACAGGGTAGGTGAAGGCGGCCCAGGTCAGCCAATCGTTGATCGGAGCGTGAACCAGCAGGTTCGAGACGACCACCACCGCCGACATCGCAGCGATGGCGACGGCCGGGCGTGTCATGGCGGGAGAGTCAGGCGCTGGCGTTCCGGCGCGCCGCCGCCTTCGCGACGCGGCGCTTGAGCTTCAGTGCCGGAGCGGCCAGCCGGCTGTCGCGCTCCTGCATCAGGAAGGCGTCGATGCCGCCGTGTTTCTCGACGGTACGCAGGGCGTTTGCAGAAATGCGCAGGCGCACCCGTTCACCGAGCGTCTCGGACCACAGGCTGGCCCTCACCAGGTTCGGCCGGAACACCCGCTTGGACTTGTTCTCGGCATGGCTGCGGTTGTTTCCCGACATGACGGACTTGCCGGTCAGGGAACATGTGCGCGACATCTCTTCGGCTCCGGAACTCAAGTAAGCGATGCCGTACCTATAGCGCCATCGGCTCCGGGTCAACTCCTCTAGGCCGCAGCTCGCGTTCAGCAGCCGATCACGTCTTCCATGACCCGCAAGACGTTTTCACCGAGAATCTTGCGGATGTCGGCCTCGCAGTATCCGCGGCGCAGCAAGGCCTCGGTGAGGACGGGGAGCCTGGAGCAGTCTTCGAGGTCCACCAGGTCGAAGCGGACGGCGCCATGGTCGGTGCCGATACCGACGTGATCGACACCGGCCACCCCGACCGCGTGATCGATATGACGGATGAGGTCGTCGAGCGAGGGAAACGGGATCCCCGCATCAATCAGCACGTTGTAGCCCCCGTTGCTGTCGCCGCCCGTCATTGCCATCAGGTCCGAAATCGCCGACGTCGAGCCCGATGCGCTCTGTCGTCGATTGGCGCCGCCGCGTCCCGCGCGACGGTCGGCAACATCCTCGAGCCCCTGCCAGTAGCTCCGTGAAATGTACTCGGGCCATGCCGTCACGCAGACGATGCCGCCGCCCTCCGCCACGGCCCGGAGCATATCGTCGGTCATGTTGCGGGGATGGTCCACCAGGGCCCGCATCGACGAGTGCGAGGCCATGACAGGCGCCTTGGTCATCTCGATCACGTCCTGGAACACCTTGTCGGAGGCATGCGAGACATCGACCATCATGCCCATCCGGTTCATCTCCGCGACGACGTCGCGGCCGAGCGGGCTCAGTCCGTCGTGCCGCGCCGCGTCGGTCGCGGAATCGGCCCAGCCGTGCGTGTTGAAATGGGTGAGCGACATGTAGCGCACGCCCAGATCGAAGTACTGGCGCAGAACCCTGAGATCATCGTCGATCGCATGCCCGCCCTCGATCGCGATGATCACCGCGAGCTTGCCCGCTGCGGCAATGCGCCGCACGTCCGCAGCGCCAAGGGCCACCTCGACGTCATGCGGATAGAACCGGCAGATCTCCTTCACGCCGTCGATCATGTCGAGAGCGCGGCGGATGGCCGTCCCTGCGGCGACGTGGTGGAAGCCGACGCAGCAGGCAAAGAAGGATGCCGTGAGGTTGCCCCGCTTCATGAGCGGCAGGTCCATGTAGCCGTTGCCGGTCTCGACGCCGAGGTCTTCCTCGAGGTCGATCCAGCGCACCACGGTATCGACGTGGGTATCGATCACGATCGACGATGCGTGGATGCGGCGTGCTTCGTGACTGACTTCCATCCCATGTCCTCCCGGGCGTCGCCGAAAACGACACCCATCGTACCAGCAACACCGCCGGGATCGAGATCATCCGGACCCGTGAGGCATGTCGCGGATGATCGACGACGTTCGGGGAGAGCCGGCGCAACCCTGATCACGTGTCGTCGAGGATCTTCCTGGCGGCGGTCCGCAGCGGCATGCGTCCGCTGGCAACGTCGTCGGCGAGGGCTTGCGACGCGTGACTGTTTCCGTCACCTGACATCAACCGCGCCAGGGTGAGATCGGCCACCTCGTTCCCGATGGCCTCGACCGCCTGCCTGCGGCGTTCCTCATCGAGGTGAGGGCTGGCGGCGTCGAACCATTCGTCGATGGCGGCCCGCACGTCATCGAGACCGTCCCCGGTGAGTGCCGAACAGGACATCACGCGCGTCGCCCAGAAGCTGCGCCCGGGACGCATGAGCGAGAGCGCCTGCCGGAAATCCGTCACCATGTGACGCGCCATGCCGGCAAGCTCGCCATCGGCCTTGTTGACGATGACGAGGTCGGCAAGCTCCATGATCCCGCGCTTGACGCCCTGCAGGCCGTCGCCGGCGCCGGGTGCCAGGAGAACGACGAACATGTCGGTCATGGCCGACGCCGTCACCTCCGACTGGCCGACGCCGACGGTCTCGACGATCACGAGATCATGGCCTGCCGCCTCAACGAGCCGGATGACGTCCCGCGTGCGCCGCGCCACGCCGCCGAGCGTGCCGCGCGACGGCGAAGAGCGGATGAAGGCGAGCGGATGGCGCGACAGGCGTTCCATCCTGGTTCTGTCGCCGAGGATGGAACCACCGCTCCTCGTCGAGGAGGGGTCGATGGTGATGACGGCAACCCGCCAGCCGTCATCGAGGGCCTTCAGGCCGATGGCCTCGATGAAGGTGGACTTGCCGACACCAGGGGCGCCTGAGATGCCGATGCGCCGGCGCGCCGGTGTGACCTGTGCGAGGCTCTCGAGCAAGCGCGCAGCCGCTTCCTCATCTTCGGCGCGCGTCGACTCGACGAGCGTGATGGCACGCCCGAGTGCCCGGCGGTCACCGGATTTCAGGGCCTCGGCGATCAAGATGTCAGGCCGCCCGGCGCTGCGAACGGATCAGATCGAGGACATGCGCCGCCGCATCCGGAATATGGGTTCCGGGACCGAAGATGGCCGACACTCCGGCTTCGCGGAGCATGGCGTGGTCCTGTGGCGGCACCACGCCGCCGACCACGACCTGAATGTCCGTTGCGGAAAGCTTCGCCAGGGCGGCGACAAGCTGCGGCACCAGGGTCCGGTGACCGGCCGCCTGGGTGGAAACGCCGATGACATGAACATCGCTTTCCACGGCCTGCTGGGCCGCTTCTCCAGGGGTCTGGAAGAGAGGGCCGATGTCGACGTCGAAACCGAGATCGGCGAAGGCGCTGGCGATGATGCGGGCACCCCGGTCGTGGCCGTCCTGGCCGAGCTTGGCGACAAGCATGCGCGGCTGCCGTCCCTCCTCGGCGGAGAATGCGTCGACGCGCTCCCTCACCTGACAAAACTCGTCCGCCCCCTGCCAGGCAGCGCCGTAGACTCCGGAGACCGGCCGCAGCACCGCGCTGTGCCGGGTGAAGACGCCTTCCAGGGCATCCGAGATTTCGCCGAGCGTGGCCCGCACCCGTGCCGCGGCGATTGAAAGTTCAAGGAGATTTCCGTCTTCGGCGGCACCGGCGGCAAGGGCATCTAGGGCCGACTTCACCGCTCCGTCATCACGGCTTTGGCGCACCTCCTCGAGGCGCCGGATCTGGGCGACGCGCACCGCGGTGTTGTCGATCTCGCGAATCTCGACCTCGGGCTCCGCCTCGTTCCTGAAGCGGTTGACTCCCACCACCGTGTCGTCGCCGCGCTCGATCCGCGCCTGGCGGCGTGCCGCACTCTCCTCGATGCGCAGCTTCGGCAGCCCGGCCTCGATGGCGCGCGTCATGCCACCCATCTCCTCGACCTCATCGATCAACCGCGATGCGGCCTCGACGAGAGAGGCGGTGAGCGATTCGACAAAGTAGCTGCCGCCCAGAGGGTCGACGACATGGGGAATGCCGGTTTCGCCGGCGAGAATCAGCTGCGTGTTGCGGGCGATGCGGGACGCCTCGTCGCCGGGGAGCGCCAGGGCCTCGTCATAGCTGTTGGTGTGAAGGCTCTGGGTGCCACCGAGCACGGCCGCCATGGCCTCGACGGTGGTGCGCACGATGTTGTTGAAGGGATCCTGTTCGGTCAGCGAAACGCCGCTGGTCTGGCAGTGGGTGCGCAGCATCAGGGACCGCGGGTCATCCGGATTGAAGGGCTCCATGAGCCGGGCCCACAAGAGCCTCGCCGCACGGAGCTTGGCAATCTCCATGAAGAAGTTCATGCCGATGCCGAAGAAGAAGGAAAGCCGGGGCGCGAAGGTGTCGATGTCGAGACCGCGGTCATGAGCGGCGCGCACGTACTCGACCCCGTCGGCAAGGGTGTAGGCGAGTTCCTGGACCGCCGTCGCCCCCGCTTCCTGCATGTGATAGCCGCTGATGGAAATCGAGTTGAAGCGGGGCATCGACGCCGCGCACCAGGCAATGATGTCGGCGACGATGCGCATGCTGGGCGCCGGCGGATAGATATAGGTGTTGCGGACCATGAACTCCTTGAGGATGTCGTTCTGGATGGTCCCGGTCAGGCGGTCCGGGGAGACGCCCTGCTCCTCTGCCGCCACGATGAACATGGCGAGCACCGGCAGGACAGCCCCGTTCATGGTCATGGAGACGGACATCCCGTCGAGGGGAATGCCGTCGAACAGGATCTTCATGTCCTCGACGGTGTCGATGGCCACACCCGCCTTGCCGACATCGCCGGCCACCCTGGGGTGGTCGCTGTCATAGCCGCGGTGGGTGGCAAGATCGAAGGCCACCGACAGACCCTTCTGCCCCCCGGCCAGGGCCTGCCGGTAGAAGGCGTTGGATTCATCGGCGGTCGAGAACCCGGCGTACTGGCGGATGGTCCATGGCCTGTTGGCGTACATCGTCGCGCGCACGCCACGCACATAGGGAAAGAGCCCGGGCAGGGTGGCGGAATGGCCAAGGGCCTCGAGGTCCGCCTCGGTGTAGAGTGGCTTGACGGAAATTCCCTCGGCCGTCTCCCTGACGAGATCCTCGGCGGATCCGCCCTTGAGTTCCTTCCCGGCCTGGGAGTGCCAGGCTTCTGGAAACTCCGTCATGGTGAACCGCTTCCTTCGCACCTGCACAAAGTATTGGTCCGCCGGCCGAACACGTCAACGCGTCGCCGGTTGCACCTGCACAGGCGTGGTCTATAGTCGCTGCCCTGCCCTTGAGGAAATGCACGATGGATGAACTGAACTACCCCGATCTGCCGAACGATCTCGAAGCGTTCTGGATGCCGTTCACCTCGAACAGGGATTACAAGTCGTCTCCCCGCCTTCTGGCAAGCGCCCGGGACATGCACTACATGACGCCCGGCGGCAGGAAGATCCTCGACGGCACCGCGGGCCTGTGGTGCTGCAACGCCGGTCATGGACGCATCCGCATCGCCGAGGCCATCAAGGCGCAGGCGGACAAGATGGACTTCGCGCCGACCTTCCAGATGGGCCACCCTGCTCCCTTCGAACTCGCCAAACGGCTCGCCGATCTGGCGCCTGGCGACCTCGATCACGTGTTCTTCACCAATTCAGGATCGGAATCCGCGGACACCGCCCTGAAGATCGCGCTGGCCTACCACAACGTCAGGGGCAAGGGATCGAAGGTCCGCCTGATCGGCCGCGAGCGCGGCTATCACGGGGTCAATTTCGGCGGCACGTCCGTCGGCGGCATCGTCAAGAACAGGCAGTTCTACGGTGGCCTGATCTCCGGCGTCGACCACATTCGCCATACCCATGATTACGAACACCAGGCCTGGACGAAGGGGGAGCCCGAGTGGGGCGCCCACCTTGCAGACGATCTCGAGCGCCTCGTGGCGCTCCACGATTCATCGACGATCGCCGCGGTCATCGTCGAACCGGTGGCCGGGTCCACCGGTGTCCTGGTCCCGCCGAAGGGTTACCTGAAACGCCTGCGGGAGATTTGCGACAAGCACGACATCCTGCTCATCTTCGACGAGGTCATCACCGGATTCGGACGCCTGGGCGCCAGCTTTGCCAGCGAGTACTTCGGCGTGATTCCGGACATGATGACCACGGCCAAGGGGCTCACCAACGCCACCGTCCCCATGGGTGCCGTGCTGTGTTCCAGGAAGGTCCACGACGCCTTCATGGCGGGGTCATCGGCCGGTATCGAGCTGTTCCACGGCTACACCTATTCGGGCCACCCGCTGGCCGCCGCGGCGGGCATCGCGACCCTTGATCTCTATCGCGAGGAGGGGCTCTTCGAGAGGGCCCGGGATCTTGCCGGCTATTGGCAGGACGCCCTGTGGTCCCTAGAGGGCGGTCACCACGTGATCGATCTGAGGAACATCGGCATCATGGCAGGGATCGAACTCGAACCGAGACCCGGTCAGCCGACCGCACGCGCCATGGAGACGTTCCAGAAGTGTTTCGATGACGGCGTGCTCATCCGCGTGACCGGCGACACCATCGCCCTCTCGCCGCCGCTCATCGCGGAACACAGCCACGTGGACCAGATCTTCGAGACCATCGGTTCAACCCTCAAGACGGTCGCCTGAACCATCCAGGCGCTGCGCTACGACTTGGTCCGGGAGATCCGGTCAAGCTGGTTCTGCAGGCTGTCGATGCGCTCCTGGAGGGCGCGGATGTCCTCGTCACGCTCCGGCGTCTTGTCTGTCGTCTGGTCGCCTTCGGGATAGAACATTTCCATGGTGCGGCGCATCATGGCCATGTTGTTCCTGACCATGCCGTCAACGGCATCCGTCGGCGAGGGGAACATCTGATCGAAGGTGCGCGAGACCATGTCGCGCACCTGTTCCTGGTTCTTCGCCAGGCTCTCCATGCTGAGTTCGAGATAGCGCGGCACGAAGGTCTGCATGCTGTCGCCATAGAACCCGATCAGCTGCTTGAGGAAGCTGATCGGCAGCAGGTTGGCTCCCTTGGACTCTTCCTCGACGATGATCTGCGTCAGCACCGCACGGGTGATGTCCTCGCCGCTCTTGGCATCCTGAACCACGAAGTCGGCGCCTTCCTTCACGATACCGGCGAGCTGTTCGAGGGTGATGTAGCTGCTGGTCGCGGTGTTGTAGAGTCGCCTGTTGGCATACTTTTTGATGACGATCGTATCCCCTGTGTGCCGGTTTCTGGCTTTCGCCATCGTCTTCGAGCCTTCCTCCTGGAGGATGTCAGTATGACCCCGAGTGTGGTCTGCGGCCAGACTTTGTTGCAGTGCGGCATGGCTGCATGGCGCAAAAGGTGCCATCATCGCCGCCATGAAGGACAAGCAGGATCTCGAGGATCTCGCCCGGGACTTCGTCGAGCTCTGGCAGGAGCACCTCGCGGCGACGCTGTCCGACCCGGCGCTGGCCAAGTGGGCTACCATGTGGCTTGCGGGAATGCCGCATGACGCGACGGGGACCGCGGCCATTGGCGATGCACCTGACTCTCTCGGCGAGCGTCTTGACGACCTCGCCAGCCGCATCGCTCGCTGCGAGGAACGGCTTGATCTCCTGGAACAGCAGGGTCGTCCCGCAGACGGAAAGGCTGAGTCACGCCCTTCACGACGTTGACGCCGATGACTTTGCCGCAGTCGTCGGCGCCGAAGCCGGCCGGCGACTCGGATCCTTCATCGCCGGCGTGCGCGCCTATCACGAACATCCCTGGAGACGCTCCGATCGGTCCCTAGACGTCCTGTGGCGCAGCGGGTCGACGTCGCTTCTCGACTACGGCGGATCCGGTCTGCCGCTTCTCCTCATCCCCTCCCTCATCAACCGGTCCTACATTCTCGATCTTGGCCCCGGAGAAGGCTTCTGTTCATGGCTGCGCAGCAACGGGGCACGACCGCTTCTGCTCGACTGGGGTGAGCCCGGCGACACGGAAGCCCGCTTCGACCTCGACGCCTACATTGCCGACCGGCTCCTTCCGGCACTCGAGGCCGCCACGGCCATCACCGGCGTCCCGATGCCCGTTCTCGGCTACTGCATGGGAGGTCTCATCGCCCTTTCAGGCGCCCTCGCCCGTCCGGACCGTATCAGGGGCCTTGCCCTCCTCGCCACGCCCTGGGATTTCCATGCCGGCGCCATATCCTGGAACGCTCCGCTGGCTGCCGTGGCAGCACTCGCGTCCCGTCCTTCGGCGCCGCCGGTCCCGGTAGACGTCGTCCAGGCGCTCTTTGCCTCCATCCAGCCCGGCAACGTGGAAACCAAGTTCCGCGCATTCGCCCGCCTCGATCCCGACAGTGACCGGGCCCGCACTTTCGTGGCCCTGGAGGACTGGCTCAACGACGGCGTCCCGCTTGCCGCAGGCGTTGCCGCCGACTGCCTCCACGGCTGGTACCGCGACAACCTGCCGGCCAGGAGAAACTGGATCTCGCTTGGCCGGACCATCGATCCTGCCGCGCTCGATTGTCCCGTCCTCGTCGCCCTTCCGGCACGAGACCGCATCGTTCCTCCGGAATCCGCGCGATCCCTGGCAGACCTCGTCCCCCACGCCACCAGGATCGAGCCGAACGCCGGTCACGTCGGCATGGTTGCCGGCCGCCGTTCCCTCTCTACACTGTGGCAGCCGGCGCTCTCCTGGCTCACCGCCCTGGAGTGAGGGGCGTTCGAGCTGGGCAGCGACCATGGTAACACCGGGAGGGATCGTCAGGAGACCGGACACATGATGCGGACCTAAGGCGCCATGATTTCGCTCGAACTGCCGCAGTCGCTCAAGAATGCGGCGGCGCGACTGGCCATGGAGAACCGCGTGTCGCTCAATCAGTGGACCGTCCCGGCGGTCGCGCAGAAAATCGGGGCCGTGGAGACGGCTGACGACTTCCTGAAGGCGCGTGCCGGCAAGGCAAAGCGCGGCGATCTGACAAAACTTCTTGACCGCGCGCCGGACGTGCCGCCGATGCCGGAGGATGCCATCAAGGATTGACCGGACGTAGGCCGCCGCGAACCGCGCCACCCTCTGCGCCCGCAATTCGCTCAGCTGCCAGAGGGCGCGCTAACGGTGTGCCACCTGTCCGTCGTCGTCCTTGGAGATGAGCGGTGCCTTGCGCTGGCGCATTTGTCATTCCACGTATCAGACCAGCCCTGCCGTCTCGAGGTCGCCAGGATGGTGTATCACACCGACGACGAACGTCAGGACTCAGGCGCTCGCCACCTGGTGGTGCGGTGCCTCGACGCGCAGGCTCCAGGGCTTCTCGAACATGGTCGTCTCCGGGCAGTCGGTCCTGATCCTCAGGGCGTCCAGCACAAAACTGGCCACCGTCTTGGGACCGACAGGCTCTGCCCGCCCCCTCTCCGTCAGCACCTTCTTCCCGGCCGGCTCTTCTCCTCCCCCATTGTATGGAGTCGAGACCGCTTGAGCCCCGGGATGCAGCGGGACCTGTCACGGAAGACTGCGGCCGCAAGCTTCGAATGCCCATGCAACCCGCCGGCGGGAGTGCGACCTCCTGCGACCGGCAACGGGCGGCGGCGCCGGTACCAGGCTTGGCGACTTGGTTGGACAGGACGGACTCTTCGCGAATATCGCGCGCCAAGTGAACGTGCGGTGCGACAAGGCCACCCTGGCGTCCCGGGCCCGGCATACAGCGGAGACCTACCGTCGTCAGGAGCGACCAGATCGCCCTCTCGGAGGCTGGCATGGTCCTGACAGAACCTGAAAGCAGGAATAGGCACAACGCCACGATACTAGCGATAAACCGCCCATCAGCCACATCCAGTTGATAAGGTAAGGGAAGTTCCTTACGATGTCGCAGGCCACGGGAGAGGAGTGTCGGACATGCCAATCATCCACGAAGTGGCCACGATGACCGCGAAGGGGCAAATCACGGTACCGAAGCCAATTCGCCAGGCACTCGGTGCCGACACCGGAACCAAAGTGACGTTCGAACTCCACGAAAACGGACAGGTTGTCGTGAGCCGTGCTGATGCCGAGCACGAAGATCCAGCCATCAGGGCATTTCTCGATCTGATCGAGAAAGAGATTAAGGCCGGTCGAGGGGTGGAGGAGATCCCTGACGACGTAGCGCAGGAGATGCTGGAACACGCCGAGCTGAACATCGATCTCGATGAGCCCATCGAGGGCGATGTTGACCTGTAGTGGAAAGACACGGATGGAGACTGCTGTTCTACACGGAGTTCAGCAGGCAGCGCGGCAGACTCAAGGATGCAGCCGAGCGCGCCCAGCGAAGGGACCCTGGAAGGGCTGTATCCAACTCGAACGTCAAGCTGTTGCGAGCAGTCGACCGGGCGATCCTGGAGGTTATCCCGCAAGATCCATCCAGGCCCGAGTACCGACAAGGAAATACGCTCGGGAGAGACTACCGACACTGGCGACGCGTCAAGATCGGCAGGCGATTCAGGCTGTTCTTTCGCTACGATGCCAAGGCGAAGGTGATCGTCTATGCCTGGATGAATGACGAAAGCACGTTGCGGGCCTCCGGGAGCAAGACCGATCCGTACGCGGCGTTCACCAGAATGCTCGCGCAGGGGAACCCACCCAACGACTGGGCGTCGTTGATCGCAGGATCGGCACAGCACCCGTCACCGGAACAGTAACAGCGCCCGCACATCGGGCATAAGTCACACTCCAACCAGATCTGCGCTCGCTCCCCGGCCATCAGCCGCTTCCCCAACGCGACCGGTGACAGGACGAGGTACGGCGAATGCCTCCGAGAGCGCCGCCATGTCGGCGGCGTCGGTGCCGACCGCCAACAGCATCGGGGCGAGATCCTCCGCCGCAAGCGCGACGAAGCGCCCCAGGCGTAACGCCGTGTCGCCGGTGACCGCACGCCGGCCTTTGAGAATCTCGGTGATGCGGTTCACCGGCACCTCAATGCGCCGCGCCAGCTCCGCCTCGCTCATCCCCAGAGCATCAAGGTCCTCACGCAGTGTCTCGCCCGGATGGATTGGGTTGCGCATGATGTGCCTTCTCTCAATGGTAGTCGACGAACTCCGCTTCGGTCGGGCCGGGACTGCCCTCGGGTCATTCAAAGCAGATCCGCCACCGGTCGTTGATGCGAATGCTCCACTGGCCCGTGATCGGTTCGAGACGGTTGCCGGAGCGCGCCGAATCCTCCAGTCCGGTGGCTGCGTCAAGCTGGTTGAGCTTGCGCGAGGCGGTCTGCGCGAAACCGGAGAAGGACGCGACCCGGTCTCCGCGATAGAACGCCTCGTTCGCCCTGTCCTTGAAGCCAACGATCACGACGCATCCCATCCCACAAAGGTCATGCGGTTGCCACCGTGGCAACTCCATCCGCATTACGTGCAGCATAACGCACTGTGTCAGCATCGTGCCGTCCACGCGTCCGGATTCGTCCTGCGATAGCGCACCCGTTAGACGAAGCGACGGAAGGCAGACGACGCATCGCTCACGCGGTGGCCGTCCAGCCTGCGGGTCAATCAATTCCTGGCGTGAGAGAAGGAGATCTGACATGGAACCGGAATGCCGAACCGGTCAATCCAGACATGGCTGAGCGATCGGGGAAAGAATGAAAACGGGTCAGTCGAATTGGAGAGTGGATCGATCGGAGCTCCAGCGCGGCCTCGACCGCCTCGAGGAGGAACTGGCCTGGCTGCACAGACGGACCAAGGCGCCTCTTCGAAACCACATGTTCTATCGGCGTTGCAGATCAGTCGCATTGTCAGTATTGGTTCGGCGTTCGATTTCCCGTCGGGGAAACCGTCATGAGACTCAGACGCCTTGCCGTGTCCGTCGTTGTGACGGACCTCGCCGGAACCACGGCTCAAGACGACATCGCCCATGCGACCCGCGAGGCCTCGCTGCACCTCGCCAGGAGACTTGACGTTGCGGTCGGCGCCAACCTCGCGCGCGGCCCTTGCCGGCAGAGCAAGACATGCCGTTTCGGCAAGTCCATGGTCAGCAACGGGGAGGGCATCGTGAACGACTGGCCGCCGAATGCGGGGCTGATAGGCCATGTCGACACGTCCCGCGACAACGGATCGGACGCCACGTGCCCACGACGCTGATCCGGAACGCCGCCTGGCTTGTCGCGTGGGACCGGACGGCGGGCCGGCACGCCTATCTCCGCGACGCCGATCTCGCCTTTGCCGATAACCGCATCGTACACGTGGGTCCCGGCTTTACCGGCGATGCCGACCGGGAAATCGACGGACGCGGGCTTTTTGTCCTGCCGGGCCTGATCGACCTTCACGCCCATCCCTCGTCGGAGCCGGCCTACAGGGGCGTGCGCGAGGAGCACGGCGTGCCCGAGATGTACATGACCGGGCTTTACGAGCGCAGCTGCGCCTTTCGCACCGACGATGACGGCGCCTCGGCCGCGGCCGAGGTGGCGTTCTCGGAACTTCTGTGCTCCGGCGTCACCTCTCTGGTGGACGTGTCGCACGCCTATCCGGGCTGGATCGACCTCCTCGCGAGGAGCGGGCTCAGAGCCTGGGTCGCGCCCTGGTACGGCTCCGCCTCGTGGCGCATGGACGCCGGCCACAGGCTGGGCTTCGTGTGGGACGAAGCGGACGGCGTTCGCGGCATGGCCGAAGCCGAAGCGCTCATGTCCGAGGCCGAGGGGCACGTGTGCGGCCGGCTTTCGGGCATGTATTCCCCCGGCACCATCGACACCTGCACCGAAGAGCTCCTGCGCGACACCGTTGCCGCGGCCCGGACGAGCGGCCGTCCCTACACCACCCACATCGCGCAGTCGGTCGTCGAGTTCAACGTCATGGTCGAGCGCCACGCCATGACCCCCGTGCAATGGGCGCGGAAGATCGGCTTCCTGACGCCCGGCGCGCTCCTGGCGCACGCCATCTTTATCGATGATCACTCATGGCTCCACTGGCGCACCCGGCGCGATCTCTCGATCCTCGCCGAGGCCGGCGTCACGGTGGCCCACTGCCCCACCCCGTTCTGCCGCTACGGCCAGGTGCTGGAGGACTTCGGACGCTACCTCAAGTCCGGCGTGACCATGGGCATCGGCACGGACACCCTGCCCCACAACTTCCTCGAGGAGATGCGTAAGGCGGCCGTACTGGCGCGCATTGCGGCCGGCAACATCGCCGCCCTCGGCCTCGCCGACATCCTCGATGCAGCCACCATCGGCGGGGCGAACGCCCTGGGCCGCGACGATCTCGGCCGCCTCGCGCCCGGCGCCAAGGCCGACATCGTGATCGCCGATCTCGCCAGTTACCACATGCGGCCCGTGCGCGATCCCCTGCGCAGCCTGGTCTTCTCGGCGGCGGAGCGTGCGGTGAAGGATGTCTTCGTGGACGGCCGCCAGGTCGTGGCCGACGGCAAGGTCACGACGCTCGATCCCGCGGCCGCACACGATCGCCTGCAGGAGGCCCAGGCCCGCATGCTGGCTGACGGCCCAAAGCGCGATTTTGCCGGGCGCGATGCCGCAACGATCGCGCCGCTCAGCCTGCCGACCATGGGTGCGAACCGCCGATAGCCTGTCCCGCCATGGCGCGCGGATCGTCGTTCCAGCGTGGCAAGGCGCGGGCTGTCTGTTGAAGCCCGGATGAACGGGGCGCGTCGACATCGTCATGTTCGATGAGGGCTTTGATGGACCTGACGTGTCGGAAAACCGGGCACCTTGAGGGTGCCAGTTGCTTGTGGTTGGACCAACGTCATGGGCCGGCGTCACGTCCGAAGTCGCGCTGGCGTACAAGATCGATACCCTCGAGCGGTGCCGAGGCGAGCAAGGCCTTGAGCCCTGCGGAGCGCGGCGTGGCGATACTCTCGCGTAGAATGGCGCGTGTTTCGCGCTCGCGCTCAGGATCGAGCAGTGCCGTGGCGACGTGCCTCACGAGCGAGGCGTCTTCTTCCCGGACCTGGATCTCAACGCGAACGAGGCCCTGCCGCTGGCGGCGCTTGCGCCATTTGGTGACGGGTGACGGTTTGGTGCCGGTCATGACTTCCCCTGTCTCCGGAAATTCCTCCGGAAGGGCTGGTGCAAGACAACCGGGATCGTCTTGCAGCGTCGGAATTGCCAAGGCCTTCGGATGCCGTCCGGACGCGAATGCACGTCGTTTCGGTACCGGGTTCTACCGTCGGATGACTCGATCACCCTGTCACGAACCATAGAGTGAACCAGACTCAGGACCGCCGGACCCCAACCCCGGGGTTACCCAATCAGTACATCCGGCCGCAAGAAACGTCTCCGCAGGCCGAAAACCATCGGGAGGCGATCGATATCGGGGTCGCGCCCGGCATGATGGATCGGGATCACTGGTCACCCCTTGTCGGGTCCGGACTGCGGGTGGTGGAGCCTGACCGTGACACAGTCGCCATGGTCACTGTGTGGGATCTTGCCCGGCAGGGTGCAACTCCGGGCGGGCACGACCGGGATGACGTTCGGGCAATCGCACGCGTGGCGCATCGATGGCAAACTCGCACCGCCAGAGTTGGAGGACGGCCATGCCGGCAGATGTCTTCAGGCACGTCAGGGCTGAGCGCGGATCCCGGTTGCGCTGCAAGGGATGGAAGCAGGAATCGCTGCTGCGCATGCTGGAGAACAATCTCGAGAACGCGGAAGACCCGTCACGCCTGATCGTCTACGGCGGAATCGCCAAGGCGGCGCGGAACTGGGAGAGTTATCATGCGATCGTCGACGCCCTGAAGAACCTCGAGGACGACGAGACCCTCGCCATCCAGGCTGGCATGCCGGTGGCGACATTCCGGACGCACAGGCTGGCGCCGCGTGTCGTCATGGCGCTCTCCAATGTCATCCAGGCGGACTGGCCGAAGTTCTACGACCTCATGGACCGCAACCTGACGACCTTCTCGTCCTACACCGCGGGCCCGTGGGAATACATCGGAAGTCAGGGCGTGGTGGAAGGGACCTTCGAGACCCTTGCCTGCATTGCCGACAACCGGTGGGACGGCGATCTCGCCGGCCGCATCTTCTTCACCGCAGGGCTGGGTGGCATGGGACGTTCCCAGCCCAGGGCCATGACCATGCATGGCGGTGTCTCGGTCATCGTCGAGGTCAGGAAGGACGTCGTGGAGCAACGGCTCAGGGACGGCTGGGTCGATGTCGAGGCGGACGACCTTGCGTCGGCCATCGAACTGGCCCGCAGGGCGGCCGAGGCGAGGGAACCCCTTTCGATCGTCCTCTGCGGCAACATGGTGGACGTCTGCGAAGAGGCCCTCTCGAAGGGCTGGTTTCCCGACATCGTGACGGAGATGTGCCCGTTTCACGATCCCTTCGCCGTCATTCCCGCCGGCCTCTCGCCGGAACGCGCCGCCGGCGTTCGCGCGCAATCCCGCGCGATCTACCTGGAGTACGCCCGGGAGTCGATCAAGCGCATCGTGGGAGCCATGAACCGCTTCCGCGATCACGGGTGCGAAGTCTTCGAGTTCGGCACCTTTGCCCGAAAGGAAGCCTTCGATGCCGGCATGGACCAGGACGAGGCCTTCGGCTATCCGGGGTTTGTCTCCGCCTACTGGCGCCCCCGGATCTTCGAACTCGGCAGGGGCCCCTTTCGCTGGACCTGCATATCGGGATCGACGGCAGATCGCGACCGGCTCGATGAACTGGCGCTGGAGATGTTCCCCGAATGTCCCGTCACGCAGCGCTGGATACCGCTTGCACGCAAGCATCTTCCCGTCGAGGGACTTCCCGCACGGGTCTGTTTCTTAGGTTTCGGGCAGAGGAAGGACTTCGCCCTGGCCGTCAACCGGCTCGTTGGCCGTGGGGACGTCGAGGGACCGATCGCCTTCTCCAGGGACAATCTCGACGCGGGATCCATCGCCAATCCGGCCATGGAGACCGAGACCATGAAGGACGGTTCCGACGCCATTTCGGACTGGCCGTTCCTCAACGCCCTGCTCAACACCGCGGCCATGGCCGATCTCGTCTCCATCCAGGCCAACGGCACGATGGGTATCTCCCATCACACAGGTGTGACCATCGTTGCCGACGGTACCGCCGAGAGTGCGATGCGCATCGAGACGGCCATGACCACCGACGGCGGTATCGGCATCGTCCGCTATGCCCAGTCCGGATACGACACAGCGCGCCGGGTCTCCGAAGGAAAGGGACCGCTCACCTGCGACGCCATCAAGGTCCCTTTGTGGTGGTCGGAGCATGCGACCTTCGGTCCCGAAGGCTGACGGCAGAGAAAGACATGGTGCGGGGCGACGTCATCCCTGGCGAGCCTTGCCGACCGGCCCGCGAAACACCGGAATCCCGCTCCACGTGACGGTCTGACGCCCGACCGGCTCTCTGTCGTATCTCGACTCGATTGCCGGTCCTGTGGCACAAGGGATTGCCAGCCAGCAGTGGAGGTCCCCGTCATGACCGATGTCGTGATTGTTGCCGCAGCGAGAACACCCGTCGGCTCCTTCAACGGCGCCCTTGCCAGCCAGGATGCCCACGACCTGGGTCAGGTCGCCATCACCGGCGCCCTGGAACGAGCGCGGGTGGAACCGGGCGACGTCGACGAGGTCATCATGGGCCAGATCCTGCAGGCCGGCGAGGGCCAGAATCCCGCCAGACAGGCATCGATCGGCGCCGGCATCCCGGTCGAGAGCCCCGCCTGGAGTCTCAACCAGCTGTGCGGCTCGGGCCTGCGTGCGGTGGCCGTCGGCGCCCAGCAGATTGCCGGAGGCGATGCAGGCGTCGTCGTGGCCGGCGGCCAGGAAAGCATGAGCCGGGCTCCCCACTGCATCCATCTGCGCAATGGCACCAAGATGGGCGACGCCGGCATGATCGACACCATGATCAGGGACGGGTTGTGGGACGCCTTCAACGGCTACCACATGGGCGTGACCGCGGAAAACGTAGCCCGGCGCTGGCAGATCACCCGGGAAGACCAGGACGCGTTCGCCGTCACGAGCCAGAATCGCGCCGAGGCGGCCCAGAAGGCGGGCAGGCTCGCCGACGAAATCGTCCCGGTGACCATCACCACGCGGAAAGGCGAGACCGTCGTTGCCGAGGACGAGTACATCCGCCACGGAGTCGAGATCAGCCACCTCGCCAAGCTGCGTCCCGCCTTCGAGAAGGAAGGCACGGTGACGGCCGGCAATGCGAGCGGCATCAACGATGGCGCTGCCGCCATTGTCCTGATGAGCGCCGCAGAAGCCGAACGGCGCGGACTTCGTCCCATGGCAACCATCCGCTCCTGGGCCCATGCCGGCGTCGATCCCGCCATCATGGGCAGTGGCCCCATACCGGCCAGCCGCAAGGCGCTTGCCAAGGCCGGATGGGAGGCCGCAGACCTTGATCTCGTGGAGGCCAACGAGGCCTTCGCGGCCCAGGCCTGTGCCGTCAACAAGGACCTCGGGTTCGACCCGGAGAAGGTCAACGTCAACGGCGGCGCCATCGCCATCGGCCATCCCATCGGGGCATCGGGAGCGCGCGTGCTCACCACCCTGCTTCACGAAATGCAACGGCGCGATGCCAGGAAGGGTCTCGCGACACTGTGCATAGGCGGCGGCATGGGAATTGCCATGTGCGTCGAGCGCTGAAGCGCAGCAGATCGGGAGACCATGTCATCATGAGCAGGAACGCTCTCGTCACCGGCGGCACACGCGGTATCGGAGCCGCCATCGCCGAAGCCCTTGCCGCCGCCGGCTACACGGTCGCCGTGAGCTACTCCGGCAACGTCGAGGCTGCCCGGGACTTCACAGCGCGGACCGACATTCCGTCATTCCGCTGGGATGTTTCGGACCACGACGCCTGCCAGGAGGGCGTGGCCCTCGTCGAGGAGCAGATCGGCGGCATCGAGGTCCTGGTCAACAACGCCGGCACGTCGCGCGACGGATTCCTTCACAAGATGGCGGACGAGGACTGGTCGAGGGTCGTGGACGTCAACCTGAGTTCATGTTTTCACATGTGCCGCGCGGTCATCGGCGGCATGCGCAGCCGCGGGTTCGGACGGATCATCAACATCAGTTCCGTCAACGGCCAGGCCGGCATGCTGGGACTGTCGAACTATTCGGCCGCCAAGGCGGGCATGCTCGGCATGACGAAGGCGCTCGCCCTCGAGAATGCCTCGAAGGGGATCACCGTCAACGCCGTCGCGCCTGGCTATGTCGACACCGATCTCATTGCCCACGTCAGCGAAGCGATGATGCAGCGCATCGTCTCCGGCATCCCCGTGGGCCGAGTGGCGCAGCCGGAAGAAGTGGCGCGCTGCGTCCTGTTTCTCGCCGCAGACGACGCCGGTTTCATCACCGGCTCGACCCTCTCCGTCAACGGTGGCGCCCACATGGCCTGACCGGGCGCCGCCAGGTTCGGGACGACAGGACTCTTGCCGAACCGGCCGGGAACATCGGGTTCCCGGCGCAGCGTCAGTGCGGGGCGATTTCCCCCGCACCCCACCAGTAGATGCTGCAGAACAGGAAGAGCCAGACGACATCGACGAAGTGCCAGTACCAGGCGGCCGCCTCGAACCCGAAGTGCTGCTGCGGGGTGAAATGGCCCTTGCAGGCCCTGACCAGGCAGACAGCGAGGAAGATGGTGCCGACGATGACGTGGAAGCCGTGGAAGCCGGTGGCCATGAAGAAGGTGGATCCGTAGATCCCGCCACTGAAGGAGAACGGCGCTTCGGCATACTCGACGATCTGGAAGGCCGTGAAGGTGATGCCGAGCACCACCGTGACCCACAGGCCGGCGATCAGCTGATCGCGCTTGCCTTCCCTCAAGGCGTGGTGTGCCCATGTGACGGTGGTGCCGGAAGTCAGCAGCACCAGCGTGTTGATGAAGGGAAGGTCCCAGGGATCAAACGTGAGGGTGTTCTCTGGCGGCCATATGCCGCCCATCTGGATGGTCGGAAAGAGGGCGGCGTTGAAGTAGGCCCAGAACCAGGCAAGGAAGAACATCACCTCCGAGGCGATGAACAGCGCCATGCCGTAGCGCAATCCGATCTGCACCACCGGCGTGTGCGCCTTCTCGTCCTGGGCCTCGCTCACCACGTCGCGCCACCAGAAGAACATGGTCGACAGGGCAAGTACCAGTCCCGGAAAGATCATCCACCACCGTCCCGGGTTGTCGAACATGCCGATCGCCCCGGCGGCCAGCACGAGGGCGGAGAAAGCGCCGAGCGCGGGCCAGGGACTGGGATTGACCAGATGGTAGGGATGCGTGGATGAATGATCGGCCATCAGGTCTCTCCTCGTAACGGTGCGGCCGGAATCCGGCCGCCGATCATGGTGTGCATGGCCAGCGGACCCGGAATTCGGGCCTCGGCCGTCCTGTCGCTGGCAAAGAACGTATAGGATAACGTGATGCTGCGGACTTCCGCGGTCAGCGGATCTTTCAGCATTTCCGGATCGACGAAGAACGTGACCGGCATGGCGACGCGCTCGCCGGGTTTGAGTGTCTGCTCGACGAAGCAGAAGCAATCGATCTTGGCGAAATACTCGCCGACCTTCAAAGGCGTGACATTGAAGGTCGAGACTCCGGTGATCTCCCTGCCCGTGGGATTGAACGCCTCGTAAAAGACCGTGACCTGCTCACCCGTCGGTGTCCGGATCTCCTTCAGCAGCGGATGGAACTCCCAGAAGAGTCCGCGCGCCGTATCGGCATTGAAGCGTACCGTGACGAGTGTCGGATCCCCGCTGAACCCGGGAGCGGCATTCGCCGTGGCGGGCGTGCCGCCGAATCCCGTCACCTGGCAGAACAGGCGGTAGAGTGGCACCGCTGCCACGGTCAGCGCCGTCATCAGGGCGATGCCGGCGACAATTCCGGCGACGGTGGTCCGCTTGCTCATCGCTCAGCCACCCATCCTGACGATCGAGACGCCATAGATGACGAGGATGAACGCGGCGAGAACGAGGGCGATCACGATGCTCCGGCGTCTGCGTTGCGTCCTGATGCGTTCGGCTTCGCTCATGGCATATGGATCCCGTGATCGATGCCAAGGAGAGCGAAGAGCGCCGCAAGGTAGAGAATGGAGTACCTGAACATCCAGCGCGCCGATGCCTCGTTGCGATGCACCAGAATGGCAACGGCGCCACCCGTGAAGATGACCGAGAGGAGGGCTGCACCCGCGCCATAGAGGGATCCGGCGCTGCCAAGGAACCAGGGGGTCATCGACACCGGAATCATGAGAGCGCTGTAGACGAGGATCTGCCAGCGCGTCGTCCTGGCGCCGGCCGTGACCGGCAGCATCGGAATGCCGGCGCGGCGGTAATCATCCGACCGATAGAGGGCCAGCGACCAGAAATGCGGCGGAGTCCACATGAAGATGATGGCAAAGAGGGCGACTGAGGCGACCGACACGCTGCCAGTCACGGCGGCTTCGCCGATGACCGGAGGAAAGGCGCCGGCGGCACCCCCGATGACGATGTTCCAGGGAGTCCGGCGCTTGAGCCACACCGTGTAGACAAAGACATAGAAAGCGATGGCGAGGGTCAGCAGACCGGCGGCCATCCAGTTGACCGCGACTCCCATCAACATGACCGAGGCAATCGCCAGCGTCGTGCCGAACTCCAGGGCGGTCGTCCCGGCAATCCGGCCGCTTGGTATGGGGCGATGCCATGTCCTGTGCATGAGAACGTCGAGGTCCTGCTCATACCACATGTTGATGCACCCGGCGGCGCCGGCACCCAGCGCGATGCACAGGAGCGCCACGGCGGCAAGGAACGGGTGGAGACTTCCCTCGGCAACGACGAGACCGATGGCGCCGGTGAACACCACCAGCGACATCACCCGCGGCTTGAGGAGCGCAAGATAGTCGCCCGGAGACGCGGCGAGCGTGTCAGACGGGTGTGCTGCCTGGATATCCGTGGTCAGGGTCTCACCCCTTCGTCAGTGGCCCGCCCTGGCCGGGGCACCCATGTAGGGGGGATCCTCGAATGTGTGGAAAGGCGGCGGCGAGGACACCGTCCATTCCAGTGTCGTCGCCCCTTCTCCCCAGGGGTTGTCGGGACAGCGCACGCGGTGGGCCACGAAGACGTAGTAGAGCACGTAGAGGAACACCAGCATGCCGGCAGCCGTGATGTAGGATCCGATGGACGACACGAGATTCCATCCGGCATAGACATCAGGATAGTCCGGGATTCTTCGCGGCATGCCCGCCATTCCGAGGAAGTGCTGCGGAAAGAAGGTGACGTTGACGCCGATCAGGGTGATCCAGAAATGCGCCTTGCCGGCCCATTCGGGATACTGGTACCCGGACATCTTGCCGATCCAGTAATAGAAGCCGCCGAAGAGGGCGAAGACGGCGCCGAGCGACAGCACGTAGTGGAAGTGCGCCACCACGAAGTAGGTGTCGTGCATGGCGGTGTCGATGCCGGCATTGGCCAGCAGCACGCCGGTCACGCCGCCCACCGTGAACAGGAAGATGAATCCAAGAGCCCACAGCATCGGCGTGCTGAACTCGATGGAACCACCCCACATGGTGGCGAGCCAGCTGAAGATCTTGATGCCCGTGGGCACGGCGATGATCATCGTTGCAATGATGAAATAGGCCTTCGTGTCCAGCCCCATACCCACCGTGTACATGTGATGGGCCCAGACGATGAATCCGACGAATCCGATGGCGACCATGGCGTAGGCCATGCCGAGGTAGCCGAAGATGGGCTTGCGCGAGAAGGTCGAGATGATGTGGCTGACGATTCCGAAGCCCGGCAGGATGAGGATGTAGACCTCCGGATGGCCGAAGAACCAGAACAGGTGCTGGTAGAGGACGGGATCGCCACCCAGGGCGGGGTCAAAGAAGCCGGTGCCGAAATTGCGGTCCGTCAGCAGCATGGTGATGGCGCCGGCCAGGACCGGCAGTGACAGCACGAGCAGGAAGGCGGTCACAAGCACCGCCCACACGAAGAGCGGCATGCGGTGAAGCGTCATGCCCGGTGCGCGCATGTTGAAAATGGTGGTGATGAAGTTGATCGCCCCCAGAATCGACGACGCACCGGCAAGGTGGATCGCCAGGATGAGGCAGTCGATCGCCAGGTTCCCCTGGTTTCCGTAGGTCGACAATGGCGCATAGATCGTCCAGCCGACACCGGTGCCCCCACCGATGAACACCGACCCCACAAGCAGTATTCCTGACGGAATGAGCAGCCAGAAACTGATGTTGTTCATGCGCGGGAACGCCATGTCGGGCGCACCGATCATCAACGGTATCATCCAGTTGCCGAACCCGCCGATGAATACCGGCATGATCATGAAGAAGATCATGATCAGTCCGTGACTCGTGATCAGCACGTTGTAGAGGTGATAGTCGCCGCCCAGGATGCCGTCACCGGGATGCGCCAGTTCGATGCGGATGAGCATCGACATCAGGAAGCCGATCAGGCCGAACACGAACCCGTAGACGATGTACATCGTCCCGATGTCCTTGTGATTCGTGGAGTAGAGGTAGCGCAGGAACCCTGTGGGCTGGTGCGCGTGGTGGTCTTCGACCGCTTGGGCTTGACTCATCTCATCGGTGTCCTTGCAGGGCCTTGCCTCGTAGGAATGTTCAGTTCTGCGCGACCGTCACGACCGCGTCATCGGCCGTCCCGCGACCCGCCAGCTGCTCGTTCGCCCATGTTCCGAACTCGGCTTCGGACACGGCCTCGACCATGATCGGCATGTAGCCGTGGTTGAGACCGCACAGTTCCGAACACTGTCCGTAGTACATGCCCGGCTGCTCGAGTTTCATCCAGATCTCGTTGAGGCGTCCCGGAACGGCGTCCATCTTGACCCCGGCCGCCGGCAGGGCCCAGGCGTGGATGACGTCTTCGGACGTGATCTGCAGCCTGATGTATGTATCGGTCGGCACCACGACGGTCGTGTCGGTGGCAAGCAGTCGTGGCTGGCCCTCCGCGAGTTCGTCATCACCCAGGATGTAGGCATCGAACTCCAGACCATCGTAATCCGGATACTCGTAGGACCAGTACCACTGGTGGCCCGTGATCTTGATGGTGAGGTCAGGCTCCGCCACGGGCAGGGTTTCCTGATCATAGAGAAGGCGCAGGGAGGGAATGGCAATCACGATCAGGATGAGTGCCGGAATTCCGGTCCAGATCACCTCGAGAAGACTGTTGTGGGTGGTGCCGGAAGCTTGCGGATTGGCGGCACGGCGGTAACGCACGAGGATGTAGGCCATGAGCAGCAGCACGAAGGCCGAGATGATCATCATCACCGGAAACAGGAAGACGTCGTAGAGCCAGTGGATGTCTTCCATGCTCGGCGACGCCGCCGGCTGGAAACCCCACTGCCAGTCCTCAGGAAGGCCGACTGTCTCCTGGGCCAGGGCTGGAGCGGCATGCACGGCGACCACCAGGACCGCCACCATGAGGAACGGTGTCACTATGACTCTCCTCCAGACATTCACCCCGCAGGCGGACCGGTCCGATCCACCGGTTCGGGCGAGGCGGACCATACACGACCCGCAATCCGCTTCACAAGCCTGCAGGACCCGAATCTCCCCCTCCGGCACCGGATGTCCATACAAGGCCAATCCGTCCCGATTCCGGCTGACTTCGCAACTCTCCCGCCAGGTTCGCTCTCAATGTGAGACGACGGATCAGACGGGGTCACGGAACCTGCAGGACGGTGCCGTGACGCTCCTTTCCGGCACGGCCGGCGGGGCAAGGACAGCACGCAGGGAGGAAGCCACGTTCATGTCGGCATTCCGCGAGGCGGGCGCGCTCCCCGCAAGGGTCGTTGGCGGAGTCGGGATGCAGTCGCTATAAGGAAGAGTTGCCGGTGGAGGCCCCCAGGGATGAACGCGTCAGCCGATGAACTCTTCTTCCATAGAAGCGGCATGGACAGAAGCCGGGTCACCGGTATCGTCGGCGATGCCCTCAACGGCGCCGACGATGGCGAGCTCTTCATGGAGTACGGTCAGTCCGAAACCCTCGTGTTCGACGACGGGCGCCTGAAGCAGGCCGGCTACGACGTCGTCCAGGGCATGGGCCTGAGGCGCATCGTCGACGATGTGACCGCCTATGCCCACACCTCGGAACTCTCCGAAGCTGCCCTCAGGCGTGCCGCCGGGACCGTGCGCGAGATCGATGGACGCCAGGCGGACGTCGCTGTCGCGCCGGCGCGCACCAACCGTCATCTCTATGGAGAGGACAATCCGGTGTCGGAGATGCCCTTCGGCGACAAGGTGACGCTGCTCGAGGACATCGACGCCTGGCTTCGCTCCAGGGACGAGAGAGTCCACCAGGTGACGGCTGCCCTCATGGCAAGCTGGCAGGTGGTCTCCATCCTGCGCGCCGACGGCAGCATGGCGACGGATGTCCGGCCTTTGGTCTCGGTCAGGATCAGTTGCGTCGTGCAGTCGGGCGACCGCATGGAAGCCGGCTCCCACGGCACGGGCGGCCGCCTGCCCTATCACGACTTCATTGGCCGGGAGCAATGGAAGGATCATGCCGACGAGGCCTTGCGCATCGCCCTCGTCAACCTCGAGTCCGTCGATGCGCCGGCCGGCGAGATGCCCGTCGTCCTCGGTCCCGGCTGGCCGGCCGTCATGCTGCACGAGGCCGTCGGACACGGCCTCGAGGGCGACTTCAACCGCAAGAAGACGTCGGCATTCTCCGGTCTCATGGGTGAGCGGGTGGCTGCCCCGGGCGTCACGGTGATCGACGACGGGACAATCGCCGGCAGGCGGGGATCGCTCACCATCGATGACGAGGGCACGCCAACCGAGCGGACGGTGCTGATCGAGGACGGAATTCTGAAGAACTACATGACGGATCGCATGAATGCCCACCTGATGGACGCGGCGAAGACCGGCAACGGCCGGCGCGAAAGCCATGCCCACCAGCCCATGCCGAGGATGACCAACACCTGCATGCTGTCAGGCGACAGCGACCCCGAAGAGATCATCGAATCGGTTCCCAATGGTCTCTATGCGGTCAATTTTTCCGGTGGCCAGGTCGACATCGTCAACGGCACCTTTGTCTTCACCGCATCGGAGGCCTACCTCATCGAGAACGGCAAGGTGGGCCCATCGGTCAAGGGCGCGACACTGATCGGCGACGGACCGTCCGCCCTCAAGCATGTCAAGGCGCTTGGCAACGACATGCGGCTCGACCCCGGTGTGGGGACCTGCGGCAAGAATGGCCAGAGCGTGCCGGTAGGCGTCGGTCAGCCAACCATGCTGATCGAAGGCCTCACCGTTGGCGGCACGCAGGCCGGATAAACCGCCCTTGTGTCGTCAGACCACCGAGGCGGCGATTGCCTGGACCTCGACCTTGAGTACGGGCGTGGCAAGGGCCGCGACGAACACCAGCGTCGAGGCTGGCGCAGCCTCTCCGAGAGCCTGCTGGCGCGCCTCGCGCACGGCCGCGAGATTGTCCTCGCCGACAACATAGGTCGTCAGCGACGCGAGATTGTCCGCCGCCATGCCTTCCGCCGCGAGGATCGCCAGGATATTCGCAAAGCACCAGCGTGCCTGTTCACCGACATCATCGGGAATGGTGCCGTCGGGCGTGATTCCGATCTGCCCCGAGACATGCAGCTGCTTCATGCCAGCGGGTATCACGACTCCGTGGCTGTAGTTCGACAGGGGTGGCGCAACACCCTCGGGATTGAATCGTCTCAGCACGGCCGTGGCGCTCCTTTCATGGGCAGTTTCAGAACGAGAACTCACTGAACACCGGATCGATACTGCCGCCCCAGGCGTTCTCCCATCGATCCAGAAGGATCTCCGCCGGGGTTCTTCCCGACATCGCAATCTCCATCAGCGAGTCGAGAAAATGCACCTCGTCGAGGCTGCCGTCGTAGTAGCGCCGCCGGTAGAGTCCTTCGCAGGAGATTTCCAGCATGGTACGGGCGACATCCTGGACGGTGCCCGACCTGAACGGCGCCCTCAGCCCGAGCCGCGGCACGTCGGCCTTCATCTGCACCTGCTCTTCCCAGGTCCAGTCCCGCACCATCTCCCAGGCCGCATCGAGTTGCGACGACACGTAGAGCAGCCCGGTCCACAGGGCGGGCAGCGCACAGATGCGCCGCCAGCTGGCGCCATCGGCGCCGCGTACTTCCATGTACCGCTTGATCCGGACGTCCGGGAACAGTGTGGTCAGGTGGTCTTCCCAGTCGGAGATCGTCGGGATTTCGCCTGGCAGGGCAGGCAGGCGGCCCTCCATGAAGTCGCGGAACGACTGGCCCGAGGCGTCGATGTAGCGCCCGTCGCGCAGCACGAAGTACATTGGCACATCGAGAGCGTAGTCGACGTATCGCTCGAATCCGAACCCGTCCTCGGTGACGAACTTCAGCAAGCCGCTGCGGTCATTGTCGGTGTCGGTCCAGATGTGGGCGCGCATCGACAGGTAGCCGTTGGGCTTTCCCTCGCTGAAGGGCGAGTTGGCGAAAAGCGCGGTGGTCACCGCCTGCAGCGCCTGGGCGACCCTGAACTTCTGCACCATGTCCGCCTCGGAAGCGAAATCCAGATTGGCCTGGATGGTGCAGGTGCCGACCATCATGTCGAGGCCCATGGTCCCGACCTTCTGCATGTATTCCCGCATGATCCGGTAGCGGCCCTTGGGCATCCAGGGCACGTCCTGGCGACGGTCGAGGGGTCTCAACCCAAGGCCGAGGAAGATGATGCCGAGCTCCTCGGCGACTTCCTGGCACTGGTCCAGGTGGGCATTCACCTCGCGACAGGATTCATGGAGCGTCTTCAAGGGGGCGCCGGAGAGCTCCACCTGCCCCCCCGGTTCCAGGGAAACGTGCTGGTTGTCCTTCTTCAACCCGATGACATGGTCTCCCTCCATGAGCGGCTGCCAGCCAAATCGCTGCAATTCCTCGAGGATGACGCGGATGCCGTTGGGAGCGTCGTAGGAGAGGGGCCTGCGGGTCTCGGCGTCGTAGGCGAACTTCTCGTGCTCCGTGCCGACCCGCCACTCCTCGGGCGGCTTGCACCCCGATTCCAGGACTTCGACGAGCTGGTTGCGGGATGTGACCGGCGTGGCGTTCTGTGCGGACGGTATGGACACGATCGATATGGCTCCCCGGGCGCCTCGATTGGCGGCGCGCACGATATCCCGCGCATGGGGCCCTTGCAAAGACGGCCGGCGGCAGACAATGTCGGCGTGCGCCATTCCGGGAGTCACCTGAATGAGCCGGCGTCCGTTCTTCAGGGAGTGGGTCAACGCTCGGGCGCCCGAATCGTGGCGGCCGTGGCTGCAACTGGCGCGCGTCGACAGGCCCGCGGGCTTCTGGCTCCTGATGTGGCCCTGCTGGTGGGCGGTTGCCCTGGCTTCGCCTGGATGGCCGGACTGGACGCTCCTTGGCCTTTTCGCCGCCGGAGCCGTGGTGATGCGGTCCGCCGGCTGCATCGTCAACGACATCGTCGACCGGCGGATCGACGCCCGGGTCGAGCGGACCCGCGATCGCCCCCTCGCCAGCGGCGCCGTCACGCTGCCGGGCGCCCTGGTCTTCCTTGGCCTGCTGCTTGCCGCGGGTCTCGTCGTCCTTCTCCAGTTCAACCAGGCAGCGATCATCACAGGTCTCGCCTCCCTTGGCCTGGTGGTCATCTATCCCTTCATGAAACGCGTCACCTACTGGCCGCAGCTCTTTCTCGGCCTCGCCTTCAGCTGGGGGGCCCTGGTCGGCTGGGTCGCGGTCAGGGGCACACTCTCGCCCGAGCCCCTGGTGCTCTATCTCGCCGCCATCGCATGGACGATCGGTTATGACACGATCTATGCCCACCAGGACAAGACGGACGATGAGCGGATCGGCGTGAAGTCGACGGCACTTGCCTTCGGCGAGAGCACAAAACTCCTCACCGGTCTTTTCTACGGCGTTTTCGTTGCCGGGGCGGCCCTGGCCGGCTACCTGGCCGGGACCGGGTGGCCCTTCCTGGTGGTCCTCGCCATCGCCGCCGCCGATCTGGCAAGGCAGCTCGTCACCGTCGATCTCGATGACCCGGGATCATGCTTGAGGGCCTTTTCCGCCAACAACCGGATTGGCCTCCTGGTCTTTGCCGGACTTGTCCTGGGCCGTCTCGTCCCGGTCACGCCGTGAAGGATTTGAGCGAGTCCAGCACCATGGACTGGAAGAAGTGCACGTGGTGCTCGCTGTATTCGGGATGATCCCTGTCGACGACGAACCGCCCCTGGTGATAGCCCAGTGAGTTGAGGCCCTGCTGGACGTTCTCGCAGAGCCCGACATCCTCGACCACGAGGACGGTGCGGATGTAGTCCATGAACCGCCTCTCGAACTCCGAGGGCTCGCGGGAGGTGAAGTAGAAGTCCCATCTCTCGCGGGTGGTCTCGGGACCGGTGGGCAGGACCTGGAACATCGCCAGATGCGGGCTGCCGGGGTACATGAGGGGAATTGCGGTGGGCCAGATGTAGCCGAAAAGGGCTTCCTTCTGCTCGACGTCCACCGCTTCGAGGCGATAGGCCGTGTTGTCGAGATCCCTGGCGGCGATCCTGTGGCTGAATGTGATGCCGTCATCGGACCAGACTGCCTGGCCGTCATAGTCGACGAGCTCCATCAGTGACCGGTGATTGACGTCGCAGTGGTAACACTCGTGATTGTTGTCAATCACCGTCTTCCAGTTGGCCTGTACGTCGACTTCCCAGCGACAGGCGCGCACCAGGTCCGGCAGCCGCGGGCAAGCGCGATGCATGTCCTTGAGAAAGCTCCCCGCCTGGTCGATGAGGGGGACGGCTCCGGCATCGAGGTTGACGAAGAGAAAGCCGCCGTAGTCCTCCAGCCGCACGGGCTTGAGGTCGGCGTTCCCCGCCGTCCAGTCCTTCAGAGGCTCACATCCCCGACCCTGGCGAAAACGGCCGTTCGCGTCGTAGGTCCACTGGTGATAGGGGCAGATGATGAAGGCCGTGTTGCCGCAACCCTCGAGCAGCGGATGGGCGCGGTGGCTACACACGTTGTGAAAGGCGCGCAACACCCCGTCGTGGCCCCTGATGACGAGGACATTCTGATCGACAATCCTGCCGGTGAGGTAGTCGCCGCGCCGGGGGAGGTCGCTCACATGTCCCAGGTACCACCAACTGCGGTAGAAGATCGCCTCGTGCTCGAGGCGCCAGATGGCGGGATCCCGGTACCAGCTCGAGGGCAGCGTGGTCGAGTGCTCGGCAGAGACGTCAAAGCCGCCGGCATCGAGCGTGCTTGTCATGGGCCCTGCTCCTCTCCCCTGGCGGGCAGGCTCACCTCGAAGAGCGCGCCTCCGTCCGGCCTCTCGAGGCAGACTGCGTCACCACCGTAGCGTCTGGCAATGCGCCGCACCAGATAGAGACCGAGACCGGCGCCCTTGCCATCAGCGGCGAAGGAGCGGAACGGTTCGAAGATGCTCTCCCTCATGGATTCGCTCACCCCGGGGCCCCTGTCGGCGACACGAAGGCGCACCCATGGCCCGTCGGCCGACACATCGACGCTCACCGGACTTCCTGCGGCATGACGCCGCGCATTGCCGAGAAGGTTGCGCACGAGGTGACGGACCAGGTGTTTTTCCACCTCGATCACGGCCGTGCCGCCGGTGAACGCGACCTCGAAGCGGGCCGCCTCCTCGGCGGCGAGTGCGCCAAGATCGATCTCGTCAACACGGGCCGGTCCCTCATCGATCTCGAGGCGGCTGCCGAGCAGGATTTCGTCGATCAGCTGATCGAGCTCCGCAATGTCGCGCTCGATCCGGGCCACCAGATCTTGATCCGCATAATCGGCAAGGAGTCCGGTGGCCATGGCGATCCGCGCCAGCGGGGATCGCAGTTCATGGGATGCTGCCGCCAGGGTGTTGCGCTGGGCTTCCACAAGGTTCTCGATACGACCGGCGGCGCGGTTGAAGCTCGTCGCCAGGGCGGCGATCTCGTCCCTGCCCTCGACCTTGACGCGCGCCTGGAGATCCCCTGAACCCAGGGCCTCGACCCTGGACTTCAGCCGCTCGAGACGCCCGGCGAGACGGCGCGACAGGGGCCAGGCGCCGATGGCGGCGGCCAGCGCGAGAAGACCGGGGACGACAATGAATCCGGCGCCTGAGACACCATTCCTCGACCAGTCGACCTCCATGGTCCGGCCGTCGGGAAGCATGATGGCGTGCCGGTGGCGCCGCCTCTCCTCCCCGGTACCGGAGCCGGCACTCCCCAGGACACTGCCGTCGGCAGCAAACAGGGTGAGGTCGACATCGAAGTGCCTCGCCAGGCGGGCGAGATGGGCATCCATCTGGTGCCGCGGCGCTCCGGCCGGCGGCAGAGTCTCCTGGAGGTAAGACCCCATGCCCCGGGTGAAGTCGCCTGCCCGGTGTTCATCGGGGATGAACCACCATGCCAGCGCGGTCAGCACGCCAAAGAGGACGATGATGGCAAGGAACGTGAGATAGACCTGGAAGAAGAGGCGCCGCCTCACCCTTCGTCGTCCCGGCGGCCCGTGAACAGATACCCGGCGCCGCGCAGCGTGACGATGCGCCGCGGGTTGCCCGGATCATCCTCGATCGCCGCCCTGATTCTCGAGACATGCACATCGATGCTCCGGTCGAAGGCCTCGAGAGACGTGCCCCGCACCCTTTCCATGAGCTGATCACGGCTGAGGACGCGTCCCGCATTCCCTGCCAGGGCGACGAGGAGGTCGAACTGATGGCCCGTGAGCGCCCGCTCCTCGCCATCGAGGGTCACGGTGCGGGTCGACCGGTCGATTACCAGGCGGCCAAACCGCATGATGTCGGGAGTCGACGTGCGCCGGCGAAGGATGGCGCGCAGGCGTGCAAGAAGCTCGCGCGGATTGAAGGGCTTGGCGAGGTAGTCGTCGGCGCCGATCTCGAGGCCGACGATACGATCCTCCTCCGCGCCGCGGGCCGTCAGCATCAGGACGGGAACGTCCGAGCGTGCCCGGATGGTCCGGCACACATCGAGTCCGTCGGCGTCGGGAAGCATGAGATCGAGGATGACCGCATCGAACCCGCCCCTCGCCGCGGCGGCAAGACCCCTGGCAGCGCTGGCGTGATGTTCGAGGGTCATGCCCGCCCGGGCCAGGTAGACCTGCACCATCGAGGCGAGGTCACGGTCGTCCTCGATCATCAGCAAGTGCGTCATGGACGCTCGTGGCGCTGCATGTGCCGGACGAGTTCGCGGCGCTGTTCGGGCGTGAGGACATCCGCCACATCGGCAAGGGCGGTCACGAGACGCCTGCTGGCCTGGTCCACGGTCTGCAGATTCGCCAGGCGCAGTTCCTCCAGGGCCTCGCGGTCGACGGTCTCCGCCCCGAGGGTGTCGAGCAGGGTCTGCCGGCTCTCCTGGAAGAGGCCGCGCAGTTCCTTCATGTCGGCAACCGCCTCCCCGACAATACCTGCCACCTCGGCACGCTGGCCGTCGCTGGCATCGACCTTGTCCAGCATGCGATCGATGCGTTTCTCGGCAAACCGTTCAATCCCGTGGCCATGGAACGAGAACGCGACGGCGCCTGCGGCCACGACGACCGCCAGAGCAATGGCTCCGGCGATCCACCAGCGGCGGCGGCGGGGTTTCTCGGTCATGTCGGTCATGGTTCGTGCCCTCTTTCAGTGATGAAACACATCATGGGCGCCGCCGATGTCCCGAATGTTGCGCGTGTGTAAAGTTGTGTTACCGGACCGGGACCTACATGCGCATGCGCGAACCGGATGGATCGAAGAGCGGCGCCTCGACAATGGTGGCACGGCGCATGTCGCCTAGGATCTCGATCTGGAACTCTTCCCCAGTCTCGGCCATGTCGACCGGCACGAAACCGAGCGCCACGGACTTCTCCACGTGGTGGGCGTACCCCCCCGACGTGACGAAACCGACGACCTTGCCGTCCCTCCACACCGGTTCGTCGGCGACGCAGTCGGCATCGGCGGCATCGACGACGAACGTCACCAGCCGTCGTCCGGGTCCTTCCGCGGCTTCCCTCAAGGCCGTGTCACGTCCGGGGAAGTCCTCCTTGTCGAAGGCAATGAAGCGATCGAGGCCGGTCTCGGCGGCGGTGTAGTCGGGCCGGTACTCGCGCAGCCACGAACCGAAGGATTTCTCCAGGCGCAGACTCATCATGGCGCGCATGCCGAAGGGCACGAGGCCGAGACCGGCGCTCTCACCCTCGAGGGTCTCGAAGAGGGCGCGCTGGAGGACGGGCGGCACGTAAATCTCGTAGCCGAGATCCCCGGTGTAGGTCACCCGCTGCACGGTGGCCTCGACCATGCCGATGGCGATGTTGCGGACTGCGCGGAACGGCATGGCGTTGCCCGAAACATCGGCATCCGTGGTGCGCTGCAGCAGTTCCCGTGCCCGCGGCCCGGCGATCTGGAAGCCGACGAGATCGCGCGAGATGTTGGTGACCGTCACCCCGTGCTCGGGCAGGAGATCTAGAAAGAGGCGCATGTGGGCATCCTGGGCGGCATAGCTCGCCTGCACCCTGAAACTCTCGGACCCATCCCTGGCGATGGTGAAATCTCCCGCCAGTCGCCCACGATGGTTGAGAAGCGGTGACAGCGTGAGCCGTCCCTCCTTCGGCACTCGCCCGGCCATGATGCGGTCGAGCCAGGCTGCCGCACCCTCTCCCTCGATGCGGAACTTGGAGAAGTTGTGGATCTCGTTGATGCCCACGCCCTCGCGAACGCCGCGGCACTCACGGGCCGTCGCGGCGAAGGCGTTGGAGCGGCGGAAACTCGGCGTCTCGTAGAGCGGCTCGCCCGGCGGCGCGAAGTAGTTGACATGTTCCATGCCGAAGGCGCTGCCGAAAACGGCTCGCCGCTCCTTCCACACGCCGTGGGCAGGCGTCGTGTGGAAGGGCCGGCCTGCGGGAAGCTCCTCGTTGGGATAGGCGATGGCAAAGCGCCTCTGGTAGTTCTCGCGGGTCTTCGCGCGAGTCCAGGCAGACGTCGCCCAATCTCCGAAACGCGCCACGTCCATGGCGAAGATGTCCCGTGACGGCTCGCCTTCGATCATCCACTCCGCCAGGGCCAGTCCGACGCCTCCGGCCTGGCTGAACCCGGCCATGACGGCACAGCAGGCCCAGTATCCGGGAACGCCCGGAACCCGTCCCACCAGGGGATTGCCGTCGGGAGCGAAGGTGAAGGGGCCGTTGATGATGCGCTTGATTCCGGCGGACTGCAGCACGGGATAGCGCTGGTAGGCGGTTTCCAGAGGCCCGGCAACGCGGTCGATGTCATCGGCGAGAAGCTCGTGCCCGAAATCCCAGGACGTGCCGTCGACGGCCCAGTGCCGGCAGGCCTGCTCGTAGATGCCGATGACGAGACCCCGGCCCTCCTGTCTGAGGTAGCTCTCGCCCGAGGGATCCATGACATGGGGAAGTTCCTTGTCGTGCCCGTAGACCTCCTCGATGTCGCCGGTGACGAGGTACTGGTGCTCGAGCGGATGGAGAGGCAGACGGACACCCGCCATCATGCCCACTTCGCGGGCCCAAAGCCCGGCAGCATTGACGACATGCTCGGCAACGACGGACCCCTTCTCGGTGACGACTTCCCAGTGGCCGTCGTTTCTCTGGTGAAGTTCGAGCACACGGTTTTGAAGCGAGATCTCGGCCCCGGCCATCCTCGCCGCACGGGCATAAGCATGAGTCGTTCCAGAGGGGTCGAGGTGTCCGTCGAGGGGATCCCAGAGCGCCCCGAGGAGACCTTCCGCGTTGATGATGGGGGTGTAGTCGGCGATCTCGCCGGGGCCGACGATCTCGGTTTCGAGTCCCATGTGGCGGTGCTTGGCCCGTTCGGCCTTGAGGAAATCCATCCTGTCGGGTGATTCGGCGATGGTCAGGCCACCGACATGGTGGAGGCCGCAGGAAAGGCCGGTGATCTCCTCGAGCTCGCGATAGAGGCGGATGGTGTAGCCCTGCAGGGCTGCCATGTTGGGGTCCGCGTTCAGCGTGTGGAATCCACCCGCCGCATGCCACGTCGAGCCCGAGGTCAGTTCCGAGCGCTCGATGAGCATGACATCGGACCAGCCGAACTTCGTCAGGTGATAGAGGACACTGCACCCGACAACGCCACCGCCAATGACGGCCACGCGCACATGGGACCGCATCGGCTGCTACCCCAGAACGGTAAAGGTGCTGTTCCGGTTGATCTCCCGGTTGCGCGAGAAGAAGGACATGTCGACATCGCGATCAATGTGCGGGAGATGGAAGCTTACCGGGTCGACGTCATGGTCCTGGCCGTCCTCGCAGGCGGCGATCAGGGCCGCCATCATCTCGCCGGCGATGGGCGCATTCTTGAACTGGTTGCCGCTGGTGCCGATCGCCAGGTAGAAGCCGCCGAGGTCCGACTTGTCGTAGATGGGTCCCCAGTCCTCGGTGACGTCATAGAGGTCAACCGCGCCCCTGGCCGCGGAACCCGGGATCTTCAGTCCCGGGAAACGCTGCGCCTGGCGCATGACGAGGGTCGTCCACATGCCCGTGAACTCCTGGAGATAGTCATCCGGGTCAACCCATTCCTTGTCGTCGCAGGCCGGATCCTCGCTGCCGATGAGAATGTGATTGCCCGTCTCGGGGCGGCAATAGGTGCCGACCTCGCTGTCCGAAAAGACGTGGCTGACGCTGGAATCGTAGTCGTCCGGCGCCGGCACATGGGCCACCTCGTGGCGCAGGGCGCGGGTCGTGATGCGCATGGTTCCGGCAAGACCCGCCATCTCGTTGATTTTCGACGAATGCGGGCCGGCGACGTTGACCACCACGGGTGCATCGATATCCTCGCCATTGTCGAGGGTGACGCCCTTGACGCGCCCGTTGTCGCGGCGGATGGCGGTCACGGTGGTGTTGAATCGAAACGTTGCACCGCGTTTTTCCGCGGCCCTCTGGACGTTGTGACCGGCAAGCTGCGGGTCCGAGATGTACCCGCCGCACGGGAAGTAGGCAGCGCCGAAGACCTCGCGGTCGAGGGGCTCGCCGAAGTCCGGATCGTCGGTGCGGCGCGGCTCCCCGAAACACGCCGTCGAGACGGACGGCATGCGCTGGCGGACTTCCTCGGGCGTCAGTTCCTCGTAGGGACAGCCGATCTCGTCCATGACCTTGAGGATGTTCTCGAGGAAGTTGTTCTGCCGTGTCTTCATGATCATGCAGCCGACGTTGTTGTATCGCGCCATGCCGCGTTCATCGACGATGCCGCAGTAGTTCTCCCAGTCGGACCAGTAGAAATGGCTCTCGTAGGCAATGGCCGATCCGTGCACCGTCGAATAGTACGGGCGAACGATCGCGCAGGAATTGGCGGTCGAACCGTAGCTGGCCGCCGGCAGACGATCGACGGCCAGAACATCCATGCCCCTGGCGGCAAGTTCACGCGCCGTGCTGGCACCGATGATCCCCGCTCCGATCACGATGGCATCCCGTGTGTCGGCCATGGCTTCAGGTCTCCCTTGTTCTCCCGGTCACCCTCCGGAAACCTCCGGAGGCACGGTCTCCATACCACCGCTTGACGGTCTCCCGCCACCCCGGACCTGGCGCCGGCGCAATCGCACGCGAGGCAGGGTTGCGCAACGCTGCGGGACATGCTTGATGGTCGCCATGAACGAGACCCGGACAACGGATGCCCACCTGCTGGGGGAGCGGGGACAGGGGTGGCGCGAGAAACTGGATCTCGGCAGGCTGGCCCGGCTGAGAAACGAGATTGCGCGGGCCGACTGCGGAGCCGGTCTCTTCTATGACCCGGTCAACATCCGCTACGCCACCGGCACCTCGAACATGCAGGTCTACGCCCTTCACAATCCCTGCCGCTATGTCGTCGTGCCGGTGGAAGGCCCCGTCACGCTCTTCGAGTTCAAGGGCTGCGGGCATCTCTCCGGGAACTGCGTTGCCGTGAACGAGGTCCGCAACGCCGTCCCGTGGTACTTCAGCATCTCCGGCCCGAGAACCGGTGAGAATGCTGGAGTCTGGGCAGCGGAGATCCTCGACCTGGTGGCGGCGCATGGCGCCGGCAACCGGCGAATTGCCATTGATCGTGCCGATCCTCAAGGACTGGACCTCCTGCGGGAGGCCGGATGCACGGTCATCGACGGCCGGGAGGTGGCGGAGCGTGCGCGCCGCATCAAGACGCCTGAAGAGGTCGATGCCCTGCGCGACGCGGTTGCCGTCTGCCAGAAAGGCATCGCGGGCATGATGGAAGCGACCGAGCCCGGCATGACCGAGAACGCGATCTGGTCGGTCCTGCATGAGACGAACATCCGGTTGGGCGGGGAGTGGATCGAGACAAGGCTCTTCAGTTCCGGCCCGCGCACCAACCCCTGGTATCAGGAGGCATCGAACCGCCGTGTCGAGGCAGGCGACATGGTGAGCCTGGATTCCGATCTCGTCGGTCCGATGGGATATTCGGCGGACATCTCGCGCAGCTGGATCGTCGACGGCAGGCCGCCGTCGGGAGAACAAAAGACACTCTACGGCCTTGCCTTCGAACAGGTGATGCGAAACCAGGAACTCTTCTGCCCCGGAGCGACATTCGACGAGATCGCCGAGAAGGCCTACGCCCTGCCGGGGAGCTTTTCGGAGTACCAGATTCCGGCGGTCGCCCACGGCGTCGGTCTCGTCAACGAGTACCCGATCGTCCTCCACGCCTCCCGCCACAGGGAGGCCGGTCACAACGGCATGGTCGAGGCCGGCATGGTCTTCTGCATCGAAAGCTACGCCGGCAAGCCCGGCGGCAAGGAGGGCGTCAAGCTCGAACAGCAGATCCTCGTGAAGGAGGGCGGCATCGAGCTCCTCTCCGACATGCCTTTCGAGGCAGCGCTGCTGTAGCCGGGCCAGGCGCCCCGCCTGCCAGAGGGCTTCAGTCCCCGAGCATGGGCATGCGCAGGCCGTGCCTGCGGGCGGCGTCCTTCGCCAGGTCGTAGCCGGCATCCGCGTGGCGCACGATCCCCATGCCCGGGTCCACGGTAAGGCAGCGCTCGATCTTGCGCTCGGCCATGTCCGTGCCGTCGGCCAGTACCACCAGCCCGGCATGGGTCGCATAGCCGATGCCCACGCCGCCGCCGTTGTGGACCGCCACGTAGGTCGCCCCGCAGGCGGTGTTGAGCAGGGCGTTCAGGATCGGCCAGTCGGCCACCGCATCGCTGCCGTCCAACATGCCCTCGGTCTCCCGGTTCGGTGACGCCACGGAGCCGGTATCGAGATGGTCGCGGCTCATCGCCACAGGCCCGGCAAGCTCGCCCGAGCGCACCAGGTCGTTGAGCAGCTTGCCGAAGCGGGCGCGCTGGCCAAATCCCAGATATCCAAGACGCGCCGGCAGGCCTTCGATGGGCTGGTGTTCGGAGGCAAGACGCACCCAGTTGGCGAACACCTCGTCGTCGCCAAACTCGTCGAGGGCGACCTCTTCGGTCTTGCGCAGATCGCTTTCCTCGCCCGACAGGCAGATCCAGCGGAAGGGGCCTCGTCCCACGCAAAACAGCGGACGGATGAATGCTTCCACGAACCCCGGGAAGGCGAAGGCGTCCTTGTAACCGTGGTTGTAGGCTTCCTGGCGGATGTTGTTGCCGTAGTCGAACACCATGGCGCCACGTCTCTGGTACTCAACCATGGCGCGGACCTGGCGGACCGCCGTCGAGCGGGCCTGTTCGATGTAGGCGGCGGGGTCCTTCTGGCGCAGGTCCAGCGCCTCGGCGAGCGTCATGCCGCCGGGAACATAGCCCTCCAGCATGTCGTGGGCCGAAGTCTGGTCCGTCACGATATCGAAGGGGACTTCGTTCTCGAGATAGCCGTTCAGGACATCCGACATGTTGCCGTGAAGGGCGAAGGCGCGTGCTTCACCCCGTTCGGCACAGTCCCTTGCCCTCTTCAAGGCAACGTCCGGATCATCCAGGACCTCGTGGACAAAACCCAGTTCGAGGCGGCGGGCTATTCTCTCCGGATCGATCTCGACGCCGATGCTCACACCGCCGTTGAGCGTGATGCAGTGCGGCATGATGCCGCTGAACATGCCGAGCCCGCCGGTGATCGTGACACGTCCTTTCAGCGTGCCGCCGAACTTCATCTTGGCCAGCGTGGCGAAGGTCTCGTAGGTCCCCTGGACGATGCCCTGGGAGCCGATGTTGCACCATGAGCCCGCCGTCATCTGGCCGTACATCATGAGGCCCTTGGCCTCGAGTTCATTGAAGTGCTCCAGCGTGCTCCAGTGGGGCACCAGCATGGAGTTCGAGATCAGCACACGGGGCGCCCATTCGTGGGTTGGCCAGATGGCGACCGGTTTGCCCGACTGCACGACAAGGGTCTCGTCGCCCTCGAGGGTCTCGAGCATCTCGACGATGCGGAAATAGGAGTCCCAGTCACGCGCCGCCTTGCCACGTCCGCCGTAGACGATGAGCCGTTTCCAGTCCTCGGCCACCTCCAGGTTGTTCATCAGCAACCGGTATGCGGTCTCCTGTGGCCAGCCCTTCGTGTTGAGTTCCGGCCCCCGCGGAGCCAGAACAGGCGCATTGGGCGCATGTCGCATGGATTGATCCTCTCCAGCCGGTCTGAAAACGGAGTCATCATCAACACCAGTGCCTTCGCAGATCAAGGACATTCCGGCACGCCTCGGGAAACGCGCCGACACCACCGCCCACCGGTCCTGCAAATGCGCATGAAGAGCGTTTCGGTCGTCACCCCCGGCCATGAAAGTGCTGAG